>JANLYX010000064.1:0-69599 GCA_031365865.1 Hyphomicrobium sp. | reverse complement strand
TCAATGCCGACGCCGCCCACGAAGTCTTCGAGGCGGCGCGGGATGAGCACAAGCAGGCGGCGCCGTGAGCGGCGCACAGGTTGCAGATCGCAGTCGTTCAATTCGGTGCAGCAATGACACGCTCGGCGCGTTGACCCCTCCGGCAGAATCGCGGCATCAAATCCCCAAGTGGTTGTATTGCCACGACCTCCGCGGGAGCCGACATGACCATCATGCCCCAGAATCTCGACCGCAACCGGCCCGCCGATGCCGCCATCACCGACATCGCGGAAGCGACGTCCGAGACCTGTCTCGCAACCCGTGTTCGCCAATTGTCGCGTATCGTCACGCGCGTCTACGACGATGCCTTGCGCCCACTCGGCATCACCGGCAGCCAGTACACTTTGCTGGCGCAGCTGGCCTCTCGCGATGGCATCACTGCTGTCGAGATCGGTCACGACCTCGATATCGAGAAGTCGACACTCTCGCGCAACTTGAAACGCCTTCTCGCTCTCGGCCACATCATCATGGATCCGCCCGCCGGACGGCGTGGCCGCGGCTTGCATCTGACGCCCAAAGGTCAGGCCGTACTCAAGGATGCCTATCCGATTTGGCTCAATGCCCAGAAGAAGACGGTCGGGGTGATGGGCTCCGGCAGTCGCGAAATCCTCGATGGACTGCTGACGCAGGCCGAAAGGTTGGCGGCAGCCTAATTTAGACCAGCGGCAGCCTGATCAGCCAGGCTGTTTGCATCCACGCCTCTCTCTAGATACCTTTGCCGGGGAGCGCTTTGCCCAAGCGCTCCCCGAAGTTTTTTAGAAGCGAAGGCTGAGAGCACGATGTTTTCCGATGACTTGATCGCCGCTGCGGCAGAGATTCTGGCCGACTGCCGCAAGGCCAATTTGAAGATCGTGACCGCCGAGAGTTGCACCGGCGGTTTGATTGCGAGTTTGCTGACGGAGTTTTCCGGCTCGTCCGACGTCGTCGATTGCGGCTTCGTCACCTATTCGAACGAGGCCAAATCCAACTGCTTGGGCGTTGCTGACGAACTCATCGCACAGCACGGCGCCGTCAGTGACCAAGTCGCCCGCGAAATGGCCGTCGGCGCGCTTGAACATTCCAACGCCGACGTCGCGATCGCAGTAACGGGCGTCGCGGGTCCGGGCGGCGGCACAGCCGAAAAACCTGTCGGCCTCGTCTACGTTGCCGTTCAGCGCCTTGGCCAGGAGCCATTGATCAAGGAATGCCGCTTTGGAGATATCGGCCGCGGCGGCGTGCGTATGGCGAGCGTTAGCGCGGCGCTGCAAATGACCAAAGCGGTGGTGGCGTGACGCCTCGGCTAAGCGTTAGTCGATGTCCCGGCGCCGTGAATCTTTCGCGCCCGCATCTCAAAAGCCTCCGAGAACTTCCGGAAGGCTTGATCAAAGACAGAGCCAGCCAGCACCGCTAACATTGGCGAGCGGAATTGATAGTCGATGAAAAAATCCACCTCCGAGCCCTGCCCGCCCGGCAACTCGCGAAAGCGCCAGCGGTTTTCCAACCTCGAAAACGGCCCATCGAGATAGCGTGCGTCGATGGCTTTTCCGGTTGGGCGCAGCTGGACCCGCGTCGTGAAACTCTCGGTGATGGCCTTGTAGCCAACGCTCATAATCGCGGTCAGATCTTCCCCGTCAGCCACGGCGCTGCGGCTCAAAATTTTCAGACCCGTGCAGAGCGGTAGAAATTCGGGATAGCGCTCGACGTCGGCGGCGATGGCGTACATCTCAGCCGCGCTGTAGGGCACACGCCGCGTCGTTTCAAATTGCGGCATGCATGCACACTATCGTCCGAGGATGCGGGCGAGAACGACGATGATAATCGCGCCGATGGTCGAGGCCACGATCTGGTCGCCGTAGCCAATCCCCGTCGTGAAGGGAAGCTTGAGAATGCCGGCATTACTCAGCGCGCCCGCGAGAAGCGCGCCGGCAACGCCCACCACCAGGTTGCGGAACAATCCGCCGCCGCCTAGCAGAAGGCCAGCCAACCAGCCGGCGATGAGACCGGTCACAGCCATGACGATGTAGGGCATATAGGGTTGCAAATCGGCCATTTGCGCGCTCCGGTTTGGCGACAGTCTTGAGCGAGTCACGAGGCGCCGTTGGCCCAGTAACTGGCCAAGGCATTTTGTTGCTCGGCTGAATTCGGGATTAGCCGATAAATTGCGCGATCAGCAACACGATGACCGCACCGATGGTCGAGGTGGCGATCTGAGACAACAACGCGTCGGTAATGCCGAGATTGATGCCCAGTGCCCGAAACAGGTAGCCGCCTACGAAAGCGCCGAGAATGCCGCTGATGAGATAGCGAATAATACCGCCGCTGCCGCCTACGAGTAACGACGCCAAGAAACCGGCAAGGATGCCGATGACGGCCATTATGAGCAGGTTCTTGAGATTGTCGTCCATGGCGCGGATCTCCCCGAAGCTTGGCCCAAAGGTTTGCTGACATCTAACCCTAGCAGGACAATGCCATAAGATCGAGCGCGTAGACTCGAGTGAAGCCGCAATCCAAAGGCCCGGCCTAAAGATGAGCCTCAGGCCGTAACGCCTCAGACGTGGCAGCGTGCGCCCAAATACTGATTGAGCAAGCTGTTGTATTGGTCGACTTCGGAGCGCTGGGCCGGATTGAGTTTGCCGCCATTGCCCGACCGTTCAACGAGGGCCGGCACGCCCCTGGAATCGAGACGATTGAGCTCGCCGCGAATCGTCTGGCACGATTGGCCCATCGGCAGCGACTTCGCACCCGGATCGCCACTTGCACCGCCGGCGCATCCGCTGACCAGACTGGCTAGTGCCGCTGTTGCGCACAGACCTATGAGACCCCGCATCTGCATTCCCATTCGTTGCCCATTCGTTGAGTGTTGACGGGTGGCGTCGTTGGCCTCGCCACTGAGTGGGTTTAAGACCATAGCTCGTAAGCCTTCGCAACCCCTCGTGGCGATGGTGTGGCAGTGTGGCCGCAGTCAAAGGCCGCTGACATGCACCAAAGTGTCTCATCGACGCACAATCCATGATGAATGCTGAGGCGGCGCGCCTTCAAGCAAGAGCCCGCCGCCCCAAATCAGCCGTTGGAATTACGGCGCAATTGTTTTCTTGGCCATATCTTTGGCCGCGTCTTTGCCTGCGGATACTGCCGCCGACTTGGCGTCTGCCACAGGAGCCGCGGCCGTGGTGGCCTGAGCTGCGGCCGTGGCGGGCTGAGCCGAAGCAGGCGCGGCTTGCGCCGTTTGCGCCTTCGATGCGGCTGGCGCGCATTTGGCCACGAAATCGGCATTGGCTTTATTGAGCTCACCTTGCTTTGCGAGCGACGCGCGCTTGACATCGACACTCTTGGACTTACCGGCGGCAGCCTTTTCCAAGTTGGCGACCGCAGTGTCCTTGCGCAGCATCTCGATCTGGGTTGCGAGAGTTGCGCATGCCGGGTCTGATTTTGCATCAGCTGTTTTGGCCGGTGTCACTGCTTGGGTGGTCAGCGCTCCGGTCACGTCGTTGGCGCAGCCGGCAAAGCCGAAAGCGCTAAATAGAATTGCCGCAGCCGAGGCTAGGGTGCGAGCTGTCATGGTTTGTCCTCACTAGATGAACCAAAAGATTGAACGCCCACACTGTTGGCTATCTTTTAGTCAGGCGCGGACGACCTCGCCAAGTCGCGGCAAGGCCGTCATCCACGATCAAGTGAACGTTTCCCAACGTAAGCTGTGGACAGCTTGACAGTGGTGCCACGAGGTGACAGGTGCGGCTCTAGCGTTATCGCTTGTAAGCTAAAATTCGAGAAGTTGCGGCGCCAGTCAGTGCTTGATGCGCCGCTTGACCGCGCCGGACATGGCGGGTTGTGGCTCCCGGATATTCCGTTCAAAGCCTTCGCTCAGGGCCGTTAGCGCCTCGTGCGGTTCCATGTGCCCCTCGAGCACGGCCGCCTTGGCGACGTGATGACCTATCTCAGCGAGCAACCGGCCCCAATCGCCCACCCGCTCGCCGAACGCATCGGCATTGAGTGAAACCATGAGAGAGCCATCGGCAATCCAAGCGCGGATCAACTCGATGGCTTGGTCTGCCTCGCCGACGCCATCCGGCATCTCGAGTTCGATGGGGTCGTTCTTGCTCATGTAATGTCCTCGCACGTCCGGCTGGCGCGTGATCTTAGGACCGGTCGCGCGTTTGGCGCACCATAGACCGTCGCGGATGGCCGGGGAATGGCCGAATAGGGATAGCAGCCCGCGGACACACTTTTCAGCGATCCGCGACGATCCGGTCGTTGGGGTGAACGTAGCCCAGCACATCGCGGGCGATTTCTTCGACCAGGTCTGGATTTGGAAGCTCTGGCGCCAGGAGCGCCACGTCGCGTTCAAGCTTTGACCTCACGGCCTCGAGGCTCTTGATTTCGAAGTCCAGCAGGTTGGACCTCTCGATCAGCTGATTGCGAGCCTCGAGGCCGTGACGGCCATGAAGAGCATGAAACACGAAGTACGCCGTCGAAGTCAGACAGGCAAGCAACACCAGGACCTGCCCGAGACGAAGGCGAGGACGAAACGGCTTTTCACGTGCAGAAACACGCAGCACCAGCGGCAATCTCCAGAGAGGGACTACGTTGGAGAACGTCACCGTTATAGGCAGCGGCGGCTTAAGAGCGAGTAAAACAGTGTTCGATTTAGCATCGAAAGGTATGAAGGGAGATTAATCCCGTGTTTGTAAAGAGCTGAAAACTTCGAGCGCTCAAGCCGCCGTTTCGAGCTGTTTGCGCGCCGGAGGGATGGTCGTATGCACTTTCGCGGCCTCGGGGTTTTTGACCACCCTCAAACACTCCGCGTAAACTTCAAGATATTTGGCTTTGTATTTCTCGGGGTCGGAAAATTGCTTCTTGAGCCCCTGCCCGCCACCGACGGTGATTTCGGTGAAGAGGCGGTCGGCAAATGTTGGCGACCTGCTCGGGCGTGCCCGCGTTGATGACGACGGCGTTTGGATGCATCGTTTGTCCCCCCTAGTGAGAGACAGCATTTCCAGTTGAGTCGGTGGCGGCGGGAAGACCAAGTTGCGGCGAAAATGTGTGGCGGCTTTGTAGCGAGATTGAGTGTATCTCGTCTGGGCTCAATTGGTTTTGGCCTCGCTCCGCCAGCGGGCCACGAAATTCATCAGGTCGGACTCCGCAACATCCGAGATGGCGGAATAGACGAAATCGCGACCCGGCCAGGTCAGGACTTGATAGCCGTCGCGGTGGTCGCGGACAACGTCGCGGCTGTCGTCGGCACTCCCTGGTTTCGGCGTCGCGACCAGACCGATGATGTGGCCGCGAATGCGGTAGACCATCACCGGCAGCGCTTTACCGGCAATGACATCGGCGCGGCCGCCGACGAGCGTGAAGCCTGCGCTCGAAAGGTCGATGACGCGCGGGCTCAACGCCAGGTGATTGTCGAACCACGGTTTGACGGTGTGGCGATCCTCCGAGACAACTTCGACGGGACTTAGCGCTAAGAGCGCGTGCTGATGAGCCGCGATAAGCGCGGTCGTGTCGCTAAGTCTGTCGTAGCGGGAAATATAGGTCGTGGCGGAACTAGCCAGCACGGCGGCGACAAGCACCGACGCGGCCAACTGGCGAAAATCGTACAGACGCGCCGGTCTCGACCGTGATGTCTGCGCCTTTGGCTCCGCGATGGCCGCGATCTTCGCGCGGAGGTTTTCGCTTGCCCTGTCTTTGGCGATGTTGGCCGCAATCACTCGGCGTAAGGCCTCTAGCCGGTCATAAATGAGCTTCAACGCCGGTTCGGCGTGTAAGCGATTTTCAAGTGCTGACGCGGCGGCATCATCCAGCTCGCCATCCAGATAAGCGTTGAGCAGGATCTCGTCGTCTAGCGGCGGCATGCGCGCAACGGTTTTCATGCCGAACCCTCCTTGTGCGCGACAGCAGATGGGGCGGCCTCGCCGATGGCCTCGAGCAGCATTCGCCGGGCGCGGGCCAGACGCGACATGACCGTGCCGGTTGGCACCGACATGACGGAGGCGATCTCAGCGTAACTGAAGTCCTCGATCTCGCGCAGCACGAGAACCTCGCGAAACGGCAATGGTAGCGCGGCTATGGCCTGATGAAGCCGGGCGGCATCGGTCTTGGCAATCAATGCGGCCTCAGGCGACGTTTCAGCTGGGGTCTCTGTACAATCGCGGGCGGCCTGCTCAAAAACTTCGATATCGTCGGTCATGATCAGATCTTTCGAGCGGTTCTTGGCCAGCCACGTGAATGCCGCATTGCGTACGATTGCGAGTAGCCAGGCGCGGGAACTTCCGTCACGGTGAGTTTCGACCGCGCCGTAGGCCCGCATGCAGGCATCCTGCACCACGTCCTCGGCGTCGCTCGGATTGCCGGTCAGCCAGCGCGCAAGCGACAGTGCGTCGTCGAGGTGAGGAAGCACCTTGACCGCAAACAACTGCCGCTTACGCTCATCGGTCACGCGATGCACGGTCCTTGTGTCGAGGCCACCGGTCAGGGCGTCACGATGATTTTGCCCTTCATGTGCGGGTGAAGTCCGCAAGCATAATTGATCTCACCCGCCGCGTCGAAGACAAACGTGAACTTCTCTCCCGTATCGAGCGCCATCGAGTGAAACTTGCCTTCGAGATCGACGATGGAGTGGGGAATGTCGTCGCCGTTCTCAAAGATGACGGACGTACCGGCCTTGATCGTCAGGACTGCCGGATTGAAGGTGAAGTTGTCGATACTCACTTTCACCTCCTCTTTCGAGACTTCTGCCAACGCCGGCGCGACACAAAGAGCTAACGTCAGAGTCGCGAACAAAGCGTGCCGCATCATGAGCCATCCAACGCAGTGTCCGTCACTGCCAGCGCCTCCTTGCCTTGGGTATACGTGACCGACCTGATGCCTAGGACGCTGCGAAGCTTGTCGGCCGGAACAAGCATCGGCCCCGGGTTCGGCGCGGCGCCGGGCGCGGGCTGCGGAAACGCTGTTGAGCGGGCGGTGTGGAAGGTGACGTTGCCTTCGACCTTCTGCATCAGCTGATGGATGTGGCCGTTGAGAACGGTGACCGATCCAAAGCGCTTCAAATATCCCAGCGCTTGGGCGGCGTCGTCGGTGCCCCAACCCCAGGCCGGATAGAGCGACCACAACGGGATGTGTGCGAAAACGACGATCGGCGTCGAAGCCGAGAGGTCTTTGACGTCCTTCTCAAGCCACTCGAGTTGCTCAGGGCCGATGAAGCCGAGCCCGCCGGCCTTGAGATTGGCGACATTCACGAGGCCGATGAAATGCACGCCGCTCTGATCAAACGAGTACCAGCCGCGCCCTTGGGTGTTTTTGCCGTAGCGCTCGAGATAGGCTTTCCCGGTGCCTTCATCGACGACATCGTGCTCACCCGGCACGTAGTGCACGTCGAGCCCGCTGCTGCCGATAAGCTGTTGGGCGTTGTCGAACTCTGCCGGTTTCGAAAGATGCGTGATGTCGCCGGTGTGCAGCATGAAGGCCGGCTTATTCGGGATCGCCTTGACCCGGTCGATGGCTTCTTTCAGCGTATCGATGGCATGCGGATTAGCGGGTTTGTCGAAGCCGATGTGGCTATCGGAAATCTGCAGGAACGTGAAGCCCTTGGTGGCGGCTTCGGCGGCTTGGGCGTCGCCCAGCAGACCGAGCGACTTCGGCACGCCTCCGGACAACGTCCATAGAACGCCGGTGCCTGCCCAGATCATGCATTCAAGCGCATGGCGGCGATCTATGCCGCCGGGACGATCGTCGTCGCCGTGATGTGACATTGTGAACTCCCTTTCATCGAAGCCGATAGGAGGCTTCAATGAGGGAGACTCGCGCAGCCGCTATTTTATTCCCAGCGGCGCGAAATTTTAGGCGACCCTCAAAACACTGCGGCCGGCGTATTTGGCGATGTCGCCGAGTTCGCCTTCGATGCGGATCAGCTGATTGTACTTGGCGAGGCGGTCGGAGCGTGACAGCGAGCCGGTTTTGATCTGGCCGCAGTTGGTCGCGACCGCGAGATCGGCGATGGTGGAATCTTCGGTTTCCCCCGAGCGGTGCGACATGACGGCGGTGTAACCGGCGCGCTGGGCCATCGAGACGGCATCAAGCGTTTCCGTCAGCGTGCCGATTTGGTTGACTTTGACGAGGATCGAGTTGGCGGTGGCTTTGGTGATGCCTTGCGCCAATCGCTCGGTGTTGGTCACGAACAGATCGTCACCGACGAGCTGACACTTTTTGCCGAGCGCGTCGGTCAACAGTTTCCAACCGGCCCAGTCGTCCTCGCCCATGCCGTCTTCGATGGAGATGATGGGAAAGCGCGACACCAAGCCTTCGAGGTATTTGACGTTGGCGGCGCTGTCGAGCGACTTGCCCTCGCCCGCCATTTCGTATTTGCCGTTTTTGTAGTACTCGGTCGCGGCGCAATCGAGCGCCAGCATGACGTCCTGTCCCGGTTTGTATCCGGCCTTTTCGATCGCCTTCATGATGAAGCTCAAGGCTTCATCCGCACTCTTCAAGTTCGGCGCAAATCCGCCCTCGTCACCGATGCTGGTGTTTAGCCCGGCGTCCTTCAGATTCTTCTTGAGCGTGTGGAAAATTTCCGCGCCCATACGAATGGCGTCGCTGACGGTTTCCGCCGCGACCGGCATGATCATGAATTCTTGGATGTCGATCGGGTTGTCGGCATGAGCGCCACCGTTGATGATGTTCATCATCGGAACGGGGAGGATGTGGGCATTGACGCCGCCGATGTAGCGATAGAGCGGCAGACCGCTGGCGGCGGCGGCGGCTTTGGCGGCGGCGAGGGAGACGCCGAGGATGGCGTTAGCGCCGAGCCGGCTCTTGTTCTTGGTGCCGTCGAGCTGGATCATGGCGGCGTCGAGCCCGCGCTGATCTTCGGCATCGAGCCCCGACAGCGCGTCGTAGATTTCGCCGTTGACCGCATCGACGGCTTTGAGGACGCCCTTACCGTGATAGCGGGCCTTGTCGCCATCGCGCAGCTCGTTGGCTTCGTGCGCGCCGGTTGAAGCGCCGGAAGGGACGGCGGCGCGGCCTTCCGAGCCGTCTTCCAAAAGGATATCGACTTCGACCGTCGGATTACCGCGGCTGTCAAGGATTTCGCGGGCGAGAATATCGACGATGGCGGTCATGGCGGATCCTTGAATTGGGTTGCAGGGGCCGTGCTTGTAGTTACCCCTGTGAAAGGTAAGACCGGCGTTGTAGACCTGATTGACGACGGCGCAAAGACCCACAGGGCGGGGTGTGACTACCCAGCCAGGCGGGGGCAATGGCGGGAAATGGCAAAGGCAGCAATTCCTCATTCGCGAGACGTGAGCTCCATGGTTGGCGAGTGCAGCGACAATGAACCGGCGCCGCCAATCCGGCCTCCGCTGTCGAGCGCCCGGCGCGAGGAACGCCGCGAGATGTATTGGGGACTATTTTTGGGCCTACCGTTGGCGCTGGCAGGTCTCGTTGGCTTGCCTGTGATATATCGGCCGTACACCATCCCATCTGCATCGATGGAGCCGGAGTATCCGGCCGGCAGCACGATCCTAGTGTCGCGTGCGGCCTACGGATTTAGCCGCGAGACATTCGAATGGTTGCCACTCCCCATTGAAGGCCGCTGGCCGGCGTCACCCATCCATCGCGGCGACGTCGTCGTTTTTCGCGGCCCGAAGAACAGGGAGCTGGTCTTCATCAAACGCGTCGTTGGTGTGGCTAGCGACCGCGTGCAAATGGTGCAAGATTTCCTGGTGCTCAACGGCGACGTGCTGCAACGCGAACCTTACGATACCGCGCATGTCGGGATCCGCTTCGTCGAACACATGCCGGGTGGGCCAAGCTACAAAATCTTCAATGGCCCAGGACTGAAGGGACCCTACAAGAACACCGTCGAAGTCACCGTGCCTGCCGGTCACCTTTTCGTTCTAGGAGATAGCCGGGACAATTCGACAGATAGCCGGATGCCCGACCAAATGGGCTTTATCCCGGTCGAGAACGTGGTCGGCAAGGTCGTCATGAGAATTGACGCCTGGGGCCAACTCCTCTCGAAATTGCAGCAACGGACCGCCAGTAAAAAATGATGCCCAACACCTCTGCTCTCGTGCTTTTTTCCGGCGGCCAGGATTCTGCCGTGTGCTTGGCCGATGCGCTGGGGCGCTATGACCGCGTCGAAACCGTCGGATTCGCCTATGGCCAGCGCCATGCGATTGAGCTTCAGACGCGTGCGGTGATGCTGGATAAACTCCGCGCGCAGTTCCCCCGTTGGGATTCAAAGCTCGGCGAGGATCACGTGCTTGAGTTGCCGACGTTAGGTCGCATCAGCGAAACCTCGTTGACGCGCGAGACCGCGATCCACATTGGTGCGGCGGGATTGCCAAACACCTTCGTGCCCGGCCGCAATCTCTTGTTCTTCACCTATGCGGCGGCGTTAGCCTGGCGGCGCGGAATAACGACGCTCGTCGGCGGAATGTGCGAAACCGATTATTCGGGCTACCCGGATTGCCGCAACGATACTTTGCAAACTTTGGCGCGTGCGCTGTCGCTTGGCCTCGACAAGGACATCACCATCGAGACGCCGTTGATGTACGTCGACAAGTCCGGCACCTGGGAGATGGCTGAAAAGCTCGGCGGTCAGACCCTTGTCGATCTCATCATCGAGGATACCCACTCCTGCTATCTCGGCGACCGCTCGAAGCGCCACGCCTGGGGCTACGGCTGCGGGACGTGTCCGGCATGCGAGTTGAGGGCGAAGGGCTGGGACAAGTGGCGGACTGCGCAGAAGGTAGACTGAGTTCTGTCAATCCACCGCGAAAAAATCCGCGACGGGAATTTCAAGTCCCGGCGGATCGAGGCGGAGGATGCCGTCTGAAATTGTTGTTGCCTCAAAACTCTTATCCGAAACGCGCCGGTGATGCATGATGACCTGCTTGGCGATGTTCACCAGCAAAACATGCTGTACGCTCGGTAAGCTCGTATACCCCTGAAGCTTGAAGCCCGCATCGTATTTGTGAGTTGATGTAGATCCGACTTCAACAATAATGACCGGATTTGCGATCTCGACATCCTTGGCGTCGACTCTCGGGGCAGCATAGACCAGAGCATCCGGCTCAAATGCTGTATCCTTGGCTATGCGCACAGTCGCGCCGTCGGGCACCGCGTAATAGGAAATACCCGCCCGCTTGATTGCGGCTTTCAGCGCAACAACGGCAGCGAATTTTGCATTCGCATGCCCAACTGTTTCTGGAGACATCGGCCGCACCACCCCGTCGATAAGCTCGAACCGCCCGGGCCGGCCCTCGGCCCAGACCAGATACTCGTCCACCGTCATGCGTTGTGGTGCTTGGATGTACATGGTTGAATTGTAGCAGAAACGGCCCGTCCGCTCAACGAGCTCTCCGTAACGCCCCCCTCACCCCAACCCTCTCTCAAGGGAGAGGGAGCCGGCCCCTGTTCCGCCCGGAACTGCGGGGTCTGCGGGCTGCGGCTATCAAACCTATACTCAAGCGATATTTCAGTTTGAACCTTTTACCCCCGATAACGCGACAGACACTTGAAGACCTCAACAAGCGAGACACCCCGTGACGCAGATGACAACCAGCTTCCGCATCCAAATGGTGAATTTCACCATCGGGTTTGCGTTGCTGGTTATGCTGTTCCCGCATGGCGATAAGATCCCAGAGAAGCCCGCCGGCGTTCGCACCGCCATTGAACTGGTGGCGAAGAAAACCTCGATCCGCCTCATCCAAACTGCCACCGCCGCGGCCCCATAAATTCTGAGACACGCACCCGTCATCCCGGCGATTTCAAGCTTCGATCTTGAACGGATTGAAATCGGTTGAGCGGTCGAAGTGGTCTTCGTTCTCGGCCCGCTTCAGGGCGGTGACCACCCGCGTCGTCACCGGCAGAAAAAGGATCTCGACCAGAACCTTGGTGACGAATTGCACGATCACCAATTCGCCAACCAGACTGTTCGGCATGATGCCGGAATTCCAGAACGCCAGCGGATAGAAGAGCGAACTGTCGACAGCCTCGCCTGCGATGGTTGATGCCACGAACCTCAAGCTCATATTGCGGCCCGCGCTCGCGACTTTCATTTTCGCCAGGACATACGAGTTTACGAACTCGCCGCAGAAGTACGCCAGCATCGAGGCGCCCGCGATCCACCACGTGCTGCCAAAGGCGATCTCGTAGATTTTCTGATTGGGCCACGTTGGCGCCGGCGGTAACGCCACGACCACGGCCGCCATGACCGCTGCAAAGATCAACGCCGCGAACCCAGCCCAGATCACACGCCGGGCGCGGGCATAGCCGTAAACCTCGGTCAAGACGTCGCCGAAGATGTAGGAGATCGGAAAAAACAGCACGCCCGCGCTATAGCTCACGGGACCTATCAGCGGCAACGAGATTGTCGCGGCCTTGGCGGGACCAATCAAGTTCGAACAGACCAGCACCACGACGAACGCCGTCATGACGAGGTCGAAGTAGCGGTAGGTGCGATGTTGCGCGCTCATTCGCCGCCTTTGGTCAGGTGTTAGGTGTTAGGTTGTAGGTTTTAGGTTATAGGAAAAGTCTCGGTATTGGCAGCACGGCTCCGATTCCCTATCCCCTAAAACCTAATCCCTAGAACCTCATCCATGTACCACGTCAAAGAAATCTTCTACACGCTGCAAGGCGAAGGCGCGAATGCTGGTACGCCGGCGGTGTTCTGCCGGTTCGCGGGCTGCAACTTGTGGTCCGGCCGCGAGGAAGATCGCGCGGCGGCCATCTGCCAGTTCTGCGATACGCAATTTGTCGGCTCCGATGGCGATGGCGGCGGCAAGTTCGAAACGGCGCTCGATCTCGCTCGCGCGGCAAAAGCCAAGTGCACCGCAAGTGCGGGGCCGGGCCTGATCGTTCTCACCGGCGGCGAGCCGATGTTGCAGGTCGATCAGGCGTTGCTCGACGCCTTGCATGAGGAAGGTTTCGCGATTGCCATCGAGACCAACGGCACCTTGGCCGTGCTCGACGATATCGATTGGGTGTGCGTGTCGCCGAAGGCTGGCGCGCCGTTGCTGCAAACGCGCGGCGATGAGTTGAAGCTCGTCTATCCGCAGGCCGCGCTTTTGCCGGACAAAGTCCGCGACCTCGACTTCGAGCATTTTTTCTTACAACCCATGGACGGGCCCGCGCAGGCCGAGAACACCAAAGCCGCCATTGATTTTTGCCTGAACAACCCGCCGTGGCGCTTGTCGGTGCAGACGCATAAGGTGATCGGGATCCGGTAATTCCTCGCCACTGCTGTCCCGGACGGAGATGCGCGTCATCCGCATCGCAGATCCGGGATCACGTGTCCCACCGATAGGACGTGATCCCGGATCTGCGCGTGCTTCGCACAGCTTCGTCCGGGAACGCGGGTGTGGTGGGCATTGCGCCGCGCACCATTAACCTCCCCCTTTGCTAAGCCCTTGAATTTGCTCCGTCCAAAAACTTATCCCCGTCGCTTGTGGGTGATGCATACTCACAAAGGGTCGGAAAGTCTGGTTGGGTTGAAGGTGGTTAATATGGTTCTGGGTTTAATAGCGGCGATGATGATCGCGACAGTTCTAGCGCTGGCGCTGACGGCAAAGCCCGAACTGCGCGCGCGGCTACACGCCATGAAAATCGCGGCCTCGGCGCTGGTGATGATAGCGCTCGCTGGCTGCGGTTCGGACGGCAAGGACATGCAGGCGTTGGCGTTGACGCCGGTGCCGCCGGGCAAGGCCCGCATCAAAATTCAGCGCTCGTCCACGATCGTCTACGCGGGCTGCCCGGCGACCATCATGCGCGGCAGCGAGAAAGTCGCCGACATCGCCAACGGAGGTCAGGCGCTGTTCGACGTGCCGGCGGGCGCGACCGTCATCGAGACCTCGTGCTGGTCGTATCCCGGCAAATTTTCCGTCAAGTTCACGGCCGTTGCCGGCCAGCAGTACGCGATGGAGCTTGCCCCGCGCGAAGGCAGCATCGGGACGGCGGTGTTGTTCGGCGCCATTGGCGGCGCGCTCGATGCCAGCGTCAACGAAAACTCCGGCGCGTTCGAGTTGAAGGGAGCGGGCGGCAGTGCTGTAGCGGGCGGCGATGTTGCGGACGTCGCCGGAGGCAGTGTTTCGGGCGTTGCCGGAGGCGACCAGTTGGGGCGTAGCCCTGCGAGCACGCAAACCGGTTCGCAAACGAGTTCAGCGCCGGCGCAAACCGCGAAAGCGATCAAGGCGAAGGTGCCGTGATGGGGGAATTGTGCAGCCGACGTTTGGGGAAAGGGTATCATGCTGCCACGTGAAGAACGGCTGGACTCAGAAATGCTTGAGGCGTTGGGTGCCCAGAAAGCTTGGGGGCTGAAAGTCTCTGTTAATTTGGCTATTGAAGAGCGAGTCGAGCTTGTCTTCGAGCGATTGGATCGGTTGATGGGACACGGATATGACCATAATTTCAACTGCACCAATTTCGAAGGCAGTTGGGTCAATCTCGTGCACGCCGGGCGGGGTCCACGCCTGCAATTGCACAATGAGGGATCGGTGTGGATTTTTCGAGATATGTAAAGAATTGCAAAAATCGACGCGGCTGACGCAGTCGGCTTTGAGCGCCTGTTGAAATCTATTCGCAAGCCATTTCTTGTGCAGATCGCTTGGTATCGCCTTATGCACAGATATGGCGGTTATTCGCTTTTGTTTTTGGGTGCGATTTTTGGCGTAGTAACCTTTGTGTCTGGTCTGTTTCGTTGACCCGCGCAGCCGGGAATTAGCAAAGCGAAGGTTAGGCCGCGTTGCACTCGGCCGTAACCTAACAACCTCACGCACGGCGATTGAAACATCGCACTTGCGGCCAACTGCAACGGGCAAAGGTCCCGTGTCTGCGAAGCGTCATAAGGATGCCGCATCGCGCACGCGAAGACGGGTCGCTTGTGCTATCGCCAACCCTGCGGCGCGGGGGCACGGGCGGCCTGATACGAACCTCGGCTAAGGCACCTCGCCGCGGCCCGGGCAAGGCCCTGGCCAACCCGCGATAAATCCCTTAAACGAGCGAATATGCGTATTTACAAGGACTTCCAGTTCGAGGCCGCCCACTTTTTGCCGTCAGCCGCGCCCGGCACGGCCAACGCGCGCGTGCATGGCCATTCGTTCCGCGCCCGCGTCGTCATCGATGGCGAGCCCGATCCAGAGACCGGCTACGTCTTCCATTTCGATGAGCTGACGGCGGCGCTGGCGGACACGCGAGACGCCCTCGATCACCGGCTGCTGAACGACGTCGAGGGCCTCAGCCCGCCGACACTGGAACGGATCGCGATGTGGATTTGGACCCGTCTTCAAAATCGCGTGCCGGGCCTCACCGAGGTCCACGTCAATCGCGACAGTTGCCACGAGGGCGTGATCTACTCAGGTCCCGCGCGGCAAGCCCGCTTGGCGGCGGAGTAAGTCCGGAGCGTCGGCACCCGAGCGCCATCCGGGTCTCGCTCTCACTCGTCCAAATAGCGGCTGATGAGCTCTTTGGTGCGCGCCGCCGTCATCTCGGTCATGCATCCGAGGACTTCGCCGGAAGTTGCGGAGCCGCCACTCCACGCCATCGGAACAAGCCCCTTGCAGTCGGCATCGCGGTACGCGAGCCAAGCCCGCTGGCTGGCGCGCAACGCCTCTTCCCAACTTTTGGAATCGTAGGGCTTGTCGCCGCCGTTTTTGGCGATGAAAGCGACAACCTTTTGGTAGGCAACGTTGAGTTCGCCGTCGGCCTTTTCCAGCGCTTTCTCGGCGCAGGAATTCAGCTCGCTCGTAGCGGATGCCGCGGCGCAATCGATTTCAGGTTCTTCGGCGCCGGCCGGCACCGGGCAGAGCGCCATCAACACGGCCATGAGGACAGCACGCGGCGAAGAGAGCATGGCAGACCTTTCGAAGGACAGTGTTGCGCGGATGAACCGGTATGTTAGCGCGAGTCTGGCGCGGATGAGAGCGGGCCTTTGGAAGCTCTGCTGCCGAATGCCGCGACCGAAAGCCATGAAAGGCGCCCTGGCTCTGCTAGACTTGCACGATGCCGTCCACTATGTCCGCCAAGCCCTATAGCTACCGCGACGACGCCGCCGTTCCGGCCTTTGACGATACGCCACCGCTGATCATTTTCGACGGCTTGTGTGTGTTGTGCGCGGGCGGCGTGCAATGGATGCTGGCGCGCGATCCCGATGGCTGCTGCCGCTTCGCGGCCATCCAAGAGCCTATCCCGCAAGCGCTGTATCGCCACTTTGGCCTGGACGCCGCGGCCTTCGATACGTTCCTGGTGTTGAGCGAAGGCGTTGCGCATACCAAATGGGCGGGTGTCCTTGCCGCAGCCCGCACCTTGCCGCAACCCTGGCGCGCGCTTGCGATGGTGGGGTGTGTGATCCCACGCTCCCTCGGCGATTGGCTGTACGATATCGTCCAGCGTCATCGCTTGAACTGGTTTGGCAAGCGGCTGGACGTTTTTAACGTCACGACACACCGCTGCCTCGCGCCGCAAGCCATGCAGCGGCGGCGATTGCTCTCGAACTAAAGGTCTTCCGGGTGACGTTGGATCGCCACACAATGCTCCATGGCCGGACTTGATCCGGCCATCCAGTGCCCACATTAGAAATACCCAAAGAGGACTGGATGGCCGTGTCGAGCACGGCCAGTCAGCGCAAGTTCGCACCGTTGGCCGCGTGTCACGCGGCCAACCGATATCAGAACGTGCGAGAAACAAAAGCTGGTCGCTTAGTGATGCGACCACCAGCAATGGCAATGATGGCGCCAGTGATGGCGGTGGTGGCAGCCGTGGCGCGGACGATAGCACGGGGTGCTGTAGGGCCACGTATCGCGCCACAAACGTCCACGAACCCAGTGACAGGCACGCCAGCCGCTGTGAACCTGAACGACAGCGCTGCTTTCGGTGGTTTTGGCAATTTGAAGAAGTCCGCCGCCTGGCGCCGCGTGGGCACTTGGCGACATGCAGGCGAATGCCATAAGGCAAGCGGCCGCGAGCAATAATTTACGCATACGAAAAACTCCCCAGCTCAACCAGCTCAAGTAGAGTTGAACGCGGCCTACCCGCCGCCTGGCAAAGCTATCCGATCTCGCATTAAATTACATCGGCAGATAAGTAACAGTGCGGAATAATTCGCGTGCAACGTCCCGGCGACCGGAATAGGGACGCTGCCGTTTGCAACAATCGGCCTCGTTTATTGGGAGAGGTACGCAGATCAGGGTTTGGGGCACTTGCCGTCGAGTTTGTCGAGGGCGTCGTTTACGGCTTTGCCCTCGGCGGATTCGGGATCGAGCCCTTCGCCAGCACTCCAAGCGGTCTCGAACTCCGGACCTAAGTCTTTCAAAAAGCCGTTAAATTGCGCTTCGGCGGCTTCGGCTTTTTTCTCGTCATCGCCGACGTCCGCCATCAGCTTGTTCATGGTGCAATAGATCTTCATCTTGGCCGCATCGTTGGAGGTTGCCTCAAAGACCTTGATGGCGCCCTCATATTTGGCATCGAGCGCCCAAACTGGCGTGCTGACGGCGGACAAAGCGGTAAGGGCCAGTGCGAGGCCGGCGGCGGTCAACGACTTCATTCCAAACTCCCAGGTTGTTGTCGGGTCGCGTTATAGGCGGGCCATCCCCGCGTCGAGTTTAGCCAACGGTTTGATCCGTTGCGTCCCGTCGCGGGCTACCGGATCGGGCACTGATTGCCGGACATTGTGCTTATTCCGGGGCGGTTTGGCCAATCCGCGTCACAGTTGCGAATATGTGACGCGGTTTCAGCCTTGAACATTGCCGGCGATCTTGCGCGACCCGACGGCCATCCCCAGCTCAAGAACACGCGGTCAAGTTCGGGACATTGATGATCATGAGCTGGTTGAACGACAACGATCCCATCGCCGGCGATAAGAAATCTTGCGATGCCATCGCAGATATCATCGTGCCGCGGGCCCGGGATCTTGGCGGCTTCGAAGTTCGCCGCGCCCTGCCCTCGCCGCGCCGGCAAATGATTGGCCCGTTTATTTTCTTCGATCAGATGGGGCCAGCACAATTTATCGCCGGCCAGGGCATCGACGTTCGCCCGCATCCTCATATCGGACTTGCCACCGTCACCTACTTGTTCGAGGGGCAAATTTTTCACCGCGACAGTTTGGGTTCCGAGGTCGCCATCAGTCCCGGCGCCGTCAATCTGATGACCGCGGGCCGCGGTATTGTCCATTCGGAGCGCACAGCAGCTAACCTTCGCCAGTCGGGCCAGCAAATATTTGGCATTCAATCTTGGATGGCGCTGCCCAAAGCGCATGAAGAAGACGAGCCTGCGTTCGCGCATTTCGATGCCGCGCAACTGCCGCGCATCGAGGACGGCGGCAAACGCGTCCGCCTCGTCATCGGTTCGTTGTACGGTGAAACCTCGCCTGCAATCTTTCCGCATGACTGCTTCTATGCGGAGGCGGTGTTGGCGCCGGGCGCTATTTTGCCGCTCGATCCCACGCATGAGGAGCGCGCCGTCTATCTGGCGTCGGGGCGCATCGATATTGCCGGGCAATCTTTTGAAGGAAGCCAGATGCTGATCTTCAAACCGGGCGACCGCATTTCCATTCTCGCTGAGAGCAACGCCCGCCTTATTGTACTTGGCGGCGAACCGATGGACGGGGCTCGCCACATCTGGTGGAATTTCGTGTCGAGTTCCAAGGAGCGCATCGATGAGGCGAAGGAAGAATGGCGGCAACGCCGTTTCGACATCGTACCCGGTGACGCAGACGACTTCATTCCGCTGCCCGAAAGCGCCTGAATTATCCGCGTCCTCGATACGGTGCGACGCCCTGATCGGGCAGCCAGACATCGCCGGGCAGCGTGCCGGTTTGCCAGAACACATCGATCGGGATGCCGCCGCGCGGATACCAATAGCCGCCAATGCGCAAGTAGTGGGGCTTGAGCAACGCGGCGAGGCGCTTAGCGATGGCGACGGTACAGTCCTCGTGGAAGGCGCCGTGATTGCGAAACGAAGCCAGGTAGAGTTTCAGCGACTTGCTTTCGACCAGCCATTGATCGGGCACATAATCGATGACGAGATGGGCGAAGTCCGGCTGCCCCGTCACCGGACACAGCGACGTAAATTCCGGCTGAGTGAAGCGCGCCACATAATGGGTGTCGCTATGGGGATTGGCGACACGCTCAAGCGTCGCTTCATCGGGGCTTTGAGGCAGCGCCGTTGGCTGGCCGAGTTGTGTGACGGGCGGTGGCGAGGCTTTCAATGTTTTAATCCTGGAATGACTCGAAGTTCATCGCGTGTGCTGTTGAGGTGCTCGCTGTCTTCGCAGAGATGCGGCCTCGTCTGCAAGCGAAGAGTCCTTTACGATTAACTTGCGCCGTCCAACGCTGCAACAGCGCGCTTCGCGCATCGCGATCGCATAGCCAATCCGCGAGCATAAGCCGCGCGCGCCCAAGACCTTTTTTTGGTCACGCGAATCGCGAGGCTGGTGGCTTGCGGATTGGCCACGAGGGGATTTGATATGACCGATTTGCCGGAAAACATCGAACAGATGCTTCAGCGTCTCATGGAGAATTCAAAGTGCGAACTCGAAGTCGTGCGCGAGCTTGCCGATGGCATTCGCACCGTCGACGATCAGATGCTGCGCGAAGTTCGCAACGTCGCGCTCGCACATGAGGTTCGCCGCGAAGCCATTTTCGGCGAGCTGCAAGAATTGGCGTCCAGGCTGTGCGCGCTTCCCGCCCGCAACGTCGTGACGGGCATCAATCGCGGCTACGCGCGCGTGCAAACGACCATTGAGGGCCGCAACGGCCACGGCCACGGCGGCGGCGACTGGCGCAAGGCCGCTCAAAAGATCGACGAGGAATTAACCGAGATCTTAGCGGCCGACCTGCCGCGCCATTGAACGTCGATTCATGCGGTCGGAAATTCTCGATTTTCCGGCGTCGTTAAGGCTGATTGTTGTGGACCGCAACGCTGGTTTGTGGTAGTCTTGGTATAGTGGCAGAGGGTCACAAAAAACGCCGGTTCACGTGAGCCGGCGTTTTGCGTTTGCGGACAGGTGCGGAGGGATTGCGGGCCCTGCTCGCCGGAGTTACGCTCGCATGTCGCGGCCTAATCCGTAGTGGGCTTTTGCGGAGGGTCCCATGCGCCTTGCCGTTCTCGTTCTCGTCTTCCTCACGGTGGCCAATCCGGCGTGGGCGCAGTTCAAGGCCTACTTCGACGTTTCGAAGCTTGAGATCCAGGGCCTCGCTGAGCCCAATTGGTTGCGCAGACGTAGCGGCGAGCAACTGCTTTATATGTGCGTCCAGTCCTGCCCGATGCCGACAGGCGTCGCCGTCAAGGGCGTCATCCGCGAAGAGAAGATCGAGGACGCGTTCGCAACCGGGGAGTTCTCTTTAGCGGCGCTTGACGCGGCAGGCAAAGCCAATGCCGCGCGGCTCGGCTCGGAATTCTTGGGCGCGACGGCGCGTGAGATCGGCGGTCTCGAGGGCGTGCACATGGAGGCGGCGGCCAAAGGCATGTTCTTCGTGACTAAGTTCGTCGGCCGCGGCGACAGGCTGATCGATATCAAGGTCACGTGCCCGAACTTGGAGCTTGCCCGCAAGCTATCGGACGACGCCGCGAGCGCGTTGGTGGGGCAGGTGTTTAAGTGACCCTTAACGTCATGGCCGCGCCGCTCGCGAAACGCAAGCGGATCCGCAGCGGCCATCCACCTCAACCGACAAACAGGGCTCGACCGACCCCAATTTCCGCGCCTCGTACGAGCGACCCGGTGTGGTGGGTTGCCGGCGGATCGATGACATTGTGGAGAGAATAGCGCGACGGACATGCTGCGCCGCACAGTGATCGCGAAAGCGTGAAAATGAAATGGCCGCCTGGCGGGCAACGCGGTGGTATATTGCGCGTGCCGGGATTTGTCCGGCTGGACCGGACCGGTCGGATTTCATTGCAGACCTATCCGCGCCAGAGAAGTGGGCCTTTTGAGAAGGAACACATTCATGGCCACTCATTTCGATCAAACACATGATGAAGCACATGGCATCGTCATCTCGGACGACGACGCGCGCGGCGGCGTGACGGGACACCATGTCCGTTATGTTTTGGCGTACAGCATGACCGCAGTCATCGCCGCGTTCGCAGGGATCGCGATCTACAACGGCTTCGACAGGCTGCAAGCCAAGTTCTCCGCCGTGCTGTCTCAGCACCCGTCCGAAGTTCTGCGGGCCTTCGCGCCCTATGCGGCGATCGTGCTGGCCGGCGCGATCTCTGTTGGGCTGATGCTGGGACTCTGGAATTTGATTTCCGGGCGCAGCGAAGACGGCAGCCAAGGCTTCATGCGGTTTCGCGTCGCGGCACAGTTCGCGCTGGTTTGCGTGATCATGGCGATGTTCTACGTTTCGGCGGTGTGAGTTGCTTGGCGTGAGGGCGATCTCGTCTGATCGGATATTGCTCTAGTTGGCGGCTTGGGGCAGAAGCTTTTTCCAATGGACGCTGACCTCGTCCAGGGCACGCTTGCGGTGAAGCTCCAGTTCATCGCGCGACATCTCGCGGCGCACATACTTTTTCAGTGCTTCGGTATACGTAGAGACGTTGCCCGAGATTGGCTCTGTGTGTGAGCTGCCTGTAAAAATACCCCGGAATGTTCCCTCGCGCAGCGAGGCGTAGACATCGTCGGTCAGCATGAAAACGTCATCCTCCGACGCCATACGGTCCGGCGTCGTGCTGGAAAATAGCCTCGAGAGCACCGGCAGCGTTGTTGCGAGAAAATCCCAGTCGACTTTTTGCCGGGCAAGTCGCCGCTCGTGCGCGAGGCTCTGCCGGTGGACTACGTAGCTCACCGCCGCGGTCAGAATCGAACCGGTTGCCGCACCGGCGATCGCTGCAAAAATATCGGTCGATATTTCCATGTCTGCCCCTCCGGCATGAGGTCGCAAAGCCCGAGTTCGGGGTGAGACTGCGGGATTTCCTGCTGCGTTTCAAGGCCCGAAGCGAAGGACCCGGCAACATCTCGGCAGCAACCCGACACCTGGGTTGGGGACCGTTGTGGTGAGTGGCCGCCTGCCGGTCGTAACGATCTCGTACATGGCGGGTGGCCATATGGCCTGGTTACTGCGATTGGCGGCGTTACCTCCAATCTAGCCACCCCGCAACGTCATGGCCGGGGCGATGCGGACGCATCGCGGGACAGCCGGCCACCCACGGCAAGCTTCAACGGGCTCGGACAGACCGAGCCGAAGGAAACGGCAACACATCTACTTCGCCGCGCCACTGCACGCGCAGACCTTGCCGTGGCTGGCCGCCTGTCGTGCGTTCCGCACGATCGCTGAGCGATCCCGCAAGGGGACTTCTAAAGTATTGCCGCGCCAAATTCTGTCATCCTAGGCCTTGTGCCTCGGATCCATCGCGCCGCGCGTGTGAGCGGTACTGGAGGTCCGGCAGGTCGTAATCCCGAACGTTTGAGATTGTTGAACAATGGATCCTAGGCACAAGGCCTAGGATGACAAGTTGAGACAGCCCTTCCGGTAAAGGTCCCGTGTCTGCGGCGCGGCATGAAGGATGCTGCGTTGTGTCGAAGACACGCCTTCGGCATGAAGCGCACGGGACTGCGGGTGTGGTGAGTTTCCAAAACACGAAGCTCGGCGTCTCACAAGAGTGACAACAGCAACATCGCCAGAAACATGAGACTGAGAATAATTGGAACTGAAATCGCCAATTGGTAACCTGTCGGCAGCACCAAGGAACGTCTGAATAACAGAACTATTTCAGCCTGTTCTACCCGCGGCAGACCATCGCCCACGGCTTGTCGAAACTGATTGAGGTATCGAGCCATACGATGGACGATCATCCACTGAACTAGCATCATCAGAATTCCAGTAAACAGAACCGATCGAGAAACCCCCGCATTCCCATCCTTGGATGTAACATACCAACCTGCGAAAATTGCAATCGCCACGGCAGGCGTAGCGTATACTGTTCGCCACAACAGTTCGCTTTGCTTCATCCAAGCATCAACCAACTTATCATGAGAAACTGGCACTGTGACCTCCAGAAGACACCATCTTCACCCCTACCCCGGCGCCTTGGCATCGGCCTTGAACGCGGCGACGTCGTTGTCGAGTTTCACACATATCCCCGTCACCCCAACCCTCTCCCGTCCACGCGAAGCGTGACTCCGCCACTATGGAGAGAGGGGAAACACTCACCCCCTCACGCGCCTCACCCCAGCGCCTTCATCACGGCCTTGGGATTTTTGGCGATGACTTTGAGATAGCTCTCGGCAGCTTGATCGGGTTTTGAGCGATGCTGTTCCCAATCGCGCAGCGTGCCGATCGGAATGCCGAAGCGCTCGGCGAATTGGTCTTGGGAGAGGCCGAGTTTGATGCGGACGTGGCGGGCATACGGGATGCGTCGCATTCGGGAGAGCTTCGCATCCGTCAGCGGCTGCGCGTCGGGATCGGAACGGGCGGCGATGTCGATTTCCTCATACGTCATCGGCGGGTCCCATTCGCCCGGATGCAGCGGAATGGGACCGTTGTCATCGTGCCAGCCGTCCTCCCTAAGGACGCGCTTGCCGGTAGTAACGATTTTCTTCATGGCGGTTGGCCAAATGGCCCGGTTGTTGTGATGGCAGAAGCTAGCGCTGATCCTCACGTTTGCGCAACCCACTATCCGCATCCGCAGGTGTCATCCTAGGCCTCGTGCCTAGGATCCATGGTTCAACATTTTCTAAAGTTCGAGACGGCGACCTGCCAGTTGCCCAAAACAGTTCGGCACTTGCTGCACGATGGATCCTAGGCACGAGGCCTAGGATGACAAGCTGAGAAAGCGCGTCGGGTATAGGTCCCGTGTCTGCGAAGCGGCATAAGGATGCCGCATCATGCCGAAGGCATGCGTCCCGCATGACGCGCACGGGAATGCGGGTGTGGATGGAACGGCGCGCTAAACTCTCCCGCCTTCACTGCCGAGAATTGCCCCCCGGTTCGAGGAGGCGCGAATTTGTAAGGGGAATGACTCAATGCGAATCAGAGCAAACGTGGCCAATCCGATACGATCAAGTGAAACAATATCGTTGCCAATCTGTCTCTCGCCGCAATTGATTCTGCGGTTTTTGGCGCTCACTCCTTGACACTGCTAATACTCGCGTTGATATACGGTCGCATCGCTGCAGTTGGTCGGTGCGTCGCGCGGCAATCATTTCTGATTCGGCGGCGCAGATGTCAAAACTTCAAAGTGGCGACGACAAAGGCGATCCACAAAGGCAATCTAATTGTGGGCAGGTTGCCGCCTGCCTTGCAACCTTGCACGCGTGGGTCTCGCGTGTGGCAGACTGGGTCAAACCTTGGAAAGAAGTTTTCGGCGCTCTAACTCTGGTTGGAGCCTTAGTCGGCGGTGGTGCTGTCTTGCGGCCCAATCCGCAAGTTGATCCAGAACTTACGAATTCTCAGGCGCCGAAGCCTGCATTGGGTGATGCTAACGGGCCATTGCAATGTGTCGATGCGCGATCGATCAGTGAAGCCTATGCGCTAATCGGAGATGGTAAGTTCGATGAAAAAGAAGCAAACTTTTCCAAGAGCCTTAGCTCCAGGAAAATATGCGGCCGCGGGTGGGCTGCCGTTTGGGAACAATCTATAACAACACTCGAAGCCGACTACGTGATTTTGCGCGACGCCAGCAGGCGGAACAGGAAGATGCAGGTTAGAATAACTAGCCCAACAACAGGCTTTCGCGATGGATCTGGTGTCTGGGTGACGGACGCAGCTTTCGGCGTACTCCCAAAGAGCGAGGTCTTGATCGCCACCAACGCTAACATTCAACCACGTGAGACGGCACCGAAGCCCGCCCCGACGGCGCAGAAGAAGCCCGGCGATGAGAAAGGGGAGACAAAAGACGCCGACGGCTCTGATAGGGAAATCAGGATAAACTTGGGCATATTCGAGCTGGTAGTTCCTACTGGTGCGCCGACGCATAATTCAGACCCTTCCACGCGCTGACTTAACGGCTTACCCCCCTACCCCGGCGGCGTGGCTTCGGATTTGAAGGCGGCGACGGCGGCGTCGAGGGACATCACGGTCTGCTCTTGCGAACCTAAGCGCCGCACGTTCACATTCCGTGCCTCCGCATCGCGCATGCCGACGGCAAGGATGAGCGGGACTTTTGCGAGGGAGTGCTCGCGGACCTTGTAGCCGATCTTTTCGTTGCGCAGATCGGTTTCAACGCGCAAGCCCGCGGCTTTGAGCGCTGCCGCGACCTCGTTGGCATAAGGATCAGCCTCGGACGTGATGGTCGCGACGACCACCTGCAAAGGCGCGAGCCAGAGCGGAAAATGCCCAGCGTAGTTCTCGATCAGAATTCCGGTGAAGCGTTCGAGCGAGCCGAACATGGCGCGGTGGATCATCACCGGCGTTTTCTTTTCCGAATGCTCGTCGATGTAGAACGCGCCTAAGCGGCCGGCGAGATTGAAATCGACTTGCGTCGTGCCGCACTGCCATTCGCGGCCGATGGCGTCCTTCAAGACGTATTCGAGTTTCGGTCCGTAGAACGCGCCCTCGCCCGGCTGCAACGCGGTTTTGACGCGCCCGTTCGATTGCCGCTTCACTTCATCCAAAACATCGGAGAGCGCCTTCTCCGCCTTGTCCCACAGATGATCGGCGCCGACGCGCTTTTCCGGCCGGGTCGATAGATTGATGAAAATATCCTCGAAGCCGAAGTCCTTGTAGATCTCCAGCATCAGATCGTTGATCTTGAGGCATTCCTCCATGATCTGATTTTCGGTGATGAAGATGTGCGCGTCGTCCTGCGTGAAGTGGCGCACCCGCAGCATGCCGTGCAGAGCGCCCGAAGGTTCATAGCGATGCACCTTGCCGAACTCGGCGATTTTGAGCGGCAGATCGCGGTAACTTTTAAGTCCGTGCTTGTAAATTTGGACGTGCCCCGGGCAGTTCATCGGTTTGCAGCAGAACACGCGCTCGTCGGGCAGCGTGGTCGTAAACATGTTCTCGCCGTAGTTCTCCCAGTGGCCGGAGAGTTCCCAGAAATGCTTTTCCATCATGTCGGGCGTGTTGACTTCCTGATAGCCGGCCTTCTGCTGCTGGCGGCGCATGTAGGAAATCAAGGTTTGGAACAACGTCCAGCCTTTTTCGTGCCAGAACACCGAGCCCGGAGCCTCTTCCTGGAAGTGGAACAGATCCATTTCCCTTCCGAGTTTCCTATGATCGCGCTTTTCCGCTTCCTCGATCTGCTTGAGGTAAGCGTCGAGTTCCTCTTGGGTCGCCCAAGCGGTGCCGTAGATGCGTTGGAGCTGCGCATTGTTGCTGTCGCCGCGCCAATAGGCGCCCGCGAACCGTTGCAGCTTGAAGGCCTTGCCGATGTGTCCGGTCGAGGTCATATGCGGGCCGCGGCAGAGATCGAACCATTCGCCCTGATTGTAGATCTTGAGATCTTCGCCCGGCGCAATGGCGTCGATCAGTTCGATCTTAAACAGCTCGCCTTTGGCGCGGAAGACCTGCTTAGCCTTGTCGCGCGACCATACCTGCTTAGTGAACGAGGCGTTCTTGGCGACGATCTCGTGCATCTTTTTTTCGATTCTAGCCATGTCGTCGGGCACGAAGGGCTCGGCCTTGGCGAAGTCGTAGAAGAAGCCGTTGTCGATGACAGGGCCGATCGTCACTTGCGTGCCAGGCCACAGCGCCTGCACGGCTTCGGCCATGACGTGGGCGGCGTCGTGGCGAATGAGTTCGAGCGCGGCCGCATCGGTGCGGGCCACGAAATTGATTTTGGCGTCGTTGGAAATCGGATCGCCGAGATCGCTCAAGACGCCGTCGAGTTGCATGGCAACGGTGCGCTTGGCGAGCGACGGCGAGATGGCCTTGGCGATCTCGAGACCGGTGGTGCCAGCGGCGACTTGTTTGGTTTTGCCGTCGGGGAACGTAATGGTGACGTCGGACATGCGCGTTTCTCCTTCTCAATCGCTGCCTACCAATGCAGGTAAGAATGAGAAACGCTTCTAGATTATCCGTTTAACGAGTCAAGCTCCGCCGCTATTCGGCGGCGACGCGCAACTTAGTTCTTCCGGAATGAAAAGCGTCGATATCGTCGTTGAAGGTATCGCGGTCGGTGTAAAACAAGCCATGGGGCGCACCGCCATAGCGCTTGAAAATCGCGCCGGGGATGCCTGCTGCCGCTTTTTCACCCGTAATCTCGATCGGAACTGTTTTGTCGGCGTCACCATGAATGACGAGAACGGGAACCTTGATCGTGGCCAGATCCTTCCGGAAGTCGGTCGAGGAAAACGTCGTGACGCACTCGATCGTGGCTTTGGGCGAGGCCCGCATCGCCAACTCGCAGGTAGCAGCCAGCATCGGCATGCTGATCGGCGAGGTGAGGACGCCGACGCCAAAGAATGTCTCGGCGAAAGTTGTCAGGAACGCAGGTCGGTCGTCGCGCAGATCTTCGATCATGCCATAGAAGACGTGCGGTTCAACGCCGTCAGGATGATCGCCGGTTTGTACCAGCAGGGGCACCACCGACGAGGCCAACACAGCCTTTGTTACCCGGCCGTTGTGGTTGTGGCGTGCCAGGTATTCCACGACCTCGCCGCCGCCCATGGAAAATCCGACCAGCGTCACGTTGCTGAGATCGAGGTGCTCCAAGAGTTCCGCCAAGTCCAGCCCCAGGCGGTCGAAGGCATATCCGTCATAAGGTTTATCGGAGTTGCCAAAACCACGCCGGTCGTACGCGATGCAGCGATGGCCCCGCCCCGTCAGCTCGACCATCTGGTATTCCCACATCGCCCCGGATAGGGGCCAGCCATGAATGAAGACAATGGGCTGACCCCGGCCCCAATCCTCATAATAGATGTTCTGGCCGTCGGTTGTTTGAAAGGTACTCATGACATTCTCCTGCTGGTAAATCGTTTGTTAACGCGGCCTTTGCGTTCGGGTTCCGGGGCGAATGCCTACAATTGCCGGT
This sequence comes from Hyphomicrobium sp., assembly GCA_031365865.1. Classification (GTDB taxonomy): domain Bacteria; phylum Pseudomonadota; class Alphaproteobacteria; order Rhizobiales; family Hyphomicrobiaceae; genus Hyphomicrobium_B. The sequence goes on along the minus strand of JANLYX010000064.1, from coordinate 41,672 downwards.
ATTGACGGCAGCAGCCGTTAACGACATCGCGTTATGGTGCGGGCCGGAGACCCGGGGGAAACGATGTCGGCACCAAAACTGATTATTCGAAAAAAGATGCTGCTCATCCAAGGCAAGGTTCGCCCGTGCTGCCACGTGCAGGCGAAGGTCGATCCCGCCTTGCAAGCCATTCTCGACGAGCATTTCGGCGCCGAGCCACTGTTCAAGCGCGCCGCGTATGCCCAAAACTGGCCGAGAGGCGCCATCGAAATTCCTGGCGCCATTGCGCCGGCGCTAACGCAATTTTTGAAGAACGATGCGTGCCCCGAAATCACCGTCAAGACGCTGACCTCCGGCCAGCTGCACCAGGCCGGCAACGCCTGGGAAATGATGGCCTTTGAATTGGTCTCGAAACTGGCTTTCGACAATTTCGTGGCGCTGTGTACGACCATCAGCGAAATGGGCCAGGATGTGGTCTATCAGGGCCATGCGGCCGATCTCGCCGCCTTCGAAGCCGACCGGATCGCGGATCAAGCTCTCGTTGTCGAGACCGAAATCGCGGCTTAAAATAGTTTCGCTCGGAGTCGTTACCGCCAGCGGCCATAGCGCCACGGCGCGAACGGATGGGACTGGCTGCGAATATCGGGCGCTGGATCGACACCATCGGTGCCGCCGGGGCCGCACCGAACGATGCGCGAGGCCGTCAGCCACAAGCCGCGCCAGGCGCCGTTGCGATCAATGGCATCGAGGGCATATTGCGAGCACGTCGGCCAATGCCGGCACTGATTCCCCGCGAACGGCTTGAAGGTGTAGCGGTAGATGTGGACGGGGGCCTTGAGCAGTGCTTTGGCGAGGTATGATATCAGCCAGTCCCTCATCAGGCACTCCATCCTCACCAATTCTCTAGCGCGATGTTTGATCGCTGATTGCCTAGATCGCGGCCTAAACCGAATTTGGTCAAGACGCGTATCAATTCCTTTCCATTGAGCGCCGGCGACTTGATCATGCGGCGACCGTGATCCGCTCGACGCCGATTAGTTCGAGCGGCTGCACGGGCTCACCCTGGATCTCCAGGCAGAGCGCGATGGCTTCACGAACGCGAACGTCTAACTCATCCCGCGATTTCGCCTGCGTGTGACAACCCGGCAATGATGGGACAGATGCTACAAAGTAGCCTTCGCTATCGCGCTCGATGACGACAGTAAATTCCCTGGTCATGGTCTTTGTCCTGCATTTATCATGGACTTCGCCTCAACCTCGGCGAGGGCCTTTTCAACCGCGTCGAAGACGAGCAGCGTCGAGGTGATGCGCTGCTTGTAATTGCGCACCGGTTCGAGGACGCCGAGATCGGCCCAGCGCCCGGACGGCGGCGGTCCGTTGTCCTTCAGCATGCGGCGCATCTCGGCTGCAACCTTGTGCAATTCAGCTGGCGTCGCGCCGACAATCTCGCGGCCCATGACGGATGCGGCGGCCTGCCCCAGCAGACAAGCCTTGACGGTTTGGCCGTAATCGCAAATGCGGCCGTCTTTGATCTTGAGATCGATGGCCACTGTCGAGCCGCACAACTTGGAATGCGCTGTTGCCGTCGCATCGGGACTAGTGAGACGCTGACCACGCGTCATGGCGCCGGCAAGTTCGAGAATGCGGGTGTTGTAGATCTCGTCGAGGTCCACGATCGGTTCCTTCCAAGCCCGCACGCAAGGCTGCTTACGGCCTTGACATTAACGAGCTTGCGAGCGGTTTCTAAATACGCCGTCAAGGCTATATAGTATAACCGACTGGGCATTGCGAGATGTTGGTCGGCATGTCCAACACAGGCGATTTCCCAACATCATGAAGCCCCTTTGTCCTGGTTTGTCGACTGAATGAAAAAGCTACCGATTGGGCCCGTGCCCGTTTTGCCCGCCATCGAAACGCTGCCGCGCCGGCGTCCAAGCCGCCAGGAGGCGGAAGACGCGGTTCGGACGCTGCTGGCGTGGGCTGGCGACGATCCGGCCCGGCCGGCACTGCGCGAGACGCCTCGCCGCGTTGCCGAGGCTTATGGCGAATATTTTTCTGGCTACCGTCAGGATGCCGAAGCCGAATTGGCAACGCCCTTTGAGGAGACGGCTGGATACAGAGACATGGTGATGCTTTCGGGTATCCGCTTTGAGAGCCACTGCGAACATCATGTGGCGCCTTTCACGGGCCACGCCCACGTCGCGTATATCCCCAACGGGCGCATCGCCGGCTTGTCGAAAATCGCCCGCGTCGTCGAGATCTTCGCGCGCCGCTTACAGACCCAGGAAAATCTGACCTGTGAAATCGCCAAGACCATCGACAAAGCCTTGGCTTCCAGTGGCGTGGCTGTGATGATGACCGCTGAACATCAGTGCATGGCGATGCGCGGCGTCAGACAAACCGGTGTCGCAACCATCACCACGCACTTCACGGGACGATTTGAGACTGACGCATCCTTGCGCGACAGGTTTGTAGAACTGGCTCATAAAAACCGCAGCGTCTGACGATTCCCGCAACGACCTACGCCAACACTGACGCTCAATCCGAACGAGATCCAATGCGATGACGAACCCGCCGTCTACTCCCTTCGCGCCCCGCAGCAACCTCAATGCAATCGAGGCCAGCACCCATTTTCAGCCGAATTTCGATGCCAGCGGTTTGATCTCCGCAATCGTCACCGATGCGACATCGGGCGGCGTGCTGATGTTCGCGCACATGAATGCTGCGGCGTTGCAGTTGACGCTTGAAACGGGCGAAGCGCATTTTTGGAGCCGCTCGCGCGCCAAGCTTTGGAAGAAGGGCGAAGACAGCGGCAATATTCTCAAAGTCCGCGAAATCCGCATCGATTGCGATCAAGACGCGCTCTGGGTGGTGGCGTCAGTTTCGGGCGCGGGCGTTGCCTGCCACACCGGCACTGTATCGTGCTTTTACCGCCGGGTTGTAGCGAGCACCGGAACGGCGGAGGCACATCTCGAGTTTATTGCACCGCAGTAGGCCCATTCGACGCAAAGTAAGGGCCGGAACCGGCTTCGCCATTGCTTAGTTTCATAAAGTACTTACCTCTTGGTAGCGGGACCTTAATTGTAAGCCGCTAGTCTCATTAAACTTGTTTTGAAGACCTTTCCCAGCGCGGACGGCCTATCGGGCATGTTCATCGCAATGAAAGTCTCAGGAGCACGGCCATGGCGGGATTAAAAATTGGCTTGGCACTCGGCGGCGGCGCGGCACGGGGCTGGGCACATATTGGTGTCCTCAAGGCTCTCAATGCCGCTGGTATCAAGCCCGACATCATCGCTGGTACATCGATTGGCGCGGTCGTCGGCGGATGTTACGCGGCCGGGCATCTCAACGAACTCGAAGAATTTGCCCGTGAACTGACGCCGAGGCGGATCTTTGGACTGCTGGATTTCAATCTCGCCGGCACCGGCTTGATCGGTGGCCAACGGCTGTGCGCGCGCCTCGACAAGCACATGGGCGACAAACGTATCGAAGATCTCGAAACTAAGTTTACCGCCGTCGCTACCGAAATCGGGACCGGCCACGAGCACTGGCTGTCGCGCGGTAAGCTTGTCGATGCGGTCCGCGCCTCGTACGCGTTGCCCGGTATCTTCAAGCCGGTCCGGATCAACGGCCGCTGGATGTTCGACGGCGCCTTGGTCAATCCCATTCCGGTTTCGGTCTGCCGGGCGCTGGGCGCGCGGTACGTCATCGCGGTCAATCTGAATTTCGATGTCGTCGGACGCGGCACCATTATGCCGTCGCTCGATCAAGACTACGACGCCGACGCCGAAAGTGAAGCTGAGTACGAAGATGTGCCGCCTTCGCCCCGTGGCATGCGTGGCTTGCTCCAGCGTCAGCTGCTCGGACGTGGTGACGGTGCGCCGGGTATCTCGACCGTGATGGTCGACGCTTTCAATATCGTGCAGGATCGCATTGCGCGCTCGCGTCTTGCCGGCGATCCCCCGGATGCATTGATCTCGCCGCGTCTGCAAGATATCGGATTGTTCGATTTCCACCGCGCCGATGACTTGATCGAACGCGGTGCTTCCGGCGCCGCCCGCTACATCGATGACATCGTTCGCGAAGTTGACGCGCGCGGCATCAAGCGCCCATTGCCTGCTGGACAAGTGCCCGTTGGCCAGGTCTTTGGCGAGGTCGTGAAACTGCGTCCCGATGCACAGGCAGCAAGCCTACAGCCGATGGCTCAGCCCGTCGCCAAATAGCCGCGCATGGCGGTGACTTCGAGTTCGACTTCCGCGACATGATGTTTGACGACGTCGCCGATCGAAATGATGCCGACTAACGCGCCATCATCGATGACCGGAACATGCCGGAAGCGGCCTGTCGTCATCATCTCCATGATTTCGTCGACCGGTGTCGTCTCGGAGCACGTGACGACCTCGCGCGTCATCACGTCCGACGCCGGCATCGACAAAGCCTTGGCACCATGCTGAGCGATAACGCGGATGAGATCGCGTTCCGAGATGATACCGCTGACCACACCGTTGTCGCCGACGACCACGATCGCGCCGATCTTGCGCTGGGATAGCCGATTGGCGATTTCCTGAACGTTATCGCCTTGACGCGCGGTGGAAACGCTGCGGCCTTTGACCTTCAGGATCTGTCCGATGTTCAAGGCTCATGCCTCCCTTTTGGCAGCAATATTTTCGACTTGGCGCAAAAACTGCGCCAACCCGCAGCCTCAATGCTGAGGCCAAAAAATGTTTATAGCAATAGTTTATTCGACTTTCGTCGGCTGAGGTGAAGACGTTTGCAGTGCGATATCGAAGAGTGCGAATGCGAACACTCCGAAAAAATATCCGCCCAGATGAGCTTCCCACGCAATGGTCCCAACGGCCCCCAAGCTTCCGAAGCCCCAAATGGCCAGAAGATTGAGAGCTACAAAGAAAATCGTGGTTGTGAGAAATCGCCGGTCTGAGAACGCAGTTGCGATATCCATACGCGGAATGCGCCCCGGCTCTTCCCTCAGCTGCCAAATGCGTCCGCTGTTGATGGCGCTGAAAAAGAACCGCATGGTGCCGCCCATCAACCCTGAAACCGCTCCGGATGCGCCAATCATCGGGACGTCGAGACCCGGGTGAAAGGCCACGAACGTCAGCGCGCCGGCAAGTCCCGACGCGACAGCGAGGGCTAGATATCTTAAGCCACCCAGACGCCGGCAAAGGATCGAGCCGAAAGCCAACAGCCAAGCGCTGTTGACGATCAAGTGGGTCCAGCCGGCGTGCACCGCCATATGGGTGAACGGCGAAGTAACGCTTGCAAGCGTGCCGCCTGGCAGCCCACCCGCCAGTCCCGAATAGCGCGATGGAATCATCGCTAAGGCCAGGATCCACCAATCTCTGTCGTCCTCGGCGCGTGACATTAATCCTAACTGCACCGCGACCAGAACCGCCAAGGTGGCGGCGACGGCTGCGGGCACATTGAAAATCGGCTCCTGCTTGCTCAAGGTCTTTGGGCTCCTGTCCCGCGACGATCACGGGCGCCGGGGCCATTGTTAACCGATAGGGCATGCCCCCAGCAACCTTTCTAAGCCTTTGGGGTTCCTGGCACGAACGATGCTCATTCCCAAGCAAACAAGGCAGCGTTCAATTTCGACTGTCCCTGGTTGGCACACGCCGCATTCCGATGGCGAGACAAAAAGGCCCGCTCAAGCGGATCCAAGGTTCGAGGAAATGAGACAAATAACCAGCCAACACCTCTACGCCTACTGGAACGAGGTGCGCGGCGATCGCATGGCGCCGAGGCGCTTTGAAATCGAACCGTCGCAGATTGCCCAGATTTTACCAGACACCTTCATTCTCGAACGCATCGACGCCGCGACCTGCCGTTTCAGGTTGGCTGGCACGCGCATTTCCGAGGCCTTCAAAGCCGAGTTCCGCGGCAGCAATATTTTCGATCTGTTCGGGCCTGAAGACCGTGTCGCATTACAGCGCCAGGTCGCGGTCATGGCGCAGCAAGGTGGCGTCGGGCTGCTCACGATTGAAAGCGCGACCGAGAGCGGTAAGATCGCAAGCCTAGAAATGTTGCTGTTGCCGCTGATCCATACCCGTGACGTGGTCGATCGGTTCCTGGGCGCCCTCGTTGCGAACCAAAACTACCCTTGGCTTGGTCTCGAACCCTTGTCAGGATTGCGTCTGGTGCGCCACGAGTTGATTTGGCCGAATGGCCGGCCACAGGCCGTTCTTGAAGCCGCACACCGGCAAGCGCCGTTCATGCCTCACATGCGCAACGCACGCATCGTGCGCTCCGAAGGCCGTCAATTCCGGGTCTACGACGGTGGATTAAACAAGCCCGACGGCGAAGGCTGACGGCGCAACTTGGCTGGGCACGGGAACCCGTTTCACGCCGGTTGATTACAAAAATGGGGCACCGGTTAGTCCTTCTTTAAGTGCCTGCCCGCCATAATCCGGGACCGGCACTTTGATCGTTGAGTGCAAACCCGCCGGTGGCGGCCAGAAGCCTGGCCCGTCTCGCTAGAGGACCGGCTATGTCGTTGCATTCTCAAAATATTAGCCGCATTGGCACGCTCTCGGACCCGCGCATCGTGGCGGACCTGCGCCGTCATCGTCGCGTCCAGTTGACATTGGCGGGGCGGTTCATGCGTGCCGACCGCAATGAATACCCATGTCAGATCAAAGATATTTCGGTTGGCGGTGCATCCGTTATGTCGGATGCCGCCGCGGAAACTGGCGAACGCATCGTGGCCTATTTCGATCATATCGGCGGACTCGAGGGCGTGATCACGCGAACCTTCGAAAAAGGTTTCGCCGTCCAATTCAAAACCTCGACTCACAAGCGCGAAAAGCTCGCCGCGCAGATAACCTGGCTGATCAATCGCGATAGCATGCCGGAAGCGGCGGGCCGCCAGCACGAGCGGGTTGGCGCGTTGGGCCGGAAAACCAAGCTAAAACTGGAAGATGGCATCGTCATCGACGTCGACGTGATCGACTATTCCTTGACCGGCGCGTCGCTCGGAACGTCCGCCAGACCGACCATCGGAGCCGAGGTATTCGCAGGCAAATTCAAGGCTGTGGTGCGCCGCCACCACGATAAGGGCATCGGCGTTCAGTTTACGGACCTCCATGGCCTGGACGATTTGAAGACCAGTCTTGGCTGAAGTTCCATTGGTTCCTGAGTTCAGTAATGAAATGCCGCAAATCGCTCGCCATATCGCCCCAATCGGAACCTTAAAGTTTGAATCTTATTTGGTTCAAATGCAGCGCGCCGCGTTGAGGGTAAATCTAAGTCTGTCGTGTAGTATCGTTGACTGTGTACGAGGGCGTATCATGAAATTTAGTTGCGTCAGCGCAGTTGCGTTGTGGGGTATCACGAGTTTTGCAGGCGCGGTCAGCGCCCAGGAAGTTGCCGCGTTGCATCCGGCGACACGATCACCGGCGTTTATGCGGGTGTTCGGCAATGCGCAACCGCCCTACGGATTTATTCGTTTTTGCGAAGCTATGCCGGGCGAATGCGCGGGCCACGCTTCCAACGATGCACGCTTCGATGCAACGCCTGAAAAGCTGAGCGAGCTCGACGAAGTCAATCGCGCCGTCAATCAAGAGATCGAGCCGGCGACCGATATGGAAGTCTACAGCGTCCCCGAATATTGGACGCTGCCGACCACCCGCGGCGATTGCGAAGATTTTGCGCTCCTGAAGCGCCATAACTTGATGGAGCGCGGCTGGCCGGCTAGCGCGCTTTTGATGACGGTCGTGCGGGATGAAAAAAACGAGGGCCACGCGGTTCTGACCGCCCGCACTTCGCAAGGCGATTTTGTTCTCGATAACAAAGTCGAGGCCGTAAAGTTGTGGGCGCAGACGCCTTATCACTACGTCATGCGCCAATCCTATATCGATCCGAAAGTTTGGGTTTCACTCGATCCAAGCGACGCCGCCTCTCCTGCCGCCATCGCTGGCGTCCAGGCCAACCCGAATTAGGACGGCCAAGAATTCTCATCAGGTCCGGGAACCACCCTGCCATCCCCCCGACCCCATCCCGGGCCTGTTTCCCCGAGCCGGACGCCTCCCCCGCGTCCGGCTCGGTTCTTTTTATAGGGTTCAGGTTTGCGGCTTCAAGCCGGACGAAAAGCGCTTCCAGTTTGCGACATAGCGCGCCGCGCCGCCGCTGAAGCGAGCGACCTCATCGTCGCTCAACGTGCGCACGATTTTTCCAGGCGAGCCCATCACCATCGAGCGGGCGGGAATGACTTTGCCTTCGGGGATGAGTGTGTTGGCGCCGATCACGCATTCCTCTCCAATACGAGCGCCATTCAAGATGATCGATCCGATCCCGATCAAGCTGCCGCGCCCGATTGTGCAGCCGTGCAGCATAACCATGTGGCCGATGGTGCAATCGGGTCCAATCGTCAGCGGGAAGCCAGGGTCCGTGTGCAGCACACAGCCGTCTTGGATGTTGCAGCGGGCGCCGACGTGGATCAGCTCGTTATCGCCGCGCAGCACCGCCGAAAACCAGACACTGGCGTCCTCATCGAGCTGAACATTGCCAAGCACGACGGCATTGGGCGCAACCCAGAACCGGCCCTCTCGCGGACAAGCGACGCGTTTGCCGTCGAGTTCGAAGAGTGACATCGCGGATCAGACGCTTTCGAGGTCCATGTCCAGAATCGCCATTTGGAGCTGATACGAGGTTTCGCCGTCCTCGACCTCTTTGTAGAGCGCGGCCACGAACTCGCCGTTGATGAAGACTTCGGCCATGTCGTCTTTCTTGGGCTGCGGGCGCACTTCCAGCGTCGCCGCTCCGAAGGTTTTTTTGAGATAGCTTTGAAGGCGGGCGAGTTCGTCTTTTTTCAAGGTTCTAACTCCTGCAAGTCGACGGATCAAAGTCCGCCGAAATCATCGACCCAGGTTTGTGTCATCAAGCGCGCCGGTTCAGCACAGCCGGCCGGGCCAACGACCCTGGCCGGGACGCCGGCGACGGTGACATTCTTAGGGACGTCGGCAAGCACCACCGATCCCGCCGCGACCCGCGAGCAGCAGCCGACTTTGATGTTGCCGAGGATCTTGGCGCCTGCGCCGATCAAGACGTTGTCGCCGATCTTGGGATGGCGATCGCCGCTCTCCTTGCCGCTGCCGCCGAGTGTGACGGCATGCAAGAACGAGCAATTGTCGCCAACGACCGCGGTTTCACCGACCACGAAGCCGGTCGCATGATCGAGCATGATGCCATTGCCAAAGCGGGCAGCCGGATGAATGTCGACCGCAAACATGCGCGAGGATTGGCTTTGCAGATAAAGCGCGAAGTCATGCCGGCCCGCCTTCCATAGCGCGTGGGCGAAGCGGTGCGTGACCAGGGCATGGAAACCCTTGAAATAGAGGATGGGGTCGAGATAGCGGGTGCAGGCAGGATCGCGGTCGTAGACGGCGGCGAGGTCGGCACGCATGGTGGCCGCGATGTCGGGCGACGTTTCGAGCGTTGTTTGGAAGGTTTGCGCAATCAGTCCAGCATCGACGTCGGTGTGATTGAGGCGTTGCGCCAAGCGGTGGCAGATCGCCTCCTCCAGTTTACTATGGCTGAGGATGGTCGCGAAGATGAAGCTGCCAAGCGCCGCCTCGCGCGCCATCGCGTCGGCCGCCTCCTGGCGCACTTGCGCCCAAATCGGATCGAGCGCCTGGATGTTACTGTGCGGCACAGAGCCTTGGGCCGTTAATCGTTTGGGCACGACAGTCCTCGCTGATAGCGGTCGCAGGTTGGCGGTTCCGGAGCGTGGGCTCGCAATACCGGGGCCATTGGGCCGGGTCAACCGCAACGCTCGAGTATTATATAACATCGGATAACGGGCTTTGCACCCTGGCAATCGAGTTGCTGAAGCTCGCAATCCGCCCCTATATGCGCCCCTCGCCTAAGTTACGGAGCATCCTGTGCCGACTGATCACCCGACGCCGCCCGCCGTCATCTCTAGCCAAGACGGCCCGCTGGCTTGGCTCACGCTGGATAATAGTGCGCGTCTCAATGCCATGTCGTCGGCGATGTGGCGCGCGCTTCCCGAGGCCGTGGCAAAGGCCAGCGCCGACCCGTCGGTTCGTGTCATCATTGTGAGGGGGGCGGGCGAGAAAGCGTTCTCAGCCGGCGCCGATATTTCCGAATTTGGTGAAGCCCGCACCGGTGCCGCGGCCCAAGACTACGACGCCTTGAACGATGCGGCCTTCAACGCCTTGAGCACCTGCCAAAAACCAACCATCGCGATGATCCACGGCTTTTGCATCGGCGGCGGCTTGGCCATCGCGCTAGCTTGCGACCTACGATTGGCGGATGACACCTCACAGTATGCCATTCCGGCGGCTAAACTGGGCATCGGTTATAACGCGCGTTGGATCCGTCCCATCCTTGCCGCCGTTCCGCCAGCCCGCGCCAAAGAGATGCTGTTCACCGGCCAGCGTTATCGAAGCGCCGAGGCTTTGGCGATGGGCCTTATCAACAGAGTTGTTGCGGCAAGCGAACTGGAAGCGGCCACACGCGTCCTCGCTCTCGAAATCGCTGGCAACGCACCACTTTCTGTTCTAGCCGCCAAACGGGCGATCGACGAACTTGTGCGCCGTCCAGAAGCGCCGGATTTGACCAGCCTTGACCGCCTTGTTGAAGCCTGCTTCGACAGTGAAGATTACAGCGAAGGTCAGCGCGCATTTCTCGGCAAGCGCAAACCGGTTTTCAAGGGCAAGTAATGATTTCGGCGGCGCGACGATTTACCAGCATGGCGACATGGATTGCAGCGGCCGCGCTCGTGGGTCCGTCCGCTCATGCCGCGGACCGCGCGCTTCAGAACGCCTGCTTTCCGCCTGAGGCGCTTTCTGCACTCTCGGGAGAGAATTTGCCCACCAAAGGCGATCGTCGATTTGACGGTTCTGAAAAACCCATCGCACTCATGCCGGCTGCGCCGGTCCCGGCCGAACTGCGCGGCTCGATCCGCCGTGTCGACCTGCCCAAGGGTCAAAAACTGATCGCGCTGACGCTCGATCTTTGCGAGGACCGCGGCGAGGTCGCGGGCTACGAAGGACGAATCTTCGATTATTTGCGGCGAGAGAACGTCAAGGCGACCCTGTTCTCCGGTGGTAAGTGGCTGCGTTCGCACGTCGCGCGTGCCCAGCAATTGATGAGCGATCCGCTGTTCGAGTTGGCCAATCACGCCGAAGCACACCGCAATTTGCGCAAGCTGGATGGTCGGGCGATGGCCGACGAGATCGCAGGACCGCAGCGCGCCTATCAATCCATTCGCGCTGGGCTGGCGTCCACGCAATGTGCCGCGACTGCGCCTGATGGTCTCAAATCCGTGCCCGCGCGCTTGTCGCTGTTTCGCTTTCCGTTCGGCGCCTGCAGTCAGGCTTCCATGGATGCCGTCAACGACGCCGGTCTGTTGGCGATCCAGTGGGATTTGTCGAGCGGCGATCCCGATCCGCACATGGATGCCAAGGCCATCGCTGAAACGATCCTTCACCGCGTCAAACCGGGTTCGATCGTCATCGCACACGCCAACGGACGCGGCTGGCACACTGCCGACGCCCTGCCGCTAGTGATCCCGAAGCTGAAAGCACTCGGCTATCAATTCGTGACGATCTCAGAGTTGCTGGCGGCCGGCAAACCGGTCATCGCCAACACCTGCTATGACAGTCATCCCGGTGATACGGACCGCTATGATTTCATCGGCACCTTGAAGCCCAAAACCAAGGTACCCGACGCCTTGCCGTGGAGCACCAGCATCGAGCCCGCGAGACCGCAGAAACATAGCGCCCGCAACAAGGATGCAAGCCATGACGGCGCAAGTTCGTCCCTCTGGCCGTTCTGACCCAATCGAAATTGCCGGCGGCAAACTGGGCGCAGCACCTCTGGTCTTAGTGGCCATTGATCAGCGGCAGGCCGGAATTCTTGGCGAGGGCTTTGCCGCCATCGATCCTTGGGCCCGCTATCCCTACCCCGCCAGCGCGCTGACGGCTTACTTCGAAGCAGCGGAAGCTGGCGCACCGCGTTACGCTATTCTTGCTGATGGCGATTTGGCCGGCGCGCTCGGTCTGCGCCAGAATTGGCTGCGCGGGCCCTATATCCAGTTCCTCGGCCTTCTCCCTGCGTTTCAAAGTGCCGGCATCGGGGGGCGGCTATTGTCTTGGTGTGAGCGCGAGGCCATCGCATCGGGCGCGCGCAATCTGTGGGTGGCGGCGTCGGATTTCAACGGCGACGCCATTCGTTTTTATGAACGGAATGGGTTTGCGCGCGTCGCCGAACTCGAAGGATTGATTCGCGACGATCGCAGCGAGATCCTGTTCCGCCTGCGGCTGGCGTGAGCAGGCACGACCTTCGCCAATCTTACGTCCGGCCATAAGCGACGTATTGCACCACATCGCTGCCCGCCACTTCCCTCCGTGCTCCGCACCGGCTATTTGAGCGGCCATGAAAACCTCCGACGTCGATATTCTGATCGTGCCGGGCTGGCAGGATAGCGGCCCCGATCATTGGCAATCGCGCTGGGAGCGCTCTCTCAAGACCGCGCGCCGGGTTATTCAGGACGACTGGGACAACCCCCACGTTGAAGTCTGGGGGGATTGCATCGCCAAGTTTGCCGGCGGCGCCATCCAGCCCGTGGTTATCGTCGCCCACTCGCTCGGCGTGCCGGCGGTCGTATACGCGGCCGATAAGCTCAAGACCAAGGGCGTCATCGGGGCTTTTCTAGTCGCGCCCGCCGAAGTCGAATTCGCGCGCTTCTGGCCCGATACCGGCGGCGAACGCTGGCCGCCTCAAAACGGCGACGGCGGATTTGCGAGGATGCCGGACATGAGACTGCCATTCCCCGCACAGCTCATCGTTGGCAACAACGATCTCTATTGTAGCTATGCCCGCGCTGAAAAACTCGCCGGGCAATGGGGCGCGACGATCACGGACGCCGGCGAGACCAGCCACATCAACGTCGCCTCCGGCCACGGTCCCTGGCCCGAAGGCCTCCTCCAGTTCGGCAAGTTTTTGCGGGAGTTGGGGTGAAGAAAACACCACAACTCATGTCGCAAAGGAAACTAGCGCGGCCAAATGTTCTGTTTAGCGTCACTTGACATGTGATTAGTATTGCTATACGCTCTGTTGATAAAGTTCTGGCGGCATTCTTCATGATCAAGTCGTTCAGTTCGAAGGCATTGGAGCGATACTGGACAAAGAATGATGCGCGCGGCATACGACCGGAACACCTGACAAAGGTGACAGACCGGCTCGCCGCCCTCAACGCCGCCAAATCTATGTCCGACTTGAATGTTCCTGGCTACGGCTTTCACGGCCTCGCCGGCAATATGGCTGGCCGCTATGCCGTCAAGATCAATAAGAACTGGCGGATTACGTTCGCGTGGGACGACACTGGGTCAGACGCAATCGATGTCGATTATTTGGACTACCATTAGGAGGCACGCATGCCACCCGTGAAACCGCACCCTGACTTCCCGATGTCGCATCCGGGCCGGATTTTGTCCGAGGCTGTCGATGAATTAGACTCGAGCAAGACGGCGCTGGCTCAGCGGCTCGGCATCACGCGCAAGATGCTCTATGATATTCTGAATGGAAAGAGCGCGGTTACCGCGCCGATGGCGTTGAAGCTTGAAGCCGTGATTGGTTCTTCTGCCGAATTTTGGCTAGCCTTACAGAGCCAGCACGATCTTTGGAAGGCCCGCCAAGCCGCAAAGCCAACAAAACCCGCTAACGCTACTTCGAAGGCTAGGTCAGCCGCAAATCCGTCCGCCACGCGCAAACGGAGAGCTGCATAGGCTACATCAACGTCGCCTCCGGCCACGGCCCCTGGCCCGAAGGTGGGCTGCTGCAGTTCGGAAAGTTTTGCGGGCACCCACCCCGTCAGTCCCGCGTCGCGAAGCGATCGTGCTGAAGGCACGACAGGCGGGAACCCAGGCAAGCATCCCAATGATGACTGGTACAGGATATCGAGACAGCGTCTGCGTTCTTTGCGTTGACGATTGCCTGGGTTCCCGCCGTGTTTCCGCTCGCCATTAGCGAGCGGCGCGGGAATGACGAAGCGCAACGTGCGGCGCGGGAAAGACGATCGTGAATTCTGTTGCTTAGGTCGCTTGGGCGGAGCAGCTTGCATTCTGAACTCTAGGATCACGCCCATGAAGCGCATCATTCCAAGCGTCTACATTCTCGCGTCTGGCCCTAATGGGACGCTCTACATTGGCGTGACCAGTGACCTATACAGGCGGATGGCGCAGCACGTTCAAAAGCTCATTCCCGGCTTTTCGAGCAGATACGGCGTGACCCAACTGGTTTATTACGAACTCCACGAAACTATGGACGCGGCCATAACCCGTGAAAAACAGCTCAAGAAATGGAATAGGGCCTGGAAATTGCGTCTGATCGAGCAGATGAACCCGGGTTGGGCTAATCTCTTCAATCCCGCGACAGGCGAAATTCATAGTGGACCGTTTGATCCGACACTGGTCGCGCCGTAACCACCGCACCTGCTCAAACTTGCCTGGGTTCCCGCCGTGTTTCCGCTCGCCTTCAGCGAGCGGCGCGGGAATGACGATGCGGCAAAGTAGTCGCGCCGGAATGACGGGTGCGCGGTTTGACGGAGATCAAATCACCCCTTCGCGTTCTCGATGTCGGTCACGGCCTTCGCGAGGGCTTCGCCCATGACTTTGCGGATTTCGGCGTCGTCGACTTTCGCGCCCTTGGCGGCGAGGTCGGCTTTGACTTTGGCGAAGACATCGTCGTCGCCCTTCTCGGTCAGATCGGCGCGCCGCACGGCCTTGACGTAATCTTCGAGCGCCGTACCGCTTAGGCCAAGCTTCGCGCCCGCCCACTCGGCGAGCACCTTGTTGCGGCGGCTTTCGGCTTTGAACTTCAAATCCTGGTCATGCGCGAACTTGTTCTCGAAGGCTTTTTCGCGATTGTCGAATGTGGTCATGCGCAAGATCTCCAGTTGCCCTTTGGCCGTCCACAACCTTAAGATGTATCTGCAAAGGCTCTTTTCGGGCCAGTCGGCAGCTTGATTGGGACGTTATCTTAGCTCAGCGATACCCCGCTCCGGCAACCAAATCAACGGCTTGGCGAAACCTTTACCTCGACACCCGTGCGGCGCATGGTCTGCATTGTGTCTTGGGTGGGCATCCGCTAGATTCTGATTATCAGATTTCGTACCGGCCTAAGCCTCGGTCACTTCCCCCGCTGCGTAAAAAACACGTTGGAAAATCAAAGGGTCAGTGTCCGTGACGAGCGTAGCGCCATAAGACAGCAAGTGACAATGAGTGAGATCCAAGCGTTGATCCTAAAGGGACCAGGAATGAGCAAGCGTCGTCGCATTTACGAAGGCAAGGCTAAGGTGCTTTACGAGGGTCCCGAGCCCGGCACGCTCATCCAGCATTTCAAGGATGATGCCACCGCCTTCAACGCCAAGAAGCATGCGTTGATCGAGGGCAAGGGCGTTCTCAACAATCGCATCTCCGAGTTCATCTTCCAGAAGTTGAACGACATCGGCGTGCCGACGCACTTCATCAAGCGCATCAACATGCGCGAGCAGTTGATCCGCGAAGTGGAAATCATTCCGCTCGAAGTCGTCGTGCGCAATGTGGCCGCCGGCTCGCTCTCGACCCGTTTGGGCCTCGAGGAAGGTTCGCAGCTGCCGCGCTCGATCGTCGAGTTCTATTACAAGAAGGACGAGCTCAACGACCCGATGGTCTCGGAAGAGCACGTCACGGCATTTGGCTGGGCCACCCCTCAGGAAATCGACGAGATCATGCAGCTGGCCCTGCGCATTAACGACTTCCTCGTCGGCCTGTTTCTCGGTATCGGCATCCGCCTCGTCGACTTCAAGATCGAGTTCGGCCGCCATTACGAGAACGACACCGTGCGCATTATCTTGGCTGACGAGATCAGCCCGGACTGCTGCCGCCTGTGGGACATCCAGTCTGGCGACAAGCTCGACAAGGACCGTTTCCGCCGCGATCTCGGTGGCGTCCTCGAGGCCTATCAGGAAGTCGCCCGCCGCTTGGGCGTCCTGACCGAGAACCGGCCGCCCAAGGGCCACGGACCCGTGCTGGTCGCGTCCAACCCTGGCTCGGCGACGGTGCCGGGCCCGGTCAACGGTAAGCCGAATTGAAAGTGAGGGAGTGGGGAGTAGGGAGTAGCGAATAGTTTCCGCGCCCCGGACATCCAACTCCCAACTCCCTATCTCCCCACTCCCGGATCTACCAATGAAAGCCCGCATCAAAATTACCCTCAAGAACGGCGTCCTCGATCCCCAGGGCAAAGCCATCGAAGGCGCCGTCAAGGGGCTTGGGATTTCCGGCGTTGGCGACGTCCGGCAGGGCAAATACATCGAGGTCGACCTCGTTGAAAAAGACCCGGCCAAGGCCAAGGACCTGGTCGAGCAGATGTGCAAGGACCTGCTCGCCAACACCGTGATCGAAAATTACAGCTACGAGATCGGGTGAGGCGGGCTGATTGGAGAAAGTTGATCGATGATCGGCTCGTTCCGAAGCCGCGCGTTGAAGCGATTTTGGGAACGGGCCGATCCGAAGAAACTGCCGCCGGAAGACGTCGAGCGTATCATTCGCATTTTGCGCTTACTTGACGATGCGACGACACCAGAAGACATGAACGTGCCCGGTCTTCATTTTCACGCGCTGCAAGGCCAACTGCGTGGCCGTTACGCAGTGACGGTACGGGCGAATTGGCGTATTACCTTTGCATGGATCGATGAAGATGCCATCGATGTGGATTTCGAGGACTATCACTGATGGCCAAAGCCACTACCAAGCGAAGCAAACCCCATCCCGATCTTCGCCCCTGTCATCCAGGCGAAATCTTGCGGGAGATCGTGCTGCCAGCTGTTCACAAGCCAATGGGTGAGGTCGCTAAGGCCCTCGGCGTAAGCCAGAAGCATCTTTCCGATCTCGCCAATGAAAAGGTTGCCCTCACCCCCGAACTTGCTATCCGGCTCGAAGCCGCATTCGGCCGCACAGCAGCGGCTTGGCTCCGGATGCAGGAGACATATGATCTCTGGCATGCCCGGCGAGCCATCGACATTTCGCGCATTCCGAGGCTGAGGGGCGCGGCGTGAGTTGTGCCACGATGTTCGTTTGTGTTAGCTTCGGCCTTGCGTCGGCGCTGGCGTTTCCACTGCTATCAAATATTGCAAACGCGGAAAATGGCCAAATCATCGTATCGCAAAAGCACGCGATCATCGAATGCAATACCGAAATTCGACGCGACCAAATTGTCGAAAGCAAACAATCATTCGCAATCGAGGTCGACACCGAGTACCATACGACGAAATCTGGCAATGAGCTAGGTCACAAACTCATAAACTCACTTTTCAAATCGCGCGAACAGTGATTCAAGCTACCAAACGGGGGAGCTTGAGATGGCACGCTACGAACTCACCGACGCCGAGTGGAAAATTATCGCACCGCTTTTGCCGAACAAACCGCGTGGCGTGCCGCGCGTTGACGACCGGCGCGTGTTGAACGGCATCTTCTGGCGGTTGCGTAGCGGCGCGCCTTGGGCCGATATTCCAGAACGCTATGGCCCTTATACGACCTGCTACAATCGTTTTGTCCGCTGGCGGGCGGCCGGTGTTTGGGATCGGATTTTGACTGCCGTCTCAAAAGCTTACAACGGCAAAATCCAGATGATCGATTCATCCGTCGTGCGCGTTCACCAGCATGCCGCCAACGGCGAAAAAAAAGTGGCCGTAGCCGTTGCATGGGCCGTTCCCGCGGCGGGCTCACGACCAAGATCCACGCGCTCGTCGATGCGCAAGGCTTGCCGATCCAGCTCAAGCTGACCGAGGGCCAGGCTCATGACGGCGCGAGCGCCGCCGATATGCTGGGCTTGCTCAGCGACGGTTGCATGCTGTTGGCTGATCGCGGTTACGATTCAAATGCGCTGCGCGAGACAATCGCGGGCCAGGGCGGGTATGCCAACATCCGGCCGAAATCCAATCGCGTCGAACCGCCCGTATTCAGTCCATTCGCTTACAAACTGCGCAACCGCGTCGAACGGTTCTTCAATAAACTCAAGCACTATCGCGCCATCGCTACCCGCTTCGACCGCCACGACGACAACTTCATGGCCTCGGTGAAACTTGCTGCCATCCGCATCTGGATGAGGTTTAATGAGTCTGTGGCCTAGAAACCCGATTGCTTTCGACAGTAAAGAATCTTCAAGAAGCATTGAAGGTTCGGGCTCAGCCGGTAAAAATATTTCCCTCGCAGAAGGCCTGGGGCACCTGGAGAATTCGTAATTTTTCCGGACATGATCAACGCTCATTCGCAACGACGGCATCGTTGAAATGTTCGGACGGATGCGTGCTCCATCATGCTCAAGGGTTGGACGTAGACACGGACTATTTCGTGTTAGCGAAACCTTCAAAACGCGAACTCAATGTCGGTCTTGATTTTGAGAGAGATGTGCCGAAGATATATAATGGCGCTAGGCATGCATTCTGGATCTCCACACATTACGGAGCTGGGGAGTGGTTTCAATATTTGCTATCCCCTGATAAGTCCGTCAAAGAAATAGGTTCGTGCACGTGGTCTGAAAGAGACGATTGATCATGCTCCGCGCTTCCGTCATCGCCAAGAAAACTCCCTCCCCCTTGTGGGGAGGGCTGGGGTGGGGGGAATCCCGGACAGTTGCGGTTTTGCTTTTTCGCCAATCTGACATTCGTCCCGGAGTTCCCCCTCCCGGCCTCCCCCACAAACGGGGGGAGTAGAAGGATAAAGCCCCATGCTCCGAGCTTCCGTCATTGTATTTCCTGGATCCAACTGCGACCGCGATGTCAAAACCGCGATCGAGCGGGTGACCGGCTTCGTGCCCAAGATGGTCTGGCATGGCGATGCTTCGGTGCCCGCCTCCGACATGATCGTGCTGCCGGGCGGGTTCTCCTACGGCGATTATTTGAGATGCGGCGCCATGGCCGCGCACTCGCCGATCATGAAGGACGTCATCGCCAAGGCCAAGGCCGGCACGCCGGTACTCGGCATTTGCAACGGCTTCCAGATCCTGTGCGAAAGCGGTCTGCTGCCCGGCGCGCTGCTGCGCAACGCTTCGCTGCACTTCATCTGCCGCGATGTTCATCTGAAGGTCGAGAACGACCGCTCGTTCTTCACCAAGTGCTACCGTGAAAGCGAGATCATCAAGGTCCCGATCGCGCATGGCGAGGGCAATTATTTCGCGGACGCTGAAACCCTCGATAAGCTTGAGGGCGAAGGCCGCGTGGCGTTCCGCTATTGCGACGCCGAGGGCAACGTATCGGCGGCAAACTGCCCGAATGGGTCACTGCGCAATATCGCCGGCATCACAAACGATACCGGCCGCGTGCTTGGCCTGATGCCCCATCCCGAACGTCTGTACGAAGCGGCGCTTGGCGGCACCGATGGCCGCCGCGTCTTCGAGAGCGCACTGTTGAGCGTGTTAGAGGCGGCCTAGAAGAAAGCCATGGTGCGCACTTCTATGCTTTCGCGCTTTTTGGCATCTGGGGCCGTGTTGGGATCTTCAAAAGCACTATGTGCCATGAAGCGGGCCCGTCCATCCGTCTCTGAATCGTACGTCTTGAGAAGCAAGGCCTGATCCGGTTCCATGAACGGAAAATAGTACCAGCGGTGGGCGGGCGAATGGCGCATGACGTAGATCTCACCGGTGCGCTCGCGGTATTTCAGTTCCATGATCAGTAGATCGCCTTTGGCGGCTGAACCCGCGTCGCACATCGCCAGCGGCAATTCTTCAACGCGCGCGTACAGCGGTTTCCAGACGTTGTAGAAAGCGACGCGGCGTTTCAAAAGCTCATCGGCTTCATTGGGCAGAATATCTTTCACCCGTTGCGGCCCGGATTTGACTGTGTAATCGGCATGGACCAGCTGCACCGCCGGACGCTGCACGGTTGTCTGCTGACTCAAATCTGCGGGCAGGCGCTTGCGGATGGTGTGGTCGAAAACCTCGACCCGCTTGGCGCCAGTCTGCAGTTTCACGAACTCGATGATCTGCGCGTAGAACTCGGCCTTAACGGCGGCGTCATCGTCATAGTTCGTGAACTTGGCTGGAAAGGGTTTCAGCTCGAAGCCCTCCTGGTCGAGCGAGAATTTATCGACCTGCGGCCAGCCATCGATGATCTCGACCTCGTGCGGATCGGTGCCGGGCGGATTAAGTTTTACGGAGGGATCGGGCTCATAAAAATAGTAGTCGGGCGGCGTGCCGTTATCGACCGTGTAGTTCATTTTGGATCGCACCGACTGCTTCATGTCCGTCTCCGATTGAGAGTCAAGTTAGGCGTGGCACTGCCGATAGCCTCAAGCCGCAGGCCGTTGCCGCGTAAAGCCCGGACCAACATAAGTACGATCCCAGCATGGCAACTTTTCAATGCCATCGGTCATCCAGCGCTGCAGATTGCGATGCGGCAACAACGGGAGTTTTTGATACTGATGCAAATGCATCGGCGCCGCGACGGCGATATCGGCGATCGAGGGATGGTCGCCGCCGAGCCAGCGGCTTTGGCCGAGCCTGTCGTCGAGAATACCGGCAAGCTTATGAAAAATCGGATCTTGCGCCGAAAGAACGGCGGCATCGGGATGCTGATTGAACAACGGCTTTACGCAATGTTCGACCAGGTAGACGTAGCAGCTTGGAAACCAATGCGCCGATTCCCAGAACATCCAGCGATTTAGGTCTGCGCGCTTTTTCGGATCCAGCGAATAAGCTTGCGCATTGTTCGCCTTGTCGGCCGCGTATTGAAGAATGGCGTTTGATTCCCAGAGCACGAAGTCTCCATCGACCAGGGCCGGCATCGATTGGTTGGGATTGAGCGCGGTGTAGGCTTTTTCTTTTTGTTCAGATTTGAAATAATCGACGTGGACGAGCTCGGCCTTTGTGCCAATCAAGTCAAAGCCGGCTAGCACTTTCCGGCAATTGACCGAAATGGGGTCTGCATAAAGCTTCATAATGTCGTCCTCCCGTCGCTTTTTTTTGGGCGTGTTCCAACTACCGGCACCCCGGCCATGGGGCAGTCGACCCGCTCATACTATCGCGGCATTGGGCATTGCGCATCTGCTATTCAACGTCCCCGACGTCCGTCTAATACCGGTCACGGCGCGGACGCGGCCCTGCGCTACCCGGATGCATGCATCCTATCTCGCAAATGACGGGATTATCGGTCACACTGGCGTTCGGTTTCAAACTAAGATCTCTCATGACCATTCCCCTTCCCAGTCCGCAATCGTTAACGGCCCGCGCCCTTCAGCTCGGTGAGCGGCTTGATATCAAGGGCCTAGAGCGCGCCGACAGTTTTTCCAAGAACCCCCTCGCCTTCCGCACACCCTCGGGGGCAACCGTTGTGTTGTTCAAAATGGGAGCGGCGGTTTTCATCGGTCTGTCGCCGATAGAAGAGGAGGAAATGATCCGCGGCCTGGGCGAGCGCATCCGCGACCCACTCAAGGAACGCGAAATCGAAACCGCCGAGGTCGTCATTAAAGGCGAGGATGACACCGTTCTGGCCGTTGGTACGATTGTCCTCAAAGCCGCAGATCCAAGCCGCATGCTACTGGTAGCCGAGGCACTCGCTGTCGCGGTCTCGCTGTCCTACGACGAGCGCCGGGTCGGCGGCGCCTTCGAACGCGTCTCGCACGTCGCGGAAGGCCTTAAGGCGGGGAAGCTGTCAGGCGGAAAACGTGGCGAGACACTGTCTGAGATCGGCGAAGCCTTGAGTATTCAAAGCCGTTTGGCCGGCCGCATCAACATGGACGACAAGCCCGACGTGTTGTGGGATCATCCCGAGCTTGAGCGGCTGTGGGCAAAGCTCGTCGATGAATTCGATCTTAAAGCCCGGGCTAATGCCATCGCCCAAAAACTCTCCGTCATTCGCGACAGCGCCGAGACACTCGGCGATCTGCTGTCAACGCGCACCTCGCACCGCCTCGAATGGTACATCATTGCGCTGATTGGTATTGAAGTCGTGCTTGGGCTCTACGACCGGCTTTGGAAGTAGACCGTAAAATTTCAAATGTCGACGACTTCCGCGACCCCGGGCACGGTCGACATTTTTTCCAGGTCCTGACGCGAGACGTCATACTTGCCCGGCAACGTCCATTCCATTTCCTGGCCCCGATCTTCCAGCGGCATGACAATACGAATCTCACCGCCGCGCGCGGCTGACGGTTTCATCATGGCCCGGACGTCGGCGAGCCGGGCTTTGCCGGCCTGGACCACGCGGCGATCAAGGACGATCTTCAGATTGCGAGGGACATTGGCAGCGGCCTTGTCGAGAGCTTCGATGGATTGCGCACGCAATTTTATGGTTTCGCCGTCACGCTCGGCCTCAACCGAAACAATGACAGCGGTGCCCGGCTCAAGAAGATCGCGGGCGTGGGCCAGGGTATCTGAAAATATCACAGCTTCGAATTGACCGGTCATGTCCGAAAAGGTCGCGAAGGCAAACTTGTTGCCCTTTTGCGAGCGGCGCTCGCGGGCGGCGATGACGATGCCGGCCAGCCGGCCAGCCGTTGCACCACGCGCCGTCGCGGCTTCAAATTCAGTGTAGCGTTTGACGCCGAGTTTGCCGAGTACCCGCTCGTATTGATCGAGCGGATGTCCAGAGAGATAGAAACCAACGGCTTCAAATTCAGCAGCCAGCCGCTCCATCGGCGGCCAGGCATCGGTTGCACGCAGGGCCAGCTCTGGGCCCGTGTCGCCGCCTCCAAAGAGGTCCGTCGTGCCTTGCGCCGTGTTTGACGTGCGGCGATGGGCCAGCGCCAGCATGGTGTCGGAATTGGCGGTGACGAGAGCCCGGTTGGCATTCAAGCTGTCAAAGGCACCGCCCTTGGCCAAAGTTTCGAGCCCACGTTTATTAAGTGCTTTAGGGTCCAAGCGGTTGGCAAAGTCAGCCAGCGACTTGAAGGATCCATTCGCAACGCGTTCCTTGGTAATGGTCTCAACCGCGGCGGCACCAATATTCTTAAGCGCCGCCAGGGAATAACGAATGGCGCCGGTTTTCGCGCCGTTGACGGGCGGTTCGGCGCCAAAGTCGACCTCCGAAGCATTGACACACGGCGGCAGCAGCATGATGCCGGATTTGCGTGCTTCGCCGGCAAACATGGCGAGCTTGTCGGTGTTGCCCATGTCCAGCGACATCGAGGCGGCGAGAAACTCCTCGCGGAAATGGGCCTTCATATAGGCTGTTTGAAAGCTCACCATCGCGTAAGCGGCGGCATGCGATTTGTTGAAACCGTAGCCTGCGAACTTGTCGACGAGTTCGAAGATATAGGCCGCTTCTTCGCGTTTGACGCCTTTCGCCACGGCGCCATCCACAAAGCGCGCTTGCTGCGCCGCCATCTCGGCCTTGTCTTTCTTGCCCATTGCGCGGCGGAGCAAATCGGCTTGGCCAAGCGTATAACCGCCCATGACCTGGGCAATCTGAATGACCTGCTCCTGATAAATGATAACGCCGTAGGTTTCCTTCAGGATGCCTTCGAGCAAGGCGTGGAGACAATCGACCGGCTCTTCGCCGTGTTTGCGATTGATGTAGGTCGGGATGTTATCCATCGGGCCGGGCCGGTAAAGCGCGACCATGGCGATGATATCTTCAAAGCGGTCGGGTTTCAGCCGCTTCAAGCTTTCCCGCATGCCGGTCGATTCCAACTGGAACACACCGGCGGTGTCGGCTTTGGCTAAAAGTTGATAGGACGCCACGTCATCAAGAGGAAGCTTCGCGAGCTCGACGGCGATGCCGCGTCCCCGTTTGACGAGTTGTACGGCCTTTTCGAGAACCGTGAGAGTTTTGAGACCGAGGAAGTCGAACTTCACGAGGCCCGCCGCTTCCACCATCTTCCAGTTGAACTGGGTAATCGGGAAATGCGATTTGGGGTCGCGGTACAGCGGCACCAGTTCTTCAAGTGGCCTGTCGCCAATCACAATACCGGCCGCATGCGTGGAGGCGTGGCGATAAAGCCCTTCGAGCTTTTCAGCGATATCGAGGAGATGCGCGACGATTGGTTCGCGGTCGCGCTCTTCTTGCAGCTTGGGTTCGCCGTCGATGGCCTGCCGCAAGGTGACGGGCGCAGCCGGATTGTTCGGCACCAGTTTGCAAAGCCGGTCGACCTGGCCATAGGGCATTTGCAAAACGCGGCCAACGTCACGCAAGACGGCGCGGGCTTGCAGCTTGCCGTGGGTAATGATCTGCGCGACTTTGCCGGCGCCATATTTCTGCTGAACGTAGTCGATGACGCGATCGCGTTTTTCCTGACAGAAATCGATGTCGAAGTCCGGCATCGAGACGCGTTCGGGATTGAGGAAGCGCTCGAACAACAGGCCAAACTGCAGCGGATCAAGGTCCGTGATCGTCAGGGCGTAGGCGACGAGCGAACCGGCGCCAGAACCACGGCCTGGTCCGACAGGAACGCCGTTGCTCTTGGACCATTGGATGAAATCAGCCACGATCAAGAAGTAGCCCGGAAACTTCATCTGCGTGATGACGTCGACTTCGTAGGACAGCCGCTTCTCGTAATCTTCAACCGTGAAGCCCTCAGCCGGCCCGGTTTCGGCGAGCCTTACCTTCAAGCCGGCCTTGGCTTGGCGCTTTAATTCCGCTGCTTCGAGGCGGAAATGCTCGATCTCGCTGACGCTATCGTCGCTGGCGACGAAACGCGGCAGGATCGGTTTGCGGCCCTTGGGGCGAAAGGCGCAGCGCACGGCAATTTCAACAGTGTTGGCGAGGGCTTCGGGCAGATCGGCGAACTGCGCGGCCATTTCATCCGCGCTCTTAAAATAATGTTCGGGCGACGCGCGCCGCCGGTTATCTTCAACGACGTAACGGCCTTCGGCGATACAGAGCAGAGCGTCGTGGGCTTCATAGTCGCTCGGCGCGCCAAAATAGCATTCGTTGGTGGCGACGATTGGGATTTTGCGTTGGTAGGCGAGATCGAGAATCTGGGGCTCTACCTCCGCCTCATCGCTCAAGCCGTGGCGCTGGATCTCGACGTACAGGCGATTGCCGAAGATCTTTTCCAACGTCATCAACCGCGCGAGCGCACGTTCGGCCTGTTGATCTTTGATGGCTTTGTCGATCGGGCCATCCGGGCCCCCGGTCAACGCAATCAGACCGGCTGAGAATTCTTCGATGCGGGCGATTTTTGCGTGCGGCTGTTCGTCGGCTGCGGGATCGAAATATAACGCTTTCGACAACCTCATCAGATTGGCATAACCGTCGGCGTTCATGGCGAGCAGCGCGAGACGCCCGGCGACAAGCGCGCGCGGCTCATTGGTGCTGGCCCGCAGCATTGGCGTAGCCGTGTCGCGGATATCGCCAAAGTCGACGTCAAGGGAGCAACCGATGATTGGCTGCACGCCCGCATCCCAAACCTTGTCTGAGAATTCCAGCGCCCCGAACAGATTATTGGTGTCGGTGAGACCGAGAGCTGGAAATTTCAGCGCCGCCGCCATCTTAGCCAGCTTGGCAATCGGCAGCGCACCTTCGAGCAGCGAATAGGCGGAGTGAACCTTGAGGTGCA
Source organism: Hyphomicrobium sp. (assembly GCA_031365865.1). GTDB lineage: Bacteria > Pseudomonadota > Alphaproteobacteria > Rhizobiales > Hyphomicrobiaceae > Hyphomicrobium_B. The sequence continues at coordinate 16,179 of JANLYX010000064.1, read as the reverse complement.
CGAATTTTGGCGGGGAGGATCGAATCTGTGTTTCAGCCATACGTGACAAGAATATTGTCCCATTATTGCGTCAAGTCACACGAGACATTCCTTTAAGTTTTAACGGGAAAACCTTTGGAAAAAGGCGTCAGTGCACAGCCGAGGGCGTCACTTCGACGAGCTTGCCGTCCTGGACTTGCAGAACCCGGTCCATGCGCCGCGCCAACTCCATGTTGTGAGTGGCAATGAGCGCTGCCACGCCATGCTGGCGAATAAGCTCGATCAGCTCCTGAAAGACATAATCGGCCGTTTTGGGATCGAGGTTTCCGGTTGGCTCATCTGCCAGCAGCAATTTCGGCGCATTGGCAAGGCCGCGGCAGATAGCGGTGCGCTGCTGTTCGCCGCCCGATAATTCGGCCGGGCGATGCTCCAGACGGCTCTCAAGCCCAAGCACGCCCAAAAGTTCGCGCCCGCGCACTTCCGCATCGCGGCGCCGCCGGCCCATGATCATCTGCGGGATCACGACATTTTCGAGCGCCGTGAATTCAGGCAGCAGTTGGTGGAACTGATAGATGAAGCCGATGTCTTGGCGGCGCAGCCGGGTCCGGTCGGCTTCCGACAATTCCGCGCAATCGCGGCCATTGATGACGACGCGGCCTTTGGTCGGCGGCTCCAACAGCCCGGCGATGTGTAGAAGCGTTGACTTTCCAGCCCCCGATGGACCGACCAGAGCCACCGATTGTCCGGCCCACAGCTCGCATCCAGCCCCTTGCAGGACGTCGATCTGACGCTCCCCCTGTTTGAAGGTGCGCCAAACATCCTGGAGTTTCAGGATTGGGGCGCCAGCGAGCATTTGGTTGACGTCGTGCATGGCTTACTCGTAACGCAAGGCTTCGACGGGGTCGAGCTTGGAAGCCCGCCAGGACGGATACAAAGTCGCGAGGATCGACAGCGCCAAGGCCATCAACACGATGTACGTGGTTTCTCGCGGATCGATATCGACTGGCAATTGCGTCAAATAGTAGATCTGGGGATTGAAAATTTCGGTACTGGTGATCCACGACACGAAATTCTTAATTGTCTCGATGTTCCAGCAGAAGACAATACCAAGCACGAGCCCAGCCAAAGTCCCGACAATTCCGATCGACGCGCCGGTGATCAAAAACACCCGCATGACCGCGCCTTTCGACGCCCCCATGGTGCGCAAAATGGCGATGTCGCGGCCCTTGTCTTTGACCAGCATCATCATTCCGGAAATGATGTTCAGCGCCGCCACCAGAATGATCAGCGACAGGATAATGAACATAACGTTGCGCTCAACCTCAAGCACTGTAAAAAACGTCTCGTTGCGTTGCCGCCAGTCGGAAACGTTGACGGTCTGACCGCCCGCCACCCGGATCGCTTCGGAATAGGCGCCCGCATTCTCAGGTTTGTCGACCACAACTTCGAGGACATCGACGTCGCTGCCTTTGGAGAAATATTTCTGCGCTTCCTTCAGCGGCATGAACACCATCATGCGGTCATACTCAGACATACCGAGTTCGAAGATCGCCGAAATCACGTAGGGCTTTGAGCGTGGCGCGGTCCCAAACGGTGTGGTGGCGCCGCGCGGCGAGACCAGTGTGATGGTGTCGCCGAGACTAACGCGCAACGTGTTTGCGAGCCGCGAACCAATGGCGATGCCGGTTTGATCGTCAAAGCCGTCAATGGTGCCAAGCTTGATGTTGTCGGCGACGAGCTTCAGGGCCTTCAAGCTGCTCTCATCGATGCCTCTGACCAGCCCACCCAGCGCCTGCACTGTCGACGACACCATGACTTGGCCTTCAACCAGAGGCATGGCGGTGACGACGCCCGGCACCTGTTTGATCTTGGCGGCAATGTCGGCGTAGTCGTCGAACGGCCCGCCGATCTTGTGGACGATGACATGACCGTTGAGGCCCATGATCTTGGCGAATAGGTCCTTGCGAAAGCCGTTCATGACCGCCATGACGATGATCAACGTCGCGACGCCGAGCATGATGCCCAGAAAAGAAAATCCGGCGATGACCGAGATAAAGCCTTCCTTGCGGCGCGCCCGCAGATACCGTCCCGCGAGCATCCACTCGAACGGCGAAAAGGCTCTTGTGTCGGTAATGGCTGTGCTCATGACGTCCTTGTTGGGATCGCTTGCGATCATCAAGCCAGAACCCGTTGGCGCTTGACCGCCTCGACGACGTTCGTGATGGCGGCATCAAGGCTGAGTGTTTGCTTTTCGCCGGTCTTGCGGTTCTTGATTTCAGCTTCGCCGGACTTGACGCCCTTCGGGCCAACGATGAGCTGATAGGGCACGCCGATCAAATCCATGGTCGCGAACTTGCCGCCGGCGCGTTCGTCCGTGTCGTCATAGAGCACATCGATGCCTGCGTCGCGAAGCTTGTCGTAGAGGGCGAGCGCGGCAGCGTCGGTGTCTTTGTCGCCGGATTTGAGATTAATCAGTCCAACCTCGAACGGTGCGACCGGAACCGGCCAGACGATGCCGGACGCGTCGTGGCTGGCTTCGATGATGGCGCCCGCCAAGCGCGACATGCCAACGCCATATGAGCCCATCTGAACGGTCACCATTTTTCCATCAGGTCCCTGTACCCGTGCGCCCATCGGCTCGGAGTACTTGGTGCCGAAGTAGAAAATATGGCCGACCTCGATGCCGCGGGCCGAGACGCGTTTATCAGCCGGCACATCGGCCTCGAATTTCGCCGCGTCATGCATATCTTCAGTCGCCGCATACTTGGACGTCCAGTCCTTGAAGATGCCCGACAAGTCGCCGTCGAAATCGGTTTCGGCTTGCGGCACCGCGCCGTCGATCAAGTCTTTATGGCAGAACACCTGGCTTTCACCGGTGTCGGCCAAAATGATGAACTCGTGGCTGAGATCGCCGCCGATCGGACCGGTGCCGGCCTTCATCGGGATCGACTTCAATCCCATGCGCGCGAAGGTGCGTAGATAGGCGACGAACATGCGCTGATAGGCCTTGCGGGCATCGTCGGCGGTGAGATCGAAAGAGTAGGCGTCCTTCATTAGAAATTCGCGGCCGCGCATGACACCGAAGCGCGGACGGATCTCGTCGCGGAATTTCCATTGAATGTTGTAAAGGTTTTTCGGCAGGTCCTTGTAGCTGCGCACGCAGTCGCGGAAGATGGCGGTGATGACCTCTTCAGCCGTTGGCCCAAACAGCATGTCGCGGTCGTGGCGATCGACGATACGCAGCATCTCCTTGCCGTAGGCTTCATAGCGGCCGCTCTCGCGCCACATGTCCGCCGATTGGATCGTCGGCATCAGAACTTCGACGGCGCCAGCGCGATTTTGTTCTTCGCGCACGATGTCGCCGATCTTGGTCAAAACCTTGAGGCCGAGCGGTAACCAGGAATAAATCCCGGCGGCCGATTGCTTGATCATGCCCGCGCGCAGCATCAACTGATGCGAGACGATCTCCGCCTCTTTGGGCGTGTCGCGTAGAACGGGAAGGAAATACCGGCTGAGGCGCATGGCAAGAGGGCTTCTTTGTTGGAGAATAATTGCGGTCGCGCGGCTTCCCAGCCGCATCGATGCCTAGCGGCGGAATACCGGGTTATTCCGGTTGTTGCAATGCTGCGACACCTTTGAGGGGTGGACGGCCGGAGACAGGAAAACACTCAACAGGCGAGGCAGAACGACACCACAACGGCTTTGCCTTCCGAATCAACGGCAATTTTGGAAATGTGGACGTCTCCGGCCGGTCCAACGGCCAAATAGGATTTGAGGGATTGCGCGATCTTGTCTTGAATGGTCGCGGCGTTGACTTGATCCACGAGCCCCTTGTCGAGGTCGCCGCGCAGGCGCGATATTGTTCGCTTCACTTGCGGCAACACCGCCCGGCATAGGCTGCTTGCAAAAAATCCGGCCGAGGCCAAACAGCGCGGCTCGAGTGTGCCCATGACCTGCATATGCTTGGCCTTAAGAGATAAGCTGTCGCCGATCTTGACCGGAATGAGATCGATCGCGACGGAAGGCTTCTGCCACTCGATATTCGGCAGCGTGCCGTCAGGCGGACAGATACCCGACAGGCAGCGTCCGACCAGCTCCGGACCTTCGTCCTCAAATTCAATCGACAGCCGCACGGCACCCGCAACCGCCGACACCTTGATGGCGCGCGAGTTGATGTCGTTCATGAGAAAAGCGTAACGCGCGCCCGCGGTTTCAAAGGATCTGACCGGCACGGGGATCGGCCGCTCCGCGCCACCGATGGTGACGCTGGACCCGGCTGAAAAATCGAGGACGCCGCCAGGCACATTGTGAAGACGAATTTTCGCACCGGCGAGAATTGTGCCGGCAAGCGTGGCGAGTTCTCGAAAATCGATGCGCAATTCAGCCGCTGGCGCGGATGTGGCGGCGCTCGCCAACGCTGTGAATGCCATCAAGGATCTTGCAGCCGCCGACCTACGCACGATTGACCCGCCTACAACCACGCAACCGATACCGTAATCATGTCTGAGGCCGGGGCGAATAACACGACTTTCCTCGACCTTGCAGCATCTTGGCGGGGTCACCGTGGCGCGGCGATCACAACCGGTTTCCGGTGGCCTCGCTACTCCAAATCGTCAGCTGCCTAATAATCGGGCGTGACAGCCCGTCGCACCGGGTCTAAGTTGGGCTCATCCTGCGAGGCGCGGAGGATTTGGCCGAAGCGCTGGCCCAGGTCTCGGGAGGCATACGTCCTTCCCTCTGCCGTCCCTGAGGGCGGCAATTGATAGAAGGTATATTGCCAAGCAAAACCGGTGCCTCAACCGGTGATATTTTGTAAGTAGCAATGTTGCGGGACTAAGAGCGGGGCCGACGACCCCGCTCTTCTGTGTCTGACATCCGCATCCGAGCCCTATCCCTCGCCGCCGCTGGTGGCGGTTGGTTTGACGAAATGCCTCCCAGATTTTCGAGATGGAGCCAGGGCACTCACGTCCTCGCGGAATTTATTGGTGATTGGATAGCGACGGTCGCGGCCGAAATTCCGTTGCGAAATCTTGACGCCCGGCGCGGCCTGCCGGCGCTTGTATTCGGCGAGGTTCAAGAGCCGTTCGATGTTTTTCACCGTCTCGGCCGTATGCCCGCGCGCCACGACATCAACGAGCGGCATTTCCAACTCAACCAGACATTTGAGAATGTCGTCGAGGGCTTCATACGGCGGCAGACTGTCTTGATCGGTCTGGTTGTCTTTGAGTTCCGCCGTCGGGGCCTTGGTCAGGATGCGCTCAGGAATGACGATGCCTTTGGGTCCAAGCCCGCCCGCTGGCGTGTGACCGTTGCGCCAGCGCGACAAGGCGTAGACCTCCATCTTGTAGAGATCCTTGATCGGATTGAAGCCGCCATTCATGTCGCCGTAGAGCGTCGCATAACCGACCGACATCTCGCTCTTGTTGCCGGTGGTGACGACCATGCCGCCGAATTTGTTGGAGATCGCCATCAGAATGGTGCCGCGAACGCGCGATTGCAAATTCTCTTCGGTGATACCGGGCGTGGTGCGGGCAAACATATCCTTGAGGCCCCAGGTGATCCCCGACACCGCCGGCTCGATCGAGACTTTGTCGTAACGGATGCCCAGCGCCCTGGCGCAGGCTTGGGCGTCGAGCAGACTGTGGTCGGATGTAAACTTCGATGGCAGCATGACTGCGTGAACTTTGTCGGGCCCGAGCGCGTCGGCGGCCATGGCCGCAACGAGTGCGGAATCGATGCCGCCCGACAGCCCAAGGACGACGCCGGGAAATCCGTTCTTCGTCACGTAATCTTTGAGGCCAAGCACGCAGGCTTGATAGGCGGCCGCGTCGCCTTCCGGAATTTTGGCGGTGCATGCGGGCGCGCAGGTCCAACCCTTATGGCCCTTGTGCCAATCAGTGATCACCAGCGCCTCGTCCCAAGCTGGCAATTGTGCCGCCAAGCTGCGGTCGGCATTCAACACGAACGATGCGCCGTCGAAAACCAATTCGTCTTGACCGCCGATCTGGTTGAGATAGATCAGCGGCAGGCCGCTTTCGGTGACGCGCGCCACCGCCACGTTCATGCGCAAATCGGGCTTTGGCCAATCGAATGGCGAACCATTGGGCGAGATCAGAATTTCGGCACCCGTCTCAGCCAGCGTCTCGACGACTTCTTCTCCCCAGATGTCTTCGCAGATCGGCACGCCGATCCGGACACCGCGAACATTGATCGGACCCGGCATTGGCCCCGCTGTGAAGACGCGCTTTTCGTCGAAAACGCCGTAATTCGGCAGATCGGCCTTGAAGCGGACGCCTGCGATTTTTCCGTCGTCCAAGACGGCGGCGGCGTTGTAAAGGTGGCCGTCCTCGCGCCATATCGTGCCGATCAGAATGGCGGGACCGTCTTTGCAATCGTGCGCAAGGCTTTCGAGCGCTGTGTGCGCGGCGTTCTGGAACGCGGGTTTCAGGACCAGATCTTCCGGCGGATAGCCGGTCAAAAACAGTTCCGAGAAAACCACGAGATCGGCGCCCAGCGTTTTGGCCTGGGCGTGCGCGTCGCTAGCCTTACGCGCATTACCGGCGAGATCGCCGACGACTGGGTTCAATTGCGCGAGGGCGATTTTGAGGGTGTTGTGCGGCTTATTCGACATGTCGTGATGCCAGGTTAGGGCCCAAACGGCTGACTCTGGAAGTCTTCAATCATAGGGGACCAACGTCGCCTTGTAGGAATTGGAACGCGCCGTTATACTCACGCGCATTAGACGGGCACTAAACCTTTTTTTCAAAACATTTCAATGATGCATACTTTGAACAAGGTGCTGGCAGCCGTTTGGGCTGCGTTCGTCTTCACCGGTTTTTTGGCTGGTGGCGCTGGTGCGCAGAAATCTCCTGCGGCGGCCGTCGAGGACAGCACCGGCCAAAACCAGCAAACGGGCCCGCCGCCTGCCCCTGTCGCGCCAGCACAACCGAAAGCTCCCGACACTACCGACGTCAACGACATCATGGCCGACGAGCGCGGCGAACGCGACTATGCGGATCTGTGCGGCGAGCGTCTCCGGAGCTATGAAGGGTTGATAACGGAGCGTCGCGAGCGGGACTCTAAAGATCCTCTGCTGTCGCGCTTCAACATGACCGACAAAGCCGACAAGGAAGCCTTCAAGGCCTTGAAAACCTACTGCAGCACCGGCCGGTTCAGAATCGGAACGTTGAACGACAAGCAGGAATGCACAGAAACAATTCAACTGACCCGCCTGCACACAGATCTCATCAAGCACTTGATGACGGTGCGCACCCAGCCGGCCGAACTGGTCATGCTGGCGTGCGTGAAGACGCCGGAGACCTTGTCGTTCTGGACCTATCGGGCTCACGGCATCCTGTTGACGCATAGCGAAATTGGCCGCGTCGAGATCTCGGGAGCGCAAATTTCCTACGGCGTATCGGTGTTTGGGAAAACCAAAATTCCGGGCGGGATATCGATAGACTCGAGTTCGCTTGGCCGCATCTTCGAGATCAACGGCGGCGAATTCGGCGATTCGAGTAAAGACAAGGCGGCTCTTGAGATTCGCCGCTCAACACTGGAAGGCAGTCTCAGGATTCTCAACGCTACATTTGCATCCGACGTCTACGCGCCCGCCAATAGGATCGAGGGTGGTCTTGAAGTGGTGAAGAGCAGCTTCAACGGCGAATTAGACTTGAGCAACATCTTGGTCGGCACCGAGGTCTCGCTCAAGGATACCACCATCGCTAAAAATTTCTTTATGCGATCATGCGTCATGCGCTCGTTGAAACTGGCGTCTTTGACTAGCAATGGCGGAATGTACGCCAAGTTTATGAAAATTGAGGGGGCGCTACGAATAGAAAACTCGAAGTTTCAAAAGGACGTTGAGCTCGACCGGGTATCGGCGCGCCAGATTTTCATCACCGGCTCGACAATTGGCAGCGAGACAGCTCCGCAAGACGGGACGCTTTCGATGACGGCAGCAACGGCAGGGTCAATTGCGATCAGCCGTTCAAAAATCAGTTCCGACTTTTTTGCCGGCAACACCCGAACCGGCTCATTCGATCTGAAGGATCTTAAAGTTCCATCATTCGATTGCACCGACTGCATCATCGAGCAGTACATGACACTCGGCGGTATGTTCTCCAAGGAAGTCCGCTTGTGGGGCGCGCAGATCAAATCGCAATTGCGGCTGCGCGAGCGAAGCGCCTGTACGGTTTGGAAAGGCACGCCGGTCTTCGATCTACGCGGGCTGCAAACCAAGGCCATCGCCGCCGACTATCGCGATCTTGAAATAACCGGCGGGACCAGTGAGCCCGTGCGCGGGGGCGGCTGCCGCCGCGCCACCGTCAGAACCTTGATTTCAGGCGCCGACTTCGAGCAGATCATACCCGGCTATAGATCGGCGACGCCTGAGGCCGCAATGCCCCCCGTCGAGGGCGCGCCGCCGCCCGATGAAGACTTCGCCAAGTGCCGCGAGACCGCGTCTCAGGGCAGCATACTCGACCATGGCCCGGCGGAGATCCTGTGCTGGGTGCGCGAGGGTTTGGATCGCACAGACACTGGCAAGCCCGTCTACGATCCAAGGCCTTATCAGCTCATTGCGAGCGCACTAGAAAAATCCGGCCGCAACGAAAGCGGGACCGAAATCCGCATCGCCAAAGTCGAGGCCGAGGACGCAGCCTCGGTCAAGGACTTCTGGTATTGGGTCAAAAAACCCTTCAAAGTCGTCAGCCATTACGTGTCGGGGTACGGCTACCACAACGAATGGGCACTCGCCTGGTTTTTCGCGCTCGTCGGCCTTGGGTTCTTCGTCTTCCTGTTAGGCCGGGCTGCACATTTCACCGGCATCCCGCACCTTCTGAAACCAGGCGTATTCGGCCTCATCTGGTATTCGTTCTGGTTTTCCGTTGACCGGGCGGTGCCACCGCTCCTGCTCGACAATTCCATGGGCGAGTACGCGATGCTGAAACCGTGGGCGCGCTATTACTTCTACCTGCACCGGGCGCTTGGCACATTCATCATCTCGATTGCCATCGCCAGCCTGACCGGCGCCTTCAAGTGATGGGGGGGCCACGCAAGCCTACCCATCGCACCTGGCCTGGAATCCCGCTATAGACCCGGGATGGCCAAAATCTCAAAATCCCTGCACGTCTGCCAAGCTTGCGGTGCGAGCGCGCCGCGCTGGGCGGGCAAGTGCGCAGGCTGCGGCGCGTGGAATACGCTTGTCGAAGAAACCGACGCCGGGCCGCCGCCGGGTTCGGGCATCACAAAGCAAACCAAAGGCCGCATCGTTCAGCTTCAGACGCTGAAAGGCTCGACCGATGAAGCGCCGCGCTTTTCAACCGGCATCGCCGAACTCGACCGCGTCACCGGCGGCGGCATCGTGCCGGGCTCGGCATTGCTGATCGGCGGCGAACCCGGCATCGGCAAATCCACTCTCTTGCTACAGCTGACCGCCCACCTCGCCCGCTCCGGCAAACGGGCGCTGTATTTTTCGGGCGAAGAAGCCATTGCGCAAGTCCGCTTGCGCGCGGAACGCCTAGGGCTAGCCGACGCGCCGGTTGGCCTTGCCTCCGAGACCAATCTGTCGAATATTCTGGCGACCTTGAGCGAAGGCCCGCCAGCACATCTGGTCGTTATCGATTCCATTCAGACGCTGTGGGCCGATACGCTCGACGCCGCGCCAGGCACCGTCAGCCAAGTTCGCGCCGCCGCGCAGTCGTTGATCCGCTACGCCAAGATGGCGGGCTCGTCTTTGCTGCTCGTCGGCCACGTCACCAAGGACGGCCAGATCGCCGGCCCCAAGGTCATCGAGCACATGGTCGACACCGTGTTGTATTTCGAAGGCGACCGTGGCCACCCCTACCGGATCTTGCGCGCCGTCAAAAACCGCTTCGGCCCGACCGACGAAATCGGCGTCTTCGAAATGGTCAGCGGCGGCTTGCGGGAAGTCGCGAACCCGTCGGAATTGTTCTTGGGTGACCGAGACGGCGCGAGCCCCGGCGCGGCGGTTTTTGCCGGTATCGAGGGCACGCGGCCCTTGCTGGTCGAAATTCAGGCCCTAGTCGCTCCATCCGGCCTGGGCACGCCCCGGCGCGCGGTTGTCGGCTGGGATTCCAACAGGTTGTCGATGCTGCTGGCGGTTCTGGAGGCGCGCTCTGGCATCTCATTTTCGAGTCACGATGTTTATCTGAATGTGGCGGGTGGCCTTAAAATCACCGAACCAGCGGCGGATTTGGCTGCCGCTGCCGCCCTGCTCTCGTCAATTTCCAATGTTGCCCTGCCTAAAGACGCCGTCTACTTCGGCGAGGTGTCGCTTTCTGGCGCCGTCAGGGCAGCATCGATGATGACGGCGCGCTTGAAGGAGGCGTCCAAGCTCGGTTTTACCCGGGCGGTCTTGCCGGAATCGGGCGACATCGAGACGTCCGGTTTGAAACTCACCGTTTCCCGCATTGCACATGTGAAGGCGCTTGCAGAGAGGGCATTGGCGTGCGACTGAACCCGCAGGGCGAGTGTTGGGCTGGATAAGCCAAGGGCAAGACGGATACGACCGATAATAGAGGGATTATAGGCCATGATCGGCCCGCTCACCTACCTCGACGCCGCGCTGCTGGTTGTCTGCTTCATCTCCGGTCTACTGGCGATGTATCGCGGTTTGGCGCGCGAAGTCTTGTCGATTTTTTCCTGGCTCGCCGCGGCTGCCATCGGCGCGTGGATTTTCTTCACCAAGAAAGATCTCTCAGCCGACGTCGCCGCTCAGACCGGCTTGCCGCCGCAGATCGCGCTGGCGGTCGTCGCGCTCGCCCTCGCCTTGATCGTGCTGATTGTCGTGCACCTGATAACGGCACGCATCTCTGACGCCATTCTCGACAGCCGCGTCGGCATGATCGATCGCATCATGGGATTTCTATTCGGCGTCGCCCGAGGTTTCATCCTGATCGTCATTCCCTACATGTTCTATGAGTCGTTCTTCCCCAACGACAAAGAACACTTCCCCTGGGTCCGCAACGCCCAGTCGCTGCCCTATATCAAGAGCGCAGGCGGCACGATTCGAACAATTTTGGTGCAATACGCGCCGTCGTCCTTGACCAACCCACCGCCCGCACAGCCAAACGACCAGCAAGGATTTCTGAACGATCCCAGACCTTTGGTCGCGCTGGTGATTGCTGATAAGCGCTACTATATGACGCTCGAACGGGATCGCGACCTTTAAGCCGGGGAAGGCGAGCCTGACGGCCCTTGCCCCCATGGCTGAAACGGGCGTAGAAGGCGGCAACAGCGCGGGAGGTGGCATGACCAATCCGAACGGTACCGTCACCATCGACGGCCTCACCTTCACCCGCTACGGCGATGACCGGCTGCGGGAAGAATGCGGCGTATTTGGCATCTTCAATCACCCGGACGCGGCGGCCATCACGGCGCTAGGTTTGCACGCCCTTCAGCACCGCGGCCAAGAAGCCTCCGGCATCGTCACGTATGACGGCAAACACTTCCATTCCGAGCGCCGGATGGGTCTGGTCGGCGATAACTTTTCCAAAGCCAGCGTGCTCGCCCGTCTCAAAGGCCGCATGGCCGTGGGACACAACCGCTATTCTACTACTGGCGACGCTCTCATCCGCAATGTCCAGCCGCTGTTTGCCGATATCGATACCGGCGGCTTTGCCGTCGCTCACAATGGCAATCTGACCAATGCCCTGACCCTGCGCCAGGAACTCATTTCGTCTGGTGCGCTCTGCCAATCAACGTCGGACACCGAAGTCATCCTACATCTGCTGTCGCGATCCAAGAAGCGTCGCACCGCCGAGCGCCTGGTCGATGCCATCAGGCAGGTCGAAGGCTCGTACGCCCTGGTCTGCCTGACCAACGATATGATGATCGGGGCGCGAGATCCGATCGGCATCCGCCCGCTTGTCATCGGCCGTCTTGGACCGTCGTACGTTTTGGCGTCTGAAACCTGCGCGCTCGATATGGTCGGCGCTGAATTCCTGCGCGAGGTCGAGAATGGCGAAGTCGTCGTCATCACCGACGACGGGCTCGAGAGCCATCGGCCGTTCCCGAAGCGCCCGGCCCGGCCGTGCATCTTCGAGTACATTTATTTCTCGCGGCCGGATTCAATCGTCGGCGGGCGCACCGTCTACGAAATCCGCAAGCAGATGGGCTTTCAATTGGCCCGTGAAGCCCCGGCGAAAGCCGATGTCATCGTGCCCATTCCGGATTCAGGCGTGCCCGCGGCAATCGGCTTCAGCCAGGAAAGCGGCATTCCGTTCGAACTCGGCATCATTCGCAATCACTACGTCGGACGCACCTTCATCGAGCCTGAGCAGCGCATTCGCCAGCTCGGCGTTAAATTGAAACATTCCGCCAATAGCAGCGTCATCCGGGGCAACTCGATTGTGCTTGTCGATGACAGCGTGGTGCGCGGCACGACCTCCAAGAAGATCGTCGAACTGATGTATGAAGCCGGCGCGCGCGAGGTTCATATGCGGATTTCGTCGCCGCCAATCACGCATCCGGATTTCTACGGCATCGACACCCCGCGCAAGAATGACCTGTTAGCGGCCAACCTCGACCTCGAGGGCATGCGCAAATTCATGGGCGCCACCAGCTTGGCGTTTTTGTCGGTCGAAGGCATTTACCGCTCGCTCGGGCTTGAGAAGCGCGATCCCCGCAGCCCGCAGTTTACCGATCACTGCTTCACCGGCGATTATCCGACCGTCCTCACCGACCAGAATGGCGAGAGCCTGCCGCAACAGCTTTCGTTGCTGGCGGAAGTCGGATAATCTTCTCCCTCTCCCCATTGCGCCCTACCTAGCGCAATGGGGGGAGGGCCGGGGTGAGGGGCTGCCTCTTGCTCCGTTGTTGTTGCCGCCACTCACCCTAGCCCTCTCCCCGTGAAGGACGGGGAGAGGGGACAGTCCCCGGATTCTTCGATGACCATACCGCCACTTCAAGATCGCCTGGCCCTCGTGACCGGTGCCTCGCGCGGCATTGGCCGTGCAGTGGCGCTGGGTCTGGCGAAGGCCGGAGCACACGTCATCATCATCGCCCGCTCAACGCCGGCGCTCGAAAGTCTGGATGACGAAATTCAAGCGCTCGGCGGCAAGGCGACCTTGGTTCAACTCGATCTGCGCAAGGGCGAGCGCGTCGATCAGCTTGGCCCGACGTTGTATCAACGCTGGCAGCATCTCGATATTCTATTTGCAAATGCCGGAATTCTCGGGCCGTTGTCGCCGCTTTCGCACGTCACGGACGAAGGCTTCCTATCGACACTTGAGATTAACCTCACCGCCAACTGGCGCCTGATCCGCACACTCGCGCCTTTGCTGCAAAAGTCCGGCGCCGGCCGCGCCATCTTCATGTCGTCGGGCGCGGCGAGCGGCAAGTACGCGTATTGGGGATCGTACGCGGCGTCGAAAGCCGGGCTCGAAGCGCTAGCGAAAACCTGGGCCCAGGAACAGTCCGACAGCCGAATGCGCGTCAACATCGTCAATCCCGGCGCGATGCGCACGCAAATGCGCGCCAAGGCCTTTCCCGGCGAAAATCCGGAGACGTTGCCGGCGCCCGAAGAGCTGGTACCGCTGGTCATTGAGCTCGCCTCACCCGAGTGTCAGCGCAATGGCGACGTCATCAATTTTCGCGAGTGGCGGGCAGCGAACGAGACGGTCCGCGCAGCTGGCGACAAGCACGTCAGCAACGCCGACGTTTAGCCACCGCCGACCGCACCTTTTACACGCTTTTGGTATTTGCGGCACTAACAGGTATTTCGGGCGCATTGGCGCTGCGGCAGATTGGAAATTTGGACCCGATTTCCAAATGGGCTACATAAGCTCATGAGCCTCGACAGTGGTCAGCAGACGGTCGACTTTATTGGATTGGTCGATGCGCGGTTGGCGGCCGGCGCGGCGGAGCGCGACCGCAATTTCTGGAAAGCCTTTGGTTTCGCGCTTCTCGCCCACGCCACGCTGTTCATCAGCTTGGAAAAGGCGCCGCCACGTCACATCGGCGAGGCCAACGGGCGCGACGATGCCATTTCCGTTTCGCTGGTCAGCGAAGCCGATATGCGAGAGGAATTCGCCGAGCCGGCCATCGCAAGCCCTCCCCCTTCTGTCCCAACCCCGGCAACGCCTGCTCCGTCAGAAACTGCGCCCGAACCGCCGGTGCAAGCACAAGCCGAGCCCCCGGCGCCCGAACCCGCGAAGCCGGAGCCGGTAACCAAAAGCCAGCAATCGGACGCCGCCGCGTTACTGCGCGGGACAGAAGCGCCCGATGTCTTTTCAATCGAGGCCCCGCAAGCACCATCGGCAAAAGCAGAGCCATCAAAACCGAAACCGGCGGCACCCAAGCACACCGAGAACACGCTGACCGCTCCAAAAACGCCGCCACAGAAAATGTCCAAACTCGATTTGAATCCGCATGTCGACCCGATGACGCCGTCGTCTGCCGCAGGCGGACCGGTCGCCGGGTTCTCACGTCCACCCGGCATCACCCGGTCAGGCGCAAACAACGACTTCGGCCGCGCCGTAATCAAGGCTTTGAATCAGACAATGCCCCCGCATCACGGCGTATTCGGCAGCGTCACGATTAGAATTCTGCTCTCTCCGAATGGAGACGTGACCGATGTCCAGATCGTTTGGCCGTCGGCAGAGTCCCTGATCAATCAAGAAGTGTTTTTTGCTGCAAAGACGACCACATACCCGTTTCCGCCGAATGGGTCGACGCCCGCCGACCGCAATTTCTTGGTTACGTATCATTATCGATAACGGGCCCCCCGGAAAATGCCCACAACCAGGCGCATATCCTGCCTCTGGCGCCGTGTCGTTCGGCGGATTAGACTTCGGAACCTGTTTCAGTTGGGGAAAATAATGTCCAGCGACCGCTTTTTACTTCAGTACTCGAATTGGGATTGGATCCCGGTGATCGAAGCCGTCGTGCATCTTGGGCTGGTGATCGCCTGGCTATTCGCCTTCGACAGCATGAGCTGGCCGGTCTTCATCGTGTTGGGTTTGATCTATGCACTGAGTATCTCGTGGAGCCTGAATTCGATCTCGCACAACTTCATCCACAACGCCTACTTCAAGTCCGAGACGCTGAACTATTATTTCAGTTTCCTGCTGTCGCTGACGATCGTGTTCTCGCAGGCCATGTATCACTTCGTCCACACCCGCCATCACAGCGGCAACTCCGATGTGCCAGATAAGAACGGCGACACCGTCGATCACATCTCGATCTACAAGTATGGCAAGGACGGCAAGCCAGAGAACGTCTGGTCGTACACCTTGATGAACTACTTCCGTGACGACCCGCGCGAATTCCTGGCTCTTATGCAGGACAAGTATGCCGACAAGGCCCGCCAATCGCGTTTCGAGATCATGGCCGTGCTGGTATTCTACGGGCTGTTCGCGCTTTGTAATTGGAAATTCGTGGTCTGCATGATCCCGTTTCATTATCTGGGTCATTGCTTCGCGGCCTTGAACGGCTACTACGAGCATTTGGGTGCCGATCCCGGCAAGCCGATCGCGTGGGGCGTGTCCTCGTACAACAGGCTCTACAATTGGACGTGGATGAACAACGGCTATCACGCCGAGCATCACTATCGCCCGAAGACGCACTGGACCAATATGCCGGAGCTGCACGCGACCATCGCCGAGCAACAGGCCCGCGAAGGCGTGCGGGTGATTGCGCCGCCGCATCAGGTGGGGTTCTTGGACCGGGTGTTTGTGCGGGGTGGGTAGACATTGCGGATGAGTGAACTGGAGTCCCCTCTCCCCGTTTCTGCACTTGAACGGGGAGAGGGCAAGGGTGAGGGGCAGCACGCGTTTTGGTAGAGCTTTTTGACGTTTGCTTGCTCGTCGTCGCTTCGCGGTCCACAGAGGAAAATAGTCCAAAATGCTAGGTCTCTTGGAGCTCGACAAATGGAGGTTTTAGTCTAGATGAAAGCGCCTTGGGCGGCTAATCTGACAAAAATCCTGGCAATCCTATTTTTCTCAGCTGCGCCTTGCTCCGCCGCCAGCAAGAAAAGAGACAGTGCGTCATATTTCTTCAGTTCAGACCAGCTCAGCAAACGGTGTTGAAGCCTCATCCCGAGCGGCAAGATTACATGTCACTGGTGGCATGTATGTCGACCATAGTGGTCACCGCGATTGGATGTTGACCAACTAGATGTTTAGTCCCGGCATTTGCTGGAGCGGGTTTAAAGTGAATCTCTGTGGCTCTTTTGTC
>JANLYX010000038.1:0-2472 GCA_031365865.1 Hyphomicrobium sp. | reverse complement strand
ATCGAATCCCAGAGGTTACGCCAACGCTCAGGTTCCAAATTCCTTCGATTTGCCAAAGCTCGCCCAAAAACCCACGCCCTCAGAACCGGCGTGGTTCCGGCCTTAAGACCGTGCGCGTGGCGCACGGCGCGCTTTTTCGCGCGCCAACCACATTCGGTTCTGAGGGCGTGGGTAGGCGCCGCTTGCCCGGCACGAGAATCCTTGAAGCTGCGGATGCGGCTCAAACTACAAAATGTCATCCTCGGGCTTGTCCCGAGGATCCAAGGCAAAGCATACTCAGGCCCCGGAGCTTTGTGCGAGCGCCATGAAACATTATTGGGTGTACATTCTAGCCAGCCAAGTGCGTGGCACGCTTTATATCGGCGTCACGAACAATATTCTGGGCCGCATTCGCCACCACCGGGATGGCGTAGGCTCAAAATTCACGAGCGAATATCGCATTCGCATGCTGGTATACTATGAAGAATTTGTCGATGTCCGTATCGCTATTCAACGCGAAAAAACACTCAAGCACTATGTGCGGGACTGGAAGATCAACCTCATCGAACGCTGCAATCCCCACTGGACGGACCTTTATCCCGAACTCGTCCGCAGGCATGGGTTGCCGGGGGACGATGCGAATTAAACTGTCGTCTTCGAGCTGTGCGGAGGATCCACTGCGCTGCATGTTCCGATGGAACCTTGGATCCTCGGGACAAGCCCGAGGATGACATTCTCCTCGGGACAAGCCCGAGGATGACGGTTCAAACCAACCTACTTTGCTCGACGGCGGCGGCGATGAAGCTGGCGAACAGCGGGTGCGGTTCGAAGGGTCGCGATTTCAATTCTGGGTGATACTGCACGCCGATGAACCACGGGTGCTCGGGATACTCGATCGTCTCTGGCAACAGACCGTCTGGCGACAATCCGGCAAAGCGCAACCCGCAACTTTCTAAGCGCTCGCGATAGCGCGTATTGACCTCATAGCGATGACGGTGGCGCTCGAAGATGTGGTTGACGCCATAGACCGCAGCGATCCGGCTGCCTTCGGCCAGAGATGCGGGAAACCCTCCGAGCCGCATCGTGCCGCCCAGGTCGCCGCCAGCGCGCCGCTGCTCCAACTCGTTGCCGCGCATCCATTCGGTCATCATGCCGACGACGGGTTCGCCCGTGGCGCCGAATTCCGTCGAGCT
The DNA here is from genome assembly GCA_031365865.1 of Hyphomicrobium sp. Lineage (GTDB taxonomy): Bacteria > Pseudomonadota > Alphaproteobacteria > Rhizobiales > Hyphomicrobiaceae > Hyphomicrobium_B. The sequence goes on along the minus strand of JANLYX010000038.1, from coordinate 1,300 downwards.
TGCGCCCGTAATGCCAGCCAGATTGCGCGCCGCTTCCAAACACGCCATCTGCATGCCAAAGCAAATGCCGAAATAGGGAACGCGCCGTTCGCGCGCGAATTTGGCGGCGAGAATTTTGCCCTCGGCACCACGCTCGCCAAAGCCGCCAGGCACCAGGATGCCGTGCACCCCTTCGAGGTAGGGCGCTGAATCTTCGCGCTCGAAAACTTCGCTCTCGATCCAGTCGAGCTTGACCTTGACGCGGTTGGCGATGCCGCCGTGCACGAGCGCTTCGATGAGAGATTTGTACGCGTCCTTGAGGCCGGTATATTTGCCCACGATCGCAATCGTGACTTCGCCTTCGGGCGCCGCGATATTGCGCGAGATCGTTTCCCAGCGCGTCAGATCAGGCCTTGGCGCGCCGGTGATGCCGAATGCCTGCAGCACTTCGCGGTCAAGGCCTTCGCGATGATAAGCGAGCGGCACATCGTAGATCGAGGCCACATCGAGCGCCTGGATGACGGCCTCTGAGCGCACGTTGCAAAAGAGTGCAATTTTCTTGCGCTCGCCGACGGGGATTTCGCGGTCTGACCGGCACAGCAGAATATCCGGCTGAATACCGATCGAGCGCAGCTCTTTGACCGAGTGCTGCGTCGGCTTCGTTTTCAATTCGCCAGCGGACGGAATATACGGCATCAGCGTCAGGTGAACGTAGACCGACGAGCCGCGCGGCAGATCGTTGCCGAGCTGGCGGATCGCCTCGAAGAACGGCAAGCCCTCGATGTCGCCGACCGTGCCGCCGATTTCGGTCAGCACGAAGTCGACGTCCTCGTTACCGGAGATTACGAAGTTCTTGATCGCGTCGGTAACGTGGGGGATGACCTGCACGGTGCCGCCGAGATAATCGCCGCGCCGCTCCTTGGTCAGGATGTCCTGATAAATCCGCCCCGTCGTCACGTTGTCCGACTTGCGCGCCGGAACGCCGGTAAAGCGCTCATAATGACCAAGGTCGAGATCGGTTTCGGCGCCATCGTCGGTGACGAACACCTCGCCGTGCTGATACGGGCTCATGGTGCCCGGATCGACGTTGAGATAAGGGTCCAGTTTTTTTAAACGGACGGAATACCCGCGCGCTTGAAGAAGCGCGCCAAGGGCTGCGGATGCTAGGCCTTTTCCAAGAGAGGAGACCACGCCGCCGGTGATGAAGATGTACCGCTGCATGGGCTTTGGTTCTGTCACAACACGTCAGCGATTCGAAGCGCTATTTTTACATATCCCACAGCGTCATAGTGGCTGGACCTTAGACAATGGTGGGCCCGAG
>JANLYX010000017.1:0-3740 GCA_031365865.1 Hyphomicrobium sp. | reverse complement strand
CCGTGTAGGTGGCGCCGCCCGACTTCGCCAGGATCTTCGTGATCGCAGCCGTCAGCGACGTTTTGCCGTGGTCGACGTGACCGATCGTGCCGACGTTGCAGTGCGGTTTCGTGCGCTCGAATTTTGCCTTACCCATGGGGGACACTTCCGGATTGAATGGTTATCGCAGGTGCGAGATGAACTGTGCGGCTTCGCATAGGAGGGATTTTGGCCGGTGGCAAGGGGCCGAAGACAAATCTGCGGTTAGATTTGCAAGATGCCGCCGCCGTACGCCGCCACTTGTTTATCATGCGTGAGAAGTTGCAGCGTCTCTGCCATCGATTGAGCAATCAACATGCGATCAAACGGATCGCGATGAATGGGCGGCATCGCGGCCAAGGCCAACACATGCTCGTCGTGAACCGGCAATATATTGTAGCCGGCCTGACGAAACGCGCGTAGCGCCTGCTCGCCAGAAACCGGCATGCTTCCGATGCCCTGACGGCCAAGTGCAAATTTAATTGTGATTTCCCAAACCGTCACGACACTGACTGTAATGTCGTTTGACGGAGCGGCGATGAGAGCCCGGGCTTGCGCGGACAATTGTGCACTGTCCTTCATCGCCCACAGGGCAACATGGGTATCGAGCAACAATCTCACGTATCATCGCCCAGAAACATCTTCTCGATTTCGGCGTTTGCTGCATCGATATCGTCTGGGATATCGGGCCAGTCTTTGGCGACACCGATACGTTGGGCGATGGCTGGCTGGGTGACCGGCACCAGCCGGGCGACAGGCTTGCCATTGCGCGCGATAACGATCTCTTTTTCCCGTCCGCTTTCCACAGCCTCCACAAGTCGTGAAAGATTGGACTTAGCTTCAAGCATGTTGACGGTGGTCATTGCGGCACCCGAGTGCTGGGTCTAAAGCTTCTGTGTTAGCTAACGCTAGCTAACTCAACAGTGAAAATCAACAAAATTGGCCGCTCGGCCCTAACACTCTCGCGCAACCGATGTGAACCCATGCCCCCGCCCCCGCAACTTCGTTAGACATATGACGGCTGCAGAGTGATTGCTTCATCAACCTATGGAAACTACATCATGAAATTTTTGACCGGTTTGGGCCTCGCCGTCACTTTGTTCGCCGCGCTTGCAACGCCCGCCTTCGCGCAAAACGTCTCGCCCTCAGGCAAGGTCTGCAAAAAGTCGACAGACAGAGCCCAATGCTATGTCTCTTGCCAGGAATGCGACGGCAAGAATACCGCCGCAGGCTGCACGCGGTTCTGAGATTAAGACGTTTTCGAAGTGACGGCGGCCTGAGCCACCCTTGTTGGACGCGTGCCATCGGCGCGCGTCCAGTTCCCGGCTACGCCCGTAAAACTTGGCTCGTAAAACTCATGCCCGCCATGGTTAAGCTATCGTCCAGTTTCCGGATCGGCATTCCAAAGAGGGTGCGCGATGCGTTGGCGTGGCGCGCGGACCAAGAATTTGTCTTGATTCCGAAAGGTGCGGGCGTATTGGTGATGCCAGTACCGCAACTGGATGACATCATCGGCCTTTCCCGTGGTGTGAAGGACCGAAACTTTCGCGACCGTAAGGACCGCTTCTAATGCGCGTCGTTGTGTCAGTAAATAGGCACAGTCGGCATTAGAAATGCTTTTTCGCGAACGCCCGACCTGAACCAGATTTTAGATATGTCTCGAACGCCGCTGCTTTGGCGGCGTCTGCAAAGCCGACTGTGACCATGACCTTCCATGGCCGGAATTTGTTGGTATGGATCGACTTGCCGCCGTTGTGCTCTTCGAGGCGCCGCGCTGGATCGTCCGATATGCCGGTATAGTGTTTCGATGGATCCGCTTCGCTTTGAAGCAATTAGACGAACGTCATGCTGATCGTCCGCCTTCGCTATTCGCCTGCGCAAATGCTTCGGCGGGAGCTATGGCGGGACATCCGCCTTCGCCATTCGCCTTGCACCGGCCAATCCCGCCGTAGCCTTCGCCGCAGGCGAATGGCGAAGGCGGATGGAGCGGGTGAAGGGAATCGAACCCTCGTCGTCGGTTTGGAAAACCGTTGCTCTACCATTGAGCTACACCCGCAATTTTGCTGTCCGCGCCGACACGCTTGCCCCTACGGGCACCCCAAGCGGGGACAGCGAGCCGGCCGCCGCGGACGTAGAAATCGCTTTCGTCGCTTCCGGCCGGCTCCGGGTTACCGGAGTCGGACACGACCAATAGAATGGTGGATGGGGCTGGGTTCGAACCAGCGTAGGCCGAAGCCAGCGGATTTACAGTCCGCCCCCTTTAGCCACTCGGGCACCCATCCATCTATGCAACCAGAAGCAACAGAACCGGGCGGCTAACGACCGATCCGTACAGGTGTCGCCCTGGAACAAACGCAACCGTCCCGCCGTTGCCAGCGGGTGCAGTTCGGGCCGTTTATGGTGAGGCACCGGCGATAAGTCAATCTCAATCAACGGCGCGGCCGGACGAGCCGCATTGAGCCGGCGCCGGCGCTTTGTGCTGAACCCGCGGCACGCGATCACCGCGATGCCGGCGCGCGCGAATGCCCCGCTTCACAACCATCGAACGTCAGCCAGAATGCCGCGGTCATCGGGACCTGCAGGTCTTCTACAAGATTAACGTGATCATTTATACTACAGTCATTCTTTGATATACTTGGGCATTAATTAAGTTGTGCACATTGACCACTCGTTGCTGCGCCGCACAACCGAATTTATTTGGCAATTCTCAAAATCCTGCATAGCGTCGGCACTCGCGTGGCTTGCGTATTCAGGCCAACACATGACGGATTGGGTTTGAAGCAGTTAAACGGGAGGTTCGCCATGGAACTTCGCGCCGGATTGAATACCTTGGCCGCGTTGGCCTCTTTGACGTTTATGGCCGCCATTGTTTTCGGCATGGTCTGATATACTCCATCAATGGATCCTATCGACACGCCACGCGACGCAACACCGCTTGACCAACTGAAGCGCACGATCGCCGGCGAATTCGGCACCCCGGCCGTGGTCATCGATCTCGACCGGGTCGATCGCAACATCGCCCGCGTCCAGACACTCTGCGAAAGCGCTGGTGTCGCCAACCGCCCGCATATCAAAACCCACAAAAGCCCAATGTTGGCCAGCCTCCAAGTCAAGGCCGGCGCGCGCGGCATCACCTGCCAGAAACTCGGCGAGGCCGAGGTGATGGCGGACGCCGGCATCGACGACATCCTGGTCAGCTACAATCTGATCGGCGAGGCGCGTGCTAGCCGACTCGGCGCACTCGCCCGGCGCGCCGCCGTCACGGTTGCGGCGGACAACCCGGTGACGCTCGCGAGTTACGCCGCCGCCGCCGCGATCGCAGGCCGCCCGATCGGCGTCGTCGTCGAATGCGACACGGGCCGCAAACGCGCCGGCGTCGAGACAGCGCGCGAAGCCGTGCAGCTGGCGGCACTGATCAAAGATGCGCCCGGCCTCGCGTTCAAGGGCTTCCTGTTCTATCCGACCGAAACCTCGTGGCCCGAAACCCAAACCTTCTTCGACGAAGCCGCCGCCGGCGTGCGCGCGCTCGGCCTCGATCCGGTCATCGTCTCGACCGGCGGCACACCCAATCTGCGCAACATCGGCGGCCTCAAAGGCGCCACAGAACATCGGGCCGGCACCTACATTTTCAACGACCGCATGATGCTGGCCTGCGGCGCCGCCACGCTCGACGATTGCGCGCTCGCGGTCTTCACCACGGTCGTCTCCCGCGCCGGCCCCGA
>JANLYX010000007.1:0-1816 GCA_031365865.1 Hyphomicrobium sp. | reverse complement strand
TGGTGCGTGGCGTCAACATGGTGCGCAAGCATCAGCGCCAGACCGCCAAGAACGAAGGCGGCATCATTTCCAAGGAAGCCGCCATCCATTTGTCGAACATCGCGCTCGAAGACCCCAAGGACGGCAAGCCGACACGCGTCGGCTTCAAGATCATGGCTGACGGCAAGAAGGTTCGTATCGCCAAGCGCTCTGGCGAAATCATTCCGGAGAAGAACTAAGCCATGGCCGACAACAAGTCAGCAAAGGGCGGCAAGTCCGCCGACGGCAAATCTGGGGCCAAGCCGCAAGGTCAGGGTCCGTTGGGTGGCGGCAAGATCGCCAAGGATCCCAAGAAGGCCAAGTCGGCTGCACCAGCAGGACCGCGCGAAATCAAGCCGCGCCCGGCCGGCTACAAGCCGCGCATGAAGTCTCACTACGAAGCGGTGGTGCGCGAGGCGCTGACCAAGAAGTTTGGTTACAAAAACCACATGCAGATCCCGCGCCTTGAGAAAATCGTTCTCAACATGGGCGTTGGCGAAGCGACGGCCGACCGCAAGAAGGTCGACAACGCCGCCGCCGATCTCGCCCTGATCGCCGGCCAAAAGCCGATCATGACCCGGTCAACGAAGTCGATCGCTTCGTTCAAGGTTCGCGAAGGTATGACGCTCGGCACGAAAGTGACGCTGCGCGGCGACCGGATGTATGAATTCCTCGACAGGTTCGTCACCATCGCGCTGCCGCGCGTCAAGGACTTCCGCGGTCTGAACCCGAAGAGCTTCGATGGCCGGGGCAACTATGCCTGCGGTTTGAAAGAGCACATCGTGTTCCCGGAAATCGACTACGACAAGGTCGACGAGATCTTGGGCATGGACGTGATCGTTTGCACGTCGGCCATTACCGATGACGAAGCCCGCGAATTGCTTCGCGGCTTCAACTTCCCCTTCCGCAGCTAGAGGACCTCGGGACTTAAAACGAGTTACCGAAAGGCCTTTGGAGATAAGACATGGCAAAGACCAGTTCCGTCGAAAAGAACAACCACCGCCGCAAGCTCGTCGAGCAGCATGCCGCCAAGCGCAAGCGCTTGAAGGATGCGGCCAACGACGAGAAGCGCCCGGCCGAGGAGCGCTTTGCAGCGCGTCTCAAGCTTGCGGAAATGCCGCGAAACGGCTCGAAGGTGCGCATTCGCAACCGCTGCGAAATCACCGGACGTGCGCGTGGCTACTATCGCAAGCTCAAGCTTTGCCGCAACCAGCTGCGTGAGCTGTCGAGCCAGGGCCTCGTGCCCGGCATGGTCAAGTCGAGCTGGTAAGGGGCAAAGCACATGTCAATGAACGATCCCCTGGGCGATATGATCACCCGCATCCGCAACGCGCAGATGCGCCGCCGGCCGAAGGTCTCGACGCCCGCGTCGAAGCTGCGCGCCAGCGTGCTCGATGCGTTGACCGAGGAAGGTTTCATCCGCGGTTATGCGCGCGTCGAACAAAAAGGCAGCGTGCCTGAGTTCGAAATCGAGCTGAAGTATTTCAACGGTCAGCCGGCCATCAAAGAAATCACCCGCGTCTCGAAGCCGGGCCGCCGCGTGTACTCGCCGGTCAAGGATATCGAGAGTGTCGCCAACGGTCTCGGCGTCGCCATCCTGTCAACGCCCAAGGGCGTCATGTCGGATGTGCGCGCCAAAGAAGAGAACGTCGGCGGCGAAGTTATCTGCAACGTATTCTAAGGGAGACGGCCTCGCTTCACCGCCAGGCCTCACAAGGCAAGACGCCATGTCAAGAATTGGAAAAAAGCCGGTTCCCGTCCCAGCCGCCGTTACGGCGACGGTCTCGGGCAATACCGT
>JANLYX010000056.1:0-54511 GCA_031365865.1 Hyphomicrobium sp. | reverse complement strand
GACGCGCCGTCTTCCCAACCAGAATCCAACGTCAATCAAAACACTTGCCAAAATAACGGCCAGCGGCAATCATGAGCCCGCTCGGCTGCCTCGTCTCATCCTGATTGACGCGCCGTTCTCACCCAGATTGTCGCGCTATAGATGTGCGGCTGCCGACTGCAGCACGGTCTCAAATTTGCTGAGCCGTCCGAACGCAGCTTCCCACCGCACTAAAAAGCGCGGCACGGCACCGGGACTAATTGCTATATGGCGACCGACCTTGGCATAGTCACTGCGTGTCTTCCCAGGAACTACGGACACACGGCGTTTAGTATTTGGGTCTTCAACCCACAATAGTTCGGGCGGTAGAGCACTCTCGAAGCGTCGATGAAGCTCGATGACAGCAGCAACGGTTGCGGACTTCCCCTTCAAACCTCCCTCATCTATCCAGCGCTGCGCAGCAATATGTGCCTTGGCTTCGATTTGGAGGTTTCTCTGCTCCTTGTTTGAGCTGTAATCCTCACTTAGCGCGCGCTCGATCTCAATTGGATGTGTGTTGTGCCCTTCGATCAAATTGCTGTAGTAGCAATTCATGGATCGAACGACGTCGGACAGCGCCTCGACCATGCCATCCGGCAAGCTCGCTTTGAACCCAGCAGCCGCGCTCACAAGCTCGAATACGAGATCGTTTAGTTGCGGACGGCGTCCCGAACTTTCGGAAACGACGAGCGGTTCCATTTCGGAGACTAGTTCGCCTTGATCCGTCAAAACCTTTTGAGACGCAGCCTTAGTGGCCGGTTTTTTGGTCAGTTTTTTGACAGATTTCGACATCCAAGGCAGCTCCTATTATGCTTAGTTTATTGCATTTTTTTTATTTTGTCCACCGAAGACTGGCCAGTTATTTGGCCAGTTTATAGGTCGATCCAGAAGGTTTCAAGCCGTCTAATTTAGAACCAGCCGACGTCAATCCTGCCGCGTGATGAACGTGTGATAGAAACCCGCGCAACTGCGCCAAGCCCCCTACGGTCAAGGGACTATTCGCCAAGGCAAAACTCCGCCGCATCCAAATAGGCCGCCGCGACGGCGTCACGCTGGCAGAGGCGAGAAAAGCGGCCATTGAGCTGCGGCGAAACGTGGTCTCAGGTTCAGACCCGGTCGCCGAAGTCAAAGCAAAGCGGTCCGCCATGTCCTTTCAAGCTATGGCGGAGCGGTTCATCGACGAGAGCCCCAAGTTGTCCGCGAAGACCCGTCCAGTTTACCGTGCCGCGCTCGAAAAAGATGCCTACCCGATGATCGGCAACTTGCCCGCCGCCGAGGTCACGCGTAGCCAGGTCCTCGCCATCTGCCAGCGCATTGAAGCGCGCGCCAAGGCGAACGGTAAGGGCACCGGAGTTCAGAGTCAGCGAACCAAGACGACGATATCCGGCGCCTATTCATGGGCTGTCGGCGAAGGGCTGGTGCCCGAGAACCCCTGCATCGGTATCGCTCGGAGGTCCGTGACCGTTGCCCGCACCCGCAACCCGTCGAGTGCCGAAATCGCTGCGCTGTGGACGACGGCGGCTACACCCAAAGGCAAACTGTCCCGGTCGATCAGCCTCATCATTCGCATCGCCATGATAACCGGTCAGCGACGTGAGGAAATTGCCGGCTGTCGTGTTGCCGAACTCGTCGGCCTCAATGGCGTCACTCCTCTCTGGGTTATTCCAGGCGACACCAACCTGCGCGGCAAGATCGTCGAGGGCCGCACCAAGAATGGCCGCGAACAGCGCTGCGCTTCCCGGCGATGGTCGTCGAGTAAATGAACCACCAGGTCGCCGCACCTGATGATTGACACCGCAGCACGAGACCCCGCTTCGTAACCGAGAATACTGAGCGATGCCGTACTAAGAAGGAAACGCTGCGCGTGTTCGACCCTTAAGTCGATCCAACGCGCAGCCAGGACACGCCCAAAATGACCATGCGAATAGATGGCGACGTTACCCGAGCCAGCAATGAGGGACCTGCCTTGATCGAAATCATGCTCGACCGGTTTGACACGGAGACACTGAAGCGGCTTGGCGCGGAGTTGTCTCCTAATGCCGGGGGCCATGCGGCGAAATCCAACTGATCAAGACACCAACGTTACTTGCAAACTACGGTGGGGCTGTCCCGGTAGCCGTGACCGCAGCCCGAAGCCTAGCGCTCGCGAGTGCCCCTGACGGCTATATAGACCGGCATTCCTTGCTTCACACATCACAAAATCTGCTTTCGGGATTGACCGGCCTTGAAAAGCACTCCATCTCTAATGCCGTCAGGAATTGTTTGCGGAAGAGTCCGGCTGATTGACACCAGCCGGCGCCGAAGGAGCAACCGCCCCGGAAACTCTCAGGCAAAAGAACCGCAGGCAGATGACACTCTGGAAAGCGGCCTCGCAGTTGCGGCCCACCGACGGGGATAAGGCATGATCACGCATCGAGTGCGTGATTGAGCCAAATATCTCAGGTCACAGTGACAGAGGGGGCTTTGGACCGGCGCATATCTGCGCTGAAAGCCAAGGAGCCTCTGCGTGACCGGACAAGAATTTTCAAAATCGCATAATCTGCTTCAGCGCACGCCACTTTATGGCTTACATGTTGAGCGCGGTGCCCGGATGGTGCCGTTCGCGGGCTATGAGATGCCTGTCAGCTATCCGCTGGGCGTGCTGAAGGAACATCTGCATACCCGTGCCGCCAGCGGCTTGTTCGATATCTCGCACATGGGGCAGATCGGGCTTTGGCCCAAATCTGGCAAGGTCGCCGATGCTGCACGCGCGCTCGAGCGGCTCGTTCCGATGGATATTCTTGGACTGGAGCCAGGACGCCAGCGCTACGCCTATTTCACGAACGAGAGCGGCGGAATTCTGGACGACCTCATGGTCGCCAATCTCTGCGATCACTTGCTGCTCGTTGTCAACGCGGCACGCAAAGCTGCCGATGAGACCCACCTGCTGGCGCATGTCGCGGATCAATGCCGGGTCGAGCGTTTGGACCGCGCTTTGCTCGCCCTGCAAGGACCAAAATCGGAGGCCGTCCTCGCCCACTTTGCACCAGACTGTTCTCGAATGCGTTTTATGGACGTGCGCCGGACCAACATTATGGGTGCGGAATGTATCGTTTCGCGATCCGGCTACACGGGTGAGGATGGCTTCGAAATCTCTGTGCCCAGCGACATGGCTCGCGAGATTGCAGAAGCATTCTTAGAAAATCGCGACGTCGAGCTGATCGGACTTGGTGCCCGTGACTCGCTGCGGCTAGAGGCCGGATTGTGCCTCTACGGTTCGGATGTCAATGAGACCACAACACCGGTTGAAGCAGGCCTGACCTGGGCCATCCAGCAGACGCGGCGGCAGGACGGCGCGCGGGCTGGCGGTTTCCCGGGCGCCCCGATAATTCTCCAACAGCTTGCGAAAGGCGCTGCACGGCGCCGTGTTGGCTTGCATCCCGAGGGCCGGGCACCCATACGCAACGGCACATTGCTGTTCGCTCAACACGACGCGGGCGAACCCGCCGGGTCCGTCACATCGGGCGGTTTTGGACCCAGTATCGACGCTCCCATCGCAATGGGGTACTTGCCTGCCGAACTAGCCGCGCCGCAGACCACCGTATTTGCCGAAGTGCGCGGCAAGCGGCTTCCCGTTTCAGTCGACCAACTTCCTTTCATCGTACCGGGCTACAAGCGCAGCTAAGACCAAAATAAAGGAGGACTTCGTGCTGAAATACACCGATGAACACGAGTGGTTGAAACTCGAAGGTGACGTGGTCACCGTTGGAATCACCGAACATGCGTCAACCATGCTGGGAGACCTGGTATTCGTAGAACTTCCAGAAGCCGGCGCGAATCTCACGAAAGGCGATCGCGCGGCGGTTGTCGAATCCGTGAAAGCGGCTTCCGACGTGTTTGCGCCTCTGGCGGGCGAGGTCGTCGAAGTTAATCTAGCGATTGCGCAGGACCCATCGCTCGTCAATAGCGATCCGCTTGGTGCCGGATGGTTCTTCAAGCTGAAGCTTGCCGACGTGAAAGCGATGGACGGCCTGCTGGACGAGACAGCTTACAAGGCACTCGTCGGATGAGCAGAGGCATGACATGACAGCTGAGAAATATGACGCTTACGATTTCGCCAATCGCCGCCACATCGGACCATCGCCCGAAGAGATCGCCGAAATGCTACGCATCGTCGGCGTTGCAAACCTCGATCAACTCATCGACGAGACTGCGCCGGCAGAGATTCGCCAGAAAAAACCTCTCATATTCGGGCCGCCGCTGTCCGAGCGCGGCGGTCTCGACAAGATGCGCGAGACGGCCAACAAAAACCGGGTGCTGACCTCTCTTATCGGTCAAGGGTATCACGGAACCATCATGCCGCCGGCGATCCAGCGCAACATTCTGGAGAACCCGGCTTGGTACACAGCCTACACGCCCTATCAACCCGAAATCAGCCAAGGCCGCTTGGAAGCACTGCTGAATTTCCAGACACTGGTCTCGGATTTGACGGCGCTCGACATTGCGAACGCTTCGCTGCTCGACGAAGCAACGGCCGCAGCGGAAGCTATGGCCATGGCACACCGGGTTACGAAATCGAAAGCAGCGGCTTTCTTTGTCGATCGCGACTGCCTGCCGCAGACGATTGCTGTTTTGAAGACCCGGGCAGAACCCTTGGGCTGGCAAATCGTATCCGGTGATCCGTTTCATGACCTCGAACCGGAGAAAGTCTTTGGCGCGATACTCCAGTACCCCGGTGTGACCGGCGCGTTCCACGACTTCACGTCCGTAATCTCTAAACTCCATACCGCCAGTGCCATCGCCATCGTTGCAGCCGACCCTTTGGCCCTGACACTCTTGAAACCGCCTGGCGAAATGGGCGCCGATATCGCTGTCGGAACCATGCAACGGTTCGGCATGCCAATGGGGTACGGCGGCCCGCACGCCGGTTATATCGCCGCAAAGGACACGCATAAGCGTGCCCTACCGGGCCGTCTCGTCGGGGTTTCCGTCGATTGCAGGGGCAATCGTGCCTATCGCTTGGCGCTCCAAACGCGCGAGCAGCACATCCGCCGCGAAACAGCTACGTCAAACATTTGCACCGCCCAAGTTTTGCCCGCCGTGATCGCCTCAATGTACGCCGTGTTCCACGGCCCAAAGGGGTTGAAAGCAATTGCCGAACGCGTTCATCGCAAAGCGGCACGGCTCGCCGACGGACTCGTGGAACTTGGTTTCAAAATTAGCCCCGAGTTTTTTTTCGATACCTTTACCGTGGAGGTCGGTCCCTACCAAGGACTGATCATGAAGAACGCCGTCGACAACGGCATCAATTTGCGGAAGGTCGGCACCGATCGGATCGGGATTACGGCCGATGAACGAACGAGGCCACATACGCTGGAATCGGTGTGGCGCGCCTTTGGTGGATATCAACTCGTCTACAAGGATGAATATCCGGAATACCGGCTTCCCGAAGCGCTCTTGCGCACGTCGAAATACCTCACGCACCCGGTTTTTCATATGAATCGTGCCGAGAGCGAGATGACACGCTACATGCGCCGTCTCGCCGACCGGGACCTTGCCCTCGACCGCGCCATGATCCCTCTGGGCTCGTGCACGATGAAGCTCAACGCCACGGCTGAGATGCTGCCAATCAGCTGGCCCGAGTTTGCCGATTTGCATCCCTTCGTCCCGGCAGATCAGGCTCTAGGATACGCCGAACTCATCAAAGATCTGTCGGAGAAACTGTGCGAGATCACCGGATATGATGCCCTCTCGATGCAACCCAATTCAGGGGCACAGGGCGAGTATGCGGGCCTCTTGACCATCCGCGCTTATCACAAGAGCCGCGGCGGCGAGACAAGAAACGTATGCCTCATTCCCGCTTCAGCCCATGGAACCAACCCGGCGTCGGCAACGATGTGCGGAATGAAAGTCGTCGTTGTCGGGACAGACTCGAATGGCAACATCGACCTCAACGATTTTCGAGCCAAGGCCACCGGGCACTCAAAGAACCTCGCGGCCTGCATGATCACTTACCCCTCGACACACGGCGTATTTGAGGAGACGGTCAAAGACATTTGCAAAATCACCCACGCCAACGGCGGGCAAGTGTATCTCGACGGCGCCAATCTCAATGCACTCGTTGGGATTGCGCGCCCTGGCGACATGGGAGCCGATGTTAGTCACATCAACCTGCACAAAACATTCTGCATACCTCACGGTGGCGGCGGGCCTGGCATGGGTCCGATTGGCGTCAAAGCCCATCTGGCACCTTTCCTCCCAGGCCATCCGTTGACAGGCGGATCCACACAAACCGTGTCGGCCGCACCTTTTGGTTCGGGCTCGATCCTGCCGATCTCGTGGAACTACTGCCTGATGATGGGCGGCGAAGGATTGACGCAAGCGACCCGGGTGGCCATCCTAAGTGCTAACTACATCGCCAAACGCCTCGAGGCCGCGTACCCTGTGCTCTACAAAGGCAAAAATGGCCGCGTTGCCCACGAGTGCATCATCGATACGCGACCCTTGCGCGAGGCAGCCGGTGTTACTGTCGATGACATCGCGAAACGCCTGATCGACTCGGGCTTTCATCCCCCAACCATGAGCTGGCCGGTCGCCGGCACATTGATGATTGAACCGACGGAATCGGAAACCAAGGCGGAATTGGACCGGTTCTGCGATGCCCTCCTCGCCATTCGCGAGGAAGTCCGGGCCGTTGAGGACGGGAGAATGGATCGCAATAACAACCCGCTAAAAAACGCTCCTCATACTGTTGAGGATCTCGTTGGCGAATGGGATCGCCCTTACACGCGCGACGCAGCTTGCTTTCCTGCGGGCGCCTTCCGGGTCGATAAGTATTGGCCGCCGGTCAACCGCGTCGACAATGTCTACGGCGATCGCAATCTGGTGTGCTCATGCCCGCCATTGGAATCCTATGTGAAGGCCGCTGAATGATATCGTCGCACGACGGGACGTTTTGCCAATCCGTGCCGTCACGATTAGAACCGTGTTTGGTCTTCAGCAAAGTAGCGCGCCAATGACATTTAAATATAGTGTCCTCATTGCGGACCCGATTCACGACGAGGGCCGCAAACTGCTCGAAGAGACCGGCGCGCTTCGCATCGATGTGGCGACGGGGCTCGACGAAACAGCGCTTGCTGGGCGGATAGCGGGCTATGATGCGCTGTTCGTCCGGTCAAAGACCGGGGTACAAAGCCAGTTATCGCGGCGGCCAACGAACTCAAAGTTATTGGCCGGGCGGGTATCGGCGTTGTCAATATCGACGTCGCGGCCGCAACAGCGCGGGGTATTGTCGTCTTCAACACGCCCGACGCCAACGCAACAACCACGGCCGAGCTGACCGTTGCTCATATGCTCTCGTTAAGCCGCCACCTGCCGCAAGCCGACCGCTCGGTGCGGCAAGGCCAGTGACAGCACGAGCGGACGCATTTCGGCAATGGCATTGGCCAATCAATTGCGCCAACAGAACTTGCTGACGAAGACCGTGGCCGCGCGCCCAATAATGACCGGCGGCTCACGCCTCAACTGCCGAAGCCAGCCGCTGGCGCGGACGTGAGCGACCCAAAATACCCAAAAAAAAAGCCGCGAACCTTGCGGACCGCGGCTTCCGAACTTTCAGCTTCGTCAAGTCGTCGCGCGCTTAGTCCTGATCATCGGCGGCTGGTGCGCGAGGCGTTGGCGCAGGCGCTGCATCGTCATCGCGGCGCGGACGGCGAACCGGACGGCGCAAAAACTCCGGCTGATGAGCGGCATCAACGGGCGCGGGCGCCGCCGCTACCGGGGTAACAGCCGGCTGCGCGCCGCGATCGGCTTGATAGCGTTCGCGGCGGCGCGGCGCAGGTGCGTGGCCTCCGTTGGCCTCGGGCGCGGCGTCCGTCACGGGCGCAAGAGGCGGCAGGGGTGGCAGCGGCGGCGGTACAGGCCGCTCGTCGCGATAGGCGCGAGGTTCGACGTTGCCGTTGCGATCACCGTTGAAGTCCGGCCGGTCTTGTCGCGTATCTGGCCGCGAATCTGGCCGGTTGTCTTGGCGCTCGCCGCGAAATTCTGTCCGGTCTTGCCGGTTGTCTGACCGGTTGTCCTGGCGGTTGTTATTATCAGTGCGCTCGTTACGGAAATCCGTCCGGTCATTCCTGTTATCAGAGCGGTTGTCAAAATTGCGATCCGGCCGGTCATTACGGTTGAAACGGTTGTTGTCGCCGCCGCGATCGTGACGGTTCTGGTTATTGTGGCGGTGGTCATTGCGATGATCGTTGCGGTTATTGTTGTGCTGCGGGCGGTTGTCAAAACGCCGGGGCTGTTCGAACGATTGCGGCTGCTGCACGGGCTGCATGCCGCCTTCCGGCTGGCTCATGCCAGGTGTCTGATCGCCGCCGAAATCATCGCCGTCGTCGTCGTCCTCCTCGCCAGCATCGTAGCTATCTTGGCCGGGCATCTGGCGGCGGGCCACGCCACCAGGAAACGGATCGCTGCCGCCCTGGCTGATCTGCTGCTCGCGAAAGCTCATGATAATGCGATTATAGTGCTCGGCATGCTGCATGTAGTTTTCAGCAAGCACCGGGTCGCCTGACGAATGAGCGTCGCGCGCCAGAGACATGTATTTCTCTGCGATATGCGAGGGCGTGCCGCGGAGTTTGACGTCCGGTCCGGTGCTCTCGAAGCTGCGCGTCAGCGGGTTTTGCGACTTGCGATTATTATTTCGCCCGCGGCCGCGGCGGTTGTTCTGTTGACCTTGCCTCATGGGCTCCCGTTCTAGGTTAGCTAGGCTTTCGATGAGCGACTGCCCGTCACTGGAGTGACAGCGCGGCGTCTGGACCAAGCCGGATCCAGAGCATTGGAATTTTCAAAGGAACGCGCGTGCGTTTCCAAGATACCCTTCGATCCGTGCTGCACGAGCCGCTTGGATCGGCTTTGCGCACTCAATCACCCCTATTGTGACGCTTGAAACAAAAATGATCTGCCATCCGTTTAGGAATTTTGGCGCCCAGTTTCGGTGCCTGGAGCGCGAGCCGAGGTCTTGACCCTTCAGCTCTTTTGCTGTTCGTGTGAACTTGAGGCACTAAGCCCCCAAGGACGTTCAGAACCGCGCTTCGCAATCTGCGCCGAATGTAATGCCTGGATCGTATCGGATCCACTGGCAAATGACTTCATCGGTCAAAACTGACATCCTCATAATATCCCGGAACGCTCCTTAATCCAACTGAAATCGATGGCTAAGTTTAGCGATGTATCCGTAACGCCACACAGCGATCGTGTCCGCCGAGATCTTTGATAACGGTTATATCGCTCTCACGCAGCCCGATTAGCCGCGACCGCATGATCTTCACCACGCTCCCGGCCTGGCCCGCGCCGACCTCGAATAACATAACCACGGAACCGGTTAGACGACTGATTTCATTTACTATTTCTCGGTATATAGCGAGGCCGTCAGGGCCGCCGTCAAGGGCCAAATGAGGATCAAATTCGCGCACCTCGGCGGGCAAGCACGGAATTTCCGAGGTTGGGATATAAGGCGGATTGGCGACAATCAGATCAAATTGTTTTGTGATTGCTCCAAGATTACGAGCGTGGACAAAGGTCACTCGCTCGGCAACGCCGCGGCGCACGGCATTGGCTGCGGCAATCCGCAAAGCCGCCGGGCTGACATCGGTGGCATAACCCCTCGCCAAAGGCAGCTCCGCCAATAGCGTGACGATGAGCGCGCCGGAGCCGGTGCCGATATCAGCAATGCAGATTTCGCGATCTCGCCAGCCTTCTTCCCCAGCCATTGCAAGCGCCGTTTCGACAATCGTCTCGGTGTCGGGACGGGGATCGAGAACATCTGGCGATATCGCGAAGGCGCGGCCGTAAAACCAGCGCAGGCCGAGGATGCGGGAAACCGGTTCGCCTTGAAGCCGTCTCTTGACGGCCGCGGTCAGAGGTCCGGCGTGCGGTCCCAACCGTCGCTTCGGATCAGCCAGGAGCTGGGCGGCCTCCAACCCGAGGAGACCTTGCAAAAGAAACCTGGTGTCGACATCGGCGGAGTCGATGCCGGCATTTTGAAACACCCGCACCATCGCGCGTTGCGCCTGTTGCGCGGTGTCGCCTTCATGCAGTTGGAAATGGCCTGGCGCCTCGGAGTTCATGACCGTTACGATTGCTCGAACTGCGCCAGCATGCTGGCCTGGTGGTCGCTGATCAAGGGATCGATCAGGGCATCGAGCGAATTACCGGCCAAAACTTCATCCAAATTGTAGAGTGTCAGGTTGATGCGGTGATCGGTGATCCGCCCCTGCGGAAAGTTATAGGTGCGGATGCGCTGCGAGCGATCCCCCGAACCAACTTGCGCTTTCCGGTTTTCGGAGCGCTCGTTATCGGCTTTGGCGCGTTGCAATTCGTAGACACGGGCCTTGAGCACCTGCATTGCGAGCCGCCGGTTCTGATGCTGAGACTTTTCAGCCGACACAACGATTATGCCCGTCGGCAAATGCGTCATCCGCACCGCACTGTCGGTTTTGTTGACGTGCTGACCGCCGGCGCCGCCCGCCCGCATGGTATCGATACGAATATCCTCAGCCTTGATGTCGACGTCGATATCTTCGACCTCCGGCAGCACCGCAACCGTCGCGGCCGAGGTATGAACACGGCCGGCATTCTCGGTGGCGGGGACCCGCTGGACACGGTGCACGCCGGACTCAAATTTGAGTCTCGCGAACACACCCTGGCCGGTGATCGAGGCGATGATCTCGCGATATCCGCCGAGATCATTCTCCGACGTCGAAATGACCTCGGTCTTCCAACCGCGCAGATCGGCGTAACGCTGATACATACGATAAAGTTCGGCGGCGAACAACGCTGCTTCATCACCCCCTGTTCCGGCCCTGACCTCTAGTATGGCGCTCTTTTCGTCCGCTGCGTCCTTGGGAAGCAAGGCTATCAAAAGCGCATGCTGCAAGTCCTCGATGCGCGGCTGTAAATTAGCGCGCTCCGCATAGGCCATCTCGGCCATCTCCTTATCGGAAGATGGGTCGGAGATGATCGCCGTCAGATCGGTAACTTCTTGTTCAGCCTTACGCAGGTCTTGAATTTTCTCGACCACGGGGTTGAGGTCGGAAAACTCTTTGGTGAGCTTGGCGTAAACAGCCTGGCTGACGCCAGCGTTGAGTTCGTCTTGGATGGTGGCCAAGCGTTCGATCAGGCGGTCGAGTTTTTCGTTGGGGACAGTGCTCATGAAACTTCAAATTTTGAAAGAAGACGCCGAATCGGCGATTTGCCCTGACGGCGAGCCGGCGGCATCTAATCCGATTGGCGGGCGGTCTGCAATTTTCCGCTCTGCGGCGTAGTTACGGCCAGCTTGTCGGCCCGGCGCGCGCGCGGATCGTCAACCTCGATCCAGCGGTGACCCTCATGGACCGGCGCAAACTGCGTGCTCATGAACGCTTCCACCTTATGACTAAAGCGCTTGAGCGGCCCGGGCAAATGGTCGAGAGCAGATTGCAAAATCGAGGTATTCAGCAGCACGACGAGGATGCCAACCGGCAGAGACACGGCATAAAGCGTGCGGGCCGGCTGTTGTCGCGCCTGGGTGAGGGCGTCTTTTGGGAGCCGCCGCGCGCTCTCCTTCAAAACGGTTCCGGCGCGCCGAAGTCGCTCTGAAGCGACCGTCAACTGCGGCCGCACGGCTTTCGGATGTGGTGCAGGGCTCTGGCGCGCTGCCTGCCGGATCACGCCGGCAATTCCAGCCAGCACGGGCCGGCCGTCAATGCGGGCCCAACCCGCATAGGCCATGACGATTCTCGTGGTTTCTGGCCACGCAGGGAGGTGGCGGACATCACATGCTTCAAGAGCGTGGATGACTTCTGCATGTGTGAGAAGTTGCGCGGCAGCCTGGTGTGGCGTTACGCCAAGAACGCGGCGCAAATCCAGAAAAAACCGGCCGATCGGTTGTGCAATATCAGCTTCGGCGGCGACGGGCGCTGTATGGACGCGAGCGGTGTGAGAAGGATGCGCCAGCGTTTGGGCTGAACTGCGAAGCGGATCGCGGGCCACGGGCAACCGCCGCGTATACGCGCCGGGTCCGGCCTCTCTGCCCCTGTCAACTCGCAACTGAACTAAGCCCCACGCTTTACAACTCGACTGCAGCCGTCCCACCAGCTTCAGTCCCACCAAGCCCCATGTTGGCGAAATCCGAGGAATTGTCAAAGCACCTTTGGATCAAGGCCACACTTCTGCTCAGCCGTCGACCTCAACGCCTTGTTCCAAAGCGAATTTTGTCAACGCCAAATGCATCTGCTTGTGATCAGCCTTGAGTAGCTCCTCAATGCAACTACTGACTTTCTCAACATTCAGAGACATGATCATGGTCTTGACCGGGCCGATCGACGCTGGCGCCATTGAGATTGAACGGAATCCGAGCCCGATGAGCGTCATGGCTGCTAAGGGCTTGCCTGCCATCTCGCCACACAAAGTAACTGGCACTTTATGTCTCTTGGCCGCTTTGATTAGCGTTCTTAGAGCCCGAAGCGGGGCAGGCGAAAGTACATCGAAGCGGCTCGCTACGCGCGCATTGGTCCGGTCGGCCGCGAACAGGAATTGCATCAAATCGTTGGACCCGACCGAGACGAAATCAACTTGCGATAGAAACGCGTCCAGTTCAAACAGCAAAGCCGGCACCTCGAGCATGGCCCCGATCAGAACCTCTTTAGGTAAACTATAGCCGTGCTTGGTCAGAAACTGCTTCTCAAGCTCGACCATGGCGCGAATGGTCGTCATCTCGGATGAAGCAGCCACCATTGGAATCATGATGCGGAGCGTTTGCCCGGGCGCCGCTTTGAGCATCGCGCGCACTTGCAGCCTAAATATCTCGGGCCGGTCCAACGCCATGCGGATAGCCCGCCAGCCCATTGACGGATTTTCTTCCTTCGGCTGACGCAGATACGGCAGGACCTTGTCGCCGCCGATGTCGAGAGTCCGGAAAATCACCGGTCTATCGGCAGCTTCTTTCAAAACCGCCCGATAATGTTGAGTTTGCTTATCGAGCCGGGGAAACACGTCCGAAAGCATAAATTGCAGCTCGGTCCGGTACAGTCCAACGCCATCGGCGCCCGATTCCGCCAAATGCGGCATGTCGACCAATAGTCCGGCGTTGATGTGCAGCGATATGCGGATGCCGTCCTTGGTAACGGCGGGCCGATCGCGGAGCGCCTGATAGCGGCGCTGACGGCGGGCACGGAACCGCACCTTGTCAGAATACGCTGCAATAACCTCGGCGCTCGGCCGCAAATGGACCTCGCCGGTGACGGCATCGACAATGGCGGCGTCGCCAGCATTGACGCGCTCGACGATGCCGACGGCTTGGCCGAGAGCAGGAATGCCGATGGCTTTAGCGACAACCGCAACGTGGCTTTGGCTCGAGCCATCTTCCACCACAAGCCCGCGCAGACGCGTGCGGTCATAATCGAGCAATTCGGCCGGCCCCATGGTGCGGGCGACCAAAATCGCGTCGGGAGGGAGCCCTGAAGGTTCGTCAGCGCTGGTAATGCGACCGGCCAGCACGCGCATCAAGCGGTCGGAGAGATCATCGAGATCGCGCTGACGCTCGCGCCAATAGCTATCATGCTGGCGCAACATGCGCGTGCGCATCGCATTCTGGACGCGCTCAACCGCGGCTTCGGCCGTCAAACCGCCCTGCACGGCTTCTCGAAGCCGCCGGTGCCAGCCTTTGTCATGCGCGAACATCCGGTACGCTTCGAGCACATCGCGATGTTCGCCAGCACCAGCCAGGTGCTCGTGCTCGAACATTTCGTCGATATTCGTTTGCAACTTATCAAGCGCGGTGTTGAGCCGCTCGATCTCGTGAGCGGGATTGTCGGACATCAATTGCCTGACGACAATGCGCGGCTCGTGAAGCACGATGTGGCCGAGAGCAATTCCTTCTGACAGCGGCTCGCCTCCGATGACCATCGGCTGAGAGCGCGACATCTCGATCGCTGCGCCCGTTCCAGCAACTGCGCCCGAGACCAAATTTTCCGCGACCACCATGGCGGTCGCCTGCAGCACTTCGACGTCTTCGTCGGAGTATTCCTTCGGCGTGCGATTTTGAATGACAAGCACGCCGAGCACCTGGTTGGCCCGCTCGATCGGCACCGCCAGCAGCGAATGATAAATCTCTTCGCCGGTCTCTGGCCGGAAAGAAAATGCCGGATGGCTCGATGCTTCCGGTTCGTTGACGGTGACACCGAGCTCGGCGCACCGTCCGGCGAGACCTTCGCCGCGCTTCAGACGGGTTGTATGAACGGCCGAAGGATTCAAGCCTTCCGAAGCGAACAGTTCCAAAGAACCGTCCTGGCGTTTTAGATACAGCGAGCAGACGTCAGAGACCATAACGCCGGCGATCTGGCGAACGATCTTGTCGAGCTTGGACTGACCCTCACCCTCTTCCGACATGATCTCGCGCAGGCGTCTCATAATGATGCGCAGCGAGGTTTCGCTGGGCAGTGGTCTTGGGTCTTCTCCGCGCCGGGGAGCCATGGCCTTGTTACTTCTCGCAAGCGATTTGAAAATCGGGTCAAGAAGGCAAGGGCCCTAAAGCCATCGGCCTTCTCAGTCGCTGTCTAATCCATATGCGGTATGGAGCGTTCGGACCGCAAGCTCTGCGTACGCAGCGTCTATCAGGACGCTGATTTTGATCTCCGATGTCGAGATGGCGAGAATGTTGATGCCCTTGTCCGACAAGGTCTTGAACATCTTTGCCGCGACACCTGCGTGGCTACGCATACCAATTCCAATGACGGAAATCTTTACCACGTCGGCCGAGGATCGAACGTCAAAATTGCCGATGCCAGCCTTGGCCTTCGCTAACACATCAAGCGCGCGGGGCAACTCAGCCGCCTGAACTGTAAACGTCATGTCGGTCTGCTTACCGTCGGGCGTAACGTTTTGCACGATCATATCGACGTTGATGTTAGCCTCGGCCAAGGGTCCAAAAATGCGCGCGGCGATGCCGGGTTTGTCGTCAACCTTGAGAATGGTCACCTTCGCCTCGTCCTTTGCATAGGCGATGCCACTTACGACTTGCTGTTCCACGATCTCATCCTCGTCGCAAACAATGGTCCCAATATCCTCGAGATTCTTCATGTCGACAGCGCGCATCGCGTCAGGAGCAACGAAACTCGATAGCACGCGCATTCTGACGCGGTGCACCATGGCGAGTTCCACCGACCGCGTTTGCAAAACTTTTGATCCCAGTGACGCCATTTCCAGCATCTCTTCATAAGAGACTTTGGCCAGCCGCTTAGCCTTGGGCACGATCCTTGGATCGGTGGTGTAGACGCCGTCGACATCGGTATAGATGTCACAAACATCGGCTTTGAGCGCGACCGCCAAAGCAACCGCGCTGGTATCGGAGCCGCCTCGGCCGAGGGTGGAGACGCGGTTGCTCTCGGGCTCAATACCTTGAAAGCCGGTTACGACAGCGATTTCGCCGGCCTCGAGGCGCTTTGAAATTTCAACACTCGGGATATCGAGGATACGAGCCGAACCATGGGCTGCACTGGTCACGATTGGAATTTGCCAACCCGACCACGAACGGGCTTTAAGTCCAAGCGATTGCAGGATGATGGCGAGAAGTCCCGCAGTCACCTGTTCGCCGGTGGCAACGACGGCATCGTATTCCCGCGCATCATGAAGGAGCGAGGCTTCCTTGACCCAGGCGACAAGCTGGTTGGTGGCGCCGGACATGGCGGATACGACGACGGCAACGTTGTTGCCGCCATCGACCTCACGCTTGACGTGAAGCGCGACGTTGCGAATCCGCTCGATGTTGGCGACGGACGTCCCACCGAATTTCATTACAACAACAGCCATAATCCGCGTCGCCCCGCTTCCTTGAAATCGCGCTAGGGTACCTTCGAAGAAGCATCGTCTTGCTCGACCAGCCGCAGAACGGCGCTCGAGGGTTAACCCGCGCGCGTCCCTAGACGTCACCCAAAAATCACCTGAGACGGTCGCTTCTTAGCTGCATCGAGCGGGCCCCGCAACTGCCCCCATCATCTGGTCCATGTAGAAACCTCCGGCACGGCCTTGACAATCCGATGTTCGCGGCAACCTGTATAAGCCCAATGAGGACCGCCATGACCGCCGCCGAACGAATGCATTCGCAAGCAAATTCCGACGCCACCCTCGATCCCGCAGAAGTCGAGCGCTTCACCCGCATGGCGGCCGAGTGGTGGGATCCGAAGGGCAAATTTAGGCCACTACACCAAATCGGGGAACCGCGGCTGTCGTTCGTCCGGCAATCCGCCGTGCGCCAGTTCAACCGCGATCCAAAAACTTTGAAACCCCTGATAGGCCTAACCGCCTTGGACATTGGTTGCGGCGGCGGATTGGTTTCGGAACCGTTGTGCCGGATGGGCGCCACGGTCAAGGGTATCGATCCTTCAGAACGCAACATCGCCATCGCCAAGGCGCACGCCGAGCCGCAAGGACTGGCTATCGATTATCGCGCCCGCCGGATTGAAGACCTGGTGGCCGCCGGCGAGACCTTCGATATCGTGGTCTGCCTTGAAGTTGTCGAGCACGTTCCGGATGTGTCAGCCTTTGTTGCGCAATGCGTCAAGGCAGTAAAGCCCGGCGGGCTCGCGGTCTTCTCGACGATCAACCGGACCATGAAGGCCTGGGCGCTGGCAATCGTCGGCGCAGAGTACGTGTTGCGCTGGTTGCCGCGCGGGACGCACCAATGGGAGCGCTTCGTGACGCCGGACGAGTTGCAACGCTATAGTCAGGATGCAGGCCTCCGCGATGTCGCGTTTTCCGGCATGGGCTATGATCCCTTGCGCGATGTCTGGTCTCTGACCCAAGACACCTCGGTCAATTATCTGGCGTCCGCACATAAACCGGAATTGGCCATCTAAGTCATTTCGCCTCTCGATTTCGCGTGGCGATCTTCGCACTTCCATTGGCAGTGAAACGGGCGGCGGTGTGGGCTGTATTAAGCCGTCTGGCCGCCGCAGGAACTTCCAGCGCCTGCCGTGCATCCGAAACAATGGCGGGCGGTGATGATGGTGCGTTTCAGCCAGCTGGCTTCGTCGAAGTCCGCAATGTTCGTGGATCCCGGCTCGGCAATTTCGAGATCGAGCATCTGATTGAAATCGCAATCGTACAGCCGGCCATCCCAGCCGACAGACAGGGTATTGCGGCACATGACGCCGTCGACAGCGCCAGGATTATACGCCGCCACCAGCTTTTGCATGTAGGTCTCGAGATTGCCGCTGCTCTCAAGCCATTCCAGGAATCGCGAGATCGGCATGTTGTTCAAGATAAACAGACGATCGAAGGTCACGACATGTTCGCGAAGCAGCGATTCCCGCCATTCCCGCTCACTGGTCGCCTGCGAAGCCCCGAGAAAAGCGCCGGCCGGGTTCGAGACCAATGTTAAAAGCTTCTTCGCGTTCCCCTTGCCGTAACCCCCTGCGTTCAATAGCTGCATGGCCTTGATCGACCGCTCATAGACGCCATCGCCGCGCTGGCTATCCGTATTGGGCCGGCGGTAATGGGGCAGCGATGCCACAACCTCGACACCAAGCCCGCCGAACCACTCGATCATGCCGGCGTTTCGCGGCAGCAGCAGCACTGTCAGGTTACAGCGATCCATGACATGCTTACCCGCCGCTACACTGGCTTTGACAACATCGCGAAAACGGGGGTGCAGTTCTGGAGCGCCACCCGTCAAATCGACGGTGTGGGCACTCGAGCGTTGAATGGCGGCGATGACCTTATCGACGACGGCGTCGCTCATCATGGCGTCGGTGCGGTCGGGGCCAGCATCGACGTGGCAATGACGGCAAGTCATGTTGCAAAGCTTGCCGAGGTTGACCTGGAAGATATCGAGGCGGGCCGCAGTTAGATCGCGGCCAACCATGCTCTGGAATTCAACCTGCTGGCCGTCCTTCTGGATATCGATTGTGTCGAGCAGGCGCAGTTGTTGGCGCGCCGACGCCAGCGGCGCCTTCCGCCAACGCAAGCTTGTGCCCGCGCGTGGGGTCTTGCGATCGGCTGCCACATCGTCGGCAACGTCTCGCAGCGGCTGCGCTAGACTGTCGTCGCTCATTTACATCCCCAACTTCTTGGACTTCTCGCGCATCTGCATACCATGCACCAGCGAGGCTCCGCCACGAATTGCAACGGCGACGTGCAGAGCT
Source organism: Hyphomicrobium sp. (assembly GCA_031365865.1). Taxonomy (GTDB): domain Bacteria; phylum Pseudomonadota; class Alphaproteobacteria; order Rhizobiales; family Hyphomicrobiaceae; genus Hyphomicrobium_B. Next base: position 36,341 of record JANLYX010000056.1, on the reverse strand, counting down.
TCGGTCATTTGTTCGAAGTCCGCGCCTTTTTGCTGACAATCCTGAGTATAGGCGTCGATGCAGTACGGGCATTGAACGGCGTGGGCGACGGCGAGTGCAATCAAGCTCTTTTCGCGTGCGGTGAGCGCGCCATCGGCAAACACGGCGCCATAATACTCGAAAAATTTCTTGCCCAGTTCCGGATTGCCATCGGAAATTTTGCCAAATTCAGCCAAGTGTTCGCTTTTATAGTAACCGTCCATTTTGCTGTTCCTCATTTTTATGACTGAATTTGCCCGCAGCCCGGAGATACACTTTGAGATCGCACCACGCCCCCGTTAGCCATTCGCTTTCGCTGGTGGAGCCGTTACACGGCGCCGAATTACCAGACCATCCGAAGACGCGGTCTATGACATATTCTACGTCTTAGTTAACGCCTGCGGTCGCACAACCGATTGCGGCTCGTTGAAAATAGAGGTTAGAGCTCCGCAACCAACTTTTCGGAAATAACGCCTCGGAAGCTGCCGAAATCGTATGCAACAGCTAGCAATCCTCTTATTGCTGGCTCAGCGCCGCCGGGCCTACTCCACCGATCCGTAGTGGCCGACACAACCATGACACTTTCAAGCTTCAGCGCCCGCCTTTCAAGCGATAGTTCAGGCCGTTACGTATGACAAAGAAGGCCTTGCCCTTGGTGCTGCTGATGATGGCAGGCGTTGCCGCGATTACAACGATCATGGTCCAAGGCTACATCAAGGGCCGCAAGGAAGCAGCCGACGAAGCCGCCCGCGGACAACCGGTCAAACCGCCGATACGGACCAAAGTTAGCAAGGACGGCTTTGCGCAAGTCTCGCTCAGCGACAAAGAACAAGAACGCATCGGCTTGAAGATCGAAGGCCCGAAGCTCAAACGCGTCCAAAAGAACACGCGCGCTTACGGCACCGTGCTTGATCTCGCGAACCTCACCACGCTTAACAACAACATAGCTGCGGCTCAATCGCAGTTCGACAGCGCCAAGGCCAAGTTGGCGGCTTCGCAACCGGCATTTGAACGGGCGCAAACACTTTTGAAGTCCAAGACCGGTACGCAAGTCCAGGTTCAAATTGCCGAAGCCGCTTATCTTGTCGACAAGGCAAGTTTGGCGGCCGCCCAGTCGCAAGTCCGCGCGCTCGCAGCGACCGCCATTCAGGACTGGGGCGTCGTGCTTGGAAAGGCGCTCAACGAGCACGATCCACTGGTCAACCGGCTGATCGAGCGGCAGACCTATCTGCTGCAAGTCACACTGCCGCCAGCGGCGGTCTTTGCGGGGCCGTCCGGTGGAGCCTTTGTCGCGCCACCTGTGGCCACGATCCAAGTGCCCGGCCAGACAGCCTCTATCGAAGCTGCATATCTGTCGCCCGCGACCCGCACCGATCCGCGGATCCAGGGACCGAGCTACTTTTATTTGGTGCCGGCCGACCGCGGCGTGCTGCCGGGCATGAACCTAATGGCCAACTTAGCATCGGGCCCGAAAGTCGATGTCTATGTTATCCCGCCGTCAGCCATCGTGTGGTGGTCGGGCAGGACTTGGATTTACGAGCACACGGGAGATGATGATTTTATTCGCCGGGAAATCCATCTCGATGGCCAAAGCGACAAGAGCGGCAGTTATCTCGTCGCTATCAAAGCGCTCCCGGGCAACGACCCTGAAATCGTCACGACGGCCGCGCAACTGTTGTTATCGGAAGAATTCCGCTCTCAAATCGAAGTCGGCGGAGACAACGATTGATGACGCAAACTCCAGACAGCACCAGTTCGCTGCCGTGGTCGCCGCCGCCGGGCTTGCAGACAGCCATCGTCAGTTTTGCGATACGCTATCGCGGCATCGTCGTCGCCCTGGCCGCCCTGCTGCTGGCGTACGGGGTGCTGTCGTTGACACGGGCCAAGTACGACGTTTTCCCAGAATTCGCGCCGCCCCAGGTCAACATCCAAACCGAGGCGCCGGGGCTGACGTCGGAGCAAGTTGAAGTTCTCGTCACGCAGCCGATCGAGAATGCCGTCAACGGTGTGCCGGGCGTCGAATCGTTGAGGTCTTCATCCATTCAGGGCCTCTCAGTCATAACCATCACCTTCGATCCCGCCAGTGATATCTACCGCGACCGGCAAGTCGTAAACGAGCGGCTGGCCGCGACGGCGCAGACGTTGCCGGCTGGTGTTCAAGCGCCAACGCTAACCCCGCTGACGTCATCATCGAGCACAGTGCTGGTGATTGGTCTGACGTCTCAGTCCAAAACACTGATGGACATTCGTACGCTTGCGGATTGGACCATTCGTCCGCGTCTCCTGGCCGTGCCGGGTGTTGCCAAGGTCGCGGTATTTGGTGGCCATGTGCGGTCCATTCAAGTTCAGGTTCACCCAGAGCAACTGGTGCGGTTTAATCTGACATTCGAGGACGTGCTGACAGCGGCCCGGCGAGCGACGGCTGTTCGCGGCGCAGGCTTTGCCGAGAATGCCAACCAGCGCATCACGCTGCAATCGCAAGGCCAATCCATCGACCCGGCCGAAGTAGCAAACACCGTTATCGCGACGTCCAGTGGCGCCCCGGTCCTGCTGCGCGATGTCGCGACCGTTCTGGATGCGCCCGAGCCCGCGTTTGGCGCGGCTTCGGTGATGGGGAAGTCCGGAGTGGTGCTACTGATATCGGGCCAGCTCGGCGCCAACACCATCGAGGTGACGCAGAAAGTCGAGAAGGCCCTCGATGATTTGCGGCCCGCAATTACATCCGCCGAGACAGAACTGAGAACGGATTTATTCCGTCCGGCCGATTTCATAGCGGTGTCGACCGACAACGTCCGCGCCTCGCTGCTGCTTGGCGGCGCGCTGGTGGCAATCGTGATTTTCTTATTTCTGTTCAATCTTAGAACGGCAACAATCTCGCTCATCGCTATTCCATTGTCGCTATTGGCCGCCGTCGTGGTGCTCAATGCCGTCGGCGCCACGCTCAACGCCATGACGCTCGGCGGACTGGCGATTGCCATCGGTGAAGTTGTCGACGACGCCGTCATTGACGTCGAAAATATCATGCGCCGTCTGCGCGAGAACTGGCGACTAGCAAATCCGGTTCCAACGGCCCGTGTCATTTTGCAAGCGTCGCTCGAGGTCCGCAGCGCCGTCGTCTACGCGACGTTTGCCGTTATTCTCGTGTTCTTGCCGGTTGTGACATTGCCGGGCTTGGCTGGGCGATTTTTTGCGCCTTTGGGATTGTCGTATATTCTTGCGATCGTGGCGTCGCTGATCGTTGCCCTGACTGTCACTCCCGCGCTTTGCATGATGCTATTCAACCGCGCGAAAAAATTGGATGGCGGCGAGTCCGCGGGCGAAGTCAGGGACTCGCCGATCAGCCGCTTTTTGCGTCAACACTACGAGCGCATACTCGGGCCGCTCGTGAACCACCCGGGCCTAACAATCGTGGTCACCGCAATGCTGACGCTGTTGGGGTGCGCGGCCCTGCCGTTTTTCGGCGCGGGGTTCTTGCCAGACTTGAAAGAAGGGCATTTCACGCTGCATATGGCGGCTGTACCCGGTACCTCGCTGTCAGAATCGGAACGTGTTGGGGCACGGGTTTCGAAAGCTTTGCTCGAATTGCCGGCGGTCGAGTCGGTCTCACAACGCGCCGGCCGCGCCGAGAAAGCGGACGACACTTGGGGGCCGCATTACAGCGAGTTCGAAATCGACCTCAAGAACACGTTGTCGGGCGCGGACTCGGAAGCCGTCGAAAATTCCATCCGTAAAGTCTTGTCGGAATTTCCAGGCGTCAACTTTGCCTTGAAGCCGTTCCTGACCGAACGCGTTGAAGAATCGCTGTCGGGCAACACTGCCGCCGTCGTCATCAATATCTTGGGCAACGATCTCGACGCTCTCGATCGCACGGCGCGTCAGGTTGCGCGTACCGTCAATGAGATCGATGGTGCCAATGAAGTCCAGTTGCAGTCGCCCCCCGGGCTGGCGGAGCTTTCAATTCAGCTCCGCAAGCCCGATCTCGAGCGATGGGGTTTGACGGCGGTCGAAGTTCTCGATCTGATACGTACGGCCTATCAAGGCGACATCGTCGGGCAGAGTTACGACGGCAACCGTGTTTTCAACGTCATGGTGGTGCTGGACACGGTCGCGCGCAACCGGATTGACGGCGTGGCGGCGTTACCGATCCGCACAGCCAGCGGCAATTTCATCTATCTCAATCAAGTCGCCGAGATTTCACAAAGCGCCGGCCGCTATCAGGTCCAGCATCTCGGCGGGCAACGCGTGCAAGCCGTCACCACCAATGTCAAAGGCCGCGACGTGGTCTCGTTCGTCCAGGATATAAGGGCGGCCATCGCCGCAAAAGTAAAGTTGCCGCCGGGCGTCTACATCCAATACGCGGGTTCGGCCGAGGCACAGGCCGAAGCCCGGCGCAATCTCATCGCCCAGTCGGCTTTTGCCACGACAGGCATCCTGCTCCTGCTCGCGATCGTCACCGGCAGTCTGCGCAACCTAATTTTAATCCTGGCGAATATGCCCTTCGCACTCGTCGGCGGCGTGCTGGCGGTATTCGCCACCGGCGGCGTCCTGACTATTGGCTCGATGGTCGGGTTCGTCACTCTGTTTGGAATTACATTGCGCAATTCGATCATGATGATCTCGCACTATCAACAGATGACGGAGGTCGAAGGCGAGCCCTGGACGATTGAAACCGCCATTCGAGGTGCCGGCGACCGGCTGACGCCCATCCTCATGACATCGATTGTAACGGCGCTTGGGCTATTGCCGCTGGCGATAGGCATGAACGAGCCGGGACGCGAAATCGAGGGCCCGATGGCGCTTGTCATCGTTGGCGGACTGGCGTCGTCGATGATTTTGAATTTGCTGGTGCTGCCCACGCTGGCTTTGAAATTCGGCCGGTTCGGAGCCGAGATCGATGACTTTACCGGTATCGCCGCCACGAAAGTCGCTCTCAATCCTGGTAATTCCTGAGGCCCAATCGAGAATTGGTACCGCCTCTCTGGCTTGAACAGAGGACCTCCGGTTCCACAAACCGGCGCTCTAACCAACTGAGCTAAGGCGGCACAAGGAATTAACAGCCTAACGCAAGCGCGGATGGCCGAAGCCTTAAAAGGCCCGGCGGAGCCGTCTCGTCAAGTGAAAACAGGGTCGCATACCTGCAACACGGTTGTACCGAGAAGCACAATTAAGGCTTCGGCTGGGCCTTATGAGCAGCTTCCGTCATCAGGCGGCTGATTTCCTGGCCCTGCTTAGCATAAGCGTCCATCTGCATTTTGGCGTAGCGAGACTGAATATCGAGGTATTGCTTGAGGTCTCTGGCTTGGGCCAGCTCGGCGGCAAACCGGAAATTGGACTCGATGTTCGTTTGGGCGAAAGTCAAGGCTTTGGCCTGGATGTCCATGGTGCTTTGCGTCATCGCACCCTGGGTCTTCATCACCGTGTCCTGAGCCTTGCGCATCAGGTTAATGACCTGCTCGTAGGCTGCGCGGACTTGAGTAACGTTGCGCTCGGCGACTTCGCGAACTGCCGGCGGGATCTCGAATTGAGGCGTCTCGAACATGATCTGCGCTCCTTTGGTGCTGGCGTCCCGCAACATACTTCAATCTGCCCCTAACTAAAAGGAACGCGTTGAGCGGCAAATAGGTTGCATTGAAGGTTCGCAGACGGTGGGAATATCACTATATAACACTCAGACAGTTTTGGTGAAATCTGAGATGCCGGCGAACCAAGAGAGTTCACAGAAGATGCCTAGTGCCAAGACATGCGCACTGGAGCTAGGTGGCGGTCCTGACGCTTCGATCGTGCTGGATGTCGCAAAATCGCAGCTTATCGCCGCCACCGCGCGAGGGCTCGAACTTCTCACCCTTGCGCCAACGACTTCCCTGCCTTTGACGCTCGATAGTGCCATGCCGGCGCTGCAGAAATTGCGGCAAACCGCGGTCAATGTCCCCACTGCGCGGCATTCAGATCTGATTTTCTGGATCGGGGATGGCGTTGTTCGGCTTGACGGCCTGGCTCGTTTCAACGTTGGCAAAGCCGGCGAACGATTGCTTGTTGTCGCGTTGCAGCCTGGATTTTCCACGGCCAATTCGCCACCCGAAATGAATTCGGCGCCGTCGACACTTCAAAGTCTCGATGAAATCAAGGATTCAGAAGATCCGCTTGCCAAAGTTGAAACCGTCGCGCCTGAAATCACTGCCTCCACGCTGCCGCCCGCGCCGCGCGACGACGCCCAAACTTTGAAAGACATCGCACGCGCTATTCGCGAGGGCCAAAACTCCGGGCGGACCGCCGTTGACTTGGAATTGACGCCTGAGCCCCCCGCGACCGGGCAGGCTATTGCAAAGCTTGAGCCGGCAAGTGTTCAAATGCAGCCGCGCCCCTTAGAACAGGTACCTCTTGACGGATTTACGGGCGTGTCATTGGCCAAACTTGCCCATGAATTGAAGACGCCCTTGAGCGCAATTCTCGCCGCAGCCGAAATCATGCGCGATGAGCGCCTCGGTACGATGGGCAACCGCCGGTACTTGGGTTATGCCGGCGATATTCACGACAGCGCAAGCCATGCTCTCGACGTTATCGGCAAAATGCTGGATGGCGCAGGACCCGTCGAACACCCAAGGCCGCCCATTGAAGCCATCGATATTAACGAGCTTTGCCGCCGCGTCGTCTCAAGCATGAAGCCGCTGGCGAAAGGCCGGCAGTTGAGCCTCGAGCTTGAGGCGTTGCCGCGTTTGCAACGTGTCTCGGCCGATCCGGTGGCGCTGCGCCAGATTGTGATCAACCTCATCACCAACGCCCTCAAATTCACCCCCCCTGGCGGCGAGGTCCACGTCGTCACGGGATATCTGGACGATGGATCTGTGTTCTTGGTGGTGCGCGACACTGGCGATGGCATGACCCGCCATGCAATGGCCCATGCGTTCGACGACGATATCCTCGACCCATCGTCCGGCGCTGAGCCTGCGTACGCGAGGCCGGGTGGAGGACATGGCATTGGACTGCCGCTGGTGCGCCAGCTTGCTCGAGACAACCACGCAGCGCTTGAAATCGACAGCGAACCGGGAAAAGGAACCGTCGTACTCTTAGCCTTCCCGCCGAGCCGGCTTTCAGACCTTTAGGGACTGTCCCGGTAGGCTGTAGGCAGTTGATAATTATAACAATTCTAAGGAAGAACTGCCGGTCAAGATTGCGTTGACCAAGTCCTTCAGACCGGCTAATTGGGCTCATGTCTCTAAACTGAGACCTGCGTTCCGCAACGAGCGGCGCCAACCGATACCGGGGCCTTGAACCCCGATTATTGGAGAGACCGATGAACGATTTTCTGAGCGCCCCTTTGCGCTGCCTGTCTGCAATTTGTTTAACTTTGGTGGTCCTGGCATTTCCGGCGCACGCTGACGACGCCGTCAACATTTACTCCTACCGCGAACCCACACTCATCGAACCTTTGCTAAAGGCATTCAGCGAAGCGACCGGCATTAAGACCAACATCGTCTTCGCGAGTAACGGCTTGGTCGAACGACTCGCCGCCGAGGGCAAAAATAGCCCGGCGGATGTACTCCTAACAAACGAGTCCGGTCTTCTTGTCCAAGCTGTTGCCGCAGGCGTGGCCGCGCCCGTCAAATCTGCGGTCCTCGAGCAAGCAGTCCCCCAAGAATTACGCGATTCGGAAGGCCGCTGGTTTGCACTTACGCGGCGTGCCCGCATTGTGTACGCGTCCAAGGATCGCGTGAAGCAGGACGCTATTACATATGAGGAACTCGCCGACCCAAAATGGCGGGGCAAGATTTGCATTCGCTCCGGACAGCACACGTACAACGTTGCGCTAATTGCTTCGATGATCGCGCACCTCGGCGACAACAAGGCTGAAGCCTGGCTGAACGGCCTCAAAGCCAATCTGGCGCGCAAACCTGCTGGCGGCGATCGCGAGCAGGTCCGCGACGTGCAAGCGGGCTTATGCGATCTGGCGATTGGCAACACCTACTACATGGTGGCCATGCAGAAATCGCCCGAGCAAAAGGCCTGGGCGGACTCCGTCAAGATGCTGTTTCCCAATGCGGGCGATCGGGGTTCGCACGTTAATGTCTCAGGCGTTGCCATGACCGCTAACGCGCCCAACAAGGCGAATGCTTTGAAGCTTATGGAGTTCCTGGTGTCGCCGGCGGCGCAGAAGCTCTATGCCGAAATCGACGGCGAATATCCGGTCGTCGCGGGTGTTCCTGCTTCCGCCACCGTCGAATCGTGGGGACCTCTGAAAGCCGATGGCTTGGCGCTTTCGAAGATTGCCGAATTCCGCAAGAAAGCTTCCGAACTCGTCGACAAGGTCCATTTCGACCAGGGCCCCAATTCTTGAAGCGCGGGGTTTGCGCGATCGTAGCCCGTGACCCTCGTTAGAGATAATTCAAGAGGTATAGCGTTATGACCAAATCAAATTTGACAGCTGCCAGCCCAATACCTCCGCTGCCTGCCCGCATGCCCGAGCGCCTCGTCGGCGTTGGCTTCAGGTGTTGGTTCGCGGGTTTCGAAACCGGCGACATCGCGTCTTGGGAGCAGGCCTGGAATACCTACGCCGCAACCCTCGGCCGTGATTCGGCAAAAGCATTGGTGCTCGACCTCTCGCAGTTCGTTCGGGCGGTCAAGACAACGGCTGAACGCGAAATCCAGGTTTATCCGACCGGCTGCCTCGGGTTTTGCCGCGACGAATGTTTGGCAATCTCCATGATCGCCGCCTGTCAGCACGGCGCGGCGCCGGCGTTGCAGGCGGCGGCGTGCGCCTTGATCGGTTCTCCAGATATTGGCGACGCATTGTCAGGTGCGCAAACATTTGCAGCCAGCCTCAGAAGCGTCAATCAGATCCTTGACGCGGCCTCGATCTGTCCGGCAACCTGCGCGCTGCGGACCGACCGCAGGCGGCTGATGTGATTGCAAGGATGTTGGACCTGCCATGACATCCGCGACGCCGGCCCCGCCCAACGACAGGCGGCTTGATCTGAAGTCGCCCCCACGGCAGGTCCGCGGCATCATCGATCGCTTCGGCTTTAACCAACCGGGCAACCTTGGCTGGACCATTGCGGCGCTTATCTTGGCGGCTATATTCGCGCTCCCGATCATATCGCTCCTGATCTTGGCACTTGGACCTGGCGACAATATTTGGGGCCATCTGTTTGCAACCGTCCTGCCGGCTGCGCTCTTTAATACGGCGGCGCTTTTGTTCGGCGCTGGTCTGCTATCGCTTGTCGTTGGCACGTTGGCCGCTTGGCTGGTGACGATGTACCGCTTTCCAGGACGGGCTTTGGTTGACCGTCTCTTGGTACTTCCGCTCGCGATGCCGACCTACATCGTTGCGTACGCTTACGTCGAACTCCTCGATTACGCGGGACCTGTGCAGTCCGGTCTGCGATCGACGTTTCATTTCAAAGGGCCGGGCGATTATGCCTTTCCTGAAATTCGCTCGCTGACGGGCGCCATCGCAATTTTTGCGGCCGTGCTATACCCCTACGTCTACCTGTCGGCGCGGGCCAGTTTCGTTCAGCAATCGATATGCGTCCTCGAAGTTGCCCGCACACTCGGCCGCACCGCCCTTGGCAGCTTCTGGTCGATCGCGCTGCCGATTGCACGTCCCGCCCTCGCCGGCGGCGTTGCCCTAGTGTTGATGGAAAGTCTGAATGACCTTGGCGCAGTTCAATATCTCGGCGTCGAGACATTGACAGCCAGCATTTACGCGACCTGGCTGCAGCGGACTAACCTGGCGGGCGCTGCAGAACTCGCAGCGGTCATGCTGCTGTTGATTGTTGCTTTGCTTTTAGCAGAGCGCTGGTTTCGCGCCGGAGGGAGCCAGAACACCACGGGCCGGCACCGGTCCATTCCTTTTGAAGCGCTCGACGGCTGGCGCGGCTGGCTGGCGCTAAGTATCGTGGCTCTGCCTTTTATTATTGGTTTCTTGGTGCCATCCGCCGTCTTGATCGGGCACGCGATCCGGCACTTCGACACGGCTTTCTCGGACGCATTCTTAAGGGCCGCCCGCAATAGTCTGCTGCTGGCGGCGCTCGTCGGCGCGTGCGCCGTTGTACTCGGGCTGTTATTTGGATATGCGGCGCGGGTAGCAAAAAGCCCGGTTACTTTAGCATCGGCGCGCATCGCGTCGCTCGGTTACGCTTTACCCGGCACTGTGCTGGCCATCGGCCTACTCATCCCGTTAGCGGCGATAGACAACAGCATCGACGGTTGGATGACCCGGCAATTTGGACTTCGTACGGGCCTGATATTCTCGGGATCTTTGTTCGCCGTCACGCTGGCGCTGGTCATCCGATTTCTGGCGGTTGCGCTCGGCTCAATTGAAGCCGGGCTTGGGCGAATTTCAATGAGCTTGGACGCGGCCGCGCGGACGCTGGGATCGTCACCGGCGTCGACGCTTCTGCGGGTCCATTTGCCGATACTCGCTCCAGCTCTCGGGGCCGCCGCCTTGCTGGTCTTTGTCGACGCGATGAAAGAATTGCCAGCGACGCTGTTGCTGCGCCCCTTCAATTTCGAGACACTGGCAACCCACGTCTATGGCCTGGCCGCCGTCGAACAATTCGAGGAAGCGTCCCTTGGCGCGGTGACGATCATAGTCATTGGATTGTTGCCAGTACTGTTGCTGCATCGGACCATTGCCGATGGGCGCGCCGGCTCTGCCTGACTTTGGGAGGTAACAGTCAAGTGGCACGGGTTCGGGCCACGGAAAACAGCCCAAACCCGCACGCTTCTTTGGTGCCTTCACCAAACTACCAACTACGGCGCTCGCCGTTGTCGATGTGGAACAGTCCGCCGCCGTAATGCTTCAGTCCACCGACGCCGCCGTTACCTTTGAGATAGGCGTAGACCGCGCCGACGTTGCCGTGGACTCGGAAGTCGACGGCATCACCTGTCAGGTGCTTGGAGTGGCCTGCGCCGCCCACAGCCGCGTTATGGCTCTTGCTACGGCAGGTCGAGTTGACGGTCACCGGGCCATAGTTCGACGCCAAATCGTTGATGATGGCCCTGAGACCGCTATCGAGGCAACCTGCGTCCGCTGTCCAGTTTACGCTGCCGCCGGACAAGCTCTTTTTGTGCTTGGGCTCGACGTAAAAATCATCGCCGCCGAGGGCCGCAACTTTGACGCCCTTCTTTTTCTTCTTGGGCGTCTCAGTTTCTTCAGCATAGCCGCCAAGCTTCTTGGTGCTGGCGTAGGATTTCTGCGATTTCGCCTTGGCGTATTTTTTCGTACTCTTCGCGGCGACGGATTTCTTACTACTGGCCTTTGAAGCCTTCGCTTGATCGTCGCGTTCCCAGAACGGCACGTCGCCGGCGCGCGCCGTGCTACCAAGTCCAACCGTCACCAGAATAGCCGCGAACGCTGAAAGTAAAATGGTCGTCAGAAAACTTGCGGCACCGCCATTGGCAGCCCGGCTTGAACGCAAACGCAACATACTATGCTCCCTTCTTAAGGCCGCGTCGTGACATCTCGTAATGCCAACCCCGAAACAGCCTCTGCCCATTGTCTATTCACGGTCGCCCGGTACACGGAAGACAAGGGCAAGACGAGACGCTAATGCTCATGTTGGTTAACGTTGAAGATCGTAGAACAAATTGTGGATAACTCTGGCAAGGTAATATAGAATAAGCAGCAAGATAATCTTTGATTTGAAAAAATGACGAGATTAACCCCTGGCTTCCCAAATATTTGTATTCTTAATGCCGCTGATCTGCGACGGGCCGCCGCAACATCTACTAATTTCCAATTTTGATACAGTAGTACTCGTCAAGTCTTCGCGAGTGACGCTAAATCTTCAAATTTTAAGCTGAGCCGCCAATCCGCGGTGCTTTAGCGAGCGCCGAACAGACAATTGCGATCACAATAGCCGGCGGCATGGCCAGCAACGCAGCAGCGCCTGGTTTTAAACCCCACCAATTCGCAATGGCTTGGGCTTGCTTGTGCAAGACACTTTGCGCCGCTGCCCGCGCCGCGTCGTCGACCGCCAACACGTGCGCTTTCGAGTCCATGAACTTGGCCACGACGGCCGGCGCGGCGTTTGATAACGATCCTGTCATTTCGAACATCTGAACCGGAAAAAATCGCACTGCCAGAATGTATCCGCCCGCAACCAACAACCCGGTCATCATCGAGGCAACTGCGGCCGTCGCGGTCGTGCGCCTCCAAAATAAGCCAAGCACGAGTGCGGGAAACAAAGCCGACGCGATGAGTGCAAATCCCTCCGAGACGAGCGCGGGGATTTCGCGCTGATCCAGAATTGCGATCATATAAGCTGCGAGCAGCAGGCCGAGGGCCATCGCCCCAGAACGCAGATCTAGATCGTACCCAGCGCTCCGCGTTTCCAGCTCCGCCCGGACCAGGCCCGCTACAATGGCATGGGCTGAAACGACAGCGGCGAGCAATCCAGCACCGGCCAGCCCAATCCACACAATCGCAGGCACGCCGGCAAGCGAGGAAGCCGTGAACAAATAGCCGTCGCCCGTGAACGCCAAATCTTGCAGCCTCAAAAGGCCCTTTTGTCCTGAGAGTTTGGCGCAGGCGGCCGCTAGGTCGGCTTGCGACGCCCACTGCAAACCGCAAATCTCGACCCATCCGAGGCCGCTCGCCCGCACCAGTGCCGCTGGTAACTCGGTGGTCTTGATGCCCCCGACCAGAAGTTTATCGATCGCAACGCGTGAGAGAGCCGCAAAAGCCGCCAACCCTGCCAAGAATAGGCTGAGAAATGCCAGCGCCCAAGCCGTCCGGCGCGGTCCGTCTCCGGGAGCGACGACAGCTTGTGTCAAATGCCGCCCTAAAATGTGGGGCAAAGCCGCCAGACCACAGGCGAGAGCGATAATCAGACCGGAAAAATTGACCATTGAGAGTTGGAGAAACGGTTGCGCCATCGGGCGCATGGCCTTGAGGTCAGCGAGCTTCGCCTCCAGAAGCTTACGCTCCAGCAATTTAATGTCGTCAAGGGCACCGCCATAGGAGAGCTGCGGAATAGGTAAGCGATCTTGCGCCCAGGCCATCGCGACCAAGGTTGCGCAAAATGCCAAGAGCAGCAGGCCGTAGACCAGACCCCGAGGGCCAGGCAGGTTGAGCAGCGGCCGGCTTAGCCATGTTAGCGCGACAATGATGAGGGCCACCGCAGCCGCCAAACTGTATCCGGCACCCGAAAGCCCTTGCAAGGCCAGACCGGCACCTCGCAAATCCGCCGCAAGGATCAGTGCCGACGCCAAAATGGCGATGAGCAAAGTCACGCGGGCCGGCCAAACCCCTCCATAACGGCTGGACATGAATCCCGTCAGGGTGGCCGCAGGATATAATACCAGTCTAGGCGCGACGACGATCGTCATCAGCGCAAGTCCGGCGGCGAGTCCGATTGGGTAAGCCAAACCGTCGAAGCCCAGCGCCGCGATCAGACCCGAGAGGCCGATAAACCCGGCGCTGGTGATGCATTCCCCCGCAAATTGCAGGCTGGAGGCGGGGGAATCTGAGGTGCGCTGCCCCCCGGCGCGGCGCGCAAATACAAGCGCTAGCGCGACCAGCAGAATGAGGACACCTTGTGCCGCCATCCAGAAACCGAGAGGAAAGCTGGCAACGGACACGGCGTTGAGCGTTAACGCAGCCAGCGGCAGCGCAAATGTCAGCACCGCCCAAACGATGAGCGCCGTCACGGTCAGGCGGCGTGTCGGCCGGCACGCACCTTTGACCTCGTCTTCCGTCATCAAACCGCCCCTCACCACCCCGCGATCAAGCCATGACTTGTGCCCGCCGGTGACGGCTGGTTCAAGCCCGGAATGCGAAGGGCGGAAGGCCGTCGTTGGCTTGAAATGGAAAGGGGCGGCGCCTTGAGAGCACCACCCCGTTCGTAACGTCCCTAGACTTGGACCTTTGTTGATTTTTTTTTGAGCATTTCGACCCGGCCCGGTGTCGAATGCGGCGGCACCATGCTACAACTGCCGCTCTGCGTCAAGTCAACGCATGAGGTAATTTTTTATTCCCGAAAAGGCGCCGTTTTATTGGAGATCGCAGCACTTTTTTCGCACTCGGACGGCAAGGCACCTCAACCTAACCGGAATCGATAACAGCCGCATGACGAAGCCATTAACATCACCAGCAATCTAGCTGGCTGTGTTTGGCTCCCGATCAGCACTTCATTAGCTGGGATATGCTAAAGTCACCCTAAAGGTTGCAGCATCGAAATGGTAACTTAGCGTGGCAAGCCAGCGCATACTCCTGATTATCGGCGGCGGCATTGCTGCTTATAAGTGCCTGGACTTGATCCGGCGCCTGCGGGAGCGTGGTCATACGGTCCGCGTGGTGATGACCAAAGCGGCACATGAGTTCGTAACACCGCTCTCAGTTGGTGCGCTGACCAATGAGCGTGTCTTCACTGATCTTTTCAATCTCGATGACGAGCGCGAGATCGGGCATATTCGCTTGAGCCGCGAAGCTGATTTGATCGTGGTGGCGCCGGCAACCGCCGATCTCATCGCAAAGATGGCGGGCGGACATGCCAATGATCTGGCATCGTCGGTTCTGCTGGCGGCCGATAAGCCGGTTTTGCTGGCTCCGGCGATGAACCCGCGGATGTGGTCGAACCCCGCCACCCGCCGCAACGTCGCACAACTCATCAAAGACGGCGTTTATTTTGCCGGGCCCGCGTCCGGGGAAATGGCGGAGCGTGGCGAAGCTGGCGTGGGCCGGCTCGTTGAGGTCGCCGACCTAGTCTCGACGATTGAATCGATCAGTCAAACCAGAGCGCAATCCAAAGGACCGCTCGCTGGGCGTCACGTCTTGATCACCGCCGGGCCAACCCATGAACCGATCGATCCTGTTCGTTATCTCGCCAACCGCTCCTCTGGAAAGCAAGGGTATGCGTTAGCGGCTGCGGCCTCAAAGCTCGGCGCGCGCGTGACGTTGATTTCCGGGCCGGTAAATTTGGAAGATCCCCAAAATGTTTTGACCAGGCGGGTCGTGACGGCCGCTGAAATGCTGGAAGCCGTCAAGGCCGCCTTGCCCGCCGACATCGCTATTTTCGCGGCCGCCGTCGCGGATTGGCGTGCCGCCGTGCCTCAAAGTTCAAAGATAAAGAAGAAATCCGGCGAACGCGCACCCGCGTTAGACCTCGCCGAGAATGCCGACATTTTAAAAACGATCGCCGGCCTCAAGAAGGGCCGCCCAAACCTCGTTATCGGCTTTGCCGCCGAAACGCATGACGTATTGACCTACGCTCAGAAAAAGCGCGGCGCCAAGGGCGCGGACTGGATTGTCGCCAATAATGTTTCTCCGGAGACCGGTATCATGGGCGGCGATCGCAACACCGTCCACGTCATTACAGAAACGAGCGTCGAGAGTTGGCCGGACATGACCAAGGACAAGGTTGCCGATAAGCTTGTCGCCAAAGCCGCAGCGACCCTCAATCGCGATAAGGCCGCCGCCGAATGAAACCTGCCAAGCCGGTTAAGGTCAAAGTCCGGCGCTTACCCCATAGTCAAGGACTAGATCTTCCCGCGTACCAAAGCCGGGATGCCGCCGGCCTGGATTTGCTTGCAGCCATCGCCGAAGATGCTCCGGTGATCCTATTGAGCGGCGCGCGTGCTCTGGTTCCAACCGGCTTGGCCTTCGCATTGCCGCGGGGCAGCGAAGCGCAAATTCGGCCTCGCTCTGGCCTCGCCGCCAAGCACGGTGTCACCGTGCTCAACAGTCCGGGAACCATCGACGCCGACTATCGCGGCGAAGTGTCTGTGATCCTGATTAATCACGGTGCTGAGCCCTACACGATCCGGCGTGGCGAGCGCATAGCGCAAATGGTCATCGCCCCCCTAACACAAGGGCTGCTCGTCGAGACGATTGCGTTGTCCGCGACCAAGCGCGGTTCAGGCGGATTTGGGTCAACGGGGACTGTCAAACAAAAGCGTGATGCGCCATCTTCTAAAAGCAAAGCCATTGCGGCTGGCTCAAGCAAGGCGAAACCGGGCACTCCAAAGACTTCCGCCCGCAAGCAACCGTAATCGCGGCCGGACGTGGCGCGCAAGTGCGTTTCAACCCAGGGGCTTGAGCCAAAGGCTCTAACCTGCAACAAACACCATACAAGGTCCGTGCAGTCATGCGCCGAGGCCTACATCATTGTTATCTCGCAGGACGTCTCATGAACCAGATCGACATCAAGACCCTCGCAGCTACGAAATCCTGGGGCCGCGGCCGCGTTTACGAAAATATTGCGGAGACCATCGGCCATACGCCGCTCGTCCGGCTGTCGAAGGTCATGGCGGCGTCGAAACTCAAAGCCGATCTTTTGATGAAGCTCGAGTTCTTCAATCCCTTGTCATCTGTAAAAGACCGTATCGGCGTGTCGATGATCGACACATTAGAATCGCAAGGACGCATCACGCCGGGCAAAACAGTCTTGATTGAGCCAACCTCCGGTAACACCGGCATTGGTCTCGCCTTCGTCGCGGCAGCGCGCGGTTACCGGCTGATTTTGGTAATGCCGGAAACCATGTCTCTTGAGCGCCGCAAAATCCTGACCCACCTCGGCGCGGAGCTTGAGTTGACACCGGGACCCGGTGGTATGCCGGCTGCCGTGGCACGGGCGGAGGACATGGCCAAGTCAATGGCCGACGCTGTTATACCAGGCCAGTTCGACAATCCCGCAAATCCGCTCGTGCACGAAAAGACAACTGCCGAAGAGATCTGGAACGATACGCATGGCAAAGTCGACGCCATGGTTCTCGGCGTTGGTACAGGCGGCACGTTGACGGGCGTCGGACGCGTGCTCAAAGCCCGTAATCCGAATTTCAAGATCATCGCCGTTGAGCCGTCGACCAGTCCGGTGCTATCGGGCGGGCAGCGCGGACCGCACAAAATTCAGGGCATCGGCGCGGGCTTTGTTCCCAGTGTCCTCGACAAATCTTTGATTGACGAAGTCGTTGTCGTCTCAAGCGAAGCCGCGTTTGAATTCGCACGCATGCTGGCGCGCGTCGAAGGCATTCCAGGCGGAATCTCGACCGGCGCTAATCTCGCTGCGGCAATCGCGGTGGCGGAACGCCCGGAGATGGCTGGTAAGACGATTGTGACATTCGCACCATCCTCGGCCGATCGCTATCTGTCGAGCGAACTGTTTGTCGAACCGCCCGCCAAGAGCTAGAGGCGATAACCGTAGATGACCACGCTCAGCCCAGAAGAGACCCAACGCTACAAACGCCACTTGGTGTTGCGCGAAGTTGGCGGGCAGGGCCAACAGAAGTTGAAAGCGGCGCGCGTCCTTGTCATCGGCGCGGGCGGCTTGGGATCGCCTGTCCTAACCTACCTCGCGGCCGCTGGCGTTGGGACCTTGGGCATCATCGACGACGACACGGTTTCGATCGACAACCTGCAACGGCAAATCGCTCACCGGACCAGCGATGCAGGCCGGCCGAAGGTCGAGAGCGCCGCAGACATGATTCGGAGTTTGAACCCGCACGTCACGGTCGAGGCCCACAATACGCGCATCACCGCCGCCAACGCTTTGGAATTGATTTCACGCTACGACATTGTCGCCGAGGGCTCGGACAATTTCGCCACCCGCTATCTCGTCTCGGACGCCTGCTACCTTGCCAGACGTCCGCTGGTCTACGCCGCCCTCGGACCGCTTGACGGTTACGTTTCCGTCTTTAAACCTCACGAGGCGCGCGCCGGCGGCACGCCGTACCCCAGTTTGCGGTGCATTTTTCCGGAAGCGCCGCCTGCGGGCGTGGTTGCGAACTGTTCTGAAGTTGGCGTTCTCGGTCCCGTCGCAGGCGTCATTGGCACATTGCAAGCCACTGAAGTTATCAAAGAAATCATCGGGCTCGGCGATACGTTGGCGGGCCGGCTCCTGATCTATGACGCACAAGCCAGCCGGTTCGACACTGTCGAACTTAGCTACGACCCGGATAATCCTTTGTCAGGTCGCAATCCGACAATCAGGGATCTCTCGATCCACTTAGCTTCGGCCACAGAGCCGGCCTGCGCTGCCGAATAGGCTGTTCGCAGCGTTGCTGAACCTTTTGCCGGGCCCGCGCGACTACCAACTATATTGATCTATTCTTTTTTAGAGCCCTCGTCCTCGCTACGTTTCAACCCGGGAAGGAAACGTGGCGAGGATGCGCACGCAATTGCGACGCGAGCGCTCGCAATTTACCTAAATTTTTATGGTCCGAGCTTTGCATAAACCATGTCAGGGGCGCCTCAAAATGGAGCGCGCAAATGCTGACGATTTTCTTCGGTTACACCGACACGGTCACTAAGACGATTTCGTTTTCCGAGACTGACCTCGCGTCCGTCCAGACCAATATGCTGCAAAACGCTCTCGATTATGTGGCGGGCCATACGGGCGGATTTGTTCAGCTTTCGCCGGGCACATTCACAGTGACCGGCACGGGCAAGATTTCAGATGGCGCACTTCGCGTTGGCAGTGATACGCTATTTAAGGGTGCCGGCACCGGCCTCACAACAATCAAACTCGCCGCTGGATCATCTGGTGTTACAGGCATTGTGCGCACGGATTCAGGCGGCACAAACCCCGATGGAACGGTCAAAACCACCGAGAATGTCACCATTGAGAGCCTCACAATCGATGGCAACAAGTCCGCGACCACCGGTGATGTCGATGGCTTTTATTGCGGCCCCAAACCCAACACCTCGGTGTTCGACAACAACATCGCCCTCGACCGCGTCGAGATCATGAATGTGTCGCGCTATGGTTTCGATCCCCACGAGCAAACCCACAACCTGACAATTACCAATTCCATCGCTCACAATAATGGCGCCGATGGATTCACCATCGACTTCGCGACCGGAGTCAGCCTCGTCAACAACCTGTCGTATGGCAACGGCCGGCACGGATTTAACATCGTGACGGGCTCGTCGAATGTCCATTTCCTGAACAATGACGCGTTCGGAAATGGTCAAAGTGGGATTGTTGTCCAAACCGGGGACAATGAAATTCGCGCCCTGACCCACGATATTTCGATTTTGGGCGGTCATATCCACGACAACGGCCGGGCCGGCATCGATGTGCGCCAAGCGAATGGCATTTCAATCGCGGACACTTGGATCTCGGGAAATAAGACCGAGGGTATTGTTTTGACCGGCGTCAACGGCGCCGATCTCAAACACAATATGCTCGTCTCCAACGGCAACGGTCCTTATCGCATCGACGGCATGCTCCAGGATTTCGGCGACGGCGATGCCGCCAACGACCGCTACATCGCAACCCACAACATTACGATTGAAGGTGTTCTACAGCACGATCCCCAGAATCCTTCAGGGGTGCCGCTCTATAACTATGCCGTAACGCCGGGCGCCGACACCATTCAAGGCAGCAATGGCCGAGATGCAATTGCGGCCGGGTCCGGCGCCGACAAAGTCTACGGCAACGCCGGCAACGACACGCTCTACGGTGAAGACGGCGCCGACAAGCTCTTTGGCGGCTCGGGCTCAGACTTCCTTTTTGGCAACGACGGCAACGATACCTTGAACGGCAATACCGGTTGGGACACGCTCACAGGCGGACGCGGTTCCGATGTTTTTGTCTTCGATCAAGGCTGGGGCACCGACACGGTGACAGACTTTCGCCACGGCGCCGACAAACTCGATTTGCGATCTGTCGCCAACTTGTCGAGCTTTTCCCAACTCTCGATCAGTCAGAGTGGCGCGGACACAAAGATCGGTTTTGGCGCAGATAGCATCATTTTGAAAAATATCGTGCCGGCCAGCATAGACTCACACGATATCCTCGTGTGATCGAGTGCTGAGCCCTCTACAGCAAGCTGCCGGACGCCAAGTCCGGCGGCTTCCGCTACGCCCGGAATAAGCCGCGCCTGCCAAATAGAGCCGAGCGCTCTCCTTTGAGATCGGAGCCGCGATAAAGCCTAAGCACCTGATCGACTTCATCGCTGGAGCCGCAAATCAACGGTGTTTTCTGGTGCAGGGTGGTTGGTACGGCATCGAGGAGCCGGCCCATCCCTGTCGTTGCCTGGCCGCCTGCCTGTTCGACCACCCATGCGATCGGATTGGCCTCGTAAATCAGCCTGATGCGGCCTTGTTGAAAGCCTTTGCGGCTGTCGCTGGGGTAGAGATAAATTCCGCCACGCGATAGGATCCGGTGAATGTCGGCGACGGGTGAGCCGGTCCAGCGCATATTGTAGTCGTGAGTTCGCGGGCCTCCCGCACCATTCTCACAGTCATGCACGTAAATACGTATGGGCTCTTCCCAGTACCGCGCGTTCGACGCGTTGATCGCGTATTCTCCGGCTGTAGCCGGAATGCGGACGTCTTTACCGGTTCGCAGGTAGGTTCGCTTGTCCCTGTCGAGCGTGAAGATCTGAGTGCCCGCGCCAACGGTCAGTACGAAATTCGTAGCGGGCCCATAGACGACGAAGCCGGCTGCGAGCTGTTGATTGCCGGGCCGCAAGAACGCCGCCTCGCCCGTCGAAGTCGGGTGAGCTGGCAAAACCGAGAAAATCATTCCGAACGAAACATTGGCATCGACATTGGAAGAGCCGTCGAGCGGGTCGGTGGCCACAAGCAGTGGCGCATTTTCCAAGAGCGAGACCGGAACCGCCATTTCTTCGGAAGCAAAAGCCGCGACGGGTGCGCCCTTTAAAGCTTCGAGGATCTTCTCGTTGGCGATGACGTCAATGGCTTTTTGTTCATCGAACTCGCCAGCCCGGGCGGTGACTTTGCTGAGTTCCCCGGCGAGTGCTCCTTTGGCCACAAGTTCCGAGGTTTCGACGCTGGCTAAGGCGAGTTTCGCTACGGTATCGGCAATGGCTGTGCGAGCGGAAACGCCCTGGACCCACTGCGCAAGATAGTTTTCGAGAGTCACATGGTCCATGTGCACCGCAGCCACAAAAGCCATTCAAAACCTTGGACTTAGTCAAGCTTTCCCGGGTCACGGCCAAACGCAAGCGCCGACCGCACAAGTCTTACCCGTCCTAAGTTCTAGAAGCGAGAGCGCTCGATGGCTCAAGATGTATTTTATACGCAATGGACGTTGGGAACATCGCCAACCGTCCAACCGGCTTCACGAGGTGAAATTTCCTAGGTTAATTAATGCCTTCTAAGCTTTGTCCAAAAATGTCAGCGGTGCGCCCGGAACGGAGGCGCATCTGCACGGTGTGGAAAAAATGAAATCTTCATGAATGACCGGCAAAACTCCGCAATCGTCGTGTTAATCGCCGATTCGCGGCTTTTAGCGCTTGCGAAATCCCGAGCCGAGCGGTCAACGGCGTAAATGCCCGTTATGGTATACGGCGTGCTCTGAACTGCCATTATCGTGAAAGAAGCGCTGCAATCTTGGCGCGGATACAACGGGAACCATGAATAGACAACGTCAGCCGGCGACTCGTGGGCAGAAACATCCCGTCGCTGCACTTCTTTTGAAATACAGTCCGGTTTTGACCAGCGTCGCCATTTTCTCAGGCGTCATCAATATTCTGGCGCTCTCTGGCTCGTTCTACATGCTGCAAGTGTACGACCGCGTGCTGCCCTCGCAATCGGTCCCGACCTTGATCGGCCTCTCGACCCTGATGGTGTTGTTGTATGTCATCAACGGCAGCCTCGAGTACATTCGCGCCCGCATCATGAGCCGGATTGGAATCCGGATCGACAAAACACTAACGCCGCGGGTTTTCCAGGCCGTACAAATTCTGCCCTTGCGAAGCCGTAGCGGCGGCGACGGCATGCAGCCGATCCGCGATCTCGATTCCGTGCGCAGTTTCATGTCCGGCATGGGCCCGACCGCGCTCTTCGATCTGCCTTGGATGCCGGTCTATCTCATCTTCGTCTATTTCCTCCATCCGCTCCTGGCGATGGTGGCGGCGGGCGGCGCACTTGTGCTGATCATCCTGACCATGATGACGGAATACCGCAGTTCAAAGCCGCTTAAGGCCGCCAGCGCCTCCGGCGGTCAGCGTCTGGCGCTTGCCGAAATGGCGCGCCGCAACGCCGAAGTCACATATTCCATGGGAATTTCTCCGTTTATCGGTCAACGGTATGAAGCCCTCAACAACGAATATCTCACGCAGCAATTGAGTGCGTCGGATGCCTCGGGCGGCATCGGCAATATCACCAAAGTCATCCGGATGGTTTTGCAATCGGCGGTCCTTGGACTTGGCGCCTATCTTGTCATCAAGAGCGAGTTGTCTGCTGGATCCATCATCGCCGGATCGATCACGGTCTCGCGCGCGCTCGCGCCCATTGAAACCGCGATCGCACACTGGAAGGGTTTCGTGACCGCCCGCCTCAGCGCCAAACGTCTTGCGGATCTTCTGGCGGCAGCGGAAGAAATCCATCAGGAGGTTGTCGAGCTGCCCGCGCCAACGCGCCAATTGCAGGTCGAAACGCTTGTCGTCGCGCCGCCGGGTCAGCCCGAACCCATTTTGAAGGGTGTGTCGTTCTCGCTCGACAAGGGTGACGCGCTTGGCGTCATCGGACCGAGCGGCTCCGGAAAATCGACACTGGCTCGCGCGCTCGTCGGCGTTTGGCGGCCTTCAAACCCGGCCGGCGCTGTCCGTCTGGACGGAGCGTCGCTCAATCAATGGGCGCCCGACAAACTCGGCCGCCACATCGGCTACATGCCGCAAGACGTCGAACTGTTCGACGGAACCATCGCCGAAAATATCGCGCGTTTCGATCCCGATGCGACAAGCGAATCTGTCGTTGACGCCGCCAAGGCCGCAGGCTCGCACGATTTGATCGTGCGCATGGCCAACGGCTACCAAACCCGCATTGGCGAAGCCGGCCGGTCCTTATCTGGCGGAGAGCGTCAGCGCGTCGCGCTGGCCCGCGCCCTTTATGGCAATCCCTTCCTCGTCATTCTCGACGAACCAAACGCCAGCCTGGATGCTGCCGGCGATTCTGCGCTGACGGAAGCCATTTTATCCGTGCGACGCCGTGGCGGCATTTCCGTGGTCATCGCGCACCGGCCCTCGGCGTTAGCCGCGGTCAATAAAGTTTTGGTGCTGGCCAACGGCCAGACCCGCGCCTTCGGTCCGAAAGATGAAGTATTGCGCAACATTCTGCAAAGCGTACCGCCAGGCATGGCGCCGCCATCCGATTTACCTGGACGCAGTGAAGTCCCATTAGAAGCCTTGGCGAAGGGCAGCGCATGAACATTCCTGTACCGCGTCTGGCGGCGGCTGGCAGAGCCGCCAAAGCTCTTAAGACGGATCACGATTTGACGTCGGTCCGGCGCTACATACTAGGCGGCATCGCGACACTCGTCCTGCTTTTTGGCGGCATCGGCGGCTGGGCGGCAACGACCGACCTCGCGGGCGCCGTCATGGCATCCGGCACCGTCGTCGTCGCGGGCAACGTCAAGAAAGTTCAGCATCCGACAGGTGGCGTGATCGGCGAGATATACGTCAAGAACGGCGATCGCGTCAAAGCCGGCGATCTTCTAGTCCGCCTTGACGAGACCACGACGCGCGCCAATCTCCAGGTCATCACCAGACAGCTCGATGAACTTACCGGCCGGCAAGCTCGCCTCAAAGCCGAACGCGACGATTCCAACGCCGTGGTTTTTCCTGAAGAGCTTGTGAAACGTATTGCCGAGCCGGCAGTCAACCAAATCCTGGCCGGCGAGAAGAAGCTGTTCGAAAGCCGTGTCACCAGCCGCAATTCGCAGAAGAGCCAACTGGGCGAGCGTATTTTGGCGCTCAAAGAAGAAATCACCGGACTGACCCAGCAGGCTGAATCCAAATCGCTCGAAATCGAATTGATCGGCAAGGAATTGACCGGTCTCGAAACGCTCGAGGCCAAGCAGTTGGTGACGACCACGAAACTGATGTCGTTGCGGCGTGAAGGCGCAAGGCTCAAGGGCGAACGCTCGCAGATGCTGGCGTCGGCGGCTTCTAGCCGAGGCAAGATTGCCGAAATCGAAGTCCAGCGCCTTGGTATCGACCACGAAGCCAAGAGCGAAGTCTTGAAGGAGCTGCGCGAATCTGAAGGCAAGATCGCGGAACTTTCGGAACGCCGGACGGCGGCCGAAGATCAGTTAAAGCGCATCGAAATGCGCAGCCCTGTGGACGGTGTTGTCCATCAAATGTCGGTCTTCACGGTCGGTGGCGTCGTCAACACCGCCGAGCCGCTGATGTTGATCGTGCCTGAAGGCGACAAACTGGTGATCGAAGCCAAGATCGCGCCGCAGGACATCGATCAAGCGCGCGCGCACGAAGATGCGATCATTCGTTTTCCAGCCTTCAACCAGCGCACCACACCGCACGTCGAGGGCCATGTTATCAACATAGCCGCCGATCTGACGCACGACCAGCAGCCGCAACAGCCGGGTAATCCGGCTTACTATCTGGCTCGCATCGAGATCCCGGACGAAGAAATGAAGAAGCTCGTCAATCTGAAACTCGTACCCGGCATGCCTGCTGAAGTTCAGATCCGCACGACGTCCCGGACGGCAATCACCTATTTATTGAAGCCGTTGCAAGATCAATTTGCGAAGGCCTTCAAGGAACGGTAACACCGGCCCAAGCTATGCACGTCCAATTCCGCTGTAGGTGAAGCCTGCGGCACGGGCGGCGTTTCGGCTGAAGACATTGCGTAAATCAACAAGTGCATCGCCCGTCATGCGGGCTTTTGCTGCTGCGAGATCCAGCGCGCGGAACTCGTTCCACTCCGTCACGACTGCCAGCACATCCGCTCCATCTGCGGCGTCGAGCGCGCTATCGCACCAGTGCACGCCCGGCAGCATGTCCTCGGCATGTTTCTTCCCCTGCGGATCGAAGGCGCGGACGGTGGCACCACGTTCTTGCAGCATCGGCACGATCACCAGGCTTGGAGCGTCGCGCATGTCGTCGGTGTTGGGTTTGAATGTAACGCCGAGGATTGCGATTGTTTTGCCGCGCAGAGATTTTCCGGCCGCCACCTCGATGCGCCCGGCCATCGAAATCTTCCGCTCATGATTGACGCGTTCGACCTGTTCGATAATCGACAAGGGTGTTTTGTTTTCGCGCCCCGTCCGGATCAGCGCCGACACGTCCTTGGGAAAGCACGAGCCGCCGTAACCGGGGCCGGGATGGAGAAACTTATCGCCGATGCGGCGGTCGCGGCCGATGGCTGACGCCACTTCTTGCACATCGGCGCCGACGGCTTCGCACAAATCAGCAACTTCGTTGATGAAGCTGATCTTCATCGCCAGGAAGGCGTTGGCGGCATATTTGGCTAACTCTGCCGACTCCCGTCCAGAGAACAGCACCGGGGAACCGCGCAACGACAACGGCTGATAAAGCCGCTCCATGACCGCCCGGGCGCGCGGGCTATCGGTCCCGACAACCACGCGGTCCGGGTGGGTGAAATCCTGGATGGCCGAGCCTTCGCGCAAAAATTCCGGGTTGGAGCAGACAGCAAAATCAGCGTCAGGCCGGAGCGCTTTGAGACGCCGTTCGATCTCGCGGCTCGTCCCGACCGGCACAGTCGATTTTGTCGTGATAACCTTGAAGCCGTCGATATGTGGCGCGATCTCCTCGACGGCGGCATAAACGTAGCTAAGGTCCGCATAGCCATCGCCGCGGCGCATCGGCGTTCCGACCGCCAAAAATATGACTTCGGCGTCTTTGACGGCGGCCCCAAGTTGGGCGGCGAACTGCAAGCGCCCAGCCCGCATGTTGCGTTGCATGAGATCGTCAAGCCCGGGCTCGTAAATGGGCGAGCGCCCTGCATTGAGATCCTCGAGCCTTTTCGGGTCCTTGTCGACGCATACGACATGCCAGCCGAACTCGGAAAAACATGCCGCCGATACCAGGCCGACATAGCCCGCGCCAACCATACATATCTTCACGGTTTCCCCCCGGCGAAATCGTTTTTCCAGCCGAAACCGCTAACCGATGCGCATCTGCGATGCAATGGCCCGTGCAACTATGGCGGCTTCAGGATGGACGGGAGAATATCACATGGCGCATATAGGGGGATAACTACCCTCGATCGCCGCCGGACCAGGCGATCCCGGAGCCACTCTTCTTGTCCGCTGGGCCACTATGACATCGGTTATGACAAACGCCATGCCACCCAAGCCGCAGACGACGCCACCAGCGGAGACGATTTCGGTCGTTGTCCCAGTGCTCAACGAAGAGCGCGGCATCGAACTTCTGCTTGCCCGCCTGCTGCCCGTTCTCGCGAACACGGGCATGAATTACAACGTCATATTTATCGATGACGGGTCGACAGATAGAACGCTGGAAAAACTGCGCCAATTGAGCAGTACGAATCGGCACATTAAAGCGGTGGCCTTGAGCCGCAACTTCGGCAAGGAAATCGCCGTTGCGGCAGGTCTCAAATACGCCCCTGGCGACGCCGTCGTCATCATGGACAGCGACTTGCAGCATCCCCCAGAAGTGATTCCGGATTTCATCGCCAAGTGGCGGGACGGCCATGATGTCATTTTCGGACAGCGTATCGACCGCCATGCCGACAGCTGGTGGCGGCGCACGGGTGCCCGCGTCTTCTACCGGCTTTTTCGTCACCTCTCGGGCACGGCGTTGCAGGAACGGTCCTGCGATTTTCGTCTCCTGAGCCGGCGGGCGCTTGACGCTCTAAACCGGATCGGCGAACGCAAGCGCTATAACAACGGGCTTTTTTCCTGGATCGGCTTTCCGTCGGTTGGCGTGCCCTTCGACATGCCGCCCCGCGAGCGCGGCGAAACCTCGCGCTGGCTGCCACTCAAATTATTCAGGTTTGGCCTCGACGGCATCGCTTCGTTCTCAACAATTCCATTGCGCATTTGGACGGTGCTGGGACTGTCAATCTCGGCAATCGCCTTCAGCTTCATGATTTGGATCGTCTTCAAGACATTAGTCTTTGGAGAGCCTGCGCGCGGTTACCCGACGATGATGGTGAGCATCCTGTTCTTCTCAGGCATCCAGCTTTTGTCGCTTGGCGTCATCGGCGAATATCTCGGCCGCGTCTACGAGGAGGTCAAAGCCAGGCCGCTGTTTCTCGTGCGCGAGGAACTTGGCTTCGAGACCAAGAATGTTGAACGCGCCGATCAACCTGCCGCGTCGCCAATCGCGCTATGAGCGGGCGATTGATCTTGATCGCCGACGATTTTGCATTGTCGGACGGCGTCTCGCGGGCGATTTGCGATCTGGCCGAAGCTGGCCGGTTGTCGGGCACGAGCGCGCTCGTCACGCAGCCGGGATGGCAGAGAGGCTCGACTGCGTTACGGCCGTTGCGAGAGCGACTGGCGGTTGGCTTGCATTTTAACCTGACTTTGGGCACCCCGCTTGGGGCAATGCCGCACTTTGCCGCGAGCGGCGTCTTCCCAAATCTTGGCACGGTCGTGCGTGCCACCTTGACGGGCAGGATTCCGGCGAAGGAGATCGAAGCCGAGTTTAACCGGCAGCTCGACGTCTTTGAGGCTGCTTGGGGAAGCCCGCCAGACTTCATCGACGGTCATCAGCATGTCCACGTATTTCCTCAAATTCGCGATTGCGTGTTCCGAATTTTGCAATCGCGGCCGGGCTTTCGCGGGTTGTTTCTGCGCGATCCCTCGGACTCCTTACGGTCGGTCATCCGCCGTGGCGTCTCACCGCTCAAAGCTATTTACATATCCCATCTCGCGCGGGGCTTTGGCCGGCGAGCGAGACAGCTTGGCTTTTTGACCAACGACAGTTTCGCCGGCATCTCGAGCTTTGATCCGGCTAAAGTAGCGCTGGAATTTGCCCGCTCCGCGACGCGTCCCGGTCAGCGCCATCTCGTGATGTGTCATCCAGGATATGCGGATGGGGCGCTTGCAACGGCGGACCCTATGGGCCAACGCCGGCAATCCGAATTCGATTTTTTGGCGGCGGACAACGCCCTCACAAAATTGGTTTGGAGACCGCATCGCGCCAAAGACGGCACGATTGTTTGGCCTGGCGCCGGAAACACAAGCGATGCGTGAACATTGGAGACACGGAGCAGGGTTCGTAGCGTCAGGTGTTATTGCTTTTGCAACCGACGCGCTGACCCTTGTTTTGCTGACCCACGCTGCCGGTTTCGACCCGTTTTCAGCGCGGCTGATTGCGATCGCCACAGCCATGATCGCCGGATTTTTTTCGCATCGCAATTTGACGTTCGGGGTCGCACATAGGGCCACATGGGCTGAATTCACGAAATTCATCGCTGTTGCGGCGACAGCCTCTCTCATCAACTACGCGGTCTATAGCGCGATTTTACTCGTCTTCAGGAACTTGGAACCGCTTGTCGCTCTGGTCGCCGCCTCGGCGATTGCGATGATCGTCAGCTATTTCGGCTATCGCTTCGGCGTGTTTCGCAAGCCCAACCTCTAAACCTTGAACTCGTCGATTTTTGTGAAGGCCTGGCGCAAAGCGTCCGACCAAGCCGCCGACATGGAGCGAAAGTATTCGTCATCCGGGCCGATGCGTTTTTCGCGCCGGACATCGAGGCTATCACGCTCGTAAATCAGAATGTCGATCGGCATGCCGACCGAGAGATTCGAGCGCAGCGTCGAATCGAACGACAGAAGCATCAATTTCGCGGCTTCTCCGAGCCGCATATCAGAGCGGGCGACGCGATCGAGAATCGGTTTTCCGTATTTGTGTTCGCCGATTTGCAAGAACGGCGTATCTTCCGTCGCTTCGATGAAGTTACCTTCGCTGTAGATTTGAAATAGCCGCGGCCGTTCGCTGCCGATTTGTCCGCCGAAGATGAATGAGGCGTTGAACCCCGTCTTGCTCAATTCTAGTGCTGGGCCATCGACGCGGCGGCCTTCGCGAATGGCGTCACCGACGACGCGAGCGGCGCGGAACATGTTCGGGGCGTTGAAGAGATGGGTAACGGGTTCTGCGCCTGGCGGTGGAGGATCGGCGGTCAATTTTTCGTTCAACAAACTTATGACCGCTTGCGTCACGGCCAGATTGCCGGCGCTCACCAGCACCAAAACCCTGTCGCCGGGCTGGCGCCAGAATTGCAGTTTGCGATATTGCGCTATGTTGTCGACGCCCGCATTGGTGCGGGTGTCCGCGGCAAATACCAAGCCGCGCTCCAATCTCAACGCGACGCCATAAGTCATGCCAAGCCTCGTCCAAATCAGTCATTGCTGCTGACTGGAGTGCTGCTGGACTTCGACGATGACGTCAAGGGTTTCATTGGCGCCTCCCCGCCGCGTCCCTCGAATTGGCGCCGCCGAAACAGCATCCAGACCGGTCGCAAGCCGGACGTAGCGGTCCGTTGGACAGACCAGATTTGCGGCGTCAAAGCCGATCCAGCCGACATCGTCGACCCAAACTTCGGCCCAGGCATGATGGGCTTCCGAAGGATCGTCCTCACCCGAGATGAAATAGCCGTTAACGTAACGCGCGGGGAAGCCAATAATGCGGGCGCAAGTGATGAAGACGTGAGCGTGGTCCTGACAAACGCCTTCGCCCTTGGCAAGGGCCGATGCGGCGGTGGTGTGTTGCGTGGTCGTTCCGATTTTGTAATCGACGGCTTGGCGCACCGTGTGCATCAACTCGTGAAGACGCGCGACTGCGTCGCCGCTTCCAACGCGCGCCGCTAGATCTTGCAATGCGGCATCAGGGCGGGTCATCTCGGTCTCGCGCATGAAGACGCGGATCGGCGCAATCTCCGGCAAACCGCGAACGATTCCGGCGTGATCGGCCGTCTCAACGACGCCTTTAGCAATCACGACGGCGTTGTCGTGCAGACCAGAATACGAAACCAGATGTGCATCGTTGCCAAAGCCATCGCGAAATTTTCGAGCCTTTTCGATCCCAGGCGCCGAGATCGACCACTCCAGCACGCGTTGGCTTTCGAAAACCGGCGGGGTGAGGCGCAGCGTTTGAACGATGTAGCTGGTTGGCTCCGCATAGCTGTATCGCGAGACGTGTCCGATCGAGATCCGCATTGGCCAACCCTGCATCAACTGTTGAAATTATAGCCGTTGGAGATTTCGAGGCCGAGCTTGTTATTGCACTTGATCAAACGTTGCACGAACTCGTGCAGCCCCGATTGGAACACAGTCTGAATATCCGTTTCGATCAAGACATCGCGCGTCGACTGGACCGTTGTATGGCACGCGAGCCTCGCCCCATAGAATGCCGCAAGATCGTTGAGCCCGGTCGCAAGCTCATCGTAACTCGAGCGCAAAGATCGCGGCATCTGGCTGTTGAGCAGCAAGTACTGGGCGATGTTTACAGGCTTGTACGTATCCTTATAGACCCAACGGTAGCTGCGATGCGCCGAGACCGAACGCAGGATGGCGGCCCACTGGAAATTATCCTGGCCGCTGCCGACCATTTCAGCTGATGGCAGCAGGTGGTAATATTTGACGTCCAAGATGCGCGCCGTGCTGTCGGCGCGCTCAAGAAACGTGCCCAACTGACTGAAACAATACGTGTCGTTGCGCAAAATCGTATTGAGCAGAGAGCCGCGATAGAGCGCTGAGCGCGAGCGCACCCAATCCAGAAGCTCGGGCAAGGAATTGGATGTCACCGAAGACGGGCGGATCCCTGAAAATTCCAGCCACGCGCTGTTCAACGTTTGCCACATCTCTCGCGTCAATGAGGTGCGTTGCGCACGTCCATTGCGCCGCGCCGTCGCTAGGCAGGAGGCGACGCTCGACGGGTTGCTTGCGTCAAACAGCATGTAATCAATGACATTGCGGGTTTGCAGCGGTCCGTATTTTTCGACGTAACCGGCGAGACATCCCGCGCTCTCGAGCGTCGAACGCCATTCCTCGTGGTAGCCCTCGCCCTCGCGCGGCAGCAGCACGATGCGGTAGCCAACCTCGATGAGACGGGCCATGTTCTCGGCGCGCTCAACGTAGCGCGACAGCCAATACAGATCGCTCGCGGTTCGTCCCAGCATGGCGCTTAATCCTGCAGCACCCAAGTATCCTTGGTGCCTCCGCCTTGGCTAGAATTGACGACCAGCGAACCTTGCGGCAGCGCCACCCGGGTCAGCCCGCCTGGGATGAGACGGACCTGATCGCCAACGAGCACGAACGGGCGCAGATCGAGATGGCGGGCGGCGACACCGTTTTCAACCAGCGTCGGACAGGTTGAGAGCGCAAGCGTTGGCTGCGCGATATATTTATCCGGCGTTGCGTTGAGCTTCGCCCGGAAAATTTCGATTTCGGCTTTTGATGCCGTTGGCCCGATCAGCATGCCGTAGCCGCCGGACCCATGGGTTTCCTTGACCACCAGCTTTTCCAAATTCGCCAGCACAAACGACAGCTCGTTGGCGTTGCGGCAATTGTAAGTTTCGACATTATTCAAGATTGGCGCGCGGCCGGTGTAGAATTCGATGATCGCGGGAATGTAGCTATAGATGGCCTTATCGTCAGCAATACCGGCGCCTGGCGCGTTGACGATAGTCACCTGGCCGGCGCGATAGGCGTCAAATAGTCCCGGAACGCCCAGCATCGACTCGGGGCGGAAGACGATGGGATCGAGGAATTCATCATCGACGCGACGGTACAGCACGTCGATGGGTTTCATGCCCTCGGTCGTCTTCATGTGCAGACCGCCGTCGAGCACGACGAGATCCTGACCCTCAACCAGTTCGATGCCCATTTGATCGGCCAGGAACGAGTGCTCGAAATACGCGCTATTGTAGAGCCCTGGTGTCAGCAGCGCGATGGCCGGTTCGCGCGCCAGATGTCTGGGTGCGACGCTTTCCAAAGTCTTCAACAGGCAATCGGGATAATTTTCAACCGGCTGGACGCGGTTGCGGCTGAACAGATCGGGGAACATGTGCAACATCGTCTCGCGGTTCTCGAGCATGTAAGAAACGCCCGAAGGCGTGCGCGTATTGTCTTCAAGCACGAAAAAATCATTCTCAGCCGTTCTGACAATGTCGATACCGATGATGTGGCTGTAGATTCCGCGCGGCGGATCGACCCCGATCATCTCCGGAACAAAGGCGGTGTTTTGAATGACCAGATCTTCAGGAATTCGCCCGGCCTTGAGAATTTCCTGACCGTGGTAGATGTCGTACATGAAGGCGTTAAGCGCCCTGACGCGCTGCTCAATTCCCGCCTCCAGCCGTCGCCACTCTGCCGCCGAAATGATGCGTGGGATAATATCGAACGGGATGAGGCGTTCGGAGCTTTCTTCGGAACCGTAGACCGCGAATGTTATGCCTGAGCGGCGAAATAGCGCCTCGGCCTCGTCACGCTTGCGCGCCAGATCGTCAATGCGCTGCGTGCCAAGCCATTCCGCGATCTCACGATAGGGCCCGCGAATTTCGCCGCCAAAGCCATTCATCTCATCGAATGCGCCAGCCACCGTTCCATCCCGTGAACCGCCAAGAACGAGAAGCTTCGCAAACCGCAGGCCAAGTCAAAAACCTGAATGAATTGCGAGCCACAGGCCATTTTTGCCGCCACTGCCGCCTAAACCTTGGGCTGAGCGCCTAAGGCTCTAGCAATTGCGGAACTATGAGGGGGTCACTAGACTTTCTTCGAAACGACCTTCTCTGACACTACCACCTCTTTCATCCGCGGGGATAACTCTCGATCATGACTGTTGCTCAGATCACGCCGATCGCCATGCTGTTTTTGTCGAATATTTTCATGACTTTCGCCTGGTACGGGCACCTCAAGTACCAGTCCTCGGCATTGTGGCTCGCCATCATCGCAAGCTGGAGCATTGCGTTTTTCGAATATTGCCTTGTCGTACCAGCCAACCGCTGG
Organism: Hyphomicrobium sp.; assembly: GCA_031365865.1. Classification (GTDB taxonomy): domain Bacteria; phylum Pseudomonadota; class Alphaproteobacteria; order Rhizobiales; family Hyphomicrobiaceae; genus Hyphomicrobium_B. The sequence goes on along the minus strand of JANLYX010000056.1, from coordinate 3,675 downwards.
GGTTCGGGGGTCTACGCCACGGCTGAACTGAAGACGATGCAGGAGGTCATCACGCTGATTGTGTTTGCATTGTTCTCGACTTTTTATCTCGGCGAAAAAATCACCATCAACCACGCTATTGGCTTTGCGTTGATCTGCGCGGGTGCGTTCTTCGTCTTCAAGGCGCCGATCAAGTGACGGCGGTCTATGCTGCCGCGGCTAAGCTCGTTCGTTTCAATCCGATGGCTGTCGCCATGCCGAGCAACCCCATCACAGCCGCGCAAACAAGCAAGGTCACCGGCACACCGGCGGCGTTAAATCCGGCTTGATAGACGAGCGGACCGGCGGCTTGCCCAAGGAAAAAGAAGAACGCGTGCGCCGCAACTCCGGAGGCGCGGTTGCCGGGCGCCAGTTCCGTGGCTTGGGTCTGCAGCGAATTGTGAATCATGTAGAAGCCTGCGCCGATCAAGGCGAAAACGGCTGTTTCGACCGGCCATGGCGCAACGACGGCGAGCGCGGCGAGACCCAGCCCCGCCAGGACGCCACCCCAACTGATCAACCGAAACTGGCCGAGCTTTGCCAGCATCATGCCGACGAAGCCCGTATACGCGAACCCGCCGAGCGCGAATCCCGCGAGCACAAATCCAGCTTCCCGTAAACCGCCAACGCCGCGTTGTTCGAGCAGGATTGCCAGATACGGGAACAACCCGAAGATGACGATGCCTTCAACGAACACGGCTGAAAAACAGACGATGGTTTTCGGGTTGCGGAACACGACAGCATATCCGCTCAACATACTCGCGACACTGAACGGCGGCCGGTCAGCGTCGGCGCGCGGCCTTAACTGCAGTACCGTCAGTAGCAGGGCAAGAACCGCGAGCCCGGTGCCGCACATTACGGCGGTCCGCCAGCCGAGAGCATGGCCGATCAACCCGGACCCAACCGCGCCCGTCAGCTGGCCGGCAATGACCGCGGTCAAGACCCGCGATAGCGCCACTTGCCGGTCGGCAAATGCGAAGCGGTCGCCAACCAACGCAAACGCAAGCGGAATGATGCCACCGCCTGCCGCCCCGCCAACGATGCGGGCGACGAACAGCGCGTCGAGCGAGGTTGCGAAAGCCGCCGCACCTAAACAGATCACCAAAACGGCGAGCGAAATTTTGATGATCAGCGCCTTGCCGAGGCTGTCGCCGAGCGCGCCGAGGATCGGCTGTCCCAACGCGTATGGAAACGTGAAGGCCGATGCCAGCAACGCGACGCGCGCAACATCGACCGACAAATCGCGGGCGATCTCCGGCACCAGCGGATCGATGATGCGCATCGACATCGACGACACGAAACAGCTTGCAGCCAGGATTGGGAGAAGGCGCATGTCGTTCTTCTCCCTCGCCCTAACCCTCTCCCCGTGAAGGACGGGGAGAGGGTATAGGTTAAAACAGCCCCTGGATCTGGCCTTTGTCGTCGAGGCGGATGCTGTCGGCGCTTGGCACTTTCGGCAAGCCGGGCATGGTCATGATTTCACCGGTGACCACGACAACGAACTCGGCACCCGCCGATAAACGCAGCTCTCGCACCGGCACGATGTGACCGGTCGGCGCGCCCCGTTTGGAGGCATCGGTCGAGAACGAGTACTGGGTTTTCGCCATGCACACCGGCAAGTGGCCGAAGCCCGCGGCTTCCAGATCCTTGAATTGCGTTTCGACGCTGGCGTCGCACGAGATGTCGGCGGCGCGATAAATCTCGGTCGCGATCGTTTTGACCTTGTCGCGCAGTTTCATGTCGTCGGGATAGAGCGGCTTGAAGTTGGCTTTGCCTTCGTCGATGACCTTGACGACGTAATGCGCCAGCTTTTCCGTTCCCTTGCCGCCGTCGGCCCAGTGCGTACACAGGAACGCTTTCGTGCCCATGCTCTCGGCGGCCTTCAAAACTTCGGCAACTTCGGCATCGGTATCGGTGATGAACTTGTTGACCGCGACGACGGCCGGCACGCCGAACTTGTTAACGTTCTCGATGTGGCGCTTGAGGTTGTCGCAACCCTTGGCGACCGCCGCGGCATTTTCGTTTTTCAAATCGTCCTTGGCGACTCCACCGTGCATTTTAAGCGCGCGCACGGTCGCAACGATGACGACAGCGGACGGCGCGATGCCAGCCTTGCGGCACTTGATGTTGAAGAATTTCTCGGCCCCCAAGTCGGCGCCGAAGCCGGCTTCCGTCACCACATAGTCGGCGAGCTTCATGGCGGTGCGCGTCGCCAGCACCGAATTGCAGCCATGCGCGATGTTGGCGAACGGGCCGCCATGGATGAAGACGGGGTTGTTCTCGAGCGTCTGCACCATGTTGGGCGCGAGCGCGTCTTTCAGCAATACAGTCATCGCGCCGTCGGCCTTGAGGTCGCGGGCCGTGACCTTCTTTTTATCGCGGGTGTAAGCAACGATGATATTGCCCAAGCGGTTTTCGAGATCTTTCAGATCCTTCGACAAGCACAAAATCGCCATGACTTCGGAGGCGACGGTGATGTCGAAACCGTCTTCGCGCGGGAAGCCGTTGGAGACGCCACCCAGCGAATTCACGATCGACCGCAAAGCCCGGTCGTTCATATCGAGCACGCGCTTGAACTGGATGCGGCGCGCGTCGATGCCGAGCGCATTGCCCCAATAGATGTGATTGTCCATCATCGCGGCCAAAAGATTGTGCGCCGAGGTGATGGCGTGGAAATCGCCGGTGAAGTGCAGATTGATGTCTTCCATCGGCACGACCTGCGCATAGCCGCCGCCCGCCGCACCGCCCTTGACGCCGAAGCACGGCCCAAGTGAAGGTTCGCGCAACGCCATGATGGCCTTCTTGCCGATGCGATTGAGACCGTCGCCAAGGCCAACCGTCGTCGTGGTCTTGCCTTCACCCGCTGGCGTTGGGCTGATGGCGGTGACGAGGATCAGCTTGCCGTCCTTGTTGCCCTGGATCTTGTTGATGAAGTCGAACGAAACCTTGGCCTTGGTCCAGCCGTAGGGTACCAGCGCCTCGGCCGGCACACCGACTTTGGCTGCGACCTCGGCGATCGGCTTCATTTTGGCTTCGCGGGCGATTTCGATGTCGGACTTCACGGACACGGGCGTTTCCCCTCTCTTGGGCGGATTGAAGGACCTTGGCTTGATGGCAAGGTTTGATACATGCGGCTGGACAGGGCTTGGCGGCCCGGCGGGGGCGATATTGTACTTTTGTCCGACGCCCGCCAAGGTCCCCCTTCAAAAATTCGCGCACCGCCGATTGTCGCGGGATGGGTAACCGACCTTTTAAAGGTTGATTCCGCCGAACAACGCGCCAATCCCGCCGCATGGGCGATCCCACCGGCGGTTTGCGTCATGTTCAAAACAAGGGACGGGGCGTCATGCTGCAAGCATGCCTCCGGCATGGCGCCTCGATCTCTTTGTAGGTTTGGTTTCGGATGCAGACGTCATGTCGAAGACATGCTTCCAGCATGGCCACCCCGCATTGTGACAACCCCGGATTCATGCTCCTGCCGAGCGGCTTTACGGTTTGGCAGGGCACTCCCGAAACTGAGTGCTCGTTTGTGTGAACCTTGAGCTGTCGACACCACCTTCCTCCCGCGCATCTCGATTTTATCGAGCGGAAGTTGAACCGACCCTTCCGCTAACGGAGCCAAGTCGGCCGGCAGTCCTGCCAAGGGCCGAACCTCGA
>JANLYX010000055.1:0-4149 GCA_031365865.1 Hyphomicrobium sp. | reverse complement strand
TGACCGGTGTGTCTTCGTTGGTCGAGATTGAAGCCGTGGCTGCCGTGACGGGTGCGTCGTTGACGGCGGCGACGCCGACCGAAACGGTCTGTGTCGTGAAGCCGCCATTACCGTCGGCAACTTTGACTTCGAAGGAGTCCGCGCCGTTGTAGTTCGCCGACGAGGCGTAGGTATAAGCGCCGGTTGCGGCGTTCAGCGTCAACGAACCATGGGCGGGGCCCTGGCTGGTCGAGAAGGCGAGCGTGTCGCCATCGACGTCGGTCGCCGTAACTTGGCCGGAAACGGGTGTGTCTTCGTTGGTCGAGATCGAAGCCGTCGCGTCGGCAACCGGCGCATCGTTGACGGCGGCGATACCAACCGAAACCGTTTGAACCACGCTCACGCCGAAGGAATCTGTGACGGTGACCTTGAAAGAATCCGAGCCATTGAAATTGGCCGATGGATTGTACGTATAGCCGCCCGTCGCCGCGTTGAGCGTCAATGCGCCATGGGCCGGGCCCTGCGAAATCGTGTAGCCGAGCACGTCGCCGTTGGTGTCGGTCGCACCGACGTTTCCGGAAACGGGCGTGTCTTCGTTGGTGGCCAGAGAAACATTAGCCGCCGCGACCGGCGCATCGTTGATGAGCGAGAGAATCGGTGTTTCGACGCCGTCGACGAGAACCTTGACGGTTTCGATGTTGCTCATGGTGATGCCAAGAGCTGCAAGCTGTAGGGTCGCGCCGTTGGATTGATTGCTCAGCGCGGCGGTTGAACCGGCCGACGCCAGCTGGCTGTCCATAAACGATTTGAGCGTCGCGAGATCGGCACGCATGGCCGGCGTTAAGCTGCCCGAAGCCAGCTCGATCACGACCGTATCGACGCCGGAGCCGCCATTGAAAGTGTTGACGCCGGCACCGCCATACATGACGTCGTTGCCGGTGCCGCCGTTGAGGGTATCGTTGCCGGCACCGCCGTAAATGACGTCATTGCCGCCGTCGCCGTTCATGACGTCGTCGCCGTTTTCACCATACATGGTGTCGTCGTTGCCGCCGCCGAAAAATCCGTCGTTGCCGTCGCCGCCGTAGAGCGTGTCGTTGCCGGCATCGCCCGTCAGCGTATCGTTGCCAAGGCCGCCGTAAATGATGTCGTTGCCTGCGCCGCCGTTCATGCGGTCGTTGCCCGCGCCGCCATCGATGATGTCGTCGCCGGTGGTGCCCGTTAGGACATCGTTGTTTGCAGTGCCGTTGATCGTCGCCATTGGCCCATTACCCACTCGAACAGTTTCCCCTGCCGACGGTTCTACCGCAGGACTTCTAAATTGAAGTTCTAGTCCGGCGGGAAATTCGCAATAAATTTGCGGGATGAAATTCAGGATTTAGAAATGCTCTGCGCTTTGAACGGTGTGAAGTGCGAACGATGACTTTGCGCGCGTTTCAAAAAGCTACGTTGGCTCGTCTGTCTTGCCAGGGAACCGGCACAAATCGCGGATCGGGCAGCGCCAGCACTCGGGTTTTCGCGCCTTGCAAAGATATCGTCCATGCAGAATGAGCCAATGGTGTGCGTGCATTCCAAATGCGGCGGGGATGACTTTCATTAAGTCGCTCTCAACCATAAGCGGGTTTTTACCCTTCGATAACCCGATGCGGTTGGCGACGCGGAAGACGTGGGTATCGACCGCCATCGTTGGCTCACCGAACGCCATGTTCATCACCACGTTCGCGGTTTTGCGGCCGACGCCTGGCAGCGTTTGCAGCACATCGCGGTCGCCAGGAACGTGTCCCGAATGGTCATCGATCAGACGCTTGGAGAGTGCGATGACGTTCTTGGCCTTGGTGCGGAAGAGCCCGATGGATTTTATGTGCTCGCGCAAGCGGTCCTCGCCGAGCTCCAGCATCTTCCCCGGGCTATTGGCAATTTTGAACAGGGCGCGGGTGGCTTTGTTAACCCCGGCATCGGTGGCTTGAGCGGAAAGCACCACCGCGACCAGCAGCGTGAACGGGTTTGAGTGTTCGAGTTCGCCCTTGGGCTCCGGGTTCGCCATTTGGAAGCGTTGAAAAATCTGTGTGATCTCGTCAGCCGTAAGCAATGATTTTGCCGCCGTCTTGTGGGCCTTGCCTTGTCCGGCTGGACCGGTAATCTTGGTGCCGGGCTTGCGCACGCCAGTCGGCTGCTTTTTCGCGGGCGATGCTGGTTTAACGTTTCGTGAAGTCTTTGGCATGGATCGGCAAGCCTTGGTTGAGCCTTGAGGGTCGCGAGATCAGATGACGTCAAACAGTAGCGAAAATCCGGACCGCCGTGGGGTGCAGTTCGTGCTTCATCCCCACCGCTCTTTGAGCCCGCGCGGCTTTCTCATCATCATGCTCGTGCTTGGCGTCGTCAGTTTCATCACTGGAATGGTCTTCCTCATGATGGGAGCCTGGCCGGTTCTGGGTTTCTTCGGCCTCGACGTGGCGCTGGTCTATTTCGCCTTCAAACTCAATTTCCGCTCAGGAAGGCTCTATGAGACTGTCGATATTCAGCCTGACAATCTACAACTCATTCGCGTCCATCCCGGCGGGCGGCGCGAAGTTTTCGACTTCAATCCGTTCTGGGTCCGCGTGCGACTTACGACGGATAGACCGGACGGGCGCAATTCTTTGCGGCTGGCTGCGCAAGGCCAGGAAATTCAATTCGCGCAGTTTCTCACCGACGCTGAACGGCGCGACTTCGCCGATGCGCTGTGCGGCGCGCTGATCGAAGCCCGCGGCGCACGGATCTAGGGGCTAGACCCTCCGATCTAGGACTTTGGCTGTGCTTTTCAGGGTCGCACGGCACTGGTAACGTCGCGCTGAAATCCAACAATTCAGGACTGCCGGACGATTGCACGATCATGAGGCCCATCCCCCATCCCACGATCGACGAGATCAGCTTGCCGTTCGTTCTCTACGCGCTGAGCGATCCGATCCGTCTCGATATCGTGCGGCGTCTCAAGGAGGGCGGCAAAGCGCTGAGCTGCGTCGATGCGACGGGAGCGGACTTGCCGAAATCGACCATGTCGTTTCATTTCAAGGCCCTGCGGGAGGCCGGCATTATCCGCACCCACCAGCAGGGCCGCACCAAACTCAGCGTCATTCATCCGGGCTTTGAAAAACGTTTCCCGGGGTTGCTCAAAACCATTCTGGCCCAGAAGGCCGGTTGACGTGTTTTGAAAATCGCCGGGGGTGCTTGGCCCCGGTCGGCCGATGCGCCGGTTATAGCCAGCGGCCGCCGCGTTGCACGACTTCGAGCTTGTAGCCGTCGGGATCGTCGACGAAGAAGAACTTCGCCAGCGGCTTGCCGTTGTAGGCCATGTTCTTGATGTCTTTGGGCTGATAGCCGGCGGCGGCGAAGCGGGCATGCTCGGCATCGACATTCTCGACCGATATCGCAAGATGGCCATAAGCGTTGCCATGCGCGTATGCTTCGGTGCGGCCTTTGTTGACCGTCAACTCGAGCTCAAAAGTCTGCTCAGGGTTCGACAAATAGATCAGGGTAAAATCGGGAAAGTCGAGCCGGTCGGCGACCTTGAGACCAAAGCCCTTGGTGTAGAACGCGACGGACTTCGCTTCGTCCGTGACGCGCACCATCATGTGAACCATTTTCGCCATTTGTAAAAACTCCTTCATCGCTCTCAGGCAAGCGGCCCCAAAAAAATCGTCTCTTCGATTGCAGCAATCGGCGGTGCGTTGGTAGTACCGGGATACGTTGTGCGCGCGCCCACCGGATTGCCGCAGTCAACCCTTATAGCCACGGCCGGGTGGCGGCGGTGGCGTCCTCGAAGGTTTTGATGGCCTTCGCCTTTTCCAGCGTCAGGCCGATGTTGTCGAGGCCGTTCAAGAGGCAATGCTTGCGAAACGGGTCGATCTCGAATTTGATCATGCCGCCGTCGGGTCCGCGAATCTCTTGCTTTTCGAGATCGATCGTCACCTTGGCGTTGGCGCCGCGATTGGCGTCGTCCATCAGCTTATCGACATCGGCTTGGCTCAAGCGGATCGGCAAAATGCCGTTCTGGAAACAGTTGTTGTAAAAAATATCCGCGAAATCCGGGGCGATGACGCAGCGGATGCCGAAATCCAACAAAGCCCACGGCGCATGCTCGCGCGACGAGCCGCAGCCGAAATTATCGCCGGTCACCAGAATTTCGGCCTTGCG
>JANLYX010000054.1:0-62992 GCA_031365865.1 Hyphomicrobium sp. | reverse complement strand
CCCAGACCTCGCTGAGGTCGCGGCGCGGTACCATGCCAAGGCGCGCGGGTGGGGCCACGGTTCGCAACTTCAATACGTCGGCCTGGGCGGGATCGGTCCCGATCTGGCTGGTGGCCACAGTATTGAGAACCAGGGTGGGGGCCATCGGCCCGTGTTGCCAGGCCGGTGATTTCCAGAACGCCTTGTCGGGATAGAGCCTGTCGAACTCCTTGTCGTTTGGCGGACCGAGATGGCAGCCTGCACAGATCTCGGCATAAAGCGCTCGCCCCTTCGTCACCTTCGCTGCATCGATCGACCAAGCCTGGTCACCGGCGAACAGCGCCGCCGGCCACTTAGGCGCGGCGAATCCGGAAAAGGCCGGCGTGGCGGTCGCGAACGGATCGCTTCCACGCAGCATATCCTCGATCCAGATGAGATTATCTAAGGCCGCCGAGGACGAAAACATCTTATCGCCGTCAAGCGTTATACGCGCGCCGACACCCAGGGCTTCGCCGACATTGCGCACCAGCGGTTGCTCGATAGAGGCGTCATATTCCGCCCATTTGAACCACGGGGTTGTCCACAACGCTGGAAAACGCACGGGAGCGTCTGTTGCGTGGTAATTGGCTGCTAGATTAGCCCCACCACCAAGATCGTAGAAGAACAAACGGTTGCCGATGCGGTTGAGTGCATCGAGACGGGCAACCCCTCCGGCGTGTCGGAAAGCCCGGCGGCGGCATTGATGGCGCTTGTGACGTGGTATGAGTCGATGAGTTCAGTAAAAATGCCCTCCAGGCGGTTGCGCAACGCTTTGCGCTTCGCGCCCGTCTGGCGCGCAGCTAATACGCGATCGGCAAAACGCTCAAAGCGGCCAGGGACATTCAGCGTATAGAAGATCGAGAGTGACACCGCCTGCCCGAAGGCGTTGAGATCGAGCATGGCCGGGCCGCCGTCATAGCGGATGGACTGTCCTCGATATTCTATATGGCCAGTATGGCAGGTGGAGCAGGTCAGGCCGATCCGGTCTTCCGCTCCGGCGAACTTCGTACGAGCAAAGCCGATGGGCAGGCCCGCGTCGTTTTCCGCCTCTTGCCAGCCAAATCCGGTGGACGATGCCATAACCGTGCTGCCCCGCGTACGACCTTTGCCGTCGGGTATAAAGCCCATGCGCGCCAGATAAGCGCTGTCGGACAGCAGGCCAGGCGCCGACAGGGTGAGGCCGGGCTGTTCCAGTGCCATGAACCAATCGAAGGGCACGGGCAGGATTTCCGTGCCCTGGCTGGCGTGATGAAACCACGCACTGTCTTCCTTCGTCCAATTCTGCTCGAGCCAATGGACGGCCTGTATGGGTTTCTCCCGCGGAAGCGGCGGCGGCAGCAGCGCGGCGAGTGACCCGGGAAAAATCGACCGCACGGCCTGCGGCCATTCGATGACGGCGACGACTGCGACCAAGGCAGATAGCAGCACAACAATGGCAAACCGCTTCAGGCCGTACATTTGGGTCTCGTTTGGCGTTCTTGTTGCTGACGAAATTCGATCATCACGTGCAGCATGCAGCTATCGCGCACTTCTGCAAGGAAGCAATCGAATTCCTTTGACGCATTCTTGTACTCCAGCGGCATTGGCATTCAGAACTATTGCGTTCTGCTCAATGAGTTCGCTCTGCATCGCGAACGTCGCAAATTGTGGCAGACGACCAGCAACAAGGTCTGCACCGACGCGCTCGAAGTCAGCTGGCAAACTGCCGTCCGTCGCAGAAATTGGCCCCAAGCGAGTTGCGCCGCAACACTTTATATACCGCCCAAGGAAGTCGGCGTGCACTAAAGAACACACCACGGCAGATCGTCCTTGCTCACCTTATTCCGGTCCTGGCCCATCTCGTCTGGCGTTCGTTGGACGCTATCCGGCCGTTGCGGAAAACGACGACGGATTGCCCGTTCGCCTCTACCAAGTGCTTGCCTAAGTCAAAGTCCGCTTACTGTGGTTGAGCAGCCGTGCTAGTCAGATGATCACGACACTGATCGCGAGATTGGGCCGACGTCTGCAAACTTTGCACAGTAACGGTCAGGTGGAGCGCGCCGATGTGACCCGATGTTGAGGCGGCATCCATAGTGTTCAAGCGGTTCCCAAAGATCGCGATAAGTCATTCATCAACCATTCATATCGATTGAACTAGTAATGCGGCGTTCCAGACCTTTGGAGAGGTAGGGTGCCCCCAATGCAGAGGGCGCTCGCGGCGAAGAGCTGCAATGCCAACTCATACCAAATCGACGGGTCTAGTCCAAAGGCGCGACGCCTGCGGGGAGCTTTCCAGCGCGACACTGGCGCGGGATCGTTCGCCGTCGTAGGAGCACAAGCTTTTACGGCACCCACAGGTTTGCGCAGAAAATCCAATTGCTGCGCATTATTAATGAGTCGCGCAGCCATGGCATTTGAAACGATTTTACTACCGGATCACTACCCTTTAAAGGGATTACGCAGCCTAAGCAGCCTTCGATTGGATATCTTGGGCCGCCCGCCCGGATATCTGGATATTCTGCGCCAGAGGTTTGCCGATGGTCCACAAAAATTGTGGACCACAACAGAAATGTTCGATCCTTTGACGGATATTTTTGCGCGCGCCTGTTGTGGCGGTAATATCCGCTTGATCGTGGGTAATGCCAGCAACGCAAACGGACATGCGATTTCGCAATATGCATTTCGCGGCGCAAACCCGTTGTTCGACAAAACCATGTCACTGTCGACATGTACGTTCTGTGTTTGGCCTCACTTGGCAGGTATCACCTCACTGGAGCAGCTCAATTCGGGCCAGCCTATTTGGGTTTCTGAAGCTGATGCCTCTGCCTTGTACAAACGCGGCCATCCGAGCGCGGAGGATATTTCCGTGATCGGGAAACTTATCATCGATGAATACCGCCTGCGTGACATCCGCCCGATTTTAACGGACCTTTGGGACGAGATTTCAGCGCGCGTTGAAGCCTTATGCGGGGGGCGCCCGTCCATTGCAAATGTGAAGGCCATAGTTGACCCGAGCGTGCCTGCAACGTGGCACAAATGCGGTCCTAAACGTGGCTGCGGCTCGCAGGCAATGACCAAGTAACGTAAGAGCGCTGTCTTACTGCGACAGCGCTCTTGCGATTATCTGCGTTGTTGGGTTGTCGGTCGACGACAGCCACCAGACCGCGTTACGAATTCTTGCGAGATTTTTTCGGAGCATTCTTGACGGCGCCCTTATTACGCGCAGCCTTCGCCTTCTTCACGATCTGCGCCACTGCATCCTGATATTTCGTCATCGCGCGCCGACGCTGGCCGCGGATGTAGTATTTCGAAGTGGTTCGAAAGCTACGATGATGCAACATGCCCTTCGCGATCACCATGCGCTCAGGTGCATGATCGGAAATAAACGTCGCCGCGGCGTAGCGAAACATATGCATGCTGAACGCCTTGCCGGTACGCGCCAGGAGTGCAGACTTTACGCTGTAGGACATTGTCCCCGGGAACATGGGCTTTCCGTGCCACGATGGAAACAACACGCCTTCGTCGATTACGCCCGGACGCAACAGACGCGGACGAAAATAATCAATGTAACGTTGCAGCACTGCTGCAAATGCTGACGGAAGACTGACCTCGAAACGGCGCTTGCTCTTCATCTCGTGACCTGCAAATGACAGAACTCCACCATCGCCTTCAAAACGCAAATGCTTCCCGATGACGATTTGCAGCCAATTCTTACGCCGCAACGGGCAGAGAGCTCCGCCCTTAATCAGAACGCTGTTGCGGGCAAGCACAGCACTCTTCTTGCCCTGGACAGGGCACGCCTCCGCCTCTTTCATCATTTGATCCGCGACTTCAAGCAGTTCAATCGGCGATATGAGGCGCTTATCGATTTCACGCGTTGGCTTGGACAGCCGCCCCAAACGTCGCAGGACCTTAGAGAGCAGCTTGCGATCTGCCTTAGGGTCCATAAGGCGGATTGCGCGAGACAGGCTTGAGAAGATCAAAAATACTGTCTGGCTGGCGACCGTAATGCCCAACTCTTGCGCGAACGCACGCAAGTCGTCTATGCGCAGTCGATCGGCGATGTGGGCAACGTCACGCTGGCGGTTGGTCCGAAAGAGAAACTCGACATAGCGGCCATATGCCAGTTCCGCGTTTTCGCGCGTTCGCGCAGCAAGCAACGTAGCCGGGCCAGACCCCGACAAAACATCCCCGGGGTCGTTTGCCGCGACCCATGCCAAGCGCTCTTTATCCGGCCAGTTCGGATGCAGCCAGAGCTTGTAACGCTGTACCTTATTCATAATCGGCTCCTTGGTTCATGTGATATCCGACAGACGACGGCGTCGAACTGCCGATTTCAGACGCACCGCCTTGGACGTCGCGTACCAACTTTTGGTACGCGGTCATCGACAGCTCCGCGTCGAAATGGGAATAATTCTTGATCGTTGTTGCGATCGAACGATGTGTCAGAATGCGAGCGATCATCGCGAATGCACCTGGAAAGCGCTTCAGCACGACGAGATGAACGACGTGACGGTACAGATGCGGATTAACATCGAAGCCCGTACGATCGAAGATGATCCGCTTGAGCTGCGTGGACAGCACGGTTGTGAGCTTCGACGTGTTGTCAAAAGCCCCGCAGAACAGAAACAGTGAGCCACTGGTGGCCAGCAAAGGGCGAAAGCGGCTTAGGTAGATGCGGATTATGCGTGCGCACTCGATGGGGAGTGGCAATGAAGCTGGCTCGCCGTTCTTTAATTCGCCTTCGACGAATTCGAGAGTTAGTTTGCCCCCCATGTTCGGGCGTGACCACGTCAATTGACGATCGATCCGGATCGCGCACAGCGCCGCAATCCGCAAAGGGCAGAACGTCAAGATCATGAGCGCCACCGCCAACTGCAAGAGCAGAGCGTCGGGGCGGATTGGCAACTTCAACTTTGCCACTTCGCGTTCGAGCGCGAACGGCAAGAGAAACAACTTTGCGAGGTTCGCTTCGTCCTTCAACGGTGCCAGCCGTGTGCGGTTGGCATCGGACGTAATCCCGGTCGTTCTCAAACGATTGGACAGCTGCTTTATTCTCGAAATGTCTTCCTGGAGGACTTTGCGCGTCGCATCATCGCAGACGGTCGTAGCCAGCGATTGTTCGGCGATCTGTGCCAACAGTGTCGCCATATTGGCCGCCGTCTTTCGGCCCTTCGCACGCGACTGAAGTCCGTGCGCGCGGAGTGCAAAATCGACGGCCTCAAACGAACATATGTCGTCGAATGACCGCAAGTCGCCCGGATCGCGGCCGGCGAGAACCAGCAGCGTCATGTAGCGCAGCAGAAGCTTGCGGTATGTAGTGACTGTTGCCGCTGACCAAACGTCAATCGGAGTGTCTAGCTCGAACGGATCAACTGTTGTTCGCCGAGCCAAAAATTTCTCGATCGCTGAAATGATATCCGCGTGGAAAGCGCTCGCAGGCAGGACATAACTGGATCCATATTTCGGGACAGTCAGCTTGGTCTTAGGCCAGCCTAGCACGAGATCGCAGAGCTTGTTCCAACAGCGCGTGGCATTCTGGTGCGTGATTAGTGGCCGCTTTCGAGCACCCACCAATATGAGTGCCCGTAAAACGTCACCGCTAAACGCATCGTCGACCTGATCGGGGGTAAGCCCACGGGCTGAGGCTAGCCGAAGAATGCATCGCACGGCAGCGCGCAAGTAGCGGTCGCCAATGCGCGAATCGAGAGCACGCCAAACCGGCGAGAGCTCAGTCTTGAATTCGTTCTCATAGCCCGCCAGGACTTCGCGTATCGAGCGCAAGACGTAATATTTGGCATTGGCGATTGTCTTTTTCTTCACGCCAAGGCCACCTGGCGAAAGCTTCGCGAAGCGTGGACCTAAGTTACGCGGGTGCGCGATGAGCGTATCGAGATCGATCCCGAACCACTCGCTGGCCATGTTCCATGACGAGACGATCAGGCTCTTGTCTTTGTCAGAATACGTGGCCGATCCCTTGACCGCGGTTACAACGAATCGGCCGGTCGGGATCGCAGAGTCCTGCGACATGGATTCTGACTGTGAAATTGCGCTAACCGTTGGCATCGCGTATGTCATTTTCTTTGGCTTCATCGATCTCGTCGATTTCGGGACTACGTGGCAGTCGGGAACGGTCTTGTCTCACTCGTTATGTTTTCTTCCGCGGCTGCCTGTGATCTGCGCGATGAGATATTCATTCAGAGCGTGGCGCTGTATCCGCCATTGGCCTGCAAGCTTGAAGCCGTTGACTTCCTTGCGCCGGACGATCGCGCGCATCACTTCAACGCTGACGCCGATGAAATCGGCCGCTTCTCGGATAGTCAGAGGGGGTGCTTGAAGGATCATGCGCTTGGCCGTTGCTAAACATTGGACGCCGGCGCTCGTGACTGAGCGACATGCTGTTTCGGTCATGATCGTAGCTGCAAACACAGCCAACAAATTCTGCTCAGGAAAATTCTGCGGATGAGATTCCGGGGAAATTACTTACTGAATTCACTCAACGCAGCCGCTCTGCATCCGCACCGTTGCGCACACATAAGCTCTTCCGAAAATCACGCAGTTGTTGAGTAAAATATAGGTTTTTTCAGCTTTCCGCATCGGCGCATGCGTCGGCAAGCGATTTCGCGAGTGTATTTTACGTTCGGACCAGCGCTTATAATTTCACTCGGAATTTCGCTCGAATTCTCACTGCTGTATTTTTGTGATCGAAATTATTCGATAGCGCTCCAGCGTACCATGCAGGCAGCACCCATCAGGGCATGTCAGCTATGGATCGCAAGCAAAAGGCGCTGAAGAAGAGAACTGGGCGCGGTAACGCCGCAGCGCCAACAAACTGCGTGCTTGCCGATGACGATTTTGCAGAGAACATACCAATCGGTGCAGCCGAACTCGACGCGATCGAATCGTTCCTAGGAAGCTTGTTGGATGAGCTGCTGTAGCGAACGACAGCTGTAAAAATCGCGTGGCCACCACTGATCTGGTTGACGATGGCGTCCAACGAGCAGAGAGACGAAGCGTCTAGCCTTATGATACAAGGCTACTCGAAAGATTTCGGCAGCTTTTGGCGAGGCAGCAAGGTCGTGACGGTCGATACCCCCACCATTGTGAATGATGGCGGCCTTCGGATCGCCATGTACCTTCGTGTGTCGACGGGGCGGCAAGCTGAAACGGATTTGTCGATTCCGGATCAACGGCGTCAGATCGCGGCTTGGGCTGCGAAACGAAGCTGCTCCACTGTTGCCGAATTTCTTGAAGCTGGCGCTTCTGCGACCGATGACAAGCGTCCTGAATTTCAGCGCATGATTGATCATGCCTGTGATGGAAGCAACTCCATCGACGCCATCGTCGTGCACTCGTTCTCCCGGTTCATGCGAGACAGCTTTGCGTTCGAATTCTACGCTCGCAAGCTCGCGAAAAATGGGGTGAAGCTCGTCTCCATTACACAGGATGTCAGCGATGACGATCCTGCTCAAGCGATGATGCGAAAGATCATCGCGCTGTTTGACGAATACCAAAGCCGGGAGAATGCCAAACACGTACTTCGCTCAATGAAAGAAAACGCCCGTCAAGGTTTTTGGAACGGTTCCACGCCACCATACGGCTATCAAGCCGTTGAGGTAGAGCGGCGCGGAGCACGGGTAAAAAAGAGACTGGTGATTGACGTAGTCGAAGCGGAGGTCGTTCGGCTCGCATACAGGCTTTATGTCGAAGGTGTCGGCGACACAGGCCCCCTCGGCGTCAAAGCGGTAACCGCATGGCTCAACGAGCACGACTTTCGTACCCGCAAAGGCTCAAACTGGGGCATCGGCCCCGTGCACACCATGCTGACGAACCGCACCTATGTTGGACAAATGCATTTCAACCAGCGGGATTCGCGATCCGGTCAGCGCAAAGCCGAAGCCGAACACATCGTGGTCAAGGTCCCGCCCATCATAGATATGGCGATCTTCGATCGCGTTCAGTCTACGCTCAAGGCTCGCAATCCGCGCAACACCCCTCCACGGGTCGTTTCCGGACCAATTTTGCTCACTGGATTAGCTGTGTGTGCGTCGTGCTCGGGCGGGATGACGCTACGGACCGGCACGTCACGCTCCGGCGAAGTTCACAAATATTATACCTGCTCGACCTGCGCACGGCAGGGCAAGTCGGCTTGCAAGGGGCGATCGATCCGAATGGGCAAGCTCGATCGGTTGGTGACTGACCAACTGATTGATCGATTGTTGGCACCTGAACGCCTTTCGGAAATTCTCTCCGCGTTGGCGGCACGCCGCGACGCCAAATCACGGTCGGCGGACGAACGTGTTCGAGAGTTGGAGAAGCTGCGAGCTGACGCAGAAGACCGCCTTCGCCGCCTGTATAAACTGGTTGAAGACGGTGTTTCAGATTTGGACGACATCCTGAAAGCCAGAATCTCTGCTTTGAAGGAAGAACGCGCTGCGGCCTTGGCCGCTCTCGAGCGCGCAACAAAATCCAATCGGCCGGGGCCTGAGATTGATGCAAAACGCATCGAGGCCTTTGGTGGTGTCATGCGAGAGAAGCTGACGACCGGCGCAATACCCTTCCGGAAAGCCTATCTCGGTGCCCTCATCGATAAAATCGAGGTGGATGATGACCTGATTCGGATTGTTGGCCGGAAAGACGTTCTGCAACAAGCGCTTTTGGCAGATTTTGCCTCGAAGGCCCCGGTTCGCAGTTTTGTTCGCAACTGGCGCACCCGGCAGGATTCGAACCTGCGGCCTCTGCCTTCGGAGGGCAGCGCTCTATCCAGCTGAGCTACGGGTGCATGCGGCCGTTTTGATAGCCCATATGCGGCGGCGGGGCAAATGCATCGAACACGTCAATAAAAGCAAAGAGGCGAGGATCGCTAAAACCTCGCCTCTCATATGCCATATAAAAACAGACCGGGAATTGCGTATCGTTAGCGGCAAGGACTGCCGGTAACCACGCATTTCGCTTGCAGGATTGCGTTCTTCTTGCAGTCCCAATGGACGCCGCGTGCGTTCGCGAATGTGCCGTAGCGGTAACCGAACCGGCTTGACGCCTTGCTTTCGAAGTTTGCGATTGCGGCGGCGCGGGCATTTTCGGTGCCTTCACCAAACAGACCCTGACCGGTGCCGATGGCGTCGATCCGCGCTTTGCAAACAACACGCGCTTCTGCCGGCGCGACAGTCACGAAAGCCGCCGCGGTCAATCCCAGCAAGGCAGATAATTTCAACCCATTCACCATGGTCGCTCTCCTCGTTTCAAGATTTCAACGTCGAGCCATATGGAAATGGGCGCCACCGCTGATGGTGATGACGCCCTCAAATCCAGCCGATTATAACCAAGTCATTATTGGCAAGGTTGGGCGGTCACAACGCACTTAGCGCGAATGAGCGCGAGCTTGTTGCAGTCCCACTTGATGCCGCGTGCCCGGCTGAACGAACCGTACGACGCGCCAAACAGCGTGTTGGCCTTGGCTTCGAAGTCCGCAATAGCAAGTTGGCGGGCGCGAGCCGTTCCCAGACCAAACAGTCCTTGGGCAGTGGCGATGCCGTCGATGCGGCCTTTGCATTGGGTGCCGCCCGTCTCAGGCGAATTCCACTCTGACCGTGGACGCGGGTGATGGCCGCAACGGTGCCAACGATGGTGGCAACGCCAGTGGATGTGGTGGCAATGGCAATGCCGGCGCCAGTGGTGATGATAGTGGTGGTGACAATGACGGCGCCAACCGTGGGCGTCGGCGGATGATGTGTTGTTGACCATCAGCAACGCAAATGTTGCAATCAACGCCAACGAGAATAGAGACAATTTTGCAAGCAACTTCATTTGGAACTCCATCGACAATACCGTGACTAACCCTCGGCCCCCTCCCATAGTCGTCGATACTTCGGTGGACCGCTGACAAGAGTGTAGCAACAAGCGGTGACGCGGAAAAGCGTGCTGGTCATTTTGCTGTGGCAAGTGTGTCACAATCCCCATCGGCGTACAGCCCTTCGCCCGCGCCGGATCAAACTGTAGGTTGAGATGACTGATTTCAAATTGCCCAGGGCTGGCGAAATCGCGATAACACTGCCCCATGACGTTGATGCGGCTTTATATTTCATCGGTCGTATTCGCACGCCTTGGTCAACAACCGGGGATTGCCCAAGGAACAGCGGTGCCCGCCGCGACGTCATTGCGACCATCGAACTTGATGAGCGGTTTGAACTTGGCCTCAAAGATATTTCTCGGCTCTCGCACCTCATCGCACTTTACTGGGTCGACCGTTCGCGCCGCGATCTTATCCAACAGATGCCAAGTCACATCAGCGAAGCACGCGGCGTATTTGCTTTGCGCTCACCCGTCAGGCCAAACCCAATAGGGCTCTCGGTGGTGGAACTGGTGGACGTCGACGGGAGAAATTTGAAAGTCCGCAACATCGATTGTGTCGATGGAACGCCTCTTATCGATATCAAACCCTACTTTGCTTCGATTGACAGCTATCCGGACGCCCGCCGTCCCTGAGCCCTAGAGTGCGATCGTTCTTGATGGGATCGTCTACGCATCCGCCTAGAACGCAAATCGCACTCCAGAACCAACCTGAAGAGCGTGATTTACGTTTGAGATTGATCGCGACGTTATCAGTCTCAAACGATCGCGGTCTAGGCTGAGCCGAGGCGCAATTTTTGACGATGCGCACTCGGCGTTTCAGAAAACCAGCGCTGCGCGGCTCGGGTAAACGACGACAGTTCCGAAAAGCCGAGCATGACCGCGATTTCCGTCAGCGGCAGATCCGTATCTCTTAGGAGTTCCTCGGCCCGCCATTTGCGGGCATCGTTCAACAGAACTTCGAATGTTGTTCCCTCTTGCGCCAGCCGGGACTGCAAGGCCCGTGACGAGAGCCCGAGTTTATCGGCCACAAGATCGAGACTGGCACGCCGTTCCGGTAATTGGGCACGAATAGCCGCGCTCGCAGCCGCCGTCGTACCAACGTTTGAGGGCATGTCCGCAATCATGCGCTCGCCGATTTTTTGCAAGATCGGCTTCAGACGGACGTCGGCGTTGGGCAATTCTTTCCGCAGCGTCGCGAGGTCGACACGGACGGCTGCGCGTTCGCAATGATAATGAACGTTGTGCCCGAAAACGTGCTCGGCTTTCTGTTTACACGTGAGCGGATCATGCGGCATTTCGACGAAAACAGGCTCCCAATCGGATTTGGCCAGTTGACGTAAACGACCAACCAACAATGCCATGCAGAAGCTGGTGTACTGTTTTTTGGGCTCTCGCACACTGTCGGGCCAGCACCACCATAGCAACGCGCCCTCGTTGTCCTTGTCATAGTGGACATGAAACGGTTGGCGCAGCAGACCGGCAAACTTAGCAATCGTATTCAGGGCTTCGTCGACCGACCGCGAATTGGTCACCAGATAACCGAACACGCCTGTGCCACCCGCTGGAAACGCTTCTGCAACGGATAAGCCAAGGCAAGGGTCGCCGGTTACCGCGGATGCGCTTTCAAACAGCCGCGTTACGGCATTGAGCGAGATTTGCTTTTCGGGATCGTGGACGTCGGCGAGTTCCAGACCGCATTTTGCAAACAGCTGCTCGGCCGCGATGCCGCGCCGTTCGAGAAAACGATCTAAACCGGAGAGTATTCCGGCATAAACGACGGGAGCTTGTTCTTGCATAAATAGCCAAGTAATTGCATCTGTCGTGGTGCGACAACTCTGGATTGTTATCTCACGCACTCATAAAACAGTTATTTTTGTATCAAAAGTCAAGAAATCGAGACCAAAGGTCAAGTAACTTTATTTCATTGCGGGTACTGAGGGCCTCAACGCAGGTTGTCATGCAACTTAGCTTATGTGAACCCTATTCAATATCCAATCGAGGTTACAAGTGGCCAAGAAAACTCGTGAATCGACGGTCCTGGAAAGCACGCTGCATCTATTGCACCGTGCCAGTCAGCTCGCCGATGAATCCTTCGCTCTAAAAATTGGACGTGCGGATCTCACGGCTCGTCAGTTTGTTGTGTTGTCGATTGTTGCCAACACCGAAAATCCCAGCCAAACGATGATTTGTGAACAGTCCGGCATCGACCGTTCGACGCTCGCCGATATTGTTCGACGGCTGGTGTCACGCGGGCTTCTTTCGCGCCGGCGCACGCGGCAGGATGCGCGCATGTATGCGGTCAAAATCACTGACGCGGGTAATGCGGCGTTGGATAAGGCGAGGCCGGTGGCGCGGGCCGTCGACCAAGAATTGCTCGGTGTGCTGACAGCGTCGCAACGCAACGACTTCGAATCAACGCTGCGCCTGATGATCAGCAAGTTGCACGATGCGGGTTTGGTTTGATAATCTTGCGATAGGGCTGACCTTGGGCGCGCGACCACTTATAGTCGCGCGCCATGAGCACAGATCACAACAAACGCAACTCCACCCACCCGGATGGCGAACCCACGCCAATCGTCAAAGGTAGCCACGTCTATCTTATTGACGGCTCGGGATATATTTTCCGCGCCTTTCACGCTCTTCCGCCCCTGACACGGCCGTCTGACGGACTGCCTGTTGGCGCGGTTCACGGCTTTTGCGCCATGCTGTGGAAGCTCATGAAAGAGAGCAAGGTCTCGGAAGCGCCAACGCACATCGCCGTCATTTTTGATGCCGGCCGCGAAACCTTCCGCAACCAGATCTACCCCGCCTACAAAGCCCATCGGCCGCCGCCGCCAGAAGAACTAATCCCGCAATTTCCGTTAATCCGCGATGCGGTCAAGGCCTTCAATGTCGCCTGCATCGAGCAGGACGGCTATGAAGCCGACGACATCATTGCGACCTACGCGCGCGATGTCGTGAATGCTGGCGGCGATGTCACCATCGTTTCCTCCGACAAAGACTTGATGCAACTGGTTCGCCCGGGCATCACCATGTTGGACGGCATGAAGGCTAAAAAAATCGGCCGGGACGAAGTGTTCGAGAAATTCGGGGTTTGGCCCGACAAGGTCGTCGATGTCCAATCACTCGCCGGAGACTCGACCGATAACGTCCCGGGCGTGCCGGGCATCGGCATCAAGACTGCGGCGGAGTTGATCCACGAATACGGCGACCTCGATACGCTGCTGGCTCGGGCAGGCGAGATCAAGCAACCGAAGCGGCGCGAAAAGCTGATCGAATTTTCCGAGCAAGCCCGCATCTCGCGCCAGTTGGTGACGCTCAAGGCTGATGTGCCGATCCAGATCCATATCGACAAGACCGGCGTCCACGATCCTGATCCAACGCTGCTGTTGGGGTTTCTGCGCGAGATGGAATTCAATTCTTTGACGAAGCGCATCGCGCTGGGTCTTGGCGTCGAAGTCCCGCCGCCGATTCAAGCCTCGGTTGGCTTATCGTTGAAGGGCGACCTTCCACTACCGCGCGACGGTGAACGTTCTGGGCGTGCGGATATGCCATCGTCACGTGCCGGGGCGACTTTCAAAAATACCGGATCCAGAAATACTGTATTGTCGCCCGCGGCTCGTGAAGGGGCCCACCCCGCCGTCGCGTACTCTGCCAAGCTCGCCAAATCGACACCGTTCGATCGCGCGAAATACGAAAGCGTCCGAACCGCCGCCGCGCTCGAAAAATGGATCACCGCAGCCTTTGAAGCCGGTCACGTTGCGTTCGACACTGAAACCACCGGCCTCGATCCGATGCGCGCCGATCTGGTCGGCGTTTCTCTCAGCACCGCGCCCGGCCACGCCTGCTATGTGCCGCTTGCTCATGTCGATGGTGCCAACGATTTGTTCGGTGGCGGGGGAGCCGCACCCAATCAACTTGCCCTACGCGACGCCGTTGCGATGCTGAAGCCCCTGCTCGAGGACGACAGCATCCTCAAGATAGGTCAGAATCTGAAATTCGATTTGGTGGTGATGGCCCGTCACGGCGTTGTCATCCGCAATTTTGACGACACGATGCTGATGTCTTACGCGCTCGACGGCGGGCGCGGGAGTCATGGCATGGACGATCTGGCGTTGCGCCACCTCGGCCACGTCTGCATCTCCTTCAACCAAGCATTGGAGCATGCTCCGGGCGCAAAAAAGTCCGAAAAGACCTTTGCGAGCGTGCCAATCAACAAGGCCACCGAGTATGCGGCTGAAGATGCCGACGTGACGCTTCGGCTGTGGCAGGTTCTCAAGCCGCGTCTATCTTCGGAGCGTATGACAACTGTCTATGAAACGCTGGAACGTCCGCTCGTTCGCGTGGTCGCGAGCATGGAGCGTGAAGGCATAAAGATTGATCGCAACATCTTGTCACGCTTATCAGGAACTTTTGCGCAGCGCGCCGCCCGCCTCGAAGAAGAGGTCAATACACTCGCCGGTCACAAGTTCAATTTGGCGTCTCCCAAGCAGCTTGGCGAACTGTTATACGATCGCTTGAAACTGCCGGGCGGCAAACGGACCAAAAGCGGTCAGTGGGAAACGCGCGCCGGTGTTCTCGACGATCTCGCCGGCAACGAGGAATTACCCGATGACGCCCGCCGGCTTGTCAACGTCATGCTCGAGTGGCGCCAGCTGACGAAACTGCAATCGACATATACGGATGCGCTGCCGCACTTTATTCATCCAGACACCGGCCGCATTCATACGAGTTACGCGTTGGCCGCAACCACCACGGGCCGGCTGGCGTCATCGGAGCCAAACGTTCAAAATATTCCGGTTCGCACCAAGGAGGGCCGCGAAATCCGCACGGCATTTATCGCGGAGAACGGCTGCGTGCTGGTGTCCGCCGATTATAGTCAGATTGAGCTCCGCGTGCTGGCGCATATCGCCGATATTCCGCAGTTGAAGAAGGCTTTTGCCGACGGTCTCGACATTCACGCCATGACGGCGTCTGAAATGTTCGGTGTTCCCGTCAAAGACATGCCAAGCGAAGTTCGCCGCCGGGCCAAGGCCATCAACTTCGGCATCATTTACGGCATCTCGGCCTTCGGTCTCGCCAACCAGCTCGGCATTTCCCGCGAGGAGGCCGGGCTTTACATCAAAACGTATTTTGAACGCTTCCCAGGCATCCGCGACTACATGGATACGACAAAGAAATTCGCGCACGCCAACGGTTATGTCGAAACCGTATTTGGCCGGCGCATACATTACCCGGAGATCAACACCAAGAATCCGTCGATGCGCGGCTTCCTGGAACGTGCCGCCATCAACGCGCCGATCCAGGGATCGGCGGCTGATATTATCCGCCGCGCCATGATCCGGATGCCGCAAGCTCTGAAGTCCGCGAAGCTGACATCGGCCCGCATGCTGTTGCAGGTCCACGACGAACTGGTTTTCGAGGTCAAGGAGAGTGAGAGCCCTGCGCTCATCACGACGGCGCGCCGCGTGATGGAAACCGCTAGCGAGCCCGCAATCAAGCTCTCGGTTCCCATCCACGTCGACGCCAAGGCGGCGTTGAACTGGGACGAGGCGCACTGAGAACTCCGCCAGGTCCCAATGCGGTCCTGCAAAATGGCGAGGCTGGTCCGTTCCCTAACCGGCCT
Organism: Hyphomicrobium sp.; assembly: GCA_031365865.1. Taxonomy (GTDB): domain Bacteria; phylum Pseudomonadota; class Alphaproteobacteria; order Rhizobiales; family Hyphomicrobiaceae; genus Hyphomicrobium_B. The sequence continues at coordinate 47,517 of JANLYX010000054.1, read as the reverse complement.
CGCCAGTCAGCGTTTCGCAACGTCTAGGAAATTGCTACTTTACTGATCGTCCAAAACGCGCCGCAGAGTTCCCCCTCGTTGCGGAGCGCTTTTAACTTCCGGCGCCAACTCAGATGCGTGCCCGTCGGCTCCGGAGCCGCGCTTATGCCGGTGACGCCGTCCGCGAGCAATCCGCTCCAACGGAAAACTGCTGTCCGTTGAAAGAGAGCACTTGAGGCGCAATTTCGGCACACGCACGAATGGGCTGAGATTGCATCGAAATCGACCATGCGCGCGGCGTGTGGAGCGTTAGCCAAAACACTTTCTCGCCCGGTGCGGGGGCAAAACGATCAGTCTGAGTTTTGGAGCGGCAGCTTCCCATCTAACCGCAAAGGTTTCATTCCACCTCCGGATTGGCGGACTGTGGACAAACTCGATCACCAAACAAAATCCTTAATAATCCGTTGACGACCATGAAATCCCATAGTATCCCATATATGCCCGACCGCACCGGGCAGGGAACGTGGCAGGGCGCCGGTCTGGAGAGAGGGCCCAGATTGCGCGACCGCCGCGGCCCCAACCCAGGCGGTCGGGGCCCCCTTTTGCTGTCATGCGAAAGGACGAAGGCAAGTTGATTCAGTAGCGTGGAGAAGCGACAATCGCTGCAAAAGGATGGACCGCTTTGTCTCGACATTCACAAACAAGATCGACGCCAAGGGCCGGGTCTCCATCCCAGCCCCGTTCCGCGCAGTGCTGGAACGCGACGGCTATGCGGGCGGCATCTACTGCTACCCCTCGCTCGATGCTCCGGCACTCGATGCAGGCGGCGAGAGACTTGCAAAAAAGATCGACGGGCTTCTCAGCGGCTTGCCAGACTATTCGGACGAGCGGGATCAGCTCTCTGTCGCGCTCTACGGCGACGTCCAGGTCCTCTCGATCGATGGCGACGGCCGTATCGTCCTTCCTGAAATCCTTCGCACGCACGCAGGTCTCGACGCCTCGGTCACTTTTGTCGGCCTTGGTGACAAGTTTCAAATGTGGGAACCTCAGCGCTTCGAAAAGCGCCGTGAGCTCGCCCGCAGCAAAGTTCAAAAGACCCGAAAACTTTTCGGCGCGGGGAGCCGCATCGCTGAGGCCAGTGATGACGGCGACGAAGGAGCACGGGAATGAAGCGCAATCGTCCGTCAAAGGCCGTTTCACGCGGCACTGACACGGACCGTTCGCGCCACATTCCCGTGCTGCTCTCGGAGGTCATCGAGAGCCTCGGCCCCAAAGACGGTGAGCTTTATATCGATGGCACTTTTGGCGCGGGCGGCTACTCACGGGCCATTCTAGAAGCCGCCAACTGCCGCGTTTTGGGTTTCGACCGCGATATTACGGCGGTCCGCGCCGCGGCCACTCTCTGCAAGCAATTTCCTGGGCGGCTGCGCGTCATCAACCGCGCCTTCTCCGAAATGGAGGAGTTTGGCCGGATCGAAGAAACACCGAATGATCAGCCGCTGATTTCAGGGCCTTTCGTAGACGGCGTCGTGCTGGATATAGGCGTCTCATCGATGCAGCTGAACGAGGCGGAGCGCGGCTTTTCATTCCAGAAGGACGGTCCGCTCGATATGCGGATGTCGGCGGCGATCGATCCCTTGACCGGTCAGGCCACGGACGCAGGAACGAGTGCCGCCGACTTTGTGAACACCGCCGACGAAGATTTCATCGCCAGCGTCATCTACGCTTACAGCGAGGAGAAGAAATCGCGCTGGATTGCGCGCGCGATCGTCAAGGCGCGCACGGAGAAACCCTTCACCCGCACACTGGAACTCGCCGATCTCGTTTTGAAGGTCTTTTATGGCCGCAAGGTCGAGGGCCACCATCCCGCAACCCGAACCTTTCAGGCGCTGCGCATTTATATCAACGATGAACTCGGCGAATTAGCCCGGGGGCTGGCAGCAGCGGAGCGCATGCTCAAGCCCGGCGGGCGGCTGGTGGTCGTGACGTTTCATTCCCTCGAAGACCGCATTGTCAAACGCTTCATCAACAGCCGTACGGGGAAAGAATCGCGCGGTTCGCGGCATTTTCCCGAGCAATCGATAAAATCCACACGGCCAAGTTTCCAAATTGTTAACTCGCGGCCGTTAACACCTTCTAAAGGTGAATTGGATCTGAACCCGCGTGCCCGCTCGGCACGTCTTAGATCTGCAACACGAACGGACGCGGCCCCCTGGGCTCTCGATTTCGACGAACTCGAGGTGCCCGCGCCCAAGACTTGAGTGCCGGTAAAACACACGCGAGGACTAGCCCATGCGCCTTTTGAATGTGGTCAGTTTCTGTTTCACCGTTGCAAGCGCGTTCTTGCTCTACAGCTTGAACTACGAAACCCGCCGCCTGGAGGCTGAGGTCCAGACCAAAGAACGGGTTGCCGATCTCGCCCGCAGCGACATCGCGATCCTCAAGGCCGAACGCAGCCATTTGAGTCGGCCGGACCGTATCGACTCGATCGCACGTGCCCAAGGTCTCGGACCGCCTCGCGCCGAACAACTGGCACGGCCCGGCGTCGCTTTGCGTGGCAGCAATGCGCCGCGGCTCGCGGAAGGACAGTAAGATGCGCCGCGGCGTTACAATCACGCCAGGGCTTCCGCCGCCTGTGGCATCCGTACGCCCGCGCCGGCCGATCATCGCCAACGTGATGTTGCTGGCAACCGTCGTGCTGGCATTCGGCACCATCGCCGGACAGTTGCTTTATCTTGGCACAAAAAATGGTCCGCAACTTTCAATCGCAGTTACCGAACAGGCGGCCACGAGCTATGCCAGGCCTGACATCATCGACAGAAACGGCCGGCTTCTTGCAACCGATGTCGAAGCGCCCTCTCTCTTTGCCGATCCGGCAATTCTCTTAGATAAAGATGAGGTGGTTGAAAAACTGGCCACCGTATTCAGCGATCTCGACCAAGCCGAGTTACGCCGGTCTTTGTCCGATAAAACGCGGCGTTTTGTGTGGGTCAGGCGCGGATTAAGTCCGGCGGTTGCACAGCGCATCCACAATCTCGGGCTTCCCGGCCTATCATTCCGCAAAGAGCTGCGCCGCGCCTATCCGGCCGGAGAACTTGCCGGACACGTCCTGGGCTCGGTCAATCTCGACAACAAGGGCACGTCGGGGATTGAAAAATACATCGACGAGGCCGTCGGTGTTGAAGCTGTTCACAGCGCCACCTTGTCCGATCGGGCGCCGGTCCGCCTGTCGCTCGACATGGGCGTGCAACATACGCTCGAAGACGAGCTCGAAACCGCCTATCGCCGCTATCACACAGAAGGCGCAGCGGGTGTCGTCTTAGATGTGAAGACAGGCGAGATTGTTGCCAGCGCGTCGCTGCCAAAGATCGATCCTGCGCGGCCAGGCATGGCGCTCGATCCACATTTGATCGACCGCATTGCCGGCGGCAGCTACGAACTAGGGTCTGTCTTCAAGACCATCACTGTCGCGATGGCCTTGGATGCTGGCACCACGGCTGCGACCGTGTTCGATGTCCGTCAGCCTTTGGTCTCTGGACGCTTTACGATCACGGATATGCATCCTGCCGGCCGGCCGCTGAGCGTCGCGGAAGTGTTTACCCATTCGTCTAACGTTGGCGCCGGCATGATGGCGCTCGGCGCAGGCCCCGAAAAATTTTCAGACTTCTTGAAACGTGCCGGCCTTCTCGATCCTATGAAGACAGAAGCTGGCCCCATCAGTCCGCCCCAAGTCCCTCAGAAATGGGACCAGCTCGAATTGATCACCGTTTCCTACGGCCATGGCATTGCTGTTGCGCCGCTCCAGTTTGCAACCGCGGCGGCGGCTCTAGTCAACGGTGGCACCAAGCTCGTTCCGACGTTCCTGAAGTACCGTTCCAACACCCCGGGTGCGTTGCCGCTGGTATCGGCCGAGACCAGCCGGGAGATCGCGCGACTCATGCGGTTGAATGTCCTCGACGCGGATGGCACCGGCAAGCGCGCGGATGTGCCGGGCTACAGGGTCGGGGGCAAGACCGGTACGGCCGAACGCGCCGACAACGGCGGCTATCAGAAAAAGGCGGTCATCTCCTCGTTCCTTGCGGCTTTTCCGACCGACGAGCCACGATATCTGACGTTTGTCCTTTTGTTTGAACCCGACGGCATTGGTGAAACCAATGGTCAACGCACAGCCTCGACCAACGCCGCGCCGGTTACAGCTCGGCTGATCCGCCGCATAGCGCCGCAGCTCGGCGTCGCTCCGCAAGAAACGGCGCTTACCGACTAGGTTTGGATGTTTGACGGGTCGGCGAACTCAACTTATGACCTTGCTTCGGCTATAAAGCTAGTGGCGCTAAAACTCTCCGCTCCTGATAGACCGCGCAAAGATCTGGCCAGCACAAGAGGCGGCATGCGGCTCATCGATGTTTTGCCTCAAGAAATCACGGCACCAGAAGGCGCTGATCGTATCCTCGTAAAGGGTGTCACGGCGGCCAGCAGCGCGGTTGGACCGGGTTGGATTTTCGCGGCCCTTCCCGGCGCCAAGACCGATGGCGCCATGTACATTCCCGACGCTGTCGCGCGGGGCGCCGCGGCTGTCATTGTGGGCGACGATAAGCCCGCCGAAACAGCACCCGGCATTCCTTTGATCCGGGTCAGCAGCCCGCGCCGTGCCTTGGCGCTGATCGCGGCCCGCTTCCACCCCGCCCAACCCGAAGTCGCCGTCGCCGTGACAGGCACCAGCGGAAAAACCTCGGTTGCGGATTTTACGCGCCAAATCTTCACGTTGCTTGGGCGCAAGGCGGCGTCCGTTGGTACCATCGGCATCATCAAACCGGATGGCGCAATTTATGGTTCCCTGACGACGCCCGATCCCGTCACGCTCCATGCGACCCTCGATGGCTTGGCTGGCGAGGGCGTCACGCATTTGGCATTCGAAGCGTCCTCGCACGGCCTTGATCAACACCGTCTCGACGGGGTGCGCTTGACCGCCGCCGCGTTCACAAACCTCGGTCGCGATCACATGGATTATCATCCGACCGTCGAACACTACTTCAATGCCAAGCTGCGATTGTTCACCGAGCTTCTGCGATCGGGACAGACCGCCGTAATAAATGCCGACGGAGCGTGCGCGGAACAGGTGATGGCTGCCGCCAAGACGCGGGGCCTGAAGGTCATGACCGTCGGCGCCAAGGGCGAAACTCTGAAATTGACGAGCACCCGGCTTGACGGTTTCGAGCAAGTGTTGCGCCTCTCTATCGCTGCCCGGGATTACGATGTGCGTTTGCCGCTCGTCGGCGCTTATCAGGTCGAGAACGCACTTGTTGCCGCCGGGCTTGCGATGGCAACAGGTGAAGAAACTTCGGAAGTTCTGGCCGCGCTTTCAAAACTTAAAGGCGTGCCCGGGCGTCTGGAAATCGTTGGTCAGGCTAACGGCGGCTTGGCAATTGTCGATTACGCCCATAAGCCGGAAGCGTTGGAAGCGGCGCTTGCCGCATGCCGGCCGTTTGTCACCGGCAAATTGATCTGCGTGTTCGGCTGCGGGGGCGACCGCGACAAGGGCAAGCGCCCGATCATGGGAAAAATTTCGGCTGAGAAGGCCGATGTGACCATCATCACCGACGATAATCCAAGGACTGAAGTTCCGGCCCATATTCGGCGGGAAATCTTGGATGCCGCGCCGGGGGCCCGCGAAATCGGCGATCGGGCCGAGGCGATAGGTGCTGCTGTCGAAATGATGGGCAAGGGTGACGTGGTGCTGGTCGCAGGCAAAGGTCATGAAACCGGCCAGATCATAGGGACAACCATCATTCCGTTTTCCGACCACGAGGTCTTGCGCCTCGCGATGGCTCAGGTTGTCCGGCATGACTGACGCGCTATGGAATTGGGACGAGCTCCTAAAGGTGGTGCCCTTCGCTGTGGCGGATCGCACACCTTCACGTGCGATCACGGGCTTCTCCATCGACACGCGGTCGCTTCAACCGGGCGACGTGTTTGTCGCCTTGAAGGATCAGCGCGATGGCCACGAGTTTGTCACCAACGCATTCAAGGCGGGCGCTGCCGCAGCGATTGTGGATGCTGAGTACCAGCGTCGACCCGGCGATGGGGCACTGATACGCTGCAAAAGTTCGCTGCATGCGCTTGAAGCGATCGGCATCGCCGCGCGATCCCGCCTTTCGGCCAAGACGCGGGTCATCGCGGTGACCGGCAGTGCCGGTAAGACAACGACGAAGGAAATGCTGCGCGCGTGTCTCAGCGCCGTCGCGCCCGGCAAGGTCCACGCTTCCGAGAAGTCGTTCAACAATCATTGGGGCGTGCCGCTGACGCTCGCGAACATGCCGCGCGACGTCCAATATGGCGTCTTGGAAATCGGGATGAATCACGCTGGAGAGATCAAGCCGCTGTCTGAAATGGTCCGGCCGCACGCCGCTATCATCACCACGGTCGAAGCCGTCCATCTCGAGCACTTTGGATCGGTCGAAGAAATTGCCGATGCCAAGGCGGAAATATTTCAAGGCTTGGTCCAAGGCGGCTCCGCGATCATCAAGCGCGACAATCCGCATTTTGATCGCCTCAGGGTTCGCGCCGAAGCTCATGGCGCGCGCGTCGTCAGTTTTGGGCTGAGCGATACCGCCGATGTCTACGCCGAAACCCTAAATCTGCTAGGAGACGGTAGCGACATCACGGCCCGCGTCGGCAACAAAAAAGTCAGCTATCGCCTCGCCATGCCGGGACGCCACATCGCGGAGAACTCCCTCGCCGTCGTCGCCGCGCTCGCCGCCGTCGGCGCAGACCTCGATTCCGCCTTGGGTGCGCTCGCCACCTTGGCTCCACCCGCCGGCCGTGGTCTGCGGACAAGACTTTCCGTGCCCGGCGGGGAAGTCTTATTGATCGATGAGAGCTACAACGCCAGTCCGGCGTCAATGCGCGCCGCGTTAGAGACGTTATCGAGCGTCGCACGCGACAAATTTCCAAGGCGGATCGTGGTGTTGGGCGACATGCTGGAACTCGGCCGGGACGCATCCATCCTCCATAAGGGATTGAAGGAAGCCGTAACTGGCTCGGGCGCCGATCTGTTCTTTGCCTGTGGGCCGCACATGAAGGGCCTTTATGATGCCCTGCCAATCGTTATGAAGGGTGACTACGCTGAAGCAGCTTCGGGGCTTCAAGCCCCACTCATCACCGCTCTACGAGCCGGCGACGTTGTGATGCTGAAAGCTTCGAACGGCACCAAGTTGGGGCCGCTCGTCGAGGCGGTGAAGAAGCATTTCTCCGGGGCCAGCCGGTCTCACGAAATCGGACAGTGAAGGGATACGCCGCCCGATGCTTTATGAACTTGTGAATTTCAGCGATCAGATCGGCGCGCTCAACGTCTTTAGGTACATAACGTTTCGCACCGGCGGCGCGATCTTCACGGCGTTGCTCTTTGTCATGATGTTTGGTCCCGGCATCATCGATTTGTTGCGCGTCAAGCAGGGTAAGGGCCAGCCGATCCGGGAGGATGGTCCCAAGACCCATCTCTTGAAAAAAGGCACGCCCACCATGGGCGGCCTGATGATCCTGGCCGGCGTCATGGTTTCGACGCTACTGTGGGCGCAGCTTTCGAACGGCTACATCTGGGTCGTCCTCGGCGTTACGCTCGCCTATGGCGCCATCGGCTTCTATGACGACTTTCTCAAAGTCACCAAGCGCTCTTCGGATGGCTTCGAAAGCCGCACCCGCCTTATCTTCGAAGTCATCGTGGCGTTGATTGCGACGCTGCTGATGATGCGGATTGCGACGCCTGGACCCTGGAATCCGTTCGATCTTACATTTTGGAGCAGTTTGAACGCGGGAATTGCAACGTCGTTGACCGTACCGTTCTTTAAGAGTCTGCTCATTCCGTTCGGGCCGTTTTTCGTTCTACTCGGCGTTCTGGTCATTGCGGGCGCCGGCAATTCCGTCAACTTGACCGACGGCCTCGACGGTTTGGCCATTGTGCCGGTGATGATTGCCGCCGCAACTTTCGGTCTCATCGCCTACCTCGTGGGCAACGCCAAATTCGCCAGCTATCTGCAAATCCACCATGTCCCCGGCACGGGCGAACTGGCCGTTATATGCGGTGCACTGATCGGCGCGGGGCTCGGCTTCCTTTGGTTCAACGCACCGCCCGCTATGATCTTCATGGGCGACACCGGCTCGCTGGCTTTGGGCGGGGCCCTGGGGGCGATTGCGGTGGCGGTCAAGCATGAGATCGTGCTGGCGATCGTCGGCGGCTTGTTCGTTCTCGAAACGATGTCCGTCATTATTCAAGTCTTGTCGTTCAAGTGGACGGGTAAGCGGGTTTTCCGCATGGCGCCGTTGCACCACCACTACGAGCAGAAGGGCTGGAAAGAATCGACAGTCGTCATTCGCTTTTGGATCATCTCGGTCGTTCTCGCGCTCATTGGCCTTGCGACGCTGAAATTGCGCTAAGGGTGGCAGCGAAGCCCCTCAATCTCGGTTAGATTTAGCGCCATGATTCGCGCCACCACCTTCAAAGGCAAGACGGTCGCCGTGTTCGGGCTCGGAGATTCGGGCAATGCGACTGTGCTTTCGCTGCTAGAAGGGGGGGCGACCGTCGCGGCCTGGGATGACAGCGAGCGTGGCCGGGCGGCGGCTGAAAAAGCCGGTGTGCCGCTGGTGGATCTGGCGAAGGCCGATTGGTCGCAATTTTCCTCCCTGGTGCTGGCGCCTGGTGTGCCGCTGACGCACCCCGACCCGCACTGGGTCGTGCGTAAGGCACACGCAGCCAGAGTCGAGATCATCGGCGACATCGAGATTTTCGCGCGCGAGCGGGCGGCGCATTGTCCTGACGCGCCGTTCATCGCGATCACGGGCACCAACGGCAAGTCGACGACGACAGCGCTGATCGCGCATATTCTGCGCGAAGCCGGCAAGGACGTGCAGATGGGCGGCAACATTGGCCGCGCTGTCCTCACGCTCGAGCCGCCCGCACGGAACCGCTTTCACGTCATCGAAATGAGTTCGTTTCAGATCGACTTGACGCCAACTCTGCATCCAACAGTTGGCGTGCTGTTGAACATCACGCCCGACCACCTCGACCGGCATGGCACGATTAAAAATTATGCGGCGGTGAAGGCGCGATTGGTAGAAGGTGCTGACATCTCGGTTGTCGGTGTTGACGACGAGTTCGGTCTTGCCACTGCAAAGCGGCGCGCCACCACTGGTCCCGTTGTTGCTTTCAGCGCCAAACGCTCACTAGCGCCGGGATACAGCATGCTCGGCAGCACGATTGTTTGCAGCAATCGCGAGGGGCTTGCCGTCAAACTCGGCGATGTATCGGGTATCGCCACGCTGCGTGGCGGGCACAATGCCCAAAACGCCTTGGCAGCCGTTTCTGCCGTGCGCGAATGTCTGGTTTTTACAGGGGCTTCATCAGAGTGTGATTGGCAGGCAGCCCTTTCCACCTTCCCCGGTCTCCCGCACCGCATGGAAGAAATTGGCCATCTCGCGAAACCCGGCGGCAAAGTGCTGTTCGTCAACGACAGCAAAGCTACCAACGCGGATTCGACGGAAAAAGCCCTGCTGTCGTTTCCGCGCGATGTCTTTTGGATCGCCGGCGGCAAGCCAAAGGAGGGCGGCATTGAATCTCTGCGGCCGTACTTCGATGGCATCGTTCGAGCTTATCTGATCGGCGCGGCGTCGGAGGAATTCTCGCAAACTCTGGATGGCGATGTCGCGATCATCCCTTGCGGTACACTCGATGTTGCCGTCGCCCGTGCCGCAGCAGATGCGGCAGCCTATGCGCGCGGTGAAGCGATGTTGTCATATAACGTGCAAGGGGCGATGGGCGTCGGCACCCACGTGTCAGGGACCCCTCCACACCCTGCGGCTTCAACGACAGCCGAGCCCGTTGTGCTGCTCTCACCCGCCTGTGCCTCTTACGACCAGTACAAGAATTTTGAGATCCGCGGCGACCACTTCCGCGCTCTCGTCAGCGCGCTGCCCGGTGTAACTGTGAGATCGGGCTCATGAAAATCTCGCGCGCAGACAAGAGCCGGTTTGCGGCCTGGTGGTTCACGGTCGATCATGTGCTCTTGACGGCGATTTTGTGCCTCATGATGATTGGCCTCGTGCTCTCGCTCGCGGCCTCTCCGGCCATCGCAATCAAGAAGGGTTTGCCGACCTACTACTTCGTGGAGCGTCACGCCGTTTTTTTGAGCCTCGGCGCGCTGATCATGTTGGCGGTGTCGTTTTTTACGCCCCTAGGCGTGCGCAGATTGGCACTTGGTTTGTTCATAGTCATGCTGGCGGCGATGGCCTGGGTGCTATTTTCAGGGCAAGAGATCAATGGCGCCAAGCGCTGGCTGTCTATCGCCGGGCATTCCTTTCAGCCTTCCGAATTCGCAAAACCCGCCTTCGTCGTTCTGATCAGCTGGTTGTTTTCTGAAAGTGCGGTCCGGCGCGATGTGCCAGCCCTGCCGATGGCGATTGGCGTGTGGGCGCTGTTTGCTGGCTTGCTGGTGACGGAGCCCGACGTTGGTCAAACCGGGTTGATTTCTGTAACAGCGGGCGCTCTTTATTTGATGGCCGGATTGCCGCTTGTCGGCGCGCTCGCGCTTGTCTGTGTTGGCAGCGGTGGCGTGTGGCTGGCGTATCAATATTTCGGCCATGTGCAATCGCGCCTCGACCGCTTTTTCTCACCCTTGCCGTTTGAGAATTTCCAAGTTGATCGAGCGATGCAATCGTTCTCGGAGGGTGGCCTGTTTGGGCGGGGACCCGGCGAGGGCACGATCAAAACCATTTTGCCCGACGCGCACACGGACTTCATCTTCGCGGTGGTTGCGGAAGAATATGGGGTTGTGGCCTGCCTCGTTCTGGTTGCGATGTTTGCGTTCGTGGTGCTTCGCGCGCTCATCCGTGCGGCGGAAGAGCCGCAGGCCGCCGACCGTCTCGCGATCCAAGGGCTGGCGATCGTTTTTGGTCTCCAGGCGCTGATCAATATGGGCGTGAACGTCGGCCTGTTTCCGCCCAAGGGCATGACTTTGCCGTTTATTTCGGCCGGTGGATCGTCGTTGTTGGCGCTGGCCGTGACTGCCGGTATGCTGCTAGCCTTGACGCGACGCCGGCCCGATGCCGCGCGCCTGAAAAAGCCGCGATTGGTCCCAACCATCGAGGATATGGAATTCCAGGGACCAGCGGGAACACGATGACAGGCGAGATGACCGTAATGCTGGCGGCCGGGGGCACCGGCGGTCACTTGTTTCCGGCCTTTGCCCTGGCTGAAGAATTAGCAGGCAGGGGAATCGCCGTTGACCTCATCACAGACATGCGCGGCGATCGCTACGGTGCCGGATTTCCCGCGCGCGCGGTTTATCAGGTGCCCGCCGCGACGCTGGCTAACCGCACGCCCGTGGCCGCTACCAAGACCGCTTTAGCTTTGGCGCGCGGCACCAAATCGGCGTATGCGATCCTTGGCAAAGTCAAACCCTCGGTTGTCATTGGCTTTGGCGGATATCCAACCTATCCGCCGCTTCTGGCGGCGCGGTTTCGCAAAATTCCAACCGTTTTGCACGAGCAGAACGCGGTTCTTGGCCGTGCCAACCGGTTGCTCGCCAAACGCGTGACGGCGATTGCAACGTCATTCGAGCGCACAAAGTATCTCGACGATGCTTTGATTTCGAAATCGCGCTTTACCGGCAATCCTGTGCGCACTGCGGTAATCGCGGCGTCGGCGCGACAGTTCGAAGCCATCTCGCCGTCAGGCCGGATTCGAATTCTGGTCTTTGGCGGCAGCCAAGGGGCCCGCTATTTCTCGGACACCGTTCCGCCTGCGCTGGCTGCGTTAGCTCCGGATCTCAAATCCAGACTTCAAGTCGTCCAACAGGCCCGGGAAGAAGATCTAGGTCGCGTGCAACAGGCTTATACGCAATCGGGAATTTCGGCCGAGGTCGCGCCGTTCTTCAAGGATTTGCCGGAGCGGATAGCGTGCGCTCATTTGATCATTGGCCGGGCTGGAGCTTCAACCGTCGCGGAGTTGACGGTCATTGGCCGGCCCTCGCTCTTGGTTCCCTTGCCGCACTCTCTCGACAACGATCAGCTCAACAATGCCCGTCGCTTAGCTGAATCGGGTGGTGGTTGGTGTATCGAGCAGAAGGATTTATCCGTGGCACGGCTGACCTCGGAAATCACGGACTTAATCACAAATCCGCATACGCTTGCAGCCGCAGCTGAGGCCGCTAAAAGGTCTGGGCGGCCGGATGCCGTGGCGCGACTCGCCGACTTTGTGCTCGAATTGGCGCGTGGCAGCAAAGTTTAGTCGCGTAATCCTCGAAATCATGACCGTTACGCCAGTCAAGGATCGACACTCCATGCAAATGCCGCGTGACATTGGCCCTTTTCACATCATCGGCATCGGTGGGATCGGCATGAGTGCGATAGCGGAGATCCTCGTCGCCAAAGGTCATACCGTTCAAGGCAGCGACCAAAAGGACAGCGCCAACGTCAAGCGCTTGCGCGCCAAAGGTATCCGGGTTTTTGTCGGTCATGACGCCGTCAACCTGATCGGCGCGCGCTATGTCGTCATTTCAACGGCGGTCAAACCCGGCAATCCCGAGCTGCAAGCGGCGCGAGCTAAGGAACTGCCGGTCATCCGCCGCGCCGAGATGCTGGCCGAGCTGATGCGGTTGTATTCGACCGTGTCTGTTACCGGCACGCACGGAAAGACCACAACAACCTCGCTGCTGTCGCACATATTCTCCGAAGCCGGCGAAGAGCCAACGGTCATCACGGGCGGTATCATCAACGCCTGGGGCTCGAACGCCAGGCTCGGTCAAGGCAAATGGATGATTGTCGAGGCGGACGAAAGCGACGGGACGTTCACCCGCCTACCAACCGAAATCGGCATTGTCACCAACATCGATCCGGAACACCTCGACTATTTCGGCTCGGTCGAAGCCATGCATCGCGAGTATGAAGCTTTTTTGAAAAACATCCCATTCTTCGGACTGGCGGTCGTCTGTATCGATCATCCGGTCGTCCGCGCTATGATCGGCCGCTTAGAGCTGCGCCGGGACGGCCGCCGCCTGTTGACATACGGGGCAAGCAAAGATGCGGACATCGTTCTAGACTCCTTCGACATTGAAGGTAACACGACGATCTTCGATGCCAGTGTCGGGGCGTCTGTAAAAGGCGGCGCCCGCAAGCTTTCGAAATGGTCGGTACCTCTTCCGGGCGCACACAATGCGCTGAACGCGCTGGCGGCCATCGCGGTCGCCACGGAAGCCGGCATTGACGATGCCAAGATCAAGGCCGCCATGGCCGGGTTCTCGGGCGTCAAGCGCCGCTTCCAATTGACGGGCGAGTGGAACGGCGTCGCGATCTACGATGACTATGGCCACCACCCTGCCGAAATTTCAGCCGTGCTTGCCGCCGCGCGTGCCGGTGCCAAAGGTCGTGTCATCGCCGTCGTCGAACCCCATCGTTATACGCGTGTCCGCGATCTATTCGGCGAGTTTTCGGCATGCTTCAAAGACGCCGATCACGTCATTTCCGGACCCCTCTATACGGCTGGCGAAAGCCCGATCGAAGGTATCGATCATCATTCGCTGGCGCGCGGTATAGCGGCGACCGGGCACAAGTCCGTTCAGGCCGTCGACAACGCCGCCGATCTGGTTCCGATCTTGAAAGCCCTCGCGCGTCCTGGCGATAGCATCGTTTGTCTCGGTGCGGGGCAGTCGACGGAATGGGCGCACGCCCTGCCTCAGTGGTTGGCGGAGCAGCCAAAAACCGCCGGGAGTAGCAGTTGATGTACGAGGACTTGACCGGTGATCTGCGCCAATTGATGCCGGACCTGCGCGGCCGTCTGGTCGCCAACGCCGCCCTTGCCGACATAACTTGGTTTCGTGCCGGTGGTCCGGCGCAAGTGCTGTTCACGCCCGCGGACGAAGCCGATCTCAGCTATTTCTTGCAGAAGTTGCCCGATGGAATTCCGATGTACGTCATCGGTCTGTGTTCCAACCTGCTGGTACGGGACGGCGGCGTGCCGGGCGTTGTCATCCGCCTTGGACGCGGCTTTTCTGAAATCAAAATCGAAGATGGTCACCGGTTGCGTGCCGGAACCGCCGTGCCGGACGTCAAAGTTGCGCGCGCGGCGGCAGAGGCAGGCATCTCTGGCCTGGCGTTTTATCGCGGCATTCCGGGCTCAATCGGCGGCGCCTTGAGAATGAACGCCGGCGCGCATGGGCGGGAGACCAAAGATTGCCTTGTGAGTGCCCGCGCCGTCGACCTCGATGGCCATATCCACGTGCTGTCGCTTAAGGACATGGACTTCACCTACCGGCATTGCGGCGTCATGGACGGCTGGATTTTCACGGAAGCTACGTTTCAGGGGCCGCCGGGCAATCCGGCAGACATTCAGAAAGAGATGGACGAGGTCGCCGAGTACCGGGAAAAAAATCAGCCGATCAAAGACCGCACCGGCGGCTCGACGTTCAAAAATCCGCCAGGACATAGCGCTTGGAAGTTGATCGATAGTGCCGGATGCCGGGGGTTTCAAATTGGCGGCGCTCACGTCAGCGAGATGCACTGCAACTTTCTCATAAATCGCGGTCAAGCGACCGGCGCGGACATCGAAAATCTTGGCGAAGAAGTCCGCCGCCGCGTCCGAGAAAAAAGCGGCATCGATCTCCAATGGGAAATCAAGCGGATCGGTATCGCGATATGACGCCAGCCGTACCCGCCGAGCCGAAACTGGCGGCCGAACATGGCGCGAACGGGTTGGCGCGCTTGCTCGCCAGCACTTGGCTGACAATTGGGTTGCTCGCCGCCGCCATTGCCCAACAAGTCATCGGCCATCTCGATTGCGACGTGTCGTGGTTCATCACGGTTGCAGAGCAATATCTGGACGGTAAAGTTCCATACGTCCAAGTCGGCGACCCAAATCCTCCGCTGGCATTTCTGTCGCTAGTCCCCGCTGTATGGATCGCGCGGGCCCTGCATATTGCCGTCGAACCCGTGGTCGCGAGTATGGTTTTCGCCCTTGCCGCGGCTTCAATTGCGCTATCTGGAATGGTGCTGCGCCGCAGTGTTCAGCGTGGCCCCGAAGATTGGGGCATTTTTCTCAACGGCGCGATTTTTCTGCTGCTGATCGTGCCGGAGATCGCCTTTGGCGAGCGCGAGCACTTAGCGCTGTTGTTGATGGCGCCGATGCTGGCGCTTATGGCGGTCCAAGCCGAGGGCGCCTCGGTACCGGCGGCGTTGCGATTGATCGCCGGCATCGGCGCGGCACTAGCCGTTTGCTTCAAGCCGTATTTCATTTTGGCACTGGCGCTGCCCGCTCTGTTTTTTGCTTGGCGTGCCCGAAACCTGCGACTGTTATTTGGCGCCGAAACGTTTGTGGCGGCGGGAGTTTGCGGGCTCTATCTCGCCTTGGTGTTACGATACTTCCCCGCATATACGGCTTATGCCGTGCCCGTCATCACTGACATTTACGCGCCAGCGCGAGATGACCTGCTCAATCTGTTGATGTACACGCCAGCGCCATTTAACATCGCGCTACTGGCTGGCTTTGCAATCGTCGCTTACCGCAATTTCGGCCGCACCGGCGTCGATCGGCTGCCGGCTGCGCCGGTCGCTTGCGCTTTAGCTTCTTTAGGCTTCCTCGCAAGCTTTTTCATCCAGGGCAAGGGTTGGATCAATCATGCCTATCCAGGGGTCGCGCTTAGTCTCTTCGCCTGGATCTTTCTCGCCCTCGACCGTCATCCGGTTGCGCAAGCAGTGCATGAAGGCCGGATATTCAAATTTCTTTTCGTTCCAGCTCTGATCATAGCGCCCGCGGTTTGCGGTGCACTCGTTCAGGTTATGAATTTGGAAGAGCATCCTGGTTTGCGCATAGCCATCCAGCGGGTCGCTCCGGCCAATCCGAAAATTATCGCCATGGCGCGCCAGCTTGACTTCGGTCATCCCGTCACGCGTCAAGTCGGCGGCACCTGGGTTGGACGCGTCAATGCCTTGTGGACCACCAGCTTTGTGGCGCAACTTTTGCCAACCGTCAGAGACCCAGCCTGGAAGTCGAGGCTTGAAGATTATCGCCGCCGCGACCTGCAAGACTTCGCCGAGGACGTGCGCATCAATCGGCCGGATGTGGTGATTGTCGAAAACAAGGGCACGCGCGAATACATTCTAAAACGTCCGGAATCGGCAAATGTTCTAGACGGCTACCAACAGGCGGCAAGTGTACAGGACATCGAAATCTGGACGCGGCTCAAATCGGGACGAGATAGCAAGTGACCAAACATGTTGCCGTGCTCATGGGCGGCCTGTCCGTTGAGCGTGAGGTTTCGCTGAGATCAGGTGCGGCGTGTGCGGCGGCGCTGCGCCAAGAGGGCTATACGGTTACGGAAATCGATGCCGGGCGCGATGTCGCCGGGCAACTCGGCGAGTCTAAGCCCGATGTCGCCTTTAATGCATTGCACGGAAAGTTTGGAGAGGATGGCTGCGTTCAGGGCATTCTCGAAATGCTGGCCATACCCTACACCCATTCCGGTGTGCTGGCCTCGGCCCTCGCGATGCATAAGGAACGCGCCAAAGACATCATGAGGCTTGCCGGAGTGCCGGTGGCAGAGGCTAAGCTGGTGTCGCGCGCCGAGGCACTCAAACACCACGTTATGAAGCCGCCCTACGTCGTCAAACCGGTGGCGGAGGGCTCAAGCGTCGGCGTCGTCATCGTGCCGCCCGGCGCCAAGCGCCCTCCCAATTCGGTTGCTGAAGGCGGGCCGATCGACCAAATCGTCATGGTTGAACGCTTCATCGCCGGCCGGGAATTGACCTGTGCGGTTATCGGCGACTTTGCCACCGACGTCATCGAAATCGTGCCTCTCAAGGGTCTGGCTTTCTACGATTACGAGGCGAAATATGCCCCAGGCGGATCAAAACACGAGCTGCCGGCACAACTTTTACCAGAAATTTACCGAACAGTCCGGAAGTTAACTCTTGAGGCTCATCAGTCCTTGGGCTGCCGCGGCGTGTCACGCGCCGATTTTCGATACGACGATACGCCCGGCGGCACGGGCGAGTTGATCTGCCTCGAAGTGAATACACAACCCGGCATGACGGCAACGTCACTGGTGCCGGAGTTAGCGGGTTACGCCGGATGGTCGTTCGGCAAACTCGTCAGATGGATGGTCGAGGACGCGAGTTGCAACAGGTAGGGATGGATACGCGGTTCTGGTGGCGGGCGCTCGATGCGCCAACGCCGAGGCCGGTTGCGTCTCAAGCTCATGCGAAGTCCACGAACACGGCCTGGAACTATCCGTCACGCCGCAAGACACGCTCGATGGCACATACCGTTGGCATGAAATTGGAAGTGCCGCGCGGAGATCGCCGCTATCCGGCGCGGCACAAAGCCCAAGCGGCCACGGGCCTTTGGGCCCTCTTCATCGCCATGACCATGGTCTCAGGCATTGTTGCGGCCCTCGTGGGCTCCGGCTCTATCGATAGCAAACAAATTCAAGCAACTCTAGCAGGCCACGCCGTCGAAGCTTTTATGGCGCTTGGTTTCGGCGTTGATCAAATCAGCGTTACGGGTCACCACTTCACGAGTGACTCTGAGATCTTTGACGCGCTCGATCTGCCGAACGTGCGGACATTTGCCGAATTCGACGCCGAGGCGGCGCTGAAACGCATCGAGCGCTTGCCGTGGATCGAAACCGCGCAGATCACGCGGGTATTTCCAGGTTCGCTCACCGTCCAAGTTCGTGAGCGCCGCCCGACGGCCATTTGGGACCGGGGTGACAAAAGTTATCTGATTGACTCAACTGGACGCGTACTCGGCCCCATTCCGGCGGCGAATACCTGGCCATTACCCCATGTCGCGGGTGAGGGCGCCAACGGCGAAGCGGCGATGCTTCTGACGGCGCTCGCCCGCCACAACGAAATTCACCGTATCACACAACATTCCGAGCGGATTGCCGAGCGGCGCTGGGCGGTGGTTTTGAATAACACGACCCGCCTGGAGCTTGGCGCCGATCGCGAGAGTGAAGGGCTCGATTTGATCGAGAGCAACAGCGAATTGCGTCAGGCGCTTGCGGGCCCTCCAGCGATTATCGACGTTCGGACCCCCGGCCGCGCCGTTGTCCGCCCGTTCGCTAAAATTCAACCTTCCGCCGCGCTGGTGGCGCCACTAAGGACGTCCGTGACACAATGAACGACCGGCGCGGACACCAAATTTTTGGATTGCTCGATATCGGCACCAGCAAGATTGCGGCGGCCGTACTGGCAATCGACCCGAAGGCAGCGGCCGGTCCCGACGGATTAGCGCCCGCTCGAATCATCGGCCTTGGTGTGCACCGCTCCAAGGGCGTCAAGGCCGGCGTGCTGACTGATCTCGACGAAGCCGAGGCGGCTGTTCGCGCGGCCATCGGGCAAGCCGAGCGGGCGGCCGGTGTCACGCTAGAGAGCGTCATCGTCACGGTCGCGAGCGGCCGGCTCAAATCTCATCATTTCGCGGCTGGCGCGGAAATCGAGAGCGGCAAGGTCACGGACGACGATGTGACACGCGTCATGGCTGGCGGGCGCTCCTACGCGGAACGCGATGGCCGCATGCTTGTTCATTTAAATCGCCTGGGTTTCCGTCTCGATGGCAGTAATGGCGTGCGTGATCCACGCGGACTTGCCGCGCGGCATATGTCGGCGGATCTTCACGCTGTCACCGCCGACGAAGCGCCGGTTCGAAATCTGTTGTTACTCATTGAGCGGTGCTACCTTTCGTGCGGCGGTCTCGTCGCCACGCCTTATGCCAGCGCACTGTCCGTAACGACTGAGGAAGAGCGGCAATTAGGTGTGACATGCATCGATTTTGGCGCCGGAACGGCCTCCATCGCACTTTTTGCCGATGGCCGTTTCATCGGCGCCGATGTCATACCGGTAGGTTCGCACCACATCACCTTCGACATCGCGCGCGCGTTGCAGACGCCACTCGCGGAAGCTGAGCGAATCAAAACGCTTTATGGCACACTGGTGTCTGCCCAGTCGGATGAACACGAGTCGTTCTCTTATCCACTTGCGGATGACGATGACGGCGCGACATATCAAACGACCAAGGCGCGACTGACCGAAATTATCCGGCCACGGGTTGCCCAGACCCTGAGCTTGGTTGCAGAGCGGCTCGCCCACAATGGCGCAAGCGTCTTTGCAGGTGACAAGGTTGTATTGACGGGGGGCGCCAGCCAGATGCTGGGGCTCGCTGAATTTACGGCCAATGAGCTGGGCAAGCCGGTCCGTATTGGCAAGCCTGGTGCGATTGCGGGTTTGCCGTCCGCGATTGCCGGCCCGCAGTTCTCGAGCCTCGCCGGACTGGCGTCGGCGGCGCGAACGGGGATCGGTGAGTTCAATCCCTACCGCGACAGGGATGCCTTTGGACAAGGGTATCTCGGACGCGTTGGTTCGTGGCTCAAGGCTGGTTTTTGAGCTGCGGCCGTTGCGCTTTTGTCGTTGTGTTTCGTGCGTCAAGCCGCGGACCCTGAACGGGCCGGCGGTTCCCGAAACAATCACACCCGGAGGGCGTGATGAGCATAAAGCTTCAGCTGCCGAAACTCGTCGACGTGAAACCACGCTTGACCGTCATTGGCGTCGGCGGTGCCGGTTGTAACGCGGTCAACAACATGATCGCTGCCGGGCTGCAGGGTGTCGACTTCGTGGTCGCAAATACGGACGCACAGTCTCTTGCGGCTTCGAGCGCAGAACACAGAATTCAACTTGGTGCAAATCTGACCGAAGGCTTGGGCGCAGGCTCGAAGCCGGAGATTGGCGAAGCCGCCGCCGAAGAGGCGATTGAAGAAATCCGCGGCCATGTCGCGGGGTCTCACATGGTCTTTATCGCCGCCGGCATGGGCGGTGGCACGGGAACGGGTGCTGCATCCGTCATCGCCCGCACGGCGCGCGACCTCGGCATACTGACAGTCGGGATCGTCACCAAGCCGTTCCAATTCGAAGGCGCGCGCCGTTTGCGCATTGCCGACGCAGGCGTTCAAATGCTGCGTCAGCACGTCGATACCTTGATTGTTATTCCGAACCAGAACCTCTTTCGCATAGCGAACGAGCGCACGACCTTTGCCGAAGCCTTCGTGCTGGCCGATCAGGTGCTCTATTCCGGCGTCGCCTGCATCGTCGATCTGGTCCTCAAGGAAGGCCTCATCAATCTCGACTTTGCGGACGTTCGCACGATCATGAGCGGCATGGGCACAGCCATGATGGGAACCGGCGAAGCGACGGGCGAACGGCGCGCGATTCTGGCGGCGGAGGAAGCCATTGCCAATCCGTTGCTCGATGATGTTACGTTGAAAGGCGCCAAGGGTCTGTTGTTGTCGATCACCGGCGGCCGCGATCTGACGCTCTATGAAGTCGACGAAGCGGCAAGCCGTGTCCGCCAGGAAGTCGATCCAGACGCCAATATCATTGTTGGCGCGACATTCGACGACAATTTGGGAGATCGCGTGCGCGTCTCCATCGTCGCATCCGGTATGCTTCGGGCCGGCGAAGCCGCGCGCCACCAGGCGGCGCCTCTACAGGCGCATGCGAGCCAGCAAAGCGTCGCTCAATCCAGTCAGCCGCCGGCGCAAAGTGCACCCAAGACTGCGTCAACCTGGCCAAGCTTCATGCCCCAGCAGTCCCAGCCAATGCCAACTCCGGCACCAGGACCCCAGTCACACATCCCGGTCACGGGCGCTGACGACGAGATGCAACGGCGTCTTTCGGAAGTTCTGCAACAAGCTCAAGGCGGCCCAATTCGCGGCGGTTTTTTGCCACAAACGCAGCTCGAGCCGCCGAGACCGGCGCGCGAAAGCTGGAACGCACCCGGCAACGTCACGATCGAGGAAGGCCTCGGTCAGTTTGCCCCCCATGCCAACCGGCCATACCAAGCCGCGCCGTCACAGCCTGTCATGAGAGATCTGCCCGGTTACAATCACTCAGGGTTCGCGCCAGCAGCGCCCGCCGAGATCCGCAGGAATGGACGGCGCATGCCGGACGTTGCCGATTTCCCGCCCGTGGCGCAGCGCGAGTGGCATGCCAAGACTATGCCGCAGCAACCTGATCCGGGTTCTGAGAGCTTCAAGAAACCCGGCCTGCTTGGTCGTTTAACCGGGCTTGGGCGGCGGGCGCCCGATAGCGCCCCTACGCGGGCGGGAACTGATTCGAATAGGAATGAAGAGGCCATCGGCGACACCAGAATGCCCGTGGTCTTTGGCCGTGAGCGGCGTTAAAAATCCCGGCTGCACCGAGACTTATCATTTCGTCAAGGTGGGTTGCTAAAGCGTAACACAGTGTAAGAAACCGTGATTTGTCGCGATGGTGCGAAGCAGTTAGCGTCTGATCATTGAATTGGTTTGAAAAGCCCTAGGATCCCGAAAATGAGATGGCCGAAAAGGCCGCCGTTTGGGGTCTAACAAAAGGGCAGATGACTGGTTCGGGGGTGGTTGATCACTAAAATGCTGGGGAGCATTGATCAACCAATATGGCAACGAGGGACGGCGCAGAATGTCGAATCGATTCATCGGCGCGCGGCAAACGACGCTTGCCCGCGAAGTTCATTTGACAGGCACGGGGGTGCACAGTGGAGCTCCAGTATCTCTCTCTCTGCACCCTGCAGAGGCGGATACTGGGCTCCGCTTTCTTGTTACAAAGCGCGGACGCGTAGTATCGGAAATCCCGGCCAGCGTTCAGAATGTCAAAAGTCTTACGCTCTGCACGGTCATCGGTGACGATGCGGGTGTAACAGTTGGCACTGTCGAGCATTTACTTGCTGCGCTCCGGGGTCTTTCCGTCGACAACTGCTACATCGAAATCGACAGCAAAGAAGTTCCCATCATGGACGGCAGTTCTGCCGTTTTTGTTGAAGCTATTGATCGCGTCGGCATTCGCGAACTCAGCGAACCACGCAAATTTATCAAGGTTTTAAAGACGGTTCGCGTTGAAGAGGGTGGCTGCTGGGGCGAGCTTGCGCCGCATACCGGCTTCCATCTCGACGTCGAAATCGACTTCCCAACCCCGCTTATCGGCCGTCAGCGCATCGCCTTTGAAATGAGCCCTGGCATATTCCGTCACGAACTCTCTAAGGCGCGCACATTCGGCTTCATGAGCGACGTCGAGAAACTGTGGAAAATGGGTCTCGCACTGGGCGCCGATCTGACCAACACCGTCGCGATCGGCGATGGCAAAGTGATGAATCGCGAAGGTCTTCGCTACCCGCAAGAATTCGTTCGTCACAAAATGCTGGATGCGGTCGGCGATTTGACGCTCGCGGGTTCGCCGTTGCTCGGTGCTTACAAGTCCTACAAGGGCGGGCATAAGCTTAATTCGCTGGTGCTTCAGGCCTTGTTTGCCGATAGCGCAAACTGGGCTCTCGTTCACGCTCCGCGCACACGTGCGGCACGTACGCCGGTATCGGTCTCCAACCAACGGGTTGTTGCGATCGCCGCAGAGTAGGCGTCGATTAAGATGGTTTGAGGTTAAGGCTTTTGGTGTCGCGCGCCGAAGTCAGACCACATTTCGCACCTATTTTAACTCTCGAGTCGAAGGCAACAATTCTAACAGCTTGGTTTCGTTGCCGTCTTTCGCCATGGCGCAGGAGTGTGCTAGGTCACTTGAGGTGAGTGGATATACCGTCCCGCACCAGACATGAAAGCAAGGGTATGGCCAAGCGCACGAGCATTCGCACGCAAGTTTTGAAGGGCGCCGCGATCGTCTCGCTGGCGCTCGGAACGCTTGCGCTCGCAGGTTGCGCGTCTTCGTCCGGCGATCTGACGCAAGCTCTCAATCCTGATCCGCCAGCCAAAATGCTGGCGGACGGCGACAGCTACATGTCGGCTGGTAAATTCGACGACGCCGCGAAAAAGTTTGAAGACATCGACCGCGAGCATCCATACTCGCCCGAGGCCCGTCGTGCCATCGTCTTGGCTGCTTATGCATATTATCGCGGCGGCAAAACGCCGGAAGCGATCGCCTCAGCTGAACGCTACGTAGCCTTGCATCCTGGCACCAAGGAAGCGCCACTGGCTCATCACATCATTGCATCGGCTTACTTTGACGAAATGAAAGGCTCCAAGCTCGATCAAACAGCCACGCGAAAGGCTCTCGAGCAGTTGAAAACCTTGAAAACGCGTTACCCTGAAAGCGAATACGCGAAAGATGCCGACAACCGCATCCGTGTCGCCGAAGACAATCTGGCGGCGTCCGAAATGGAAGTTGGCCGGTATTACTTGAAGCGCAAGAATTATGTCGCGGCCATCAATCGCTTCAAAACGGTCGCGGGCGAATATCAAACGACGGCACACGTCGAAGAAGCCTTGATGCGCCTGACCGAATGCTACATGGCGCTTGGCATCACCAAGGAAGCCCAGAACGCCGCCGCCGTTCTTGGCCACAACTATCCCGACAGTAAATGGTACAAGGATGCCTACGTGCTGTTGCAGTCGGACGGGCTGGCGCCGCGCGACGATGGCGACAGCTGGTTGTCCAAGGCCTGGAAATCAGTGCCTAAGCTCAGTCTTGGCTCGGGCTAAGGCGCGAAGAGGCGATCAAAGTTTGAGACTAAAGAATTTGAGCGCGGTCAGGGGTTTTCCCGGCCGCGCTCTTTCGTTATGGAAAGACAGACAGTTCCGGGAATAAGCAGTTTCGAGCGGTGGCATGGCCAAGACTTCAAAGCCCGCCCAAGCTGGCGGCATCGATCAGTTGAGCGAGGCAGATGCGCAGGTCGAACTCGCGCACCTCGCCCGCGAGATCGCTCGTCACGACTCTTTCTATTATCAGAACGACGCGCCCGAAATTTCCGACGCCGCCTATGATGCTCTTCGGGTTCGCAACGCGGCCATAGAAGCGCGCTTTCCGCAACTTATCCGAGACGATAGTCCGAGCAAGAAAGTCGGCGCGGCACCCCTCGCAACGTTTTCCAAGATCCGTCACGACGTTGCGATGCTGTCGCTTGGAAACGCCTTCGCCGACGAGGACGTTGTCGACTTCGCCGTCAGAGTCCGGAAATTTCTGAAGCTCGATGACCTTGACCCGCTTGCCATCACGGCTGAGCCCAAGATCGACGGACTTTCAATCTCGATCCGGTATGAAAAGGGCAAACTCAAGGAAGCCGCCACCCGAGGTGACGGCGTCGAAGGCGAGAACGTCACCGCCAACGTCCGCACGATCAAGGATATTCCTCACACCCTGACTGGCGATGACGTGCCGGACCTGATCGACGTGCGCGGCGAGATCTACATGAGTCACGCCGACTTCGCCGCCCTCAATGCCCGGCAAGCCGAGACGGGCGAAAAAATATTTGCTAATCCACGCAACGCAGCCGCCGGCTCGCTTCGCCAGCTCGACCCAAAGATCACTGCGAAGCGTCCTCTCAAGTTCTTTGGCTACGCCTGGGGCGCGGCATCTAAATTGCCGGCGGATAATCAGGCTGGCGTTGTGGCCGCCTATAAGCGCTGGGGTTTGCCGGTCTCGCCGTTAATGAAAAGTTGTGCCGGCACGGATGACCTTCTCGAATTCTATCGCGACGTCGAAAGCAAGCGCGCCAAGCTTGGCTACGACATTGACGGCGTCGTCTACAAAGTTAATCGGCTGGATTATCAGGAGCGGCTGGGGTTCGTGTCACGTAGCCCGCGCTGGGCGATTGCGCACAAATTCGCGGCCGAGCAGGCGACGACCGTTCTGCGCGATATTGAAATTCAAGTCGGCCGTACCGGTGCGTTGACACCCGTCGCCAAGCTCGAACCGGTGACGGTCGGCGGCGTGGTTGTGTCCAATGCCACGCTGCACAACGAAGATGAAATCGCGCGTAAGGATATCCGCGCCGGCGATACCGTCGTCGTGCAACGGGCCGGCGATGTGATCCCACAAATTGTCAGCGTCATGCTGGATAAGCGGCCCAAAGGCAGCACGCCCTACGAAATGCCGGTAATTTGCCCAGTCTGCAAAAGTCACGCGGTTCGCGAGATCGACGAAAAAACCGGTGAGACCGATGTTGTCAGGCGCTGCACGGGCGGTCTGATTTGTCCGGCGCAGGCCAAAGAACGCTTGAAGCATTTCGTATCGCGCAATGCGTACGATATCGAAGGGTTGGGGGGCGAAAGAATAGAATTTTTCTTTGACACCGGCCGTATTCTAACGCCCGGCGACATCTTCACGCTTCAGAAGCGCGATGCGGAACGTGAAGAGCCTTTGAGCGTCCTCAAAGGCTTTGGCAAAAAATCCGTCGACAAGCTTTTCGCGGCCATCGAAGTGCGCCGAAAAATACCGCTGGAGCGTTTTGTCTATGCGCTGGGCATCCGCCATATCGGTGAAACCACGGCCAACGATCTCGCCAAGGCCTATGGCACTTGGCAGGCTTTCCGCTCGGCCGTCGAGGCCGCCGCCAAACAGGGTCGTGAAAGTGATGCTTACCAGGAGATCGATAATATCGAAGGCATTGGGGAAACCGTCGTTGATGCGCTCATCAACTTCTGGAGCGAGCCGCACAACGTCCAAGTGCTCGACGATCTTCTCGCCGAGGTCGAGCTTTTGCCGTTTGAGCGGGTGCTAGCGAAACCGTCCCCGATCACTGGGAAAACAGTGGTCTTCACCGGCACGCTGACGCGCCTAACGCGTGGCGAAGCCAAGGCCAGGGCCGAACGGCTCGGCGCCAAGGTCGCTGGATCCGTTTCGAAGAAGACCGACTATGTCGTGGAGGGCGCGGATGCGGGCTCGAAGCTCGACGTGGCCCGCGCGCTCGGGGTTAGCGTTCTCTCGGAAGACGATTGGCTAGCGTTGATCGATCAGGCGTGAACTAGATGGCGGCCGTTGCGGCCGCCAACCAATAGCGGACAGCCTCATCGAGGTTTGGCGACAGAGTCTTATAAGCGCGGGCGTGATACGCATTCAGCCACTCGCGTTCGGAGCGCGACAGCCGGCTCGCGATAACCAGCCGCCGGTCGATGGGCGCCAGCGTTAGCGTTTCGAAAGCCATCATTTCGCGGTCGCCGCCGGCAACCTTTTCAAGCGCTGTCACCAAAACAACGTTTTCGATCCGAATGCCATAAGCACCCTCCTTATAGAATCCTGGTTCGTTGGAGAGCAGCATGCCTGGCTCTAGAACCGAATTACCGCCCCGCGAGATCGATTGGGGTCCCTCGTGCACCGACAGATAGCTTCCAATCCCATGTCCTGTGCCGTGATCGAAATCCACGCCCATGTCCCAGAGCGGCCGTCGCGCAAATGGATCGAGGTCGAGACCGCGGGTACCTTTTGGAAATCGCGCCGTTGCTAGGGCGATGTGTCCTTTGAGGACAGCGGTGAAGCGCTGGCGCATTTCCTCCGACGGCGTGCCGATGGCGACAGTGCGGGTGATGTCCGTTGTCCCGTCTTGATATTGACCGCCACTATCGATCAAGAACAGCTCACCCTCTTGCAGGCGGCGGTTGGTTTTCTCGGTCACGCGGTAGTGGACTATGGCGCCGTTGGGGCCCGAGCCTGAAATGGTGGGGAAGCTGACGTCCATGAGAGCGCCGGTGGCGGAGCGGAAGTCCTCGAGTGCACGCACGGCCGTGATTTCGTCGAGGCCGAAAGTGGCGGCCTTGGTGTCGAGCCAAGCCAGGAAACTCACGACGGCAGCGCCGTCGCGGATATGAGCTGCGCGCGTGCCTGCGATTTCCGCTGCGGTCTTGATGGATTTAAGCGCGATACACGGATCAGATCCGTGCACCTTAACTTTGGCCCCAAGCGCTTTTTCTATCGCATATGACGCCGTGTTATGATCGACGCGCACCGGTTTACCGGCTTGTTTCAGGGTCGCCAATTTTTCCATGAGCACGCCGGGCGACGACAGCTTTGCAAACTCCGCCAGATACTTACGCGTCTCACTTTTGAGTTTTTCAGGCGCAACGAACAGTTCTGGTTTACCCGTGGCCGGGACAAGCGCGAAGGCAAGCACAACCGGATTGTGTGCGATATCGCGGCCTCGAATATTAAACAGCCAGCAAATGGAATCCGGCAGAGTTAAAACAGCGGCGTGATGACCGTCGTCCTTCAGACGTTTTTGGAGAACCGCGATTTTGTCGGCCGAACTTTTGCCAGTCAACGTCATCGGCTGAATTGCAATCGGGCCGTTGGACGCATCAGGCCGGGCCGTGCCCCAGATATGATCGATCGGATTCTTAGTCAGGGCTTTGAGCGAAATGCCTTGGGCATCGAGGGATTTTGTCAATCGCTCAATTTCGGCGCCGGTGTGGAGCCAAGGATCGAAGCCAAGTGTCTGGCCCTTGGTCAATTTTTCCGCGATCCACTCCGGTATTTTAGCACGCGGCAGCAATGACACTTCGAAAACGCTGGTCTCTGTCTCGGCTGCCGCCTGCACGGTGTAGCGGCCATCGATAAACAGGCCCGCGGCTTTTTTAGTGACAATCGCCAAACCGGCACTGCCTGAAAATCCGGTCAGCCATTTCAGGCGTTCCGCGCAAGGGGGAACGTATTCGCCTTGGTGTTCGTCGGCACGTGGCACCAGCACGGCGTCAACTTTAAGCGATGGCATGAGGGCGCGAAGCGCCTTGACGCGCTCAGGCACAGCAACGGGTCCGCCGGTGTCTTCGAAGGATTGGAACATGCGACCCTTGTAATCGGGACTGAGATATCCGGCAACGGCGCTTATCGGCGTCGTAACGTTAAGGTTGCCCAGCCTGTGATCCGGTCGTGGCGCAGGAGGTGGAAACCAGCCGCGCGGTAGGCCGCGATGACCTGGGCGGCTTGAGGGATCAGCAACCCTGACAAGATGAGGGTACCACCCCTGAGGACGGTGCGCGCAAGGCTGGGACTAAGCTGAATAAGCGGTCCCGCCAGAATATTGGCGATCACCAGATCGAAGGGCCGGGATTGGCGAAGCCAGGTGTGATTAACGCCGTTAGCGGCGGTGGCAGCTATGCGGTGTGAGACGCCGTTCAACCGAATGTTTTCCGCCGCCACTCTGACCGACTGGCGGTCAAGATCTGTGGCGATGATTCGCGCCTTGGGCAACGCCTTCGCCACGGCAATCGCCAAGACGCCGCTGCCGCATCCCAGATCAAGGACGGTCTCGAAGGTCTCGGAACGCGTCAACCGGTCGATGGCGAGCAGACATCCTAATGTCGTTGCATGGTGAGCGGTGCCAAACGCTTCGCCGGCGTCGATGAGGATCGAGCCCGGGCCCTGAGGCACCCGCCCGCGATCATGACTGCCGTGAATGGTAAAGCGCCCGGCTGAAACGGGTGGAAGAGCGGCTTGCGAAATGGCAACCCAATTGAGA
Organism: Hyphomicrobium sp.; assembly: GCA_031365865.1. Classification (GTDB taxonomy): domain Bacteria; phylum Pseudomonadota; class Alphaproteobacteria; order Rhizobiales; family Hyphomicrobiaceae; genus Hyphomicrobium_B. The sequence continues at coordinate 19,274 of JANLYX010000054.1, read as the reverse complement.
TCTGGAACATCGCCAACTTCGAATGGCGGCAGTGTCAGTCCGAGTAATTCGGAGATTTCAGCGCGGAGAGCGCCTGCATCAACCGCGTTTTCGAAATAAGCTTCCAGCCGCCAAGACTCCTTGCCGTCTTCGAAAATCGTGAGGGCGTCCGGCGCCGGTTCGATGAGATCTTGAAGTGCGTTTGCAATTTGATGCGCCAATGCCCGATCGTCGAAGCCGGCGGCAATTTTCTTAAGTGACATATCACCTCAAGTGAACCGGCAGCCTCAGTTTATCCGGCCGCCGGTGCGGTCGCCAAACTCGAAACCTTCCGAACTCACGGGATCGGGCAAATTGTCGAGTAACAGGTCCCATTGTTCGTCAATGTGCTTGGCCGCATCACGTGGCGACAGCGTATGCAAAGTACCGTCGGCTGCCTCTTTGACGATGCCGTCCCGCAATAAACGATCCAAGGCGTCTTCAATCTCGAAATCGACGGCGACGCCAAAAGAACGAGTGAGGTACTGTTCAATCGCCGCGTCGATAGCGGGAAGGTCGGCGCGCGTGGCCTTCTCCTTCGCGAGAACGGAATACAGCAAAACCTCTTCCTTGATGTCTTCTTCGGCGCCACGTGCGGCAATTTTTAAAATCACCCCGCGGTTGTCCGCCATCGAATGAAAATAGAGATTCTGCGCCATCACGACCAAGTATTTCTGCTTTTGGTTCATGAACGCCATAGCTTGGCGGGCAGCGACGGAACCAAATCCCACAACGGCACCCGCGGCAGCAATAGGGTTGGTGAGCAACAGCGCCATTTTACCAGCCGCGCCAACTGCGCCCATGCCAAGGCCACCGCCAGCGGAGACGCCGAGTCGAAGCTTGTCGAACTTCCGGAATTTGACCTCGGTATTGGGAAACACCATTTCGATATCGGTGCGCGGGATGTTCTTGAACAGCTTGAGATAGATGCAGTCGTCCTTGATGCCAGTGGGGAGGTGTCTGCGCATTTTCCTCACGCGACGCTCTGCCTCGGGCTCGTCTATGCCGTCAGCTTTCATAAGGTCGCCGACCCGGCGATGAAATGTCTTGAGTTTGAAGAGAATGAACAGGCGCTGATAAATCGGGATATTAAACTTTGTCTTGCGTCCGAATTTCTTCAGATCACGCTTTTCGTCTTCCTTGCTTGACGATCCCCGAGAGTAGATCAAGATTTCTTCGAAAGCGTCCATGTCGACGTTGAGGTCGAGGCCGTAATGGCTATCGGGCGTCATGATGATTTCAAGCGCGGCCGGATCAATGCGCTCGTAGTTGGCCCTGACCAGCAGGCTCTCCACGCCGCTGACGAGCCGGTGCTGCAGCGCCTTTTTTTCCTCGGCGGTGAATTGGCGGGTAATCAGCAAATCGCTGTCGGGCGAAAACGGTTCATAGGTCTGGTCGAGTTCGAGGAGCTGAGCGTTGTATTGTTGTTGGCGCCAATAGTCGAGATAACGGAAGAAGCGCCGGGCGTCTGCGGCCTGACCTGATGGCCACGCAGCGGCAGTGGTCAAACGGTCGATCAGTGCAAATTTAGTGACCGGAATGAAGCGTTCTCGCTTTACGGGTGTTTCGGGCCCGGCGCCGGCTGGCGAATGCCTGTGGGCCGGACGCACCGGTGCCAGCGCTGCGGCCCCAACATGAGCTGGCGATAAGCCCGAGTTTTTTTTTCTGATCCTTTCGAGGAATTTTGTAGCCCCGGCCGACCGCTGAACGGGAACGTCCACAGACGACATTTGCGCTTCTCCAAACAAACTCTACGCCAACCCAAAACCGCGCTCGAGGCGCGCAGGCTCCCCGTATCTATGAGCCCGAAGGGGTGCTTGTCGAGCTTAAGCTGTTCATCTCACAATGAATTGGCCGCCGGTTGTCACATCCGATGCTCTGATCAGGGATTAGGAGCCGAAAATTACGCCCGTCTTGTGCCCAAAAGAGCATAACGGCAGCGCACAATGCTATCCGGTTCATAACTCGGTTGTCCGCCACAGTCATGCCCCGGTTCGGCTCAGAGTTGTGCTCAGTTATGCCGAGGGGAATGGGTGGGGGCGCTCGTGTACAAGCATTTCAAGGTTCTGGTGGGCTTGCCGGTCGTTGCAATCGTGGCCAGCACTTCGGTTCGGTCCGAAGACCTGTTGTTGCCATATACGTGTGCGGTCGAGCACGGTGTCGTGAGGCTTCAGACGGCTGCGGAAACTCGCTATCGAATTTTAGGTAAGCGCGAAGAACAGATTTTTACCATCTGTCCTTCCGGGCCAGCCGCCGCGTGCTCAAATATCATGATCCACCGCTTCCATGTCTTGTGTGGCAGCGAGCGCGTAAGCTGGGCCCGCATTGCTCATGGCGCTCATAATTCGGGAATCGAATTACCCCGGGAACTTCCAACCGGTTTTGCGCCGGTCACGCCTTTTGGCGCGCGGTTCGTCTTACCCGCGCTAGCTCCTGTATATCCGCCGGCAACGCCAGTCATGATGCAAGAGCTTTCGCCTGATGGCGTCGTCGATCACGCCGTCGATGCGGCGACCCCGGCATTCGCCTCGTGGACGACGATCGTGAAATCCGACATTCACAGCGAGGCCGGCGGTGGAGCGGCGCGCGTCGCGGCAGCCGTTGCAGCATTGATGCTTGCGCTTTTAGGAGCGAGTTATGTTGCAGCGGGACGCTGGCGCGTTATCTTTTTTGAAATTGAGGAGTTTCGCCGGTTTTTATATCGTTTTGCCCGCCTTTCTGCCACGCGATTATCGGCAATTCGCTTAGTCGCATCGCAGCAATGCGCTCGGTTCTACGCGGCTTGGCGAGCTTCGGGCGAAACGGACGCAAGTTTTGCAAATGCCCTCGCAATGGCGAACACGAGTTTTGCGAACACAGAAACGGCCGTCGCGGCGTTGCCCGTGGACCTGCTGTTGCGGGACGTTTTGAGTACCGAGTTGAACGGGGTTCGGCTTCGCCTGCGGGCGCTCGAAATTGAACAGGCACGCAAACCGGCGGTCGAGACGAATGCCCAGATTCGTCGTGCGATGCGGGAACTCGATCGGATCGTGAAGATTGCCCAAAGCGCCGTCCACAGTTCGACGGCCGGCGCGCGCGGCGAAGAGACCGTGATCCCGCAATCCGTGATGGAGGCCTATCAGGTTCTCGGACTTAACCGCAATGCCGCGCCGGAAATTGCCAAAAAACTGGTCGATGCTCTGCGTATGAGCTGGCATCCGGACTATGCTCAGGACGATGCGGACAGACACCGCCGCGAAAATCGCATGAAGCAAATCAATGCCGCCTGGGACATCGTAAATGGCCGCCGCGAGGCTGCTTAAGCGCCATCAAAATCCGATTCCAAAGGCGTTTCCGAGCGTATCTCCGACGGAGGCTTCCTTGGGACGGCGCTCGCGCTCGGCCACAGGCATATGGCTCGGTTTGAAGTTTGGTTGGACGGGTGCGAGGTGATCCCGGCCCTTGTTGATTTTATCCCATTGGCCATCGAGCGCCTGCGTGATGCGCTTCTCATGGCCATAAATGTCGTAAAACGTCTTGAGCTTGCCGCCATCATCGACCCAGGCCGTGAAATAGACGAGATGGATGGGGATACGCTTTTCGATGGCAACTTCGTTATTCAACGGGCCCGACCGGATCAATTCGGCAACCTTGGTTTTGTCCCAGCCTTTGTCTTCTTGGAGCAAAATTTCGGCAAGTTCGACCGGATTTTTTACCCGCAAACATCCGTGACTGAGGGTGCGTTGGGCAGGACGAAACATCCAGCGGTCGGGCGTGTCGTGCATGTAAATGGTGTGCTGGCTCGGGAAAGAAAACTTCACGACGCCGAGAACGCTTTTACCCCCGGGGGGTTGTGTCACTTCGTAATTACGGATGTCAGCCTTCTTCCAATCGACGGTGTGATAGTCGACGGCCTTCCCGTCCTTGGTTTCGAGCTGCAATCCGAACTCGCGCATCAAGCCGCCGCCACGCAGCAGGCTTGGCCAAAGCTCGTTGACCTTGATCGATTCCGGCACCCGCCACATCGGGCGAAGCACGACATGCTTTAATGGCCGCGAGAAGATCGACGACTGTTTGTCGATGCGCCCTGCAACGATCTTTTCCGAACGTACAATCTGTCCGTCTTTGTAAACGTACTGCATGAATTCGGGGATGTTGTTGAACACGTAAACGTCGCCCATGTCGTCGGGCATCCAGCGCCATTGCTCCATGTTGGCGCGCAGCCGCTTGGCGGTGACGTTCGAGGTCTTGCCGGTTTTAGCGGCGGCATAAGCCTGTCTCAGCCTTTCAAACTGCGGATGTTTGGGATGCAGAGACTTTAAGTAGGTACCGGGAGCGTCCGACTTGGCGATGCCGTCAAGGACGCTACGAGGCTCCAAGAGTTGGGGTTTGCGGTCGAGGTTGGAATTCAAGCTCTCCGCCGGGTCCATGATACGCCCGCCCCGCGCATGGCGGGCGTATTTCAGGATCGCGAGCGAGAGCGCAACTTCGGCGTCAGCTCGAGCCTCGGGCGGAGCCGCGGACGGGGACTGCGATGCCGGCGGCAGTGTTGGCAGCTGGAAGTCTTTAGCGTCTAACCCCCAATCGTCGGCGCTGCTTATTTCCGTCATGACCGCAGCGCCTTGGGCGTTGAGACCATTGTCCGCGACCCAAAGGGGCGACCCCTGGCGAGTCTGATAAAATTCTGTCAGCGCATTTCGGTCCGTCTTCTCGGCCTCGGGAGATTTTGTCAAGGCGGAAAATAGAACTTTGTCGAGCGCCTCAGCGAAAGCGGCATCAGTCGAATTCGACTTCACTGACGGAGCAGACCTCTCGGACTTAGTGGCGGGCGTGGCTTGCTGTGCCGCGGTTGAACCCGCCAGCACGAGGATAAGCGCGATGCCGAAGCCGCGTTTCGTCCAATTCGCCATATTGCCGGTTCCCCTACTAGCTAACGCCGCCCACCTGTTGGTTAGCCCAACCCCCGCGTCGAGCAAGCCCGTAAGAAATCCAAACTGTGGATCGTTCTCCGAGCGCTGGCCCCGAGCTCTGGCCTCAAGCGCCGGCGTGTCAGCCCTGGAAGCCAATCAAAATCTTCATTTTGATAAGATCAGGAAAAAGCATCTGAACCATATGTCCAAATAGCCAAAGAATAACGGTGAGCAATATCAGTGCGGGGATCGCCGCAAGGACCGCCTTCAGAAGGAACGTCACGAGGTGGACGAAGGGGACGTCAAAACGCCGGACTACCGCTGGGAATGGCATGCCAACCAAAGGGCCTACCGCACTCTCCGGCGCGGGCTCGATATAGACATCCGGTGTTGCAGACAGGCTGGGTCCAGGGATCGGTTGTTGACGCTCTCGAACAGTCGCGGCGGCCTTTTCGCGGTTTTCGCGCTCACGGGCCTCTTTTTCGCGCCGAAACGTGCGCGGCAAGTCATCGGACGGATCGTCCCCAATGGGCCCAAAATTCGGTTCCGCCATCGCCATCGGGCCTCCAGACATCGCAGTTTTCCCCAAAGGTACGCTAAATGGTGCCGAATCAAGTGGCACGCGCGTCAATATTGTTTGTAACGCACCAGTAGGGCTATTGCTAATTTGCGCCACGAATTTGACGGGAGAGTGCCCCTTGAAAGACTTCAAAAAACTTATCCGGACGATTCCAGACTATCCTAAGCCCGGAATCCTATTCCGCGACGTCACAACCTTGATGGGTGATGCCAAGGGTTTTCGTAAAGCCATAAAGGCCATGGCCAAACCGTTTGAGGACGAAGATGTCGATGCGGTTGCCGGTATAGAGGCCCGAGGCTTCATCCTAGGAGGTGCGATCGCCGACCGGCTGGAGTGCGGGTTCATTCCTATCCGGAAAAAGGGCAAACTTCCCGGCAAGACCATCGGCCAAGACTATACGCTCGAATACGGCGTTGACGTCATCGAGATCCACGAGGACGCCATTAGGGAAGGTGAACGCATTTTGATCGTCGATGATCTGATAGCCACGGGCGGCACCGCGGAAGCAGCCGTGAAACTGATCCAGCGCACCGGAGGCGTTGTGGTGGGCGCGACATTCATCATTGATCTGCCGGACCTTGGCGGCGTCAAACGGTTGAAGGGTCTGGATGTCGAAAGTCACGCGCTCGTTGCTTATGAGGGACATTGAGTTTGGGCAATGCCTTGCCAGCGGATAAGACAGCAGGCGCAATGACCTGCATTGCGGCGTGGCGCGGAGGATCCTCGAAGATCGACTGTCCCGTTTGCGGCGCGCCTGGACTTGAAATCACGGATAGGTCGGCCCGTCCTCACACGGAATGGTACGCATTGAGTTGCGCGACATGCGGGCTTGAAACGGCGATTGGGGTTCCACTTGGAGCCCCAATTGCCGGCGGCAATGATTAGATCTGGCGTACGTCTGATAATGGTCTTTGAAAGTCCCGCCGATGGCGTCATGCCAAACCGAACTCTTGCTCCTTCCGGGCCTCGATGGCACTGGCCGGCTTTTTAAACGGCTCGAGCGTGCGCTGGCCGGGCGTGTGAAAACGCGCGTTATGAGTTACCCCGCTAATCCCGCTTGCGGCTACCCGGAACTGATCGCCCTGGTCGAGGGCGACCTGGGCGCTGAGCCGATCGTGGTTCTCGGCGAATCCTTTTCGGGTCCGATTGCCATTGAAATCGCGCTCCGGCATCCCGAACAGGTCAAAGGCCTCGTCCTTTCGGCAACGTTCGCGCAAAGCCCCTGGCCATCGTGGCTTGTGAAGGCGGCGGCTGGCGTCGACGTTCGCCGAATCCCCGCCGCTCTACGAAACCGCTTTTTGCGTGGGTCTCGGGTAGATCCTGAGTTGGACGCGGAGATTGCGGATGTTCTTGCCAGCATGCCGTCTGGCGTCCGGGCGGCGCGACTCCGCCAAGTTGCCGCGATTGATGTCCGCGACGACCTTTCAAGCCAGACTTGCCCCATACTTGCGTTGCACGGCACGCGAGACTTTGTGGTACCTAGATTTCCTTTGAAAGCCGCCCTTCGCGGTAAAGCCAATGTTCGATTATCCGAATTCGAATGTGGCCACTTGCTATTGCAAACCTTTGCCGGTCAAGCCGCCACGGATATTTCCGCCTTCGTCCAAAATACCGAGAGAAATCTATGAAGATAAACGGTAAGCCGATGCGGACAATCTGGGTGAAGCCCGAAGGCTTTCCGGTCGAAATCATCGATCAGACGGTTCTGCCGCATGCGATCAAGACGGTCGCACTCAAAACCAGCGACGATGCCGCCTATGCCATTCAGGCCATGCTGGTGCGCGGCGCGCCCTTGATCGGGGTCACGGCAGCTTATGGCGTGGCTCTAGCGATGCGGGAAAATCCGAGCGATGCCAATCTCGATGAGGCGATCGGTATGCTCGCCGCGCAGCGCCCAACGGCGGTGAATTTGCGCTGGGCACTCGACGATATGCGCCGGGTTCTCGCGCCGCTATCTGCCGTCGAGCGCTCTCAATCCGCTTTCAAGCACGCAGCTAAGATTGCCACCGAAGATGTCGAGATGTGCCGGAAGATTGGTGTGCACGGCCTCGAGATGATCAAGAAAATCGCCGCCAAGAAACCCGGCAAGCCGGTCAACATCCTAACTCACTGCAACGCCGGATGGCTGGCCTGCGTTGATTGGGGGACCGCCACCTCGCCCATCTATCACGCGCATAACGCCGGAATTCCCGTCCACGTCTGGGTCGACGAAACCCGGCCGCGCAACCAGGGCGCCTCATTGACCGCGTTCGAACTGCAGCAGCACGGCGTGCCCAACACTCTCATCGTCGACAATGCCGGCGGCCACTTGATGCAAAAGGGCGAGGTCGATCTTTGTATCGTTGGAACCGATCGCACGACGGCAAATGGCGACGTCGCCAACAAGATCGGTACCTACCTCAAAGCGCTGGCGGCCCACGACAACGGCGTGCCGTTTTATGTGGCGCTGCCCTCTTCGACCATTGATTGGACGCTGGACGAAGGAAAAGACATTCCGATTGAAGAGCGCAGCCCCGGCGAAGTTTTAAAGATGTCGGGACGTCTTACTGATGGTCGCGTCGCCACGATCGACGTTGCCGCGGCTGGCACGCAGGCGCGCAACCCGGCTTTTGACGTGACGCCGGCACGTCTTGTTACGGGCCTGATCACAGAGCGCGGCGTGTGTGCCGCTTCGCGTGACGGCCTCATGTCGCTTTACCCGGAACGTCGCAGCGGAGGCTTAGCTGTAGCATGACCAAGAAACCAAAAAGATCGGACGCCAAATCCGAAACCAAATTACGGCTGCAGATCGTCGAAGCTGCGCTGGCCATGAACATGTCGGGCCTTTCACCCGGACGATCGGGCAATCTCTCGGCGCGCTTCGCAGACGGCATGCTGATCACGCCCACAGGCATGGCGTACGAGGAATTAGAGCCGGAAAACATCGTGTTTGTTGAAGCCAACGGCAAGGTTCAGGCCAAGCAAAACAAGCCCTCCAGCGAGTGGCGATTTCACCTCGCCGTCTACAAGGCCCGGCCAGATCGCAACGCCGTCGTTCACACCCATTCGCTTCATGCAACAGTCTTGGCATGTGTGAAGAAACCCATTCCCGCGTTCCACTACATGGTTGCGGCAGCTGGCGGAAAAGATATCCCGTGCGTGCCCTACGCCACCTTTGGGACCGACGAGCTTGCCCGCCACGTCGTGCGCGGCTTGAAAGAGCGTGACGCCTGCCTGATGGCAAGCCACGGCCAAATCGCCATTGGCGAAACGTTACTTGCTGCGCTGGAATTGGCGTTCGAAGTCGAGACTTTGGCCGAGCAATACTACAAGGTTTTGCTGCTCGGAGAGTTGAATATTTCGGCCGATATTTTATCCGACGCAGCCATGACCGAGATGGTCGAGAAATTCAAAACCTATGGACAAAAGGGGCAAAGTTGAGGGTGGTTGTTGAGGGGCGGGTTGTGGTCAACAACTTCGGGCAGGTAAGGCGAGCTTGGCCGATTCAATTTTAAGGTCCGAAGTAGAGTGTCGTTGACACGGCGCGCGATCCTGCCAGTCTGTATCCGTACGGATTGCGGAGGGGGTTTGAAATGGGTCCGAGTATTCTGGGCGAGATAGGGGAGTACGTCCGGGAAGTCGTCAAGCTGTTCCATTCATCTCCACCCGATGTCGTGGCCGTTGTCATCGCTGGTTCAGCAATTTTGGGTGGCGCGGCCGGCTTACTCTGGAAAAAGTTAACAGCGAAAAAACAGCCAACGTCGAGCTCCGGGGAAAGCAAACAAGAAGCGCCTTCGGAAGACTCGAAAAAGAGAATATTCGACCTCGAAGCCAAGCTCGCCAGATATTCCAACGTCGTCGCGGAATTGGAAAAAGACGATGCGGACCTATGGAGACTTCACCCGCCAAAGCCGCCGGCGCAGTTGGCGGAACGCCTTAAGGCCAGCCGCACGAAGATCGTTCTGGTTGGCCATTTGAAGGGCGGGGTCAGCAAGACTACGTTGCTTGCAAACTTGGCGGCTTATTTTGACCGGAAGAACAAGAAAGTGTTGGCAATTGATTTTGATTATCAGGGCTCGCTAACCGCTACGCTCTTTAAGGCGGCTGGCAAGGACCTTACCGGACCATATTCGGACATATTGCTGCGGGGTGAGTTGAAACCCAGTCAACTCATTAATGACGCAGAACACTTGCATTCTTTGCTGCCGCGGACATGGCTGATCCCTGCGACCTACTCGCTAGTTAGAGCCGAAAATCATATGTTAATCCGATGGCTCTTGAACGATTCCGTCACGGACGTGCGGTACTCCTTGGCCGAATTGCTTCTCAGTCCGGAGGTGCAGCAAAAATTTGACGTTGTGCTTATCGATATGGGCCCGCGTCTGACGACAGCTTCTATCTGTGCTCTTGCTACAGCGACCCATCTTTTGGTTCCAACGATACTCGATCAGTTGTCGGCCGAGGCTGTTGGCAGTTTTTTGAGCCAGGCACAAGCGCTGACCGGTGAGATGAAGACAGGTCTGAACTCGGTGTCTGTGGTGGGAACAATGACCCGAACGCAAGAACGCGACGATGTAAACGAAGATGCCGTTGCCACTATTAAGAAGGCCCTACTCAAATGGGACGGTGATGCCCAGATGCTAAGCAGGAATATTCCTTTCAAGCAGGTTTTTATTGATTGCGCTGGATCAGAGATTGCGATGCTTAAGGACAGGCAGGTGGGTCTGTTCTTCGAGGAGTTAGGTGGCGAGATCAGCCGGAGAATTGGCCTATGAAGGTAAAAAAGTTGCGTGAGGTGCTGGGCAAAATTGCCGAAATGCAACACGGCCAGGGCGATGCGCCGGCAAGTAAGGCGCTGGAAAGTTTGTCAGAAATACTGAAATCTCGAGACAAAGAAGACGTGGCGAAGATGGTTGACGGTATTCAACAGCGACGTGGGCTTCGACGGGGGACATAATGTTATTTTGCCCTTCACTTGCCGCGAATCTGGATCATGATGGGCAAAATGATCAACTTGCCGAGCACCTGGTTATGAATATCGGGAAATTACGTCAGCTCTTAACGGACGTTGGTGCCGTTCTTGCGACTGCTGGTTCCGCCAAGCAGGCGGAGGACTTTGAGCGCGTAGCCGGGCTGATGAGAGGCCGTGAACATCAACAGGTTGAGCAATTCTTGGACGAGTTGCAAGCGGACTTATCACCTCCGTCTATTGCCGAAGTCATTGCAGATCATGTCGCGCGACTTTCTGCTGCCGGAGTCGACGAGCCGACATTCAGGCAAGCTCACGAATGCTTGGCCAAGGACAGGACAATCAAGAAAGCCGAGGCAGATCGCGTCGCGCACGGATATATTGGCGGTCGCGAAAAGTGGAAGAATAGGGCAGCTGCACTCGAGGCGATTGAAAAGGAATTTGTTTCTCGCCGGTACGACGCCAGCAAAATGAAAGAAGTTGCGCGTTCGCGCCCCTGGTAGGCCAACTCTCGCCTAAGTGGCAGTCTTGTAATACGGCTCGACCTTGCCTTTGAGCTTCAGGGTCATGGCGTTGCCGTGGCGGTCCTTGGCGTTGCCGGCAGCGACGCGAATCCAACCTTCGCTGACGCAATACTCTTCGACGTTGGTCTTTTCCGTGCCGTTGAAGCGGATGCCGACCTCGCGCTTGAGAATTTCCGCGTCGTGGAACGGGCTGCTCGGATTGATGCACAAACGATCGGGAAGAGTGTCTGACATGGACGGCCTTTTCAATTTGCAAATCTGAAATGCATGACGTCACCGTCCTGCACGACATAGTCTTTGCCTTCAAGGCGGAATTTTCCGGCTTCCTTGGCGCCGCTTTCGCCGTTGAGGCGGGCATAATCCTCATAGGCAATGGTTTCGGCGCGGATGAAGCCTTTTTCGAAGTCGGTGTGAATGACGCCGGCGGCGGCAGGTGCCTTGGTGCCGCGGGTGACGGTCCAGGCGCGCGCTTCTTTCGGGCCAACCGTAAAATAGGTGACGAGGTCGAGCAACTGATAACCGGCGTAGATCAACTTGTTGAGGCCGGGTTCTTTCAGGTCCATCCCGGCGAGAAAGGCATCGCGGTCTTCCGCCCCCAGTCCCGCAAACTCGCTCTCGATCTTGGCGGAAATGACGACAGAAACGGCACCTTCGGCCTTAGCCGCGGATTCGACTTTTTTCGAGAACGCGTTGCCGGTCGCGGCTGAGGCCTCATCGACGTTGCAGACGTAAACCACCGGCTTCGAGGTCAAAAGTTGAAGCGCGCGGAATACCGGCATCTCGTCAGCGGTGACTTGCGCGAGCCGGGCTGGCTTGCCCTCGCGCAGCAGCACGAGAGCTTTTTCCATCACGACGAGCTGGGCTTTGGCTTCTTTGTCGCCGGTGGTTTTGACCTTCTTCTCGGTTTGAGAAACGCGCTTCTCGAGGCTTTCGAGATCCGACAGCATCAGCTCGGTCTCGACCGTCTCCGCGTCAGCCATCGGATCGATCCGATTTTCAACGTGGGTGATGTCGCCGTCTTCAAAGCATCTGAGGACGTAGGCGACGGCATCGACTTCGCGGATGTGCGATAGAAATTTGTTGCCGAGGCCCTCGCCCTTCGAGGCGCCGCGCACCAAGCCTGCGATATCGACGAACGTCAGACGTGTCGGGATGATCTCTTTGCTGCTCGCGATCGCAGCGAGCTTGTCCAGGCGCGGGTCGGGCACGCCAACTTCGCCGACGTTGGGTTCGATGGTGCAGAACGGGTAATTCGCCGCCTCTGCCGCCGCCGTCTGTGTCAACGCGTTGAAGAGGGTCGATTTGCCGACGTTCGGCAGGCCGACGATGCCGCATTTAAAGCCCATAAATCGTATGTCCTTGGATTGCTTGAGCGCTCAGCTACACCGCCGCTTCAACGATATCAATGGGCAGTCCGACGCGGGGGTAGGTAACCCCGCACGTCAACACCTACCGCGGGGAAGATTGTCCGCTAGGAACAAAAACGCCACTGGCCATCGGTCAGCGGGCGCACTAATATCGTGCTTATATTATATTCATATTGCGAGGCGTTCGATGACAGCGGATCGCGGTTTCAATATCGGCATCTCCATGGCCGGCGCCGTATCGGGAGGAGCTTACTCCGCCGGCGTCTTCGATTTTCTCGTCGAAGCGCTCAATGAATGGCAGAAAGCCAAGGACCGTGGCGACTACGTGCCCCAGCACAAGGTCTTCATTTCCGCGATGTCGGGCACATCGGCTGGCGGCATCACGGCCGCAATGGGGATTGCGTCGCTGGCGGGAGGCATCCGGTCCGTCGAGGAAGCTTCGGTCAATCCGGCGAGCCCGCTCCGCGTTAAGCGGACGCTTCCCGAATTGTACGATGTCTGGGTCAAGAAGGTCCGGCTGTTCAACCCCCGTCCCGATGGGGTCAAGGGCCGTGTCGTCAAAGGTCCTCCGGCGCTCCTTGATACGGATGACATCAAGCCCGACGTTGCGCCAGATTCGCTGCTCAATAGCGACGTGCTGACCGCCATCGCCCGCGACGGGCTCATGTCCATCCGGCCGGCCGGCAAGGCCTACGCGTTCTTCACCAAACCAACGCATCTCTTTCTGACCCATACGAACCTCGACGGCGTTCCCTATCCGGTCGAGTTCGCGGAGGACAGCTACGCGATGATGCTGCACGAAGGGCGGACACACTTTGCGGTGCAAGGGCTGGGCGAAACAGAATTTCCCGCGGAATGCGAGTGGCTGAACAAGTGGGGCGACACTGGCATCGTCGTCGATGTCAATAAATTGGACGCGATCGCGCCGGCGACTTCGGAAGCCGAACTCAAGGAACCGTTCGAGACGTATGCGCAGGCTGCTCTCACCACAAGCGCTTTTCCCTTTGGCTTCTCGGCACGGCGCGTCAAAATCGATAAGTCGAAAATGCGCAGCGGGGCGATGCCGTTCGATCCCGGTGAGTTCGCCGGCGACCTCAAACGCAAGGTGTCGGCGTCGCTGCCTTTTTACCAAGCCGACAGGGATGCCCATTTTGTCTGCATCGATGGTGGCGCCATGAACAACGAACCGTTCGAGGTTATCCGCTGGGCTATCAAGGCTTCGAACGAAACCCAAAACGCTCGCGATCCGCTGTCGTCAAGCCGCGCCGTGCTTTTGATTGCACCGTTTCCTCCGCAGGCGAGCAACGACCAAAAGATGCTCGGGGAAAAAAACCGCGACGTCGGTCTCGGCTTCATCGGCAAGGCGCTGGTTCCCGCGTTGATCAACCAGGCCAGGTTCAAGGCCTCTGACCTCATTGCAGCCGCGGATCCGCATGTCTACAGCCGGTTCCTGATCTCGCCATCGCGCGTCTCGGAGTCTAAAGAGAAACTACCTCCGGCACTGGCGAGTTCGCCGCTGCAAGCCTTCGGCGGGTTCCTCGACGAGCAATTCCGCGAACACGATTTTCAGCTTGGGCGGCGCAATTGCCAATGGTTTCTGCGCCGGCATTTTACGTTGCATCCGAAAAATCCCGTGTTTGCTATGGGGCCGGATTTTGCTGCCCGCTTTAATGCAGTCGAGCATCCGGACTACCGGTATGCCCAAGACCATTGGCCAATCATCCCCCTCGTCGGCACCGCCGCCGTCGAGGTTGAACCCCTGCCATGGCCGGTTATGCCGCGTCGTAATATGATCGACTTGCGCCGGGCCTTGCTCAGGCGCTCCGACGCGTTGGTCAAGGGATATGGTTCGCAAATTCTTGCCGAATACCCGAGCTTGCGGGTGGCGGCCCGTCTCTCGTGGTGGCGCCACCGCCGCGATCTCGTTCACAAACTCGTTGAAATCGTCAATAAGGATTTATTGAGTACGGGCCAGATAGAACCCGCCGAGCCGAGAAACTTCTTCGTGCGGTTGTGGCATAATTTGCATCATCCCCGTTTTATCATCAGAGCGGTAACGACCCTAGTGGTTGGCGTCCTCGCCTACGAAATGCTTTTTACATTCATCTTCCCCGCCGCGCCCTGACCGTTCGGCAGTCAAGAATTTTTTTTTACTCAATGCGTCGCCGCGTCTCAAATTTGATTGAGGTCATGACGAAGTGTCTTCCGTAGATCAAAGCACCCAACCATAATTCTTTGTCAGCACCACGACGTCAAAGAGTGCCCGCCTTCCCGCCGCGCCGGTGCCCTCGATCGGAAACGCCAGCGTGCGCTCATTCCAGCGCTTGGCGAAAATGCGCTGCACGCCGGTCTTGTCTTTGAACCGGGCGTTGAGAGCGTCCTTAATTATGAGGCCGCCAACACCGAGGGTAAAGAGCAGCGCCAGTGCGCCGATCCAGGCTTCGGTGCGCGGGCCGAATAAGCGAGGGAGCCAGCGGCCCCAGCCGGAGTGATCGTCGTCGTAATCGTGGAAGGTCGTCGAGGCGGCGCGGGTCGAGCTTGCTGCGGCGCTTGCCGAAGCTGCCTTTGCCGCTGCAAGGTGCGCCGCCGAAGCACTGGCCGCCGATCTCAGTGCCAAATTGGCCGCAGCAATGGTGGCTGCAACTTGGCTGGCGGACGAAGCACCGGCGGATGCAACGTCTTTGACCGTGTCCCTAGCGGTGGCTGCGGTCGCCCCGAGCCCGTCGCGCTTGCGGCCCTTCCAGCCAAATCCGCGGAACAGATTTTTTTGTTTGTCGCCGAAGTCGTCGCCATACCGTGACATGTGTGAACCCTGCTTGAGCGCGCGAAGTCTTTTCAGCTGTCCGATTTTCTCTTGGCTAGCCAGTTTTTCAAGTTCTCCGCGAGCGCCGATTGACGCTTGTTCGCTCTTTCGCCCGCCGGATGTGGTTTGGGAGCCTCTTTTTTCGCCTCTGGCGCAGCGCTGGGCTTTGATTTCGTCTCTACGGCCTTGTCGTCGTCGCTGCCGGTCTGAGTGCGGCGCGCGACTTCCGTCAAGAAGCGGGCATCGTCGCTCTTGGCGAGATAGGTCGCGGCTTCGCTGACCGCGTCCAAGATATCGTTGACCCAGGCGCGCTCGGACTTCGCGAAATCGTTGAGCACGTAATACGTCACGGCGTCCTTCGATCCTGGATGCCCAATGCCCAAGCGCACGCGTTTGTACTCGTTGGTGATGTGCGCGGTGATCGAACGCAAGCCGTTGTGGCCGGCATTGCCGCCCCCGGTTTTGACTTTGACTTTGCCGGGCGCCAAATCGAGCTCGTCGTGAAAGACATAGATGTCGGAGACATCGATCTTGAGAAAGCGCTGAGCTTCACCAACGGCGCGGCCGCTTTCATTCATGAAGGTATCGGGCTTGAGGAGCGTTACCCGCTCCCCTCCAATCGAACCCTCGCAGACAAGCCCTTGAAATTTTTTGCGCCACGGACTGAAGCCGTGGGTGCTTGCGATGCGCTCGAGCGCCATGAAGCCGATGTTGTGGCGGTTGCCTTGGTATTGGCTGCCGGGATTGCCGAGACCGACGAACAGCTTCATGACCGTCCCCGGGCGAGGATACCGGCATGAGACGATCCCATGCCGGCGTCGTTGCGATTACTTCTTACCGGCAGGTTTGGCGGGCGCGCCCTTGCCAGCAGCGGCAGCAGGCGCGGCCTTGCCACCAGCAGCTGCGGGAGCGGCTTTGCCGGCGGCGGCAGCGGGCGCTGCTTTGCCACCTGCCGGAGCCTTGGCGTCGCCAGCGGCAGCAGCGGCTGCGTCGGGCGTCGCGGCGGCGACCGTTGTCGTCGGTTCTTCTTCCTGCTTCAGAGCGCCGGCAACAGTGGCGATCGTGAAGTCGCGGTTCTTGATCACGGGCGTGATGCCATCGGGCAATGTGATCGCCGAGATGTGCACCGAGCGGCCGATTTCCAGACCTTCGAGGTTGGCTTCGATGAACTGCGGGATGCGGTCATAGTGCGCGTAAAATTCGACTTCGTGGCGCACAATGTTCAAGACGCCGCCACGCTTCAAACCCGGTGACAAGGCTTCGTTGACGAAGCGGACCGGAATAGCGACGCGGATGATGCCGTCCTTGCCGACGCGCTGGAAATCGACGTGCAAGGGAAAATCCTTGACGGGATCGAGCTGCAGATCGCGGGCGAGCACGATGTGGTTCTTGCCATCGACATCGAGATTGAACGCGGTCGAGGTGAAGTGGCCTTTAAGGACCTGCTTCCACAGCGTGTTGGACTCGATCGAGATGGTCTCGGCCGGTTTGTTGTCGCCGTAGATGACGGCGGGTACTTGTCCTTCGCGGCGAGCTTGGCGTGCGGCCCCCTTGCCTGCACGCGGGCGCGCCGTAGCCTTGAGCGGTGTGAGCCCAGACATGGCATGTCTCCGTGTGGTTATGGCTTTCCCACTATGGAAAAGCCCAAAGCCGCAAAACCGGCCTCCAAGGGTGCCGGGCGGCGTCTCAGGAATGTCTTCGTGAGATGGCGGGCTTATACCGGTTCGCGGTGGCGGGCGCAACGGGTCCCCGACATCCCGCTTGTCCGTCATCGGCGGATGACGATGCAACGGGCTGGGAAGTTTTTTCAGTAAAATCAATGAGTAGCGCCAACTCTCCGCTATTTGGCGTCGATCCGAACAAAGCCGTCGCGGTTGGGCATCTTGATCTTGGGTAGAGTCGTGGGGTTGAGCTCGTCCTTTTCCGCGATGATCTTGTTGGCGAACAGCAGATAAGCAACCACCGCATAAACTTCATCGTTCGAGAGCGACCCGGCGGATGCCGGCGGCATAGACCGGCGTGTGAAATCGAACAGGGTCGTGGCGTAAGGCCAGTAAGAGCCAATGGCTTTTGAGGGATCGTCCTTGGTCGGCGGTCGCGGTTCTCCGACAAGTTCTTCAGCAGTCGCGCCTCGCCCTTCCTTGCCGTGGCAACTTTCGCATTGTTTCTCGAAAATAGCCCGCCCTTCGAGCGCGGTTCCGCGGCCCGGCGGCAAGCCCGTCCCATCGGGGAAAACGTTCAAATTCCATTTTTGTGCGTCGGCTTCCGAAATAGCGGTGCCGAGATTTGGGGCCGTTATCATCTCGCCGGCGTTCGCATGAAATGATAACGCGCTCAGCGCGACCGCCAAAATGCCGGCCCTTTGCGCCATCAGGTTACGCGTAGACATGACGGACTTTCCCGGACTCATCGATGCCCCAGGCGACGACGGCATTGTAGTGGAAATAGCCTTCCCGTCCGCGCTCGGCGACGAGAACATCGCGCTCTGGCTGGACATAACCGCTTTCGTCCGTTGCTCGGCTTTTGAGGACAACCGGATTTCCGTCCCATGACCACGCAGCGCGAAAACGTGTGAAGCAGCGTGATAGAACCGGTTCCTGCAAATGCGCTTCAGCCCACGACTTACCACCATCCGCGGAAATCTCGACTTTCGTTATTCGGCCGCGTCCGCTCCAGGCCAGCCCGCGAATTTCATAAACATCAGCGCCCTGCATCTTCAATCCCGGCGATGGCGACGTGATTACCGACTTGGCCTCCATGACGAAGGTAAACATGCGGGCTTTTCCCGATGGCAGCAGCTCGGTGTATTTCGCGGTTTCGTTGCGTGCCATCACGGGCTCGCTGGTCACTTGCAGGCGTCTCAGCCACTTGACGTTGACCACGCCCTCCCATCCCGGCACCAGCAGCCGCATCGGATAGCCATTTTCGGGCCGGATGCGTTCGCCGTTTTGATAGAGCGCGACGATGGCGTCATCCATGAGTTTAGAAACCGGCAGGCTGACATTCATGACGGCGGCATCCGCGCCTTCGGCGATCACCCACGAGGCCTTCGGGTCGATGCCGGCCTGATCAAGCAAAATCGCCAGCGGCACGCCGGTCCATTCGCTGCATGAGACGAGGCCATGGAAGGACCCAAGCGGACGCTGGATCGGTTCGCTGTGCCAGCCAGCGTTGCTGTTGCCGCCGCACTCGATAAACGTCAGATGCGTTTTCATCGGGTAGCGCAGCAGATTTTCGACCGTGAACATCAAGGGCTGGCGGACTTGACCGTGAATGACCAGGCGATGCTGCGCGGGGTCGATTTCAGGCACGCCGTTGTGATGGCGCTCGAAGTGCAAGCCGCTCGGCGTGATGATGCCTTCGAGGTCTTCAAGCGGGGTCCACGACACGCCGTTGCCGGCCAGGTCGCGGTTGCCACCGATGTTGCGCAAGGTCCGCGCTTCATACTTGGAGGGCTTGCCGTAACCGCAGAAGGGCAGACCCGACTTGTGCAGCCAAGGCGGTGACGCCAGATCGATGGGCGCGGGCGGCGCGGCAGGCGAAGTCGTTGTGGGAACCGGTTCAGCGGCGCTTGCGCGGGTCGCAGCTACCGCCGTTGCAAGACACAGCGTGTTCTTGAGAAAGACACGACGATGCAGAAGTCCGTCGCCAGCGACCGGTCTCAAGTCGTCGTCGCTGAGACCGCGTCCCATCGGCTATCCTGTTCCGGCGCGCAGTTAGGATTGGCTGGCCGGGAACTGGCTTGTCCAAGCGACGCCGTCGGAATCCTGCGCCTTGATCACGACAGTGTCGCCAGCCTTGCCGCCATGCGTGAAGCGGAAATTCGGATCTTCGCTAATGGAAATACCGCTCTGCACCGTGAATATCACATCGCTGCCACTGGTGATTTCGATTTTGTTGATGTAGCGCGCCGGCGTATAAAGCCCGGTCAATTGATCCATCTGCATGCCGGAATTGTTGGGATGCTTGATCATGAGTTGGGCTTCCTGGCCAGAGGCGGCACCGTCAGCTCCGGCAAATTTCTTGAACTGCATTTTGCCCATGCTCTTCATGGCTTCTTCCAAGTCTTTGTTCGCAGGTGCCGAGCATCCGCCCGAGGCCTTGACGTACTTGGAGGTCATGTAGAGTTTGCCATCGGTGGTCTC
>JANLYX010000052.1:0-156528 GCA_031365865.1 Hyphomicrobium sp. | reverse complement strand
CTGGCAAGATCCAAGCGGCCTTTCACGTACAGCAACGGCGGCGGGGCATCGATGCTGGCGAGATATTTCGGATAGCCAGGCTCGATGGTGAACACCGGCTCGGCGCCAGCTTTGGCGGCAAGGCAAAGTTCATCTTCGGCGTCGGCTTTCGGGCAGATCCGGATCGTCTTTCCGCGGCCTCCGCGCTTCGACAGCTCAGGCAAAGCTTCGAGGGCTTTTGCCGCGCCGCCAAAATGATTGATCAAGTCGCGAAACGTGACCGGTCCGACGTTCTCGGAGCGGATCAGACGGAGGCACGCCAGTTGCTCGCGGGCGTCCAGTTTAGCAACCGGCAGCGGCGCAGCCTTGAACAACGGCCCGGCGTCACGCTTTGGCACCGATTTTCGGCTCCTCGCCCTGCATGAGACGGCCAATGTTGGCGCGGTGTTTCCATAATAGCAGAACAGTCATGACGAGCGCCAGCACGGCGATTTCGATGTGATTATTTAAGAGCAACACGAACGGCGTCGCGACGGCAGCAACGAGGGCTGCGAGGGATGAAAAGCGCGTGAGGTAAGCGACGGCAAGCCAGATCGCGCAAAACCCCAAAGCCGCCGGCCACCACAATCCTGCGAGAACGCCGATATAGGTCGCGACGCCCTTGCCGCCTTTGAACTTCAGCCACAGCGGATAGAGATGGCCGAGAAAAGCGCCAAGCCCCGCGATGATTGCCGGGCCCTGACCATACCAATGATCGACGATTAAAACGGCGGCGGTGCCTTTGAGAGCATCGAGCAGTAAAGTGGCGGCGGCGAGGCCCTTGTGGCCGGTGCGCAGCACATTGGTGGCGCCGATATTCCCCGAGCCGATTTTGCGCACGTCGCCGAGACCTGCAAAGCGCGTCAGCAATAACCCGAATGGAATAGAGCCGAGCAGATACCCGATCGCGAAAGCGAGGATCAGCCAATGCCAAAGACCGCCAACTATGAGCGTGATGAGAGACGATAGAGGGCTCATAGGAATGGGCTCATGGCGGGTGTCCGGTCGCTAAGCTCGGCAGGCGCACGGCCTATAACGCAGACCTTACGTCCGCGCCGCCAGCGTATTCGTAGACCGTCTCGCCCGCAACCACCGTGCGCAAGACCCGGCCCTGCATCTTGGCTTCGTCGAAGGGCGAGTTCTTGGAGCGCGAGCGCAGCAAATCTTTGTTGAGAACCCAAGGCTCGCCCAAGTCGAACAGCACAAGATCGGCAATCGCGCCTTTGACCAGACGGCCGGAATGCAACCCCAACAGCCGGGCCGGATTGATGGTCATGGCCTTGAGCAGCACCTGTAGGGTGACGTCGCCTGCATGCACCAAGCGCAGCGCCGCTGGCAGCAGCGTTTCCAAGCCAACCGCGCCGTCGGCAGCTTCCGCGAACGGCCGGCGTTTGGTGTCGGCGTCCTGGGGATCGTGGCTCGAGACGATGATGTCGATGTCGCCATTGGCGATGCCGCGAACCATGGCCGCGCGGTCTTCCTCGCGCCGTAACGGCGGGCGGACCTTCAAGAATGTGCGATAAGAGCCGATGTCGTTCTCATTCAAGGTCAAGTGATTGATCGAGACGCCGCACGTCACCGGCAATTTCCGCGCCTTGGCGTTGCGGACGACCGCCAGGCTCTCCTCGCAACTGATGGTCGCGGCGTGGTAGCGCCCACCGGTCATTTCGACGAGGCGGACATCGCGTTCAAGGACGATGGTTTCTGCGAGTTTCGGTGAGCCCGGCAGACCCAATCTCGCCGCCACTTCTCCCGAGTTCATGGCGCCGGACGCCGAAAGATAGGGGTCTTCCGTGTGATGCACGACGAGGGCGCCGAAATCCTTGGCGTAGTTCAAGACGTTGCGCATGACGCGGGTGTTGGCGACGCTGGACTTGCCGTTGGAAAAGGCGATGGCACCGGCGCGTTTCAAGAGACCAATCTCGGTCATCTCCTCGCCCTTCAAGCCCTTGGTCATGGCCGCCATGGTGTGGACGTGAACGAGGGCGTTATCGCGGGCGCGGCGTTGGATGAAATCGACCAACGCCACCTGATCGATGACGGGATTGGTTTCCGGCATCACCACGATCGTCGTGACACCGCCGGCGGCTGCCGCGTGGCTGGCGGTTTTCAAGGTTTCGCGATGTTCAAATCCGGGCTCACCGGTGAAAACTTGGGCGTCGATCAGGCCGGGCGCTAAAACGTGACCACGGCAATCGATGACTTCTGCGCCTTCGGGCGCGTTGCGGCGCAAATGGCCGCCGATATCGGCAATCATGCCGTCCCTGACCAGCAAGCCGCCGGGCTCGTCGCGGTTCGAGGACGGGTCAACGATGCGGGCATTGATAAAGACGGTCGCCCCTGCATTTTGGTTTGATTTCTCTGAGGTGCGGCTAGCGTTGCTCATGACGGAGACCCCTCCGCGCCGGGCAAGTGAACCGAGAGCGCTTCGAGAACCGCCATGCGGACCGCGACTCCCATTTCGACCTGCTCGCGAATGACGCTGCGGCTGTCATCCGCCACGGTCGAGGCGATTTCGACGCCGCGATTCATCGGGCCGGGATGCATCACAAGTGCATCGGGTTTGGCGCGCGCAAGTTTCTCGTGATCGAGGCCGAAGAAGTGGAAGTACTCGCGACCCGATGGCACGTATGAGGCGTCCATGCGCTCGCGCTGCAGGCGTAGCATCATGACGATGTCGGCGCCCTCAAGGCCCTTCCACATATCGGTGAAAACTTCAGCCCCCAAGCGCTCGGGCGAAGACGGCAGCAGCGTCGATGGCGCAATGATGCGCACGCGCGCGCCCATCGTATTCAAGAGGTTGATGTTGGACCTGGCAACGCGCGAATGCAGGATATCGCCGCAGATTGCGACAGTGAGACCGGCAATGCGGCCCTTGGCGCGGCGGATGGTTAGAGCATCGAGCAAGGCTTGCGTCGGATGCTGGTGGGCGCCGTCGCCCGCGTTAATCACCGAACAGTCGACTTTTTGCGACAGCAGCTCGACCGCGCCGGCAGCGTGGTGACGGACGACGATGATGTCGGGCCGCATCGCGTTTAAAGTTACAGCGGTGTCAATGAGCGTCTCGCCCTTGGTGACCGACGAGGTTGCGACGTTCATGTTCATCACGTCGGCGCCCAGCCGCTTGCCCGCAAGCTCGAAGGACGATTGCGTGCGGGTCGAGGCTTCGAAGAACAGGTTGATGAGGGTGCGGTTCGCAAGGACATCGCGCTTGGCATTGACCTGCCGGTTGCGGTCGGCGGCCTTGTCGGCGAGGTCGAGAAGAAAATTAATCTCGGGGACCGTTAGACCCTCGCAGGTCAACAGGTGGCGGCGCGGAAAACGCGTCAGCTCTTTTGCAGTCGATTGTTTGGCCATTAAAGCGGTGTCTATAGGGGGAGTCTTAGGTCCGCGCAAGCCGACTTGCTGTGCAAATCCGTGTCATGGTCAATAAATGCTATCATTGCAGACGTTTGCACTCGTAGCCAAAGGGAATCGCAGCCATGCCGGAGGCCCATTGCACCCATGAGGTGGTCAACCAGAGTCAGCCATTCGAGGACGTCAACTTGTTTCTCACCGATAGGCCTTTGCGGGCTGCGGTGGAGCGTCAGGGCACCGGTTTAGACACAACGAGCCTCAGGGAGTTCGGCCGCATTGCCGGCAGCTGCGAAGCCGCGACGTGGGCGCGACTGGCCAATGACAACCCCCCAGTCCTGAGAACGCACGACAATAAGGGCCATCGCCTCGACGTGACCGAGTTTCATCCCGCCTATCACAGCTTGATGGAGACCAGCGCCAAAGCCGGCCTGACCAGATTGAATGCCGGTCCTCACGGCTATGTCGAGCGTTCGGCGCTGCTCTATCTGGCCATTCAGATGGAAGCCGGCCACTGCTGCCCGATCACCATGACCAACGCGGCGCTGCCCGTGCTGGCGCGGCAAGGTGACGTGGGCCAACCGTGGATCGAAAAGGCCCGCAACGCCGCCTATGATCGGCGGTTTTTGCCGATGGCTGATAAAACCTCAGTCACCATCGGCATGGGCATGACTGAAAAACAAGGTGGCACGGACGTGCGCGCCAATACCACGCGAGCGGTGGCCCTTAGCGGCGGCCCCGGCAAGCCTTACGAAATCACCGGCCACAAATGGTTCATGTCGGCCCCAATGTCGGATGCGTTTCTCGTTTTAGCGCAAGCCGAAGGCGGGCTGACATGCTTTATGATGCCGCGTTTCCGGCCCGATGGATCGGTCAATGGATTGCGGTTTCAACGTCTGAAGCCGAAGTTGGGAAACCGCTCGAATGCGTCTTCGGAAGTCGAGTTCGTGGGCGCGCACGCCTGGGCCATTGGCGCGGAAGGCGAGGGCACCAAAGTCATCATCGAAATGGTGACGGCGACGCGGCTCGATTGTGCGGTGGCCTCCGCCGGTTTGATGCGCTCAGCACTCGCGCAAGCCTTGCATCATGCCGCCAATCGGCGTGCGTTCCAGAAAGCCCTGATCGATCAGCCATTGATGGGACATGTTCTGGCCGATCTTGCGCTCGATGTTGAAGCGGCGGTGGCGTTGGCGTTTCGCTTAAGCAGCGCATTCGATGAAAAAGAAAATCCAAGCCAACAAGCTTGGCAGCGGCTAATGACGCCCGTCGTCAAATATTGGGCTTGCAAAACCGCGCCGCCCTTCGTCGCGGAAGCGATGGAATGTCTTGGTGGTAACGGCTACGTCGAGGATGGCCCGATGGCGCGGCTGTATCGCGAAGTGCCGGTCAATTCGATCTGGGAGGGATCCGGCAACGTTATGGCGCTCGATGTGGTTCGGGTGCTGAAGCGCGAACCACAAACGGCGGAAGTTCTGCTCAGCGATTTGCGTGACGCGGCCGGCGCCGACAGCCGCCTCAGAAACGCGGCGGCGAAACTTGAAGATCTCTTAGGAAATGCGACGCAAGCCGAACATCGTGCCCGCGAAATTACCGAAGGCTTAGCCGTTCTGGCGGCCGGCACGTTGCTGGTCGAGAGTGCCCCTCCGGCAATTGGCGAATCTTATCTGGCTTCGCGGTTTGGAGAAACGCAGCGCAGTACTTACGGTTGCGACATCGATCCGCGGTTAACACGCGCCATTCTTGAGCGAGCCCGGTCCGTTGAAACTTAATCGCGCCGCCGCCCTCACGTGAACAACCAGCTGGAAACGCCGCCGCGACGGGCAAGATCGCACAAATCGGCATCGAGTCCGCCAAACAGCAGGCTCGAGGCGTCGCGGTCGAGCCAAGGTGCGCCGCCGTGGGCTTGCCGGTAGGGATGCATCAAAGACCGCCACGCCGCCTGATCCCAGGGCCGTTCCGAGACCGCCATCGGCGGCAAGCGTTTGAGTGCGAACTGGCTTGACATCCACGAATATGCCGCCTGCCAGACTTCAGCCGGTGCGGCCATGTTGTGGCGGGCTTTGAGTTGATTAATGGCGAGGACTGTCGCTTCCCGCTGATGCTGACCGATTTCAAGCGTTGCAACGCGTTGGCCATTGCGCTTGACCGAAAACAGCCGGCATTTTTCGCGCACCAGCCGCTCGGCGTATTGATCGGCGCAGTTCTGCATGCCTTGAGCCTCAGCCAGAATGTCGGCGTGGCTCAGCAGCGGTTCAAACATGTAGCCGAGCGCGCCGCCGGGCTTCAGCCAAGTGTCCGTCAGCGCTCCGGACGGCAACTGCAATACCAGGCGCATTCTATTGAACCAGCTCTTGGCGGCGCACAGTGCGGTATCGAAGGCGATTTCAGACCGCCACGGCACAACGATTAAGTTGTGAGCGTCCATTTCAGGTTTGGCGGAATACCAAGCATAGGCAGACAGCACGCTCAGGAGTTTCTCGGTGTCGCCCGCGTCGTCAAATATGGGCTGGCTGGCCAGCCAGATCGCGAAATCTTCATGACAGGCCCGATGCGCGAATACGACCGACTGCAGCCAGAACGCGCTCGCCGCCGACGCTTTGGGTAGCCTTGCAGCAATCCGGCGTGAAAATGTTTCGCTGTTGGGCAGCTCGAGGGACAGTTTCTCGAAAGCTTCCGGCGGCAGCCGGCGCAGCCACATCGGCATATCGAGGGCCCGCGCAACGGTTTTCAACTGCGCGCCATTCTCGATGAGCGACAAAGCATTGAGGCGGGCGGCCGATGGTCCGCGGCGCGCCGCCAAAGCATATAGGAGCCCCGGAAAAACCTCGGCCATTTCCGCGACACGCGCGGATGTGCGCATCAGCCTACGAGCCTCACGCCTGATGGTCGACGGAAATCTCGACGCCAACTCTTCAAGTGCGTCCGGCAAGTCGACCGTTTCGCGGCGCCGAATTGGGCTGCTGCGGCGGTCTAACGTTTTAAACTCTTGCACCATGCGAAACTACCTGACGGCCGTGCGCGCCTATTTCGAATTTGACGCCGCGCTTTGTTTCGCCCCCCTTTCGAACATGTTAGAGCAATGCGGCTTCCGTGGGACACCTGCTTGGCTGAAAGATGAAGTGCGGTGAAAAGATTTCTTCACGCGCGTGAGAAACTCTTGTCTTTGACTGTCTACATTTCAGCGACTGTCTACATTTCAGCGTGTATGGGCTTGGCGCATCATGTCGAGCGCGCTTTGTAAAATGAGCGTCGCTGCCAATTTATCAATGACTTCAGCGCGCCGCTTGCGCGTTTGATCGGCCGCGATCAACATGCGCTCGGCAATGGCGGTAGTTAGTCTTTCGTCCCATAACAAAACCGGCAGGGGCGATAACGTATTGAGATTGCGTGCAAGTGCGCGTGTTGCTTGGGCTCGCGGCCCTTCATTGCCATCGAGATTGCGCGGCAGTCCTAAGACCAGTCCTGCGACTTTGTGCTCAGCGGTGATCTCGAACAGGCGCTCGGCATCGAGCCTAAATTTCCGCCGCATGATTGTCTCAAGCGGCGACGCGATCATGCGCGTAACGTCCGACAAGGCAAGACCGAGCGTTTTGGTGCCGGCGTCGACGCCAACGAGTCGTCCTACAGGTCCTGTCAGTTCCAGAAATCGTAAGGTTTCTTCTACCGTTATGCCTAGGGGTTGCTCAGTCGTGCGCGCGCTCATCGTTGTCCGGTTCTTGGGTGTTAATCGCGCAATACTAGCGAAGGCTTGCGGCCATGTCCCACCATAAGCCCACCGAGGCTTGGGTCACACGTGCCTTTGAGGCATTTGCCTCTGAATCGGACTGATCATCGTCTCCTAGTTGCGCGCTAAGCCCTGAGGAAGCTAAGAGATCAGGACGAACACTGTCCACCCCTGGATTTAAGGACAACATACATGCAGGTCGACGAAGCGACCGTCCGGCGGATTGCGCGCCTGGCACGCATCAAAATTACGGATCAGGAAGCCAAGGGCCTCGAAAAGGAGCTCTCGGGAATTTTCGACTGGGTCAAGCAACTCGACGAGGTCGACACCAAAAATGTCGAACCGATGACCCGCGTGGTGCCAATCGCCCTGAAGCGGCGGGCTGACAAAGTCACCGACGGCGAAAAAGCCGACGACGTCACCCGCAATGCGCCGCTGACAGAAGATCACTTCTTTGTTGTGCCGAAAGTGGTGGAGTAGGTGGTCAAGTCAAAGTTGGCCATGGCCGGCGTCATCGTCTGCTCGCTGTCCCTGCCGTGTCAGGCTGAAGTTAAGGGCGCCTTTGTCGGTCCCGGCACCTACGCCACAAAGGACGGCTGCGAGAAGCTGGCGAAGATTGCGGCGGGCGGCGAAAAGAACGTCGGGACGGTTCCCGAGACGCTGACGATGGATGGCTTTGCGTCATGGGAAGGCGCTTGCACCTTCACATCCATCACCGAAAAGCAAAAAGGCAAAGTCTGGCACGTCAAAATGCAATGCGCCGAAGAAGCAACCGAGGGGCCTGAGAGCGATGTCTTTGAGCGATTAGCCGATGGCGCGATCAAAGTGACAGTTATGGATACGGCGACTGTTGTGCAGCGCTGCGATACGGGAAAAGGGAAATAGACTGTGACGGACCTCACCAAACTCACGCTCACTGAAGCTCGCGACGGATTGGCGAAAAAGCAGTTCACGGCCAGCGAGCTGACGAACGCTTTCATCGCGGCCATCGACAAGGCCAATCCCGCGCTTAATGCCTTTGTTTTGCAGACGCCCGAACACGCGCGCGCCCAAGCTAAAGCGAGCGACCAGCGGATCGCAGCCGGTAAAGCCGGGGCGCTCGAAGGCTTACCGCTTGGCAATAAGGATCTGTTTTGCACGAAAGACATCCGCACGACGGCATGCTCGAAAATTCTCGGCGATTTCAAGCCGCCATACGAGTCGACCGTCGGGCAAAATCTCTGGGATGCCGGCGCGGTCATGCTCGGCAAGCTCAACAATGACGAATTCGCGATGGGTTCGTCGAACGAGACCAGCGCCTTCGGTAACGTTGTTTCGCCGTGGCGGCGCAAGGGCAAGGACGGCAAGCCCTCGACGGACAAGCTCGTTCCAGGCGGTTCCTCGGGTGGGTCGTCGGCGGCGGTCTCGGCGAACCTATGCCTGGCGGCCACCGCGACGGATACGGGCGGCTCGATCCGCCAGCCAGCTGCCTTGACCGGCACGGTCGGGATCAAGCCGACCTACGGGCGCTGCTCGCGCTGGGGCATTGTCGCATTTGCCTCGTCGCTCGATCAGGCCGGGCCAATCGCGAAGACCGTGCGCGACGCCGCACTCATGCTGAAAGTCATGGCGAGCTATGATTCCAAGGACTCAACGTCGGTTGATGTGCCGGTCCCCGATTATGAAGCGAGCCTGAAACATGGCGTCAAAGGCTTGCGCGTGGGCGTGCCCAAGGAATACCGCGTCGCTGGCATGTCCAAGGAAATTGAGATGCTGTGGGACGAGGGTATCAAATGGCTCAAGGTGGCTGGCGCAACCATTCACGACATCTCCCTGCCGCATACCAAATACGCGCTGCCAGCCTATTACATTGTCGCTCCGGCCGAATGCTCGTCGAATTTGGCGCGCTATGACGGCATGCGTTACGGACTGCGCGTGCCGGGCAAGGATCTGATCGACACCTATGAGAACACCCGGGCGGCCGGCTTTGGCAAGGAAGTTCGCCGCCGCATTCTGATCGGTACTTATGTGTTGTCGGCCGGTTACTACGACGCATATTACTTGAAGGCACAGAAGGTCCGCACCCTCATCAAGCAGGACTTCGACCATGCCTGGAGCAAGGTCGACGTCGTGTTGACGCCAACGACGCCATCACCGGCTTTTGCCTTTGGCGAAAAAACCGGCGATCCGCTGGCCATGTATCTGGAAGATATATTCACGGTCACCGTCAACATGGCGGGATTGCCCGGCATGTCGGTGCCGGCGGGCCTCTCGAGTGAGGGCACGCCGCTTGGCCTGCAGTTGATCGGAAAGCCTTTTGACGAAGAGACATTATTTCGCGCCGCTCAGGCCATCGAGGATGCGGCCGGGCGGTTTCTAGTTCCGGACAAGTGGTGGCTGCGCTAAGCGAAGGAATGCACACAATGAACCCGAAACGACCCTGGGAATGCGCGGAAATGCCGGACGTTCGCGCCGAAATCGACCGCATCGATACAGCCCTCGTGGATCTCATCGCCGAGCGCTTCGGCTATGTCGATCGCGCCTGGCAGCTCAAAAAGAACACGCCGGAAGGCGCGCACGTGCCCTGGCGCATTCAGCAGGTCATCGATCGCGTCAAGGATCGCGCCAAAGAAAAGGAGCTGCCACCCGATATTGTCGACATGATCGGCGCGCAATGGAAAAATATGATTGGCTGGTTCGTGCAGTACGAAGAAGAGAAGTTGCGCCAGTCCGAGAATGGCGACAATAGCGGCAAAAATGGCGGAACGAATTCGAAATGACACCCGATTTGCAGCCCGATGTCAGCCTCTTGGAAATTGTCCTATTCTCGGCGCTCAATCCGGCGCTCATAGCGGTTGCGTTCTTGATGGGCCGCAAGGCCGATCAACCGGCCAAGATCATGATCGCGGCTTTTGCCGGCGCCATGGCCGTGATGGTGTTGCTCTATTTCGCCGCGCTGCTTGGGATCAGCGACGCACCTAATCTCGGGCGCGCCGCCGTTGGCGTATTCATCGCGTGCTTCCTGACCGGTCACCTCTACGCTTGGATTGGATATAAATTTTTTCACGTGACCAAATCGTAAAGCACCATTTCAAATTGAAACAGATCGATTGCTGGGTTCCGTTCGTGGCTGTAAAATCCATTTTTAGCGTAATTCAAATTCAACTTTGATCGCGTAATCTGACACCTTGAGTGTTGGATGATCCAGCGCAAGCTGGACGGATTCGTCGGGGGACGAGACTGCTATGGCGACCAAGGTAGGCACAGCGCCGCGTATCAATGGCGGGCCTGGCAACGATATCTTCGTTGGCTTCGACAATTTGATCAACATCATCTACGGCGGCGCCGGTGACGACACCATCACGGGTGGATCGCAAAACGACGTGCTGGTCGGCGACGCGGGCCGCGATACTATTTACGGTGGCGCAGGCGATGACGGCGTTTTTGGCGGCGGCGCCGATGACAAGATCTATGGTGGCCTCGGCGTTGATAAACTGTTTGGCGATGGCGGCAACGATCTGATTTTTGGCGGCGCTGGCAATGACACGCTAACCGGCGGGGCCGGCGACGACCGGCTCAATGGCGATGCCGGCGCCGATCATTTGATCGGCAGTGATGGCAATGACGTCCTCGATGGCGGCGCGGATGGCGACCTCATGGAGGGCGGCATCGGCAACGACACCTACGTCGTCGACAGCCTCTCGGACGTGGTGACAGAGAAGTTTGGCGAAGGCGTTGATACGGTGCGCTCTTCGATCACCATGGCGCTTGGCGCCAATATTGAGAACCTCATCCTCACCGGTCTCGACAACCGCACCGGCGACGGCAATGCCCTCAATAACGTCATGACCGGTAACAGCGGCGCGAATATTCTCAACGGCTCGGACGGCAATGATAGGCTGTCGGGCGGCGAGGGCCAGGACACGCTCTTTGGCGGCAACGGCAACGACTACGTCAACGGCGGCGCCCGTAACGACGTCCTCTATGGCGATGCCGGCAACGACGGTCTATTCGGCGGCGGCGCCAATGACACGCTTTACGGCGGCGCGGGCAACGATCGCATTTACGGCGACGGCGGCAATGACAAGATATATGGCGGCGTTGGCAACGATATTCTCGCCGGTGGGCAAACGATCGGCGGTTTTTCGCTCGGCAACGATACGTTTTTATGGCAACGCGCGGATGTTATCGACGCGGCTGGCGTGCGCCAGAGCTTCGACCATATCCTTGATTTCGCACGCGGCGATAAGCTCGATTTGTCAGGCCTTGCGCTCGGTCTAGGCGCCCCTTCGGATTACATCAAGGTCACCGATACGACTGCCGGCACGGTCATCTCGGCAAACTTCGGTGGCAGCACCGGATTTGTCGATGTCGTGATGCTGGACAGAGTCCACACTGTGACGCTGTCAAGTCTTTTGAGCGATCACGCCATCATACTTTGATTAAGCTTCGATAGCGCGTCCGGTCATCCGCAACGGCGAGGCCAGGGATTGCAGCATCTCTCCTTCTCCGCTAACCAGAGCGTGACAAGGAGCCAGCGATGCCAGCGACTGCGACACCAAAAAATCTTATCCCCGGAACAACCGGAAACTGGGAAGTCATCGTGGGTCTCGAGGTCCACGCCCAAGTCGCGTCGGCTTCCAAACTTTTTTCAGGGTCTTCGACGGCGTTTGGCGCGGAACCCAACAGTCACGTTTCCCTCGTCGATGCTGCCATGCCCGGTATGCTTCCGGTTATCAACGAGGAATGTATCGCCCAAGCTATTCGCACCGGCTTAGGGCTCAAAGCTCAGATCAATCTCAAAAGCGTTTTCGATCGCAAGAATTATTTCTATCCCGATCTGCCGCAAGGCTATCAGATTTCGCAGTACAAGCAGCCTGTCGTCGGCGAAGGCGAAGTTGAAATCGATGTCGATGGCGAGGCCATGCGGATTGGAATCGAGCGGCTGCATCTCGAGCAGGACGCCGGCAAATCCCTGCACGACCAGCATCCCGATTATTCTTATGTCGATTTAAATCGCTCCGGCGTTGCGCTCATGGAGATCGTGTCGAAACCCGACATGCGTTCGTCCAAACAGGCGCAAGCCTACGTCACCAAGCTGCGCACAATTCTGCGCTATCTCGGTACGTGTGACGGCGACATGGAGAAGGGCAACTTGCGCGCCGACGTCAACGTATCGGTCCGCAAGCCGGGCGCCGAACTTGGCACAAGATGCGAGATCAAAAACGTCAATTCCATTCGCTTCATCGGCCAAGCGATCGAGGTCGAGGCACGCCGCCAGATCGAAATCATCGAAGATGGCGGCACGATCGCGCAGGAAACCTGGCTGTTCGATCCAGCCAAGGCTGAGACGCGCTCGATGCGCTCGAAGGAAGAGGCACACGACTACCGCTATTTTCCCGACCCGGATCTTCTCCCTCTCGAACTGACGCCAGCCTATGTCGAAGATTTAAAGCAGCATCTTCCCGAATTGCCGGACGAAAAGCGCGCCCGCTTCATGAAGACCTTCGGGCTCTCGGGCTATGACGCCAGCGTGCTGGTCGCGGAACGCGAGAACGCCGATTTCTTCGAAACAGTGGTTTCGCTGCAAAATGATGGCGGTCGCGACGGGGTCGTGGCGGAGCCGCGCGATGGAAAGCTTGCCGCCAACTGGGTCATCAACGAGTTGTTCGGCCGCCTCAACAAAGAGGGCAAGGACATCACGCAATCACCAGTGTCGGCCAAGCAACTCGGCGGTCTGATCGAGCTGATTTCGTCGAACGTAATTTCCGGCAAGATCGCCAAGGATCTGTTCGAGATCCTGTGGTCGGAAGGCGGCGACCCGGCCGAGATCGTCGAGAAGCGCGGCATGAAGCAGGTCACCGATACCGGCGCAATTGAAAAAGCCGTCGATGAGATCGTGGCGGCTAATCCTGACAAGGTCGAGCAGGCCAAGCTTAAGCCCTCGATGCTCGGCTGGTTTGTCGGCCAGGTCATGAAATCGACCGGCGGCAAAGCCAACCCTGCCGCCGTCAACGATATCTTGAAAAAGAAGCTCGGCGTTTAAGTATTGCCAGTCTTCTAAGCCACCGCGCGGCGTTGCATGTATCCATGCACCAGCATCGCTATGGCCAGTATCACCAGACCAAACGGCACAATGGCCGCCACCAGATAAATTGCTTTCGTTGTCATGGACCCCTCCCCGGGAGCCGGAACTCAACCTGGGTCAAAAGGTAGCACAGCGGGATTTCAGTCCGCCTCACGACGGGCAGAACCTTTGATCGACTAAATTAAGACTTTCGTAACGCGCCTGTGCGCGGCCCCTCTCAAAGGGCCGTTACCGTCAACGGCATGCCACCCTTTGGGTGCAGTGTCACGCGGCTGATCGGTTCAGGTGCGTGGCGGCCATCCCACGAAAACCTAACCGACTGCAGCAAGGTCGCCAACACCGCAGTTGCTTCGATCATCGCGAACGATGCGCCGATGCAGACTCGCGGCCCAACGCCGAACGGCATGAACTGCATACGCAGATGTTTGGCCTCGCGCTCGGGCAGAAAGCGATCGGGATCAAAGCGGCCGGGATCATCCCACAGCGTGTTGTGGCGATGGACGACGAAGATCGGAATAACAATGAGCGCGGGCGCCGGTAAATCGACGCCACCGAGCGTTGCCGCTTCCCGGTTGACGCGCGTCATCGCTGGAACTGGCGGGTAGAGCCGCATAGCCTCCTTCAAGACGCACTGCGTAACCGCAAGTTTAGCGATGTCTTCGGCAGCAACGGGATTTCCGCCCGTGACGCTTGCAACTTCTGTCCTGACACGTTCCTGCCATTCGGGCGCACGTGCCAAAAGATAGAGCGTCCAGGTCAGCGCCTTCGCCGTCGTCTCATGGCCAGCGAGCAGAAACGTCGCTAGGTTATCGATCAGCTGCGGATCGGTCATCGCTTCGCCGGTGTTGGGATTGTGAGCGGCTAGCATGCGCGCCACCAGATCGTTGCCGCTTGCGCCCGCCGCCCGCCGCTTATCGAGGAGACGCTGCACGACCGCGCGGCCCTCGGCCGCTGCCGCATCCATTCGGCGCTTGCCGGGCCGCCACATGGTCTCTGGCCACATCATGAGCGCGGCCGCTACCGACCACATGATCGGATCGATATAAGCCCGGCCGGTTCGCTTGATGGCGTCGCCTTCGGTCTCGTCAATGCCCGCCAGGACCGTGCGCGCAATCACCGCGAAGGTTGTTTCCGTCATGTCTTCATCGATGGCCGCAACGTGCACGGCGCCACGTGCGCGCCAGCGGGCAATTTGTTCGCCTGCAGCCTCGACGATTGCCGGCACATAGCCAAGAACGTCATGCGGGCGAAACAGCGGGCTGGCCAGCTTGCGTTGCCAGCGCCAATGCTCGCCGTCGGCGGTCAGCAAGCCCTCGCCGACAACCGGACGAAGCACGCGTTTGTCGAGCCGGGTCTTGGGGAAAAGGTCGGCCTGCTTGACGAGGATCTGTTCGAGCAACTCTGGCCCCGTCACCCAGGCGACAAGCGGGCGCTTGCGCCCATACGTGACAATGGGCTCATCGTAGACGGCACGCGGGATCGAGCGCAGCGGGTTGCTGACAAAGCGCGTCAACGACATCCACAGCGGCAATGCCCGTGCGGAAGGCGTCACCGATGGCGGATACAGCGCGTCCTTGGCGAATTTGTCTTGCACAGGCTTCTCCTACATCGCCGTTACGACGAAATGAGGAGATAAGATCGCGCCGATGGTATTCTAGACGGCGGCTTTCTGGGCGGAACGGGCTTTGCCAGCCAACCTCTTGAGGCGCTTACGAACCGCGGCAGTGTTGCCCTGAATGCGGGTCACTTTGGCGCGCGGAATAACGCGCTTGGCCTTTTTCTTCTGAACTTGAATATTCTTCAAAGAGGTCTTGGGCATGATTGTCACCTGAACTTGAGGATTGATGATCGCGTTCAGGCCCGATCGGCCGCGACGCTCAATTGGCTTCCCTCTAGGCGATCCCAGCGGTTAAGGCAAGCAGGCTCACCAGCCGAGCAAAGTCAGGACATAGCGGGGTGCCAGCAGAACTGCCGTCAGCAGCAATGCCGACAACAGACTGGCTGGCAAGAAGTGCACGCGCGGCAACGCGGTGGTGCCAGCGACCACGGGGACATAGGCGCGTTTGAGACCCATGAACTTACTGAAGACGATTCCGGCCGCGCCCCACCTTTCGATGAAGGCACGCGCCGCAGGAATGCCTTCGGGATACCAATTCAGCGGCCAGACGGCTTTGGGATTGCCCTTTTGGCTTTCGCCCGCACTGTAGGCAACGAGATCGCCGAGAAAAGTGCCGGCGACTCCGGCCAAAAACAGCAACGACGCACTCCCGCCCGCATATATGAAAAGCAAACTGCCGCCAAACAGCAGCGCGAGCGTTGGCCAAAAAATCAGCGGCACTGGTAAGGCATGGATGAAAGCCAGCGCGAACATCCCAAAGGTTGCGATGTACTGGTGAGCCGTGATGAAATCGAATATTTCGGTCTTGAACGTCACTAGGAAAAACCCTGGCGCGATGACGCCGGCCGCCCAAATGAACGCGCTCGCGATATTGGCGATCTGGAAGGGCAACTGCTTCATCGAATACATGCCGGCAACAACCGGGATGACAGCGCGGACGGGGCCAAAAA
Source organism: Hyphomicrobium sp. (assembly GCA_031365865.1). Taxonomy (GTDB): domain Bacteria; phylum Pseudomonadota; class Alphaproteobacteria; order Rhizobiales; family Hyphomicrobiaceae; genus Hyphomicrobium_B. The sequence continues at coordinate 140,797 of JANLYX010000052.1, read as the reverse complement.
AATGGCCCAAAAAGACGCTGGCCGTTCCGTATTTGTCGAAGAAGGCTTTGCCTTGTGTAATGGTGTCTGGGTTTTTGTTAAACGGCCAGGAGTTGACGAGCCTATCTTTGAAGTACAGGCCAATCCAATACGAAATCGCATACCCCAATGCGCCACCGAAACCGGCTGCAACAATCGCTGGCCACAAGGCCTCAAATTTCATGCCGCCCGCTGCCAGCAGCGCCGAAATGCCAACAAGGATCGCGGTGCCGGGCCACAGTATGGATAAAAAACAGAAGCTTTCCAGAAAGGCCGTTACAAATGCCATGGGTGCGGCCCAGGCTTGATTGTCGCGCACGAACGAAACAATTGTCTCGACGATATCATGCACGCTCATGGGAGAAGCTTTCGTTGTTGGCCGGAGTTGCCGCGAAAACGCTTGCCGTTTTTCGGGCCGCGACGAATGCCGCTGTACCGGCAGATAAGGAACGCTTAGTCTAGATCAAGTCCTCTTGCAGCGCTTGTCGTATTCCCGGCCGAGATCGCGGCTGACCTCGGTTGCCAGCATCGCCCCGCGCGCCACCTGGGCCGGTGTCAAGCGTGAGCCGCCGGCTGAGCGCAGAATTCCCGGGCCCGCGTCAGCTTCGCGCCGGCCCGAAGCCAGCTCATCGCAGGACAGATCCTTGCGCTTCTTGTTGAGCGCGAACAAACGCACGCCCGAAGCATAAGCCTCTGGGGTGGCAGGCTGTTTGACCCAACTTCGGGATTTGTCAGCCATTAGCTGGTCAAAGGCCTTTTCGCGCTGGCTGATGCAGTGGCTCGAATCATCGACGCACGACAGTCCAAGTCTTGGAACACTGTCCGGTGCGCTCGAATTTGAGCAGCCGCCAAAGGCACTTAGCTCGCCACACAGGGCTATCGCGATCAGCATTTTACGTATCATTCGTGAGCCATCCCGCTGCTCCTACCATTCGTCATGACAGCCCCTAGAAGGCCAGCATGGCGGCCTCGTGGCAACCGTGCGTTCCGGCCGGGGATAGCTGTTTTGCCATCTTACAGGATTCGCCTTCCCGCCCCACATTGCTGGTCCTGAACATGAGGAGAGAGATCGCCATGCCGCACGCCATTCGCATCCACCAACACGGCGGGCCTGAAGTCTTGCGGTATGAGGAGGTCAGCGTCGGATTGCCAGGACCGGGCGAAGTCAAGCTCCGTCAAAAAGCAATCGGTATCAATTTTATCGATATCTACCAGCGGACCGGGCTTTATAAACTGCCGGCTTTTCCAGCCGTACTTGGTCTCGAGGGTGCTGGAGAAGTCGTCGCGGTTGGCGACAATGTCAGCGACCTCAAGGCCGGTGATCGGGTTGCCTACGCGGGCTGCCCAGGCGGCTACGCGACCGAGCGGCTGGCCCCGGCTGCGCGGATGGTCAAGTTGCCAGATGCCGTTCCATTCGAGGCCGGCGCCGCCATGATGCTACAAGGTATGACGGTGCGTTACCTTTTGCGCGAGACCTTCAAAGTCGGTCCGCAGACCACCTTGCTGTTTCATGCCGCCGCCGGGGGTGTCGGCTTGATCGCCTGTCAATGGGCAAAGGCGCTGGGCGCGACCATGATCGGCACCGTATCCTCCAAAGAGAAGGCCGATCTGGCCATCGCCAACGGCTGCACGCACATCATCAATTACAAAACCGAAGACTTTGTCGCCCGTGTCAAGGAATTGACGGGAAGCAAAGGCTGCGATGTCGTTTACGACTCTACCGGCAAGGACACCTTTCAAGGCTCGCTCGATTGCTTGAAGCCGAAGGGGCTGCTGGCGTCTTTTGGTAACGCATCGGGTCCCGTGCCGCCGTTCGAGCTGACGGCCCTCAAAGGATCTTTGTTCGTGACGCGGCCGTCACTCTTTGCCTATACCGAACACAGAGAGGATTTGCTCGCCAATGCCGGAGAGCTTTTCCAAATGGTGACAACGGGAAAACTCAAAATTGCCGTCAATCACACCTATCCGCTGAGTGACGCGGCGCGCGCTCACCAGGATCTTGAGGCGCGCAAAACAACAGGCTCGATCATTCTCAAGCCTTGAAGCCGTGCCAGCGTCAAAGGACCTGTGATGTCAGAAGACCCAATTAGCCTGTATTTTTGGCCGACGCCTAATGGCTTCAAAATCGCAATCATGCTGGAGGAGACGGGGCTACCCTATCAAGTCCACTACGTGGACATAAATGCCGGAGAGCAGTTGCGGCCGGACTTTCTGAAAATCTCGCCCAACAACAAGATGCCAGCCATCGTTGATCCCGATGGCCCAGACGGCAATCCGCTCGCAATCTTCGAGTCCGGCGCCATCCTTCAGTACTTGGCTCGCAAATCGGAAATGTTGTACTCGACCAATGAGCGCAAGCGGGCTGATATCGACCAGTGGCTGTTCTGGCAAGTTGGGGGGCTGGGCCCGATGATGGGCCAAGCTCTGCATTTTCTAAAATATGCGCCTGACAAAGTTCCCTACGGCATCGAGCGATACTCCAAGGAGGTGACGCGATTGTTCGGCGTCTTGGAAAAGCAACTCTCCAGCCGGCCCTATCTGGCTGGCGAATATTCTATTGCCGACATTGCCAGCTATCCGTGGATCTTGAGGTGGCAAGACGCCGCTCAAACCATCGCGGACTTTCCCGCAATTAACGTTTGGTTGAAACGCGTCGGCGCGCGGCACGCCGTGCAAAAAGGTATGAAACTTGGCTTCGAAGAAGCGACCCGCAAGAACGCTTGAGTTGGCCTAGCGGTTCTCCGACAGTCGGCCGGGGTCGACGGTGCGGCCGGTGGTCTTTTGGAAGGCCATGGCGCCCAAGACCTTGTTTGACGACATATGACGCGCGGCCTTGCTCGGCTTGGCTGGCGCTGCTGCGGCGTCAGCTGCATCGCCAGCAAGGGTTGGCGCAAACCCTAAATAGGACGGGGCAGGATCAGCGGTTTCGGCGCAGCCTTGCAAAGTTATCGTCAAACCAATCAACGTTATGGCAATTAGTTTCCCGCGCATTTGTCTTACCCCTTGCCGCTTAGCGCGGCCCTTGTCCCAACGTATTCGTTCCACCTCTAAACCCGACCACAAACCGGCTGTTGGATGGCACGTTAACGACGTGCCGATGAACCCGTCCTGAATGACCCCGTGCTTTTCATCAAAATGACTGGCGATGGGCTATCTTTGGTCATGGTTAGGCAATCCTTGACAACACTTTTAACAATCCGTTGTCAGCCGGTTGATTGTGAAAAAAACGTGCCTCAATAAGGCGTTAGATGTTCGTTTCTCAACATTGTTTGGCCAAAGATTGCGACGAATTTGTTCGGCAATTTACGACTTTTCATCCCGGCACTGACATCGTTAAGGCAACCAGGCCGGGGTTCGGCAGTCGATGCAAGACGATCACTGAAGTGCTTCAAGCGCCAATGATCGGCGGTAAGAAATGTTGAATTGGAGTAACAACCATGGCGCGGATGGATTTTTCATCGCGTGACACCATCGAGTACGCGGCGCAGGGCGGACAACCCGACGCGCTGTTCGAACTCGGTTTGATTTATTGTTCCGGGCGCGACGTCGACGTCAATCTCGTCGAAGCGCACAAGTGGTTCAATTTGGCGGCGATCCGGGGCAACGAAGAGGCCAAGCATTATCGCCTCGAGCTGTCACGCGAGATGGCGAAAACCGACATCGCGAAAGCCCAAAAACTGGCGCGCGAGTGGCTGCGGGTCCACTAAGCCCGTTCGGATATTTATGATCTCAGCAATCGCCAAACAGCGTGGCGAGGCAATGCCAAGTTTTCTTTGCGGCATTGCCGACGGCGCTGCCCGCTTTTTCAAATATATTGCCGGTTGATTTCGCGGCATCTTTGACGGTGCTGCCGGCGGTTTCAAGATTCTTGCCCGTGTTGGCCGCACCCTTTTCAACCATCTCTTGAACCGTCTTTGGCGGAGTATCGGGATCGGCTGGCGGTGCCGCAACCGGCTTTGCGGCTTGTGGCTTAACCGCCGGAGGTGCAGGTGCCGCCACTGCAGACGGAGCGGGAACAGCAGCCTCAGCTGGCGTTTTCGGCGCCATACCGTCGCCTGGCGCCGCAATCACTTTGGTCGCGCCTGGACAGGGGTTTTGCTGTGCTTTGTCGACGGCGCAGCTGGCGTGCCCGCCGCCATGGGCAAGCTCAGTGATGCAGAGGAGCTGAAGCCTCAGATCGCGGGCGTTGGTGGCGGAGGAGTCTAATCGGCAATTGTAGTGGGCGTCTGGGCCTTGGCAGGTCACGCACAGGTCGAGAGCGAATGCCGGCGACGGCAAAACGCCGAGGCTGACAAACCAAAGCGCGGTTTTGAGGCCAGAGGGCTTCCGAAATCGTTGTGTCATTGCGCCACGTTCCCACAGTAATGCCCGGTATGTGCGTGTGCATTTCGCAGCTCAAGGCAGCGAAGTATAGCAAAATTCTGCTGTGCTAGTCGAGTTAGGCATGCCACCGGCTCAAAGCGCTCCAAACCGGCCGTCCTGATCTTGCTTTAGAGAGGGCTCGCATCTATACGGGTGCTTCGCCGGACTGGAGATGTGGCCGAGTGGCTGAAGGCGGCGCTTTGCTAAAGCGTTATACGCCGAAAGGTGTATCGAGGGTTCGAATCCCTCCGTCTCCGCCAGCCGCCCCAAACTTAGCTCAAAAAAAAGCGCCGATTACTCGGCGCCCGAAGTTTAGATGTGTCTAAGGACGAAATGGCGCGGCGCTCTCACGCGCAACATTAACTCGAGAGCGCCGCACACTGCGTGGCCAAAACACAGCCACGCCTCCCCCAGAAACTTATTCTGTGTACGCGGTGCTGAGCGCAACCACCACGCAACCGTTGCCAGCGGCGGGGATCAGCATGACTTGAGCGTTGGCGGCATTCTGGAGAATGGGCACACCGGCGAGATCGCCGAGCAGTTTGCCCTTCTCCATGACCTGCGTTTGAATTTTGCTGCACGCATCCTGCGTCGGGATGATCTGCACTGCCGCCGCGTCACACTTGCCATCGGCCGTCGGCGAGGAGAACACCCCGCTAATGCCATTTGTTGCGCCAGAGCTCGCGGGTAAACGTTGACCAATCATCGAAACGTTGAAGCGGCTGTCGGGCTGTTTGGAATTCCAGGTCGAGGCGGCGGCATATTCGGTTCCAAACATCGTCGCTTGGCCGACGGCCTTGGCGATATTCAAGCAGCTTTTGACACCGGCTTTCGACAGCTGCTCCATGGTTTGGATTTCGTGTTGGGTGGTTGTGCCTGCTGCTGCATTACCGCCAGCTGGCGCTGCGGCGGCGGGAGCTGCAGCTGCCGGCGCTGCAGCTGCGGGTGCGGCTCCAGCGGCCGGCTTCGCCGCTGCCTCCTCCTTTGTTGATTTCGAGAACCAGCCGCCGCTGTCCTTCTTATCGGCAGCGTGTGCCGCGGCGGCAAGCATCGCGAGCGTGCAAGCCGCGACCGGCAATAAGCGCTTGGTGGTTGGAGAAATGCGCATGTGGGTGTCCCTCATTGATAACGTTTCAATGGGCGTAAATACAATTAAAGGTAGTAGCAACGTCAAGTTGCGATTCGCGTTTTCCACAATCCAAATTGTTAATAAGTGATGCAATCACAGGCCATCCACAGGTTTTGATTTTTCATCCAGCAACAAAAAATCCGTTTCCACACAGCGCGTTGTTACGAATTCGCGGCCTCGGCGGAGGCTTTCATTTTTTTTCTTGCAAAAGAACAACCTTAGATTGCTGAAGCCATCGAATCATTTTACTCAACTTAAGATTGAATTTTGTCATCTTTCGGGGGCATTCATGATCCGCGCGCACAACACCGTTGAAGCAGGCACTGCAATGCAAACTCAACCCCAAGCGCAATGTTTGCCGGCAGAGCTTCAACGGCGAGCCATGCGAAGGGACCGTGCCGCCGCCGGAACCGCCCACGACATCATTCAGAATAGAGACGCGAGCTGGAACGTGCGCCGCAAGGTGGCAGCACTCCTCCGCAAGGCCTTCCGCGTTGTCTTCATGGGCCGGCAACGCTCCCTCGGACGCCTCTCCGGCGGCGGTGCCGCGGTGACGGCACTGCTGATGAGCATGGGCTTGATGCTAGCCCCAACCAGTGCACAAGCGCAGTCGGTGTCGGGCGGCAATAACAACGCGCAACCGACTAGCCTTGCCGTCGGCACGGGTGCGTCAACCTCGGCGACATCCGGATCGAGCGTTGCCATTGGAAATAATGCCAAGGTACTCGCAGTCAATAACGGTACGGCGGTCGGTGCGGGCGCGCAGGTTCAAAACGGTGAAGGCGTTGCCCTGGGCACGAATGCCATTGAGCAAAACAATCGCGGCATTGCCATCGGCGTCGGCGCACAGTCGTTGAACGGTACCAATATCGGAGAAGCCGGCAGTATCGCCATCGGAAATTCGGCGCTGGCGCAGACCAACGGCACCGATCCGTTCAATTTAGCTTCCGCCGTTGCGCTCGGTATAGCAACGCAGGCGCTGGGCGATGGCTCTCTTGCGTTGGGCGAGGGCGCGCTGGCCAGCCAATATTATTCAAGCGCAGTCGGTGCTTATTCCGTCGCAACCGGCGTTGGCTCGGTTGCAAACGGCGGCGGCGCGATGGCAACCGCAACAGGTGCAATCGCCATCGGCGGCGCGACCAGCACGGGCGCGGCATCACTTTCGGGCTTTGCAAAGGCAGACGCCAAAGGTGCTATCGCCATCGGCACGAGTGCCTCTGCCACAACAAACGGGCTTGGCGGCGGCATCGCCTTGGGTACGGGCGCGACAGCTGGCGCGGCCGCAACGGGTACAACGATCGCAATTGGCAACTCCGCCAAGGCGACATCTCCCACCGGCGCAGGCGATTCTCTCGCAATTGGCACGCAAGCGCAAGCGACCGGACCGGATTCACTAGCTATTGGCGGGCAGACCGTTGCGTCGGGCACAAATTCGATTGCAATCGGCAACAATTCGACGACAGCAACCGCTACAAGTGCAACAGCGCTGGGCGTCGATGCTCAGGCAACGGCTGCCGGCGCAACAGCTCTCGGCGGCAACGCAACGGCTGGTGCGAAAGCCTTGGCGGCCGATTCAACCGTCATCGGCGGACAATCGTCCGTTGCCGCAACCGCTGGCGCGGGCGGCGTCGCCATCGGTCACAATTCGGCGGTGACTGGGACGGGCATCGGCGCGGTCGCCATTGGTGAAGGGCAACAGGCAGCGGGTAACGGCGCGGTCGCCATCGGCGATCCAAACATTGCGTCGGGCACGGGCTCGGTCGCTGTCGGCGCAAACAACACCGCCAATCCTTTGTTGACGCCAGCGAACGGAACTGTTGCCATCGGCAACACGAACGTGGCGACGGGTCAGGGGTCTGTCGCCATCGGTAACACGTCACAAGCCAATGTCGCAGGATCGATTGCCATTGGCGATACCGCCAACGTCGCTCTTGCAGCAAGCAAGGGTCTCGCAATCGGCTCCGGTTCTGCGGCGAGCGTTGGCGCCAACGCCGAAGCCATCGGCGTCAACGCCGTCGCTTCGGCCGCGAGCGCGACGGCCATAGGCCCGGTCACTAAAGCCACGGCCGCAGGCGCAACAGCTCTCGGCGGCAATGCCACGGCGGGTGCCAGTGCGGCCGCTGCGGACAGTATTGCCATCGGCGGGCAGTCTTCGGTTGTAGTTGCGGCGACATCCGGCATCGCCATCGGCAAAAGCGCGGCGGCGAGCGTTGGCGCAAATGCCGCCGCTATCGGCGTCAGTTCCGTGGCGTCAGCCGCGAACGCTACTGCTATCGGCCCGGTCTCGAAAGCAACAGCCGCGGGTGCCACTGCGCTTGGCGGCAACGCCACGGCAGGTGCCAGCGCTGCTGCGGCTGATGCCATCGCCATCGGCGGACAATCCTCCGTTGTTGTTGCGGCCACGTCGGGCATTGCGATTGGTAAGGGTGCTGCGGCAAGTGTTGGTATCAATACCTTGGCCGTCGGCGTTAGTTCCGTCGCGTCGAACACCGATGCGACAGCGGTTGGTTTTGGCGCAACGGCCTCGGGCGTCGGCGCAACCGCACTCGGCGGCAATGCCACGGCGGGCGCGAAGGCGCTGGCCGCAGATTCGACCGCTATCGGCGGACAATCGTCTGTTGCCGCAACGGCAGGTGCCGGCGGCGTTTCCATCGGTCACAATTCAGCGGTGACAGGCACCGGCCTCGGCACCGTCGCCATCGGCGAAGGCCAGCAAGCATCCGGCAACGGCGCGGTCGCCATCGGCGATCCCAACATCGCGTCCGGCACGGGTGCGGTCGCGCTCGGCGCCAACAATACAGCCAATCCCTTGGCAACGCCGGCCAGCGGTACGGTCGCGATTGGTAATTCGAACACCGCGACCGGCCAGGGTTCGGTCGCGCTCGGCAATTCCTCGACGGCTACGGTCGCGGGCAGCCTCGCGCTTGGTGATACGGCCGCAGCGAGTGCTTCGAAAGCCATCGCTCTCGGCTCTGGTTCGACAGCGTCGCTTGCGAACTCTGTTGCGCTCGGCTCCGGTTCGACCGCCTCGGCTGTGACGGCGACGACGGGTTACACAACAGCTAACGCCGTCGTCACCGGCAAGACGTTTGCGGTCAATCAGGCACCAACCAACGGCGTCGTCGCGGTCGGCAACCGTCAGATCCAGGGCGTCGCCGACGGCGAAGTGAATGCCACATCGACCAACGCCATTAACGGCTCGCAGCTCTACGCGGTCGCGACCGGCATCAACAGCAACGTCAACAATCTCGGCACTAACGTCGCGACATCGCTTGGCGGCGCAGCTGCCTACAACACCACGACCGGCGCTTGGACCGCGCCGAGCTACACGATTGGCGGGACCACGTATAACAATGTCGGCAGCGCGCTCGCGGCTTTGAATTCGGCGTCGGGCAAAACCAAATACTTCAACGCCAATTCGACAGCGGCAGACTCGAGCGCAACTGGAACGGATAGTGTTGCGGTAGGCGCGCTCGCGGTCTCGAAGGCAGCCAACGGCGTTTCGCTGGGTAACGGCGCGACGGCCACCAACGCCAACGACGTAGCACTCGGCGCAGGTTCGACAACCGCAGCTCCGAACACCGGCGCGTACACGCTCAATGGCGGCAAGGCAGCGGCGACAACGCCGGGCTCCGTCGTATCTGTTGGCACGGCAGGTAGCGAACGCCAGATTACCAACGTCGCGGCGGGTGTGGTCTCGGCCACATCAACCGACGCGATCAACGGCTCGCAGCTCTATCTGACGGCGACAGCCGTCAACAACCTCGGTGCTTCGACGGTGGCAGCGCTTGGCGGCGGCATTGTGCTGAACCCGGATGGCACAACAAAAGTCTCGCCGACCTATAACGTCGATGGCAGCCCATACACCAACGTCGGCGCAGCGATTGCTGCGCTTGACAAGGCGGCAGGCGCGGCCATCGACACCAACAACACATCGGCGCTGGCCAATCCAACAGCAACCGGCAAAGACGCGACCGCGATCTCGCCAGGAGCCGTCGCCTCCGGTGCTGACAGCTTAGCTGCCGGCAAAAACGCCACGGCCTCGGGCGACCAGGCTGTCGCCATGGGTAACGGCTCGAAGGCTTCGGGCACGTCGTCAACCGCAGTTGGCGACAACGCTCAGGCGACAGCAGCTGACGCGACGGCACTCGGCCAGAACACAACCGCGTCGGGTTCAAAGAGCACGGCAACAGGCTTTGGCTCGACGGCATCCGGCGGTGGCTCCCTCGCCTCGGGTAATGGTGCGACGGCCACAGGCGCGTCTTCGACAGCGCTTGGAGAGGGTGCTACGGCCAAAAATAAAAACGACGTGGCACTTGGCGCTGGCTCGGTGACGGCTGCGCCGAATACCGGTGCCTACACGATCAACGGTGGCAAGGCAGCAGCGACATCGCCAACGTCTGTCGTCTCCGTCGGCTCGGCTGGCAATGAACGTCAGATCACCAACGTCGCCTCGGGTGTCGTATCGGCAACCTCGACCGACGCGGTCAACGGCTCGCAGCTGTATCTCACAGCAACGGCGGTCAACAATCTCGGCGCTGGCACGGTTGCAGCCCTTGGCGGCGGCGCGAAAGTTGCGGCCGACGGAACGGTCACTGCGCCGAGCTACGCGATTGGCGGGACCACGTATAGCGATGTCGGCAGTGCGCTTGGTGCGCTGGCGAACGGCGGCGCGAAGCAGAAGTACTTCAACGCCACATCGACACTGGCTGACTCCGTTGCGACCGGAGCCGATAGCGTGGCCATTGGGCCGCTCGCGGTCTCGACCGCAGCTAACGGCGTATCGATCGGTAACGGTGCTACAGCCGCGAACAAGAATGACGTTGCATTGGGTGCTGGTTCAATCACGGCAGCGCCGAACACCGGCGCTTACACAATCAACGGGGGCACACCAGCCGGTACGTCTGTCGCGTCCATTGTCTCGGTTGGCAAAGCTGGCGCTGAACGCCAGATCACCAACGTCGGTGCGGGCGTGGTTTCGGCCACTTCAACCGACGCGATCAACGGCTCGCAGCTCTTCACGGTTGCAACGGCCGCCAACAACTTGGGTGCATCGACGGCTGCAGCGATTGGTGGCGGCATCGTTCTAAACGCCGATGGCACGACGAAGGTTGCGCCGACATTTAATGTTGACGGCTCGCCGTACAACAACGTCGGCGCGGCAATTGCAGCTTTGGATAAATCAGCAGGAGCGGCAATCGACACCAACAATACGTCGGCCTTGCCCAACCCGTCAGCCACTGGCAAAGACGCAACGGCGATTTCGCCAGGCGCGACGGCCGCTGGCACCGACGCCATCGCGGCGGGCAAGAATGCCACGGCCTCGGGTAATCAGGCTGTTGCCATGGGTTCCGGATCTAAGGCCTCTGGCACATCGTCGACGGCGATTGGCGACAACGCCCAAGCCACTGCAACAGACTCAACCGCACTTGGCCAAAACACGCTCGCGTCGGGCGCTAATAGCACCGCGACTGGCTTTGGTTCGATGGCGTTGGGCACCAACTCACTCGCAACGGGCAACGCGGCTCTGGCCAAGGGTGCTTCATCGGTTGCCATGGGTGACAATGCGTCCGCGCTCGGGAAAGATGGCATCGCCGTCGGCACAGGGGCTTCGTCAGTTGGTATCGGCAGCGTGGCGATGGGCCAGGGTGCTGTCGCGACCAACGCCAACGATATCGCACTTGGTACCGGCTCGACGACGGCTGCACCGAATAAGGGCACGTTCTCTCTCAACGGCGGCACGGTGGCGGCAACATCGCCAACATCCTCCGTGCTCTCGATTGGATCGCCGGGCAACGAACGTCAGATTCAGAACGTCGGAGCCGGCGTGCTCTCGGCCACATCGACAGATGCTGTCAATGGCTCACAGCTTTTCACAGTCGCAACGGCCGTCAACAATCTCGGCACCGGGACAGCCGCCGCTTTGGGCGGCGGAGCAAAAGTCGCGCCCGATGGAACGGTGATACCGCCTTCATACACAATTGGCGGCACGGCTTACAATAACGCCGGCAGCGCGTTCTCGGCACTGGATACGGCGGTCTTTGGTGGCGCTGGCATCAAATACTTCCACGCCAATTCGATACTGGCCGACAGCAAGGCGATAGGCACCGACAGCGTCGCGGTTGGTCCAGGCGCAACATCCGTCGCGCTCAACGCGGTCGCGATCGGCAACGGCTCAACTGCGGTCAATAAAAACGATGTCGCGCTTGGTGCCGGCTCGGTCTCCGCGGCGCCGAACACCGGCGTCTACACGATCAATGGCGGCACTCCAGCTGGGACTTCGGTTGCGTCCGTTGTCTCGGTCGGTGCGGTTGGTGCAGAACGCCAAATCTTGAACGTGGGTGCGGGTGTGGTTTCTGCGACCAGCACCGATGCCATCAACGGCTCGCAACTGTTCACGGTTGCAACCGCCGTCAACAATATCGGCGCTTCGACGGCGTCGGCGCTTGGCGGCGGCATTGTGTTGAACGCTGACGGCACAACCAAAGTCTCGCCGGCGTTCAATGTCGACGGCACGCCGTATGGAAACGTTGGGGCAGCCATCGCAGCCCTCGATAAGGCCGCAGGCGCTGCGATCGATACCAAGAACTCGTCAAATCTCGCCAATCCGACAGCAACGGGAACAGACTCGACGGCCATCTCGCCAGGCGCGATAGCGTCAGGTGCGGACTCACTGGCCGCCGGTAAGAACGCTCTCGCATCCGGCCCGCAATCTCTCGCCATGGGACCAGAGTCGCAGGCGACGGGTATCGGCGCGACCGCGCTTGGCAACGGTGCGAAAGCAACGGCTGATAGCGCGACCGCCGTCGGCGACAAGGCCTCAGCTACGGCAGCCGACGCAACCGCGCTCGGCCAGAACACGGTCGCAAGCGGCAAAGCCTCAACGGCGTCTGGTTTCGGGGCCCAGGCGAAGGGTGACAACGCTTTAGCATCCGGCAGCGGCGCGGTCGCGTCGGGCACAGGATCTGCGGCAGTTGGCAACAACACGGTCGCATCCGGAACGAAAGCGGCGGCACTTGGAGACGGTGCGGCAGCAACGGGTGACAAATCCGCGGCACTTGGCACTGGCTCAAAGGCGGCAGGCATAGGAGCAACCGCTGTCGGCAACGGCGCGCAGGCCACGGCGGATAGCGCAACGGCGGTCGGCGAAAACGCTCAAGCCACGGCGGCGGATGCCACGGCTCTTGGTCAGAATTCCAAGGCCAGTGGCGCAGCGTCGACGGCCTCTGGCTTCGGCGCACAGGCGACCGGTGCCAATACGCTGGCTTCAGGCAGCAACGCCAACGCTTCTGGAACCGGCGCAACGGCGCTCGGCAACAACACAGTTGCATCGGGTGCTCAATCGGCGGCCATCGGCGACGGCGCAACAGCGTCGGGAGCACAGTCCGCCGCCCTTGGCGCGGGTGCCAAAGCGTCGGGTGATCAGGCCATCGCTCTTGGCAACGGCGCTCAAGCGACAGGGACTTCGAGCACGGCGCTCGGCGATAACGCTCAGGCGCTCGCCAACGACGCAACCGCACTTGGCCAGAACTCGAAGGCCAGCGGCGCGGCATCGACGGCAACGGGCTTTGGGGCTCAGGCAACGGCTGCCAATGCAACGGCATCCGGCAGCGGCGCCAATGCATCCGGCAAAGCGGCAACTGCACTCGGCAACAATGCGGCAGCTTCCGGCACCTCGTCGGTAGCGCTTGGCGACGGCGCAACCTCAAGCGGCGCCAACTCACTCGCTCTCGGCGCGGGCTCGACCGACGGCGGCAAAGCCAACGTCGTGTCGTTTGGTGCGGTTGGCGCCGAGCGCACGCTGATCAACGTCGCGCCGGGTGCCATCTCGGCAACGTCGACGGATGCGGTGAACGGCGGCCAGATCTATGCCAACCAAAAATCGGTTGCGGATGCGTTGGGGGCGGGTCCGGTTGTCAATCCCAACGGAACCATCTCGGCGCCGGCCTTCTCGATCAATTCGAAGACGTACAGCAATGCAGGTGACGCGTTCGGCGCACTTGATACTGCGGTCTTCGGCGGCGGCGGCATCAAATACTTCCACACCAACTCCAAGCTTGCCGACTCGAGTCCAACAGGCACCGATAGCGTCGCGATCGGGCCGGCATCGACATCGGCGGGTCAAAACGCGGTCTCGATCGGCAACGGCGCTGTCGCAACCAACAACGGCGATGTAGCACTCGGCGCAGGTTCGACAACTGCGGCCGCTAATACCGGCACCTACACGCTCAACGGCGGCAAGGCGGCGGCAACATCGCCAACTTCGGTGGTATCTGTCGGCACTGCCGGCAACGAACGCCAAATCACCAACGTCGCGGCGGGCGTTGTCTCAGCCACCTCGACAGACGCGGTCAACGGCTCACAGCTTTATCTGACGGCAACTGCTATCAACAATCTTGGGTCTGGCACTGCGGCGGCACTTGGCGGCGGGGCATCGGTCGCGGCCGATGGCACGCTGACACCGCCGACCTACACCATCGGCAAAACTGCTTACAATGATGTTGGCAGCGCACTTGGAGCTTTAGATAAGTCGCTCGGCGCGGCGATTGCGACCAACAACACCTCGCTCCTGCCCAACCCAACGGCGTCGGGTGCCGACGCAACGGCGATCTCGCCAGGTGCCGTTGCCTCAGGTGCAGACTCGTTCGCTGGCGGAAAAAATGCCACTGCAACAGGGGCCGGCGCAACCGCGCTTGGCAACGGTGCCAAGGCCACAGCTGACTCAACCACGGCTCTGGGCGACAACGCGGCCGCAACCGCGGCGGACGCAACGGCACTTGGCCAGAACACCAAAGCGTCGGGACTGGCCAGCACGGCATCGGGCTTCGGCGCGACGGCCTCGGGTGATAAATCCCTGGCTTCCGGCAGCGGTGCAACGGCCTCCGGCCTCTCGGCTGCGGCCTTAGGCGATGGCGCGACCGCGTCGGGCGCTCAATCGGCGGCACTTGGGGCAGGTTCGAAGGCCTCGGGCGATCAGGCCATTGCGCTTGGCAATAAAGCCCAAGCCACTGGAACATCCGCAACGGCTCTTGGAGATAACGCTCAGGCTCTCGCAGACGACGCGACGGCGTTGGGCCAGAATACGATTGCTTCAGGCACAAAGAGCTTAGCAACGGGCTACGGCGCGACAGCGTCCGGTGCCAAAGCAACCGCTTCGGGTACCGGCGCGGTTGCCTCTGGTCTGTCCTCGTCGTCTTACGGCGATGGCGCGATGGCAAGCGGAGATAAGTCGATCGCGCCTGGTTCGGGCGCTAAGGCCACTGCCTTCTCGACCGCGGCATTGGGTGACGGCGCGCAGGCGACCGCCGCCAACGCCACGGCCTTGGGTCAAAACTCGGCGGCGACGGGTACCAACAGTACGGCCACAGGCTTTGGCGCAACCGCCTCGGGTGCTTCAAGCACAGCGATGGGTGATGGCGCTAAAGCCACCGGCAAAAACTCGGTCGCGCTCGGCGCCGGTTCGACGGACGGCGGCAAAGCCAATACGGTTTCGGTGGGCGCGGTTGGCGCTGAGCGGACCATTACCAACGTTGCGGCCGGCGCCGTCTCGAAGAACTCGACCGATGCCGTCAACGGTAGCCAGCTCTACGCGGCAAATACCAAAACGGCGTCAGCCAGTAAACTTGCGAGCAATGCCTTGGCTAAGTCCGGGGGCACGATGTCGGGTGACATCGACATGGGCGGCCGCAGCATTACCAATCTGGCCGATCCGGTGAATGCGGGCGATGCAGTCAACAAGGGCTACGTCGACAACGTCGCCGTCAGCTTGAAGTCCGATATCAATCGCGCCTTTAAGCAGATCGACAAAGCCAACGGGGGCGTGGCGATTGCGATGGCTCTCGGCGGTTTGACGATGCCGGATAGCAAAACCTTCGCCGTCAACGCCAGCTTCGGATTCTTCGAAGACAAGCAGGCCTTTGCGGCACAAGCGGCCGTCAGGGTCGATCCGAACTGGACTGTTAACGGTGGCATCGGCTTCGTCGCCGACGGCGGACAGATCGGCGGCCGGCTTGGCATCACCGCCGCTTGGTGACGCACAAGGAACCTGCAACGCAATCAAGGTGAGGCCGGTAATTGCGGCCTCACTTCATGTAAACGGTTAAAAAGGCGTCGATATGCGCAAACGGCTTCGCATTGCGTTCATTGCCAGTACGATTGCCTGGTGTCTTGGCATCGTTAGCGCGCAAGCTCAGTCTCTCGACGTCGGACAGAACCTTGGTGCTGCCCGTCAAAATTCCCAGCCAGCTAAACTGGCGCAGGTACGCCCTGCCCAGCCGCAAATTTCCATGCCGCCTGCCGAAGATTTACTTGGCTTGATCCGGGCCACGCTGATCGCACTCAATCAGGCAAACCAGACCGGCAACTATACTGTGCTGCGCGACCTCGGGGCGGGCGATTTTCGGAACGTCAACGACGCCAGCCGCCTCGGTGCGATCTTTCAGGTTCTTCGCGAGCAGGCCGTCGACTTGACGCCGCTGTTGCGGATTTCGCCCGAAGTCTCCCGCCCACCCGCCATCACGGGTGAGGGCTTGCTGACCCTGGTCGGTTTTTTTCCAACGCAGCCGCTACGGGTAAATTTCGACCTGGCTTTCCAGTTGTCAGGAAACATTTGGCGGCCATACGCGATCAGCGTGTTTCTCGCAACCGCCCCGGAATTGGCGCCACCGCCAACGGCATTAGCGCCTGTTGCAAATCTCGATAAACGCAAGAAGTAGCCGAATTCAATTGGCCGCCGGCGCTGGTGAGGCGTCGTTATTGTTGAGGAAGTAAAGGGGATAGTATCATGGACACCACGGCTCAATCGATCGCCCAGACGTATGATGACGTACCTTACGATTCACGGCCGTTTCCGCAAAGCCATCCAGCGCGCTCAGCGGCGATTGCAAGGCTGTTTGGCCTGACGCCACCAAATTTGCGAGCTGGGCGCGTTCTTGAGCTTGGCTGCGCGGCCGGTGGCAATCTCATTCCTATGGCCGCTAATTTTCCCGAAGCGCAGTTTCTGGGCGTCGATCTATCTGCCGTCCAAATTGCCCAGGGCCGGGCGAGAATAGCCGAACTTGGGCTGAACAACATCGAACTGCGCCATCAATCGATCTCGGATTTGTCCGCGCGCGAAGGTCTGTTCGATTACATCATCTGTCACGGCGTCTACAGTTGGGTGCCGGCATCCGTCCGCGATGCCATCATGCGGGTGTCGCGCGAAAATCTCAGTGCGCATGGCATCGCGTATATCAGCTACAATGTTTTCCCCGGCTGGCGGCTGCGTGGCGCGCTGCGCGACGCCGTGCTGTTCCATGTCGAGGGCGAGGCCAATCCTCGCCGCAAAGTGGCGATGGCGCGGCAGATGCTCCGGCAATTGGCCGACGCCAGCGATGCCGCCACGCCCTACGGACAAATGTTGCGCAAGGAGTTTGCGAGCTTCTGCGATCAACAAGATCACTACATCGCTCATGAGTATCTCGAACTCAATAATGAGCCGTGCTACGTCGCCGATTTCATCGCCAAGGCACGGGCCGCCAAACTCGAGTTTCTGACGGAGGCCAACTTCAATTATACGATCGCGGAAACATTTGGACCGCAAAACGGCCCGCTGCTGCGGGAATTGTCGGGCAATCAGTTGGATCGCATGGAGCAGTACATCGACTTTTTGTCCGGTCGCACGTTCCGGCAATCGCTGTTGGTTCAGCAGGAAATCGCTCCCGCAATTCAGCGTTCGCTTGATAGTTCCCGCCTTGATGGCCTGCATGTCCACGCAAACTTTGAGGCAACGCCCCAAAAAGCCGGTGACCTCTACGTCTTTAAAGATGGCGCTGGCCGTACGTTGACGACGCCAAACGTATTTGTCCGCGATGCCGTTCAAATCTTGACGGCCAAGTTTCCGCAAACCATGACGCTGGAGGCGATGGTTGCAGAAGCGGCGGGCGATAAATCCGCGACCGTCGACGAAGAATCCGCTGTTCGCGACGCGGTTTTCAAGATGGCCGTTGCGGGCTTGTGCGATCTTGCCACCGAACCGGTGCTGGTCGGAAAGCGACTTGCGGCCAATCCGCAGGCGCTGCCGCTGGCCCGTGTGGACGCGCTTTCGGGACGCGGCTGGACCACCAACGTGCGCCACGAATCGATTGCATTGACGCTGGTCCAGCAAGCCGTCCTGCCAGCTCTTGATGGTAAACACGATGAAGACGACGTGCGGCGCGTCGTGGCGGAGGCAGTCCGTAGCGGCAAGATCGTCTTCCTCAAAAGCGGTGTGCCGATACAGGAGCAGACCGAAATCGATGCGTCGATCCGCGAGCATGTTCAGGGTGCACTGGAAACATTGGCGCGCTTAGGGTTGCTTGTCGCATGACCTGTTAACCGGGGCGCGTCATCGCGCCCTGGCGAGGCGGCATGGCTCGGCTGCTCTCAAACTTGAATTACGTTCTACATGTTGGTTTTGGAGTGCGATTCACGTTCTAGATGGATGCGTAGACGATTCCATCTTGAACGATCGCACTCTAGATCGCAGCTGGGGACAATGCTAACGTTTGAATATCGGCCTTGCACGGTAACCCAAGGCCCGGATCAAACTTACAGATGTCCGAGCCCACACATCCCGGCGCGCCTCGCGTCCCCCAGTCCATGCGTCCGCAACGCATGGATGCAATGGCGGTGTTGCCGTTATTTTTCAAGCTCGCGGGCAAGCGCGTCGTCCTGGCTGGGGGGACAGAAGCGGCGGTTTGGAAAGGCGAACTGCTGGCGGCGGCCGGCGCGCACGTCGATGTCTATTCGGAAAATCCGGCGCACGAATTTCAACAGCTTGTGGCGAACCCACCTGCCGGTCGCGTCACGCTCATTCAGCGAGCTTGGCAAGCCGGCGATTTGCAAGACGCCGTTCTCGCAATTGGTGCGATCACGGACGACGAAGAGGCGGCGCGCTTTGTCGCCGCGGCGCGCTCGGCTGGCGTTCCGGTCAACGTCATCGATCGCCCTGAATTTTGCGCCTTTCAATTCGGCGCCATCGTCAATCGCTCGCCACTCGTGGTGGCAATTTCGACCGACGGCGGCGCACCTGTCTTCGGACAAGCCATTCGCTCGCGGCTTGAGGCGATATTACCGCAAGGCTTCAAGCGTTGGGCGGAGGCAGCGAAATCCTGGCGCCGGGAGGGTGATCGGCTTGGCGCAAACATGGCTGCGCGCCGGCGCTTTTGGGAGCGTTTCACCGATCTAGCTTTTACCGAGTCCGAACGGGCGCCATCCCGCCAGGATCTCGACGATCTGATCGCGAAATCACGGCAAACCGAGAACAGCGCTGGTGGGCGCGGATTTGTGTCGCTAGTCGGCGCTGGGCCGGGTGATCCCGAGCTTTTAACTCTCCGCGCCGTTCGGGCCCTGCGCGCGGCCGACGTCATTCTCTACGATGATCTTGTCACCGCGCCAGTGCTGGATTTCGCGCGCCGCGAGGCCAAACGCATTCTGGTTGGTAAAACCGGCTATGGCCCGGCCTGCAAGCAAACCGAAATCAACGCTTTGATGGTCAGCTACGCCAAGTCTGGAAAGCGGGTCGTGCGTTTGAAGTCGGGCGATCCGATGATCTTTGGCCGCGGCGGCGAAGAAATCGCCGAACTTCGCGCCGCCCAAATCGTCTTTGAAGTCATTCCGGGGATTTCGGCCGTGCAAGCCGCAGCTGCCCGTCTTGAAGTTTCGTTGACGCATCGCGACCACGCCAAGCGCCTGCAACTCGTCACCGGTCACGCGCGCGATGGCAAGTTGCCCCTAAATCTCGATTGGCGAGCTCTTGCGGACCCGAACGCCACCACAGCGGTCTATATGGCGCAGCGAACGCTGCGTGAGCTGAGTGAGAAACTGATCGCCGCCGGGATGGCGCCCTCGACTCCGGCCTTTGCGCTGATCGACGTGACGCGTGCGCCGGAGACATTGGTTGCGAGCACCATCCGCGACCTTCCCGCCGCCTTGGCGGCCGCAGACACCACCGGGCCTTGCCTCGTGTTGATCGGTGCGGTCCTCAACGATGCCGCGGCCGGAGTTGCGCTAACGAGCGTTTCCGCACACTTGCAGCTTTAAATGCTGATCTTAGTGTTATTTCAACCATAAGTTGTAATACTCGCTGGCGGCAGGTGGCGGACCATCTGACAAATTGCCATCCAGCGCGCGCTCCAACTCATTGGTTTCTATGATATTTAATAAGTCATGCGCGATTGCGCGCGAAAGCCAAATCGTCGCGAAATACGCCGCTCCTGGAGAACCATCATGACGCGACTGGGGCGCTTGGTGGGGGCCCGCAAGCGCCATCAAAGTGTTGCGCACCGCCTTTATTTTGTGGCCGCGCTCGGCGCGATCACGGTGTTTCTGCTCGGCGTTTCGTTTTTGCATTTTGCCAACAGCACGCGCATCGGAGCCCGTGATTTTCGCAATGTCGATCTTGCCGAGGTCGTGATTGCGTCCGACGTCGAAGTCTTGCTTGAGCGTCATCGCCGGATTATTGAGACCGCGCCCATTGCCCTCGATCGAAGCTGGATCAAGCGCGAGGGCGCCAACGCGGACAGGATCCTCAAATTTCTTAAAGCCCGCTTGAACGAGGCGCCGGACACCGCTCTCTCAGGTTTTGATACAAAAATCGATGCCCTCCAGAACCTGAGCAAGAAGGTTATGGATGCGTCAGCCGACTACGCGCAGGATCGCGCCATCTTGGCCGCGCGCGCCTATGGCGAGGCGGCGGCCGTTCTTGTCGTCGACATTCAAAGGCTGCGCGCGCATCGCCTCGCCAAAGCCAACGAGGACGTCAATACGCTGATGACGAACAGTCGCGATCTCGTCAAAGGACTGTTTGGAATGCTTGGCATTCTGCTTGTCCTCGTCACGCTCAGTTTGAGCATGGTTAGAAATTTCGTGCGCCGCCTGCATGCCCTGACGGATTCGGTGCGCCAGCTTGCCCGCAACGACACCTCGGTCACCGTTGCCGATACGGCCGCACGCGACGAGGTTGGCGACATCGCCCTTGCCGTCGAGATATTCAAAAGTAACGCCGTTGCCCTTCTCGACCACGAAAAAGAGCTTGAACGGCTTAATAACTGGTTCGAGATCGCACTCGACAACATGGCGCGCGGCCTTTCGATGTTTGATTGCAGCCGCCGTCTTCTCGTCTGCAATCGCAGATATCGTGAAATTTATGCGCTTGCCGAAGAGCACGCGAAACCCGGCACTCCATTTGAGGACATTCTTCGCCAGCGCATGAAGGTTGGAACAGCGCGGTTGGGCGACACCGAGGCGACGATGCTCATCGGTTGGCCGGTTTTGGATTCATCCGATCGCGTAATCACGCTCACGCACGAGCTTACCGATAACCGTGTCATTTCGATCGCTTACCAACTGCTCAACGATGGCGGCTGGGTCGCCGTCCATGAAGACGTAACTGAGAAAAGAAAGTCGGACACCCGCGTCGCGAGCATTGCGCGCCAGGATGCTTTGACCGAACTCTCAAATCGCCGGCATTTCCGTGAAGAAATCGAACGGAGATTGCTCGAAATTGACCAAATCGGCGCATTTTGTGTGCTCTGGATCGATCTCGACCATTTCAAGGAGGTCAACGATACGCACGGGCATCCAACGGGCGACGCCTTGTTGAAGATGATTGCAGGACGTTTGCGGGCCACGGTTCGCCTTGATGATTTTGTTGCGCGCCTGGGCGGCGATGAATTTGCCATAATCCTCCCCGGCTCTCCAAGTTTGCGCGCCGGTGCGGCTCTCTCCAACCGGCTTATAAAATCGCTGTCACAATCTTTCGAAATCGGAGGTCAGATCATCTCTATCGGCGCCAGCGTCGGTGTCGTCAGGGCGCCCGATCACGGCAGCGACGCCGACGTCCTGCTAAAACATGCCGACATTGCTTTGTATCAAGCCAAGTCGCAGGGCCGGGGCAATTGCGTCATTTACCAACCCGAATTCGAGACTCATATGCGGCAGCGCCGGCAGCTCGAAGCCGATTTGCGCCAAGCCATGTCTAACGGCGAACTTTCCCTGAATTATCAGCCGATCGTCGATCTCAGGGAAGGCCGCGTTTCAAGCTGTGAAGCCTTGTTGCGCTGGAGGCATCCCGAACGCGGATTTGTGTCGCCAGCTCAGTTTATTCCGATCGCCGAAGAAACCGGCTTAATCACTGCCTTTGGCGCATGGGTGCTGAAAGAAGCATGCCGGGCGGCAGTAACTTGGCCGGGCCATGTCCGGGTGTCCGTCAACCTATCCGCTGCTCAGGTCCGCGAAGGCGGCATCATGGAAGCCGTGGTGCGGGCGTTGGATGAAAGCGGTCTCGATGCCAGCCGCTTGGAGCTTGAGGTCACCGAAACGCTGTTGCTTCAGGACGATGCCAAAACTCTCGATATCCTACACCGGCTTCAGGCCATTGGCCTTACCATTGCCCTCGATGATTTTGGAACCGGATATGCATCGCTCAGTTATCTCCGCAACTTTCCGTTTGATCGCGTCAAGATCGACCAATCCTTCATCCGCGATCTGCCGTTGAAGCCGCATTGTCAGGCCATCGTCCGTGCCGTCGTTCTTCTCGCGCGAATGCTTGGCATGGCAACGGTGGCCGAAGGCGTCGAGACAGAAGAGCATCTCACGCAAGTTAGGGATGCCGGCTGCTCGGAAGTCCAAGGCTATCTGCTGGCGCGGCCCGTGCCCGAAGATATGGTGGTGCGCACGATTACGTCGGCCGAGGACGAGTTGGCGTTGATCCGGAGCCGTGAAAAACACGATCATGGCGCCCGCGCGGTCGAATTCGTGCCGCTGTCGAGAAAGAGTTGAGCGGAGCATATCGGCCACACTAGCCACAAAAAAGGCGTGGCAATCAGACAATTAGCCCGTAATTGAGACCGCAGCGCGCGGCTTGGAATGGCGCGCCCTATTGGCTATAATTAGTACTGGGGATTGAGGGCGGGGTCCGAAGACGCTGCGTGATAGACCATGCCGCGCCCTTGTTTGGCGCCGGTTGCCGCTCGTGTGGCCGATCGAGCAGGTTGAGGCGGTTGTTGCCGGGGTATGTTGGGGAGTTGGAGTTCGAATGCGATGCAATCCGTCCTATTGGCTGTGGGGTCTTATCCCAATGGCGATCTTAAGCTGGTTCGCGGTCCAGCTTGAGCACGAGGGCATCGAAGCGGATTTGGGACGGCGCTCGCAGGAGGCATTATCGCGCAAGGGCCTGGATTGGGCCGTGCCAATGTTCTCCGGCCGCGACAGCGTGCTGACCGGAAAAGCCATCGAAGATAAAGATCCGGCAGCCGCGCTCGCAACGGTCCGCGAAGCCTGGGGCGTCAGAGTTGTCGAGCAGCGCGCCGAGCTTTTGGAACTCGCCGATAAATATCTTTGGTCCGCGACTTTGCGCGACGGCCGGGTGGCGCTATCGGGTTTTGTTCCAAGCGACGAGGTTCGACGGCTCGTTATCACAAGCGCACATAACGAAATTCCGAAATCTGAAATCATCGACGAGATGAAGCTGGCCCGCGGCGCGCCAGATCGCGATGCCTGGATGACGGGAGTTGCGTTCGGATTGAAGCAGCTCGCCCAATTGAAACGAGGCACGGTCGATCTCGAGGCGCTGAATTTTTCGATCGCAGGCGAAGCTGCGACGTCTGCCGCCTACAAGAGCGTGAAAGCGGCGATTGGGACGGCATTTCCCGGCGCTGTCAAACTGGTGACGGAAAAAATCACGCCGCCGTTGGCTAATCCGTTTATTTGGTCGGCGAAATCGCAGGGCAATCAATTGCTGACAAGCGGGTTCGTGCCGTCCGATAAAGTCAGGGAAGAACTTTTTTCTCACGCCAAACGGCTTTATCCCAAGCTCGCCCTCGTCGATCGCACTGACGTTGCCGATGGTGCGCCCGATGGTTTTGCCAAGGCCGCCGCCGCCGCACTCAGCCAGTTGGCATTGCTCAAATCGGGTGCCGCAGATCTCAAAGCCAAGGACTTGACCTTCATTGGCGAAGCCGCGGACGAGCCAACCGCGAATACCGTCCGCAATGCCTTGAAGACCGAAGTGCCGCCGGCATTCAAGATCACCGAGCAGATTAAATATCCCAAGGCCACCGGCCCCTATGTAATGTCCATCGTCAACGATGGAAAGACCATCGAAGTTGGCGGCATGGTGCCAAGCGAAGCTGCACGCGTCGCGCTGATCGATGCCGTCAAAGCCCGTTTTCCAGGTGCGGCGATCACAGACAAAACCCAGGTGATTGCCGGCGCTCCCGAAGGCTGGCAGCATTGCATCGTCTCGGGGCTCGCCGTGTTGCCGCGTTTAAAAAGCGGCAAGGCGGTCCTAACCGACCGTAAGCTCCTCGTGCAAGGCACAACCGATGATGCCGCCGTCGCCCAGGGCCTTCCCAATGAAGTGAAGATCAGCGCGGGGCAAGCCTGCGAGACGGCGACCGAAATTGCTTTCAACGGCAGACTGACTTGGCACGCCCGCTACAGCGAAGACGGGGCCCTTGCTGTCGATGGCGACGTGCCGGACGAAGCATCGCGCGCCAAGACCAAAGAGGCGGCGGCCCGTTTATTCCCAAAGTCCAAAATAACCGAGCAAACGAAAATCGTGCCGGTCGCCATCGAAGGCTGGAACGCCATGGCCGTGCGTGGTCTTGAACAGCTCGCGCGTCTCAAACGTGGTGAAGCCACAATCAACAACCGCGAACTGACTTTGAAGGGGCTTGCCGACAGCGAGGCGATTGCGGGCGAAATTCGAACGGCCCTTAGCCGCGATTTACCTCAGGGCTTTGCCGCTCGCGACCAGATCGAGGTCAAGAAGGTTGAGATCATCGAAGAGGCCGACAAGTGCCAGGAGCTTCTACGAGAAGCCTCGACCGGCGGCATCATCAATTTCACCCGCGCCAGCGCCGATTTGACGGGCGATAGTACCTTCACGCTCAACGTGCTCGCCGAAATCGCCAATGCCTGCCCGGCGTTCCGGATCGAGATCGGGGGGCACACAGATAATGAGGGTACAGATGATCGCAATCAGCGCCTTTCCGACCGCCGCGCCAAGTCCGTCGCGGCCTATCTGAGCAAGGCCGGCGTCGACGCCAATCGATTGTCCGCCGTCGGCTACGGCGCAAGCAAGCCCGTCGCCGACAATACGACGCCCGAAGGCCGGGCACAAAATCGCCGGATCGAATTCACGGTCAAAGCCAACTGATCTTTGCCCGCTCAAGCGGGCCGATGGAGCCGAGCTATGGATTACCTATTTTTGAAGCTGATCTGGTGGATCGCGCTCGCATTCGTATTTGGGCTCATGGCCGGCTGGGTGTCGTGCGGGCCGGCAGACGAATGATGAGCGTCGCCAATCGGCCATTTGGTGTCCTCTCGAGAGGTGCGGAGTTGAGAGCGTTATGACATACCTACTGTTGCAAACATTTCTTTTGCTGCTATCGGCGTATTTTCTGGGCGCGCTTGTTGCCTGTTTGGTGAAGCGGATGCTGGTTGCGCGCGGCGTTGCCATTCCGGCCGCTGCTGGGTTCGGGGCGCCGTTGGTTCGCGAAGCTCCCAAAGCCGTACTGCCGCCGATTGCGCCGCGCGCCTATGATCCGATTCAGCCAAAGATCGATGTCCTGGCTCGTCCCGAACCAAGGCCCGCGCCGCCACACGTCGATAACTCCCGCTTCGACCGGGCGCTGACGGGGTCAGTGGTGACCCGCGATGTGCCGCGCAGGCCGGTCGTTGAAATTCGGCCCGCTGTCTTGAAGTCGCCGACCGGGCCGGCCGTAAAACTGGCACCTGTTCAGCCGCCGCCGTCAAAGCCGCAAGCAACGCCGGTCCCTGCGCCGCAGCCGCAAGCAAAAGCCGCGACCGTAACGCCCCCGCCCCCGGCACCGCCCCAACCCATTTCGACGGCCAGCGCGGCTGCAGCCGCCGCAGCAGCAGCTATCGCTGCCGCTAAATCTGCCGTCGCAAGCACGTCGGTGCCGTCCATTCAGTCCAAACCGGCGCCACTGCCGCCTCAGCAGCCCGCGGCCGCACCTGCTCCGGCGCCGGAGCAGAAACGCCCTTTAGCTGAGCCGCCGCGGCCCGTGCCGCTGGCGGCAAATGTCCGGCCAGTCCAGCCTCAGCCTGCTCCTAAGCCCGCTGCGACAACGCCGGTTAGTGTGCCGCCTGCGTCCCAAGCCGTCACGGGCGATGATTTTCAGCGCATTCGCGCCATCGACGCGGACACCGAGCGCCGGCTCAAAAATCTCGGCGTCGGGCGCTACCAGGAAATCGCGCTTTGGACGGATGCCGACACGAACCGGGTCGATCAAGCCCTCGGACTATCGGGCAGGATCGAACGCGAGCAGTGGGTTGAGCAAGCCCAGATCCTCGCCAAGGGCGGGGAAACTTATTATTCGCGCAACCGCGCCAGCGCTGGCCAGAAACCGGCTGGCGCACCCGCCTCGAGTAGCCTAGCTCCACAACAATCGGCATCGTCTTCAAGCAGCGGTGCAGCCGCTGCCGCTGCGGCCGCCGCCGCGACCATCGCGAGTAAACCAAATGCCTCGGCTGCGCCATCACCGCCATCACAGCAACCGGCTGCGGTTGTCAAACCTGCCGCACAGCAACGCTCTGTTTCGGAAATGGCAACGGCGGCCGCCGCCGCCATCGCTGCGGCGTCCGCGAGCGTGACCCGTGGCATTCGTCCGATCGAGCCGATCTCGCCGCTCTCGAAGGCCGATCCAAATCTGTCTCTTCCCGCCAGACTTCAAGACGCGATCAAGGAGCAGGAGCAGAAAGCCGGATCGCCGCCGCGTCAAGATATGAATCACCTGCGTTCCGTCAAATCGGAATCGTTACGAACCGCCGATTACGATGATCTCAAACGCGTGCGCGGTATCGGCGTGTTGATCGAGAAGCGGCTAAATTCTCTTGGTGTCACCAGTTACGATCAAATTGCCAACTGGACCAACGGCGACATCGACCGCATCAGCCAGACCCTCGATTTTAAGGGCCGGATCGAGCGTGAAAACTGGGTCGAGCAAGCGCGCATTTTATCGTCCGGCGGTCACACCGAATTCTCGCGTCGGGTGGACAAGGGCGAAGTGGAAACAAGCCGCGATCCCAATTAGGAAGCGATCTTGATCGTGCGGTTATTCGAGCTGTCTACGCGGCCTTCAACGCATGCCCGACCTTGTCGGTCTCGGCGAAGAACTGAGCGATAGAGCGGATGGTCGGCGCGTCCCAGAGCAGCGGCGCGTGGCCTTCGCCCGGCACCGAGACGCTAGCAAGCATGGGATGGCGGCGCCGCATTTCCTCGACGGTCTTTTCCGACAGCAGGTCTGAATTTTCGCCTCTGATAACCAGAACGGGCGCGTTTTTCAGGGCTTCGAACTGCGGCCAAAGCTGCGGCATTGGCCCATCCATAACAGACAGACTTTGTGCGAGTTTCGCGTCGTATCCGGGCGCGGGCCGGCCATTGCTTTCGTTGAAGAGCTGGCGGGCAAAGCTTTCAGCCTGCTGGTCGGTGAGGTTCGGAAAATCCCGCCGTGTCAAATCGCGGACGCCGCGCGCCGCGTCGGCCCAGGATTTGGGAACCGGGTAGCGGCCAACATAGCCGGCGATCCGCATCAAGCCATCGGTCTCGATCACCGGGCCGATGTCGTTCAAGACGACCGCGCCGATACGCCCGGGTTGGGCCGCTGCAAGCACGAGCGAAATCAAACCGCCGCGCGATGTTCCGATGATGCCGGCGTTGTGCAGCTCTTGGGCAGTCATAAAGTCAATGACGTCCTGCATCTCGATCGGCACCGCGTAATTGCGCCAATCCTTGTCGCTCTCCGACAAGCCACGGCCGCGCATGTCGAGGGTGAAGACGTCGCGCGGGCTCGTGGCATGCTGGCTGAGCGCGCGGGCAACGCTATCGAAATCACGACTGTTACGCGTCAAACCGGCGAGGCACAGCACAGACCGGTGCGCTGCGGAATTGGTTTTCGCCGGATAACGCCGCCCGTACAACCGCAAACCGTCTCCGGCGGTAAAATGAATGTCGCTAAAAATCCCGGCTTCGTTGCTCATGCCAAGCCATCCTCGTAAGTAATGTGCTGGCCTTAGCCTTAGCCTTCGCTGCCGCTGGCCGTGCCGGGATGGGAATCATCCTTGTCTGCTTCGGGCACTTTGAATGTGCCGCGGGCGCGTTGCAAATCTTCTTCGATCCGAAGAGCGTTTTCCTGATCGCCAAGGCGTGCGCGATAGAATTGAATGTTGGAAAGGACCTTGGTGACATATTCGCGGGTTTCGGTAATGGGAATGCGCTCGATCCAGTCGAGCGGGTCGACCTTGGGATCGCGCGGATCGCCGAATTCGCGAATCCATTGGCGCGCCCGCCCTGGTCCGGCGTTGTAGCCAGCCAAACCCAAAATGTACGAGCCGCCGAAGCTATCCATGTGGTTGGCAATATAAGCTGAGGCAATTTTCACATTGTATTCGTTGTCCGTCAGCAATCGCGGGATCTCGCATTTGAATTTGTAGTCGTGACAAATTTCGTTAGCGGTGACGGTCATGACCTGCAGCAGACCCTTGGCCCCCGCACCTGAAACGGTTTGCGGTTCGAATTCGGTTTCCTGACGGGCCACGCCAAGCAGGAATGGCAATTCCGGCGGCGGGCGCAACGGTTTATAGGCTGGGAAGGGGTGGACTGGATACCCATAGGTGATCAAGTTCTGCCCCTTGGCGATGGACGATTTGGCCAACCGCAGCGACATTTGCGTATCGCCAATGGCATCGGCCAAGTGGGCGATGATCCCGGCTTCTGCTTCAGCCGGCAGATTGATGCGAAGGCTCGTCAGGAAGGGCCGTGTCAGTTCGCGAGACAATCCCGCCTTGCGTGCAACCATGACGGCCTTGACGGCGTCCAGCGCGGTAAACTTCGCGATCTGGTCGGCGGATGGAAATGCCGGCGGCGTGATTTCGAGGTTGTGACGGCCGGGATTGAGTTTCTGCATGGCCAACAAGCCATGGAAGGTGTCGCGGTCTTTGGCGGCCGATTTGTAATAATCGCTGGCCGCCGCTTTGTCGCCTTTGGAGTCTGCAATCCGGCCGAGCCAGTAGGCAGCCTTAGCGCGGCTTAACGGACCGTCGGCCGCAGCTGCCAGGTCTTTGAAATGTTTTTCTGCCGAGGCCGCGTCCTTTAAATACCGCAACGCAATCCACCCCGCCATGAACGATTGTTCCTTGAGCGGGTTGACCGACAACGGTCCAGCGTTTTTCGTCAGTTCATAGGCGAGTTTGGCGTTGCCGTCCTTGAGCGCGCCATATGCAAGCTGGCGGCGCTCGGCCCACCACTCGTCGAGAGCCGCGATTTTTTGGGGGTCGGGTGGAACCGATAATATCAGCTTTGCGGCTTCCGCCGTTTTTCCTGCTTTGCGGAGCATTTGCTCGCGGTGAAAGATTAGACCGTAGTCGGTTCCAGAGCTTTCGCCCAGGGCATCCATCAAGGTTTTGGCGTCGCCCGATTTGTTGAACACGGCAAGCCGCGCCGTGGCTTTCTTCCGTTCAGCACCCGACAACAGCGGAATGACGCGGCGCGCCACTGCCGCGCGTTCATTGCGGTTGCCAGCCCAACGGATGTCGTCGGTGATGATGCGATCAAAACGCCACTTGTGATCTTTCTCATCCAGCAGGTCGCCGAAACGTTTGAGAAAGCCGGTCTCGAGTGAACCCGGAATCGGCAGCTCGCGCCAAGCCTTGGACGCCAGCTTTTTAGCTTCATCTTTGTTGCCTTCGGCCAGATAAGCGGAGGCGAGCGCGGCGTGCCCGATACCGGTTTCGGGCTGGCCGCCTTTGAAATATTCCTTGATCGTGGACACGCTGCCGCCATCCGTGAAGAGCGCTTCCTCCATGCGCTGGGTCATCAGCGTGCGTTCCGGCCACAGCGGATTGTCCTTGAGAAAAATCCGGTATTCCGTTGCGTTGCCGTAGCCCGCCCGCAGGCGTGCCCATTCGACCAATTTTTTGCCAGGTCCGTCTTTGATCTCGGCTTTGAGTTCGGCGAACCGGCCCATGTTGTTGGTCTTAACGGTCGCGATTGCCTCGCGGATGCGCTCTGCGTCGTCCTTGGACGGCGCATAATCGCGGACGCTGGCAAGTGCCGCATCAAGTTTGGCGATGTAGTCTTTTTCGCTGGCCAAGAGCCCCGGCGCGGGACTGTCTAGCGCAGCGCCGGCGATTGCGGAAAAACCGGTCAGCGGTGAGCTGAGGACGGCGGCGACACAGCAGATCAACGGCAACAGCCGCGTGACCATTGTTCGGCGGGACCCGCGGCTCGCGCGGTAGAAGCCGTAGGGCGGCAACATTCGCGGTTTCGACATGCTGTTGCTTCCGCTCAAGGTTAAATAGCGCATCCCTTGCGGCTCATCCCGCTAGCGCCTAATGTCGCGACACTATTCGCCGGTCCATTTCCCGTACCTATTGGCTATTTAAACGGTGCGGGGTGGTCCGGCGCAAGCGTTTTGCCCGCACGTCGGTCGCATGATCGTGCGGCAACACCGTGACTACGGACGGCCCGGCTGGCACTCGGCAGACACAAGTCTATGCAACCAAACGTGAGCCACCTGGTGGTAAGGCTCTGATCTCTCAAGGCAGGTTCATGTTCAAGGGCTCAATAACGGCGCTCATTACCCCATTCCGCAATGGCGCGCTGGACGAGGCCGCCTTCATCCGGCTGGTCGACTGGCAAATCAAAGAGGGCACGCACGGGTTGGTGCCTGTCGGCACGACGGGCGAAAGTCCGACCCTCGATTTCGACGAGCATAAGCGTGTCATCGACCTCACCGTTCGGACCGCCAACAAGCGGGTGCCGGTTATTGCCGGAACGGGTTCGAACGCGACCGACGAAGCCATCGAGCTGTCGCAGTACGCTGAAAAGGCCGGCGCCGACGGGGTGCTGATCGTCACGCCGTATTACAACAAGCCGACGCAGGAAGGCCTTTACCAGCACTTCAAGGCCATCAATGACGCCATTGGCATTCCGATTGTCATTTATAACATTCCGGGCCGCTCGATCGTCGATATGTCGGTTGCGACGATGGCGCGGCTGAAGGACTTGAAAAATATAGCCGGCCTCAAGGATGCGACCGCCAATCTGGCGCGGCCGTCGCTGCAGCGTTTGGCGTGTGGAGAAAAGTTCTGTCAGCTCTCCGGCGAAGATGCGACGGCGCTCGGCTTCATGGCGCACGGTGGCCGAGGCTGCATTTCGGTTGCATCGAACGTTGCGCCGCGACTATGCGCCGATCTGCAAAATGCCTGTCTCTCCGGCGATTTTAAAAAGGCGCTGTCCATTCAAGATCGCTTGATGCCGCTATTCGACGTCTTGTTCGTCGAATCCAATCCGGGTCCCGTCAAGTACGCAGCATCGCGGCTTGGGATTTGTTCGGCTGAAATGCGCTTACCCATGGTGCCGGTGTCGGACGCAACCAAAAAAGCGGTCGACGCGGTGCTTGATCAGCTCGGTTTGGCTATGGCCAAGGCGGCCGAGTGATCCGCGTGCGAGGCGAATAAGTCATGGCCTCTAAAAGAGACGACGGCACCACGCTAATCGCGGAAAACCGCAAGGCGCGTCACGAGTACTTCATCACCGAGAGCTGGGAAGCGGGCGTCATGCTGCTTGGCTCTGAGGTCAAGTCGCTGCGCGTCGGCCAGACGAACATCACCGAGAGCTACGCGTCGGTCGAAGATGGCGGCGTGTGGCTCATCAACAGTTACATTGCCGAATACAAGGGTGCTTCGCTCTTCCAGCACGAGCCGCGCCGCAAACGCAAGCTGCTGCTGCATCAAAGCGAGATGGTCAAACTCGCCAACGGCATCGAGCGCAAGGGCATGACGATCGTGCCGCTCGAACTCTATTTTAACGCCAAAGGCCGGGCCAAACTCAAGATCGGACTGGCGGAAGGCAAGAAGCTGCACGACAAGCGCGACAGCGAAAAGAAACGCGACTGGGACCGCGAGAAATCCCGCATCATGCGCGATAAGGGGTGAGAATGTCCGATTGGCCCTGGCCCGCTCTCAAAGACGAAGGTGCCGCGAAGCATCTGATACCCGGCACGCGGCTGCCGGATGTGGCGTTACCGGCAACCCACGGCGCGGCGGTCAATCTCGCGCGCTTTCAGGAAACTGCAATCGTGTTCGTTTATCCGTTTACGGGCACGCCAGGAAAACCCAATCCACCGAACTGGGATGAGATCCCCGGCGCGCACGGCTCGACGCCGGAGGCGGAAGGGTTCCGCGATTGCTATCTCGGCTTCCAGGCGTTGGGATATGAGGTGTTTGGGGTCAGTGGACAAACCAGCGCCGATCAGCAAGCGTTCGCGACCCGCACCGGACTTCCGTACCTGTTGCTGAGCGACGAAAGATCCGCTTTCTCTGACGCGCTGCGATTGCCGCGTTTTGAAACCGGCGGCGTGACCTATCTCAGGCGGCTGACCTTGGTGGCTCGCAATGGCGTCATCTACCGCACCATTTATCCCGTGCACCCGCCGGATGGGCATGCGGCAGCGCTCTTAAACGAATTCACTGCCAGCCAAAACAAAGGAACGTAGCAACCGTCTTGACGCTCACGCTAACTCCTGTTTGATCGCCGCGAAAACGCCGCGAAACATCTCGACCGTTAGCCGTTTGGTGTTGGTGTTATAACGCGAGCAATGAAAGCTATCGTACAGCACCCGGCCCTTGCCGAGGTCATGGCGGGCACTGTGGGCAAATGGAAACAGCGTCTTTCGCAAACCAAGCGCCGTTAAAGTCTGATCATGCGCGATGCGGCCAAGTGCTAGCATCACGCGCAGTTTGGGAAGCGCGGCGACGCGGGCTTCAAAAAACGGCCGGCAAGTCGTGATTTCTTCAGGCGTTGGTTTGTTTTCGGGCGGCACACACCGGACAGCGTTGCTGATCATGC
This sequence comes from Hyphomicrobium sp., assembly GCA_031365865.1. Taxonomy (GTDB): domain Bacteria; phylum Pseudomonadota; class Alphaproteobacteria; order Rhizobiales; family Hyphomicrobiaceae; genus Hyphomicrobium_B. The sequence continues at coordinate 108,392 of JANLYX010000052.1, read as the reverse complement.
AGTCTGTCAGCCGCAGACCATCATCGGCGCGCGCCTCATAGCGGCCACTGGCGAAGCCAAATTCGAGCAAGGTCGCATAGAGCAGATCGCCGGCGTAATCTCCTGTGAATGGCCGGCCTGTCCGATTGGCGCCATTGCGGCCGGGTGCAAGGCCAACGATCAGAAGGCGCGCATCGTCGCCACCCAAAGAGGGAACGGCGCCGTTGAACCACGTTGGCTGCTCTAGTTGATTGGTCATCCGATAAGCGACGAGCCTGGGACAGAGCGGGCAATCCTTGGGGGCTTCCGGAGGCGTCTTTACTTTACCTCCGCTGCCCATCGCTTGCTCTCACCGCTAAAGTCTCAAACCTCTTCCGGGAGGTCGTCGTCTTGATAGCTTGAGTCGCGGGGCAAGAACGACTGCGCTCCACCACTTCGAGGCGGCACAAACGTCCGCGCTTCACGCTGGGGGCGGGAAGCGGGATCCCGGCAAATCAGCGTTTCGATGTCGGCGAGATCGACGAATTGATCGGCTTGGCGTCGCAGTTCGTCGGCGACCATCGGAGGTTGGGTTTGCAACGTTGATATAACGCTGACGCGCTTGCCCTTTTGCTGCAAAGCCGCGACCAGCGAACGGAAATCGCCGTCGCCGGAGAATATGACGATGTGATCGAGCGAGTCGGCCAGGCGCATCGCGTCGACCGCGAGTTCGATGTCCATATTGCCTTTGACCTTGCGGCGGCCAGTGGCGTCGGTGAATTCCTTGGTCGGCTTGGTCACCATGGTGAAGCCGTTGTAATCGAGCCAATCGATGAGCGGCCGAATGGACGAGTATTCCTGTTCCTCGGCAAGAGCAGTATAGTATAGCGCCCTAACTAACTGGCCCTTTTGACGGAACATAGTCAGAAGGCGCTTGTAATCGATGTCAAAACCCAGAGATTTGGCGGTTGCGTACAGATTTGCGCCATCAATAAAAAGCGCCACGCGCTCTGTTGCATAGAAATGCATGTGTTCACCCAAAAATTGTCTAGTGAGACGGGCTACGTTATAGCGTATTGAAGGTTCAAATCATCCAAAGCTCGAACATTTGTTGCGCCATTGCTTGACGTACACACCATGTTTAGCGGCCTACGCCTGCGAGGAGCCGATAAATGCCGACAGGTTCAATTGCCTCAATTTTGGACGCAGGCAAAGCCGTTTAACTGGAAAACACATTGTGCCCACAAGAGGGAATTGCAACGGAAATGTGACGAAAAGTCTCGGTTTATCAATGCGGTTTGCACGTTGTTCAATAAACTAAAAGAGCTTGATTTTTGAGCTTCAGCGTGGCATTGAGCCTTATGAAGTGGCGCGCGGTGGGCTCAAAACGTCCGCCGGCGCTCGTTGCGTTGTTCATCACCGCATCCAGGATCCTCCAGCGAAGGACGTCCAGCCCATGGCACGCGTCACCGTCGAAGATTGCGTCGACAAAATTCCAAACCGCTTTGAATTGGTCTTGCTCGCGGCTCACCGGGCCCGTTCGATCGCCAATGGCAGCGCGATCACGGTGTCGGCGGACGATGACAAAAATCCTGTCATCGCCTTGCGCGAAATCGCTGAAAAGACCATTCCGCCGGAAGACATGAAGGAAGCTCTCATCAGCTCCATCCAAAAGAACACGGAAGTGGACGAACCGGAAGCCGCTGCCGCGCCGTTGCTGCCAGCTGAGCGCCGCGCCCCGGTTCTGGGCCGCGACGATGCCTCGAGCGATACCCAGGTTGACGTGATGACCGAAGAGCAACTGTTGCGCGGTCTGGAAAGCATGACGCCGCTTGAACCCTCAGCCAACATTGGTTCTGGCGGTGGCCCACGCGATCGCGACCGGGACCATCGTGATCGCGATCCCCGTGATCGTGATAGAGATCGCGATCCCCGCGACCGCGGCCGCTGAGACGTTTGTTTACGAGCGCGCTGTCTGGCAGCACGTTTAGTTAGTTTCTTTTCGAGCTTCAGCAAGATTTGAGCCTGAGCGTGACACACGCTCTTCATTTTAGTTTCAGAGTAGCGCGTAACGTTGCCGATGGAAATGGAAACACTTCCATCGAGAACGATCGCACTCTAGGCTGACCGCCTCAGGGAGTGCGGCGGGTCATGATGCGGCAATATGAACTCGTAGAACGAGTTCTCAAATACGATCCAAAAGCGGACGAGGCGCTTCTCAACCGCGCCTACGTTTACGCCATGAAAGCGCATGGCCATCAAAAGCGTGCGTCCGGCGCGCCGTATTTTTCCCATCCCCTCGAAGTCGCCGCCATTCTGACCGAGCTCAAACTCGACGACGCCACGATCGCGACTGCTCTGCTGCACGACGTCATCGAAGACACAGACGCAACGCGGGCCGAGATCGATCAGATGTTCGGGCCGGAAATCGGCTCGCTGGTCGACGGGCTGACAAAAATTAAGCGGCTCGATCTCGTGTCGGTCAAAGCCGAGCAAGCCGAGAATTTCCGCAAATTGCTGATCGCGATTTCGAGCGACATTCGTGTCCTGCTCGTAAAGCTTGCGGACCGCTTGCACAACATGCGGACCCTCGAGCATATGAAGCCCGAGAGCCGCAAACGCAATTCCGAAGAAACCCTCGATATCTACGCCCCGCTCGCCGGCATGATGGGCATGCAGACGGTGCGTGAAGAACTTGAAGATCACGCCTTCCGCTGGCTGCATCCCGAAGCTTATCAGGCCGTGACCGAAAAGCTTATCGAGTTGCGTGGCCGCAACAAGGGACTGGTTGAGGAAATCCGCCAGGCATTGGCACGCAAGCTTTCAGATGCCGGCATCAAGGCTGAAACGTCGGGCCGGGAAAAGAAGCCGTACGCGATCTGGAGCAAGATGGAGCACAAGCAGATCAGCTTGGAGCAGCTTTCGGATATCTACGCATTCCGCGTTATCGTCGACAGCATCGAAGACTGTTACCGGGTTCTCGGCATCGTCCACACCACCTGGAGCACGGTGCCGGGGCGATTCAAGGATTACGTTTCCGCCCCAAAGCGCAACAACTACCAATCTATTCACACCACCGTTTATGGGCCCCGCCACCAGCGCGCGGAGCTGCAGATCCGCACCCATGCCATGCATAAAGTCGCCGAATTCGGTATTGCCGCGCACGCGCTTTACAAAGAGTCAGCGAAGCATGTGGCTCACGACAAAGTTCTGAATGGCGCTCAATCCAGCGAGCGCGAGAACAGCCCGTTCGGGCGCTTAAGAACCATGATCTCGACGTTGCTCGAGGCTGATAATCCCGAAGAGTTTCTCGAGCACACCAAGCTCGAGCTGTTCCACGATCAGGTGTTTTGCTTTACGCCGAAAGGCCGGCTCATCGCCCTGCCGCGCGGTGCGACGCCGCTGGATTTTGCCTATGCCGTTCACACCGACGTTGGCAACGAAGCGGTGGCTGCATTCATCAACGGCCGCCATGTGCCCATCGACACGCGCTTGAGAAACGGCGACGAGGTTGTCATCGAGACGTCGAAATCGCACGTTCGTCCTGCCGCCTGGGAAGAGTTTGCGGTGACGGGCCGGGCCCGCGCCGCCATTCGCAAAGCTGCGCGCGAAGCGGAAAAGAAGCGCTACACAGAACTTGGCCGCCAGCTTTTGGTCTCAACGCTTGCCGACAACAATGTCGAGTATGCGGATGACAAGGTCAAAGGCGTCCTGGCGCGTTTTGGCATGAAATCGATCGATGATTTATTGGCCGCCGCCGGCAAAAACGAAATTGCGCTGCAAGAAGTGGCGGCCGCAATCGTGCCGACGCTGAAAGTACCGGAACATGGCTATAAGCCGTCGCGTAAATTCGGCCGCTCGAAGGGCCAAGAAGGCTGGTTCAATATTGACAAGGTCATGAGTCTCAAATTCCGCACCCCCGACAGTGATGGAAAATTAGGTCTCGTCAGCTCCGGGCCCGGCAACGCGCTGCCGGTTTTATTCGAGCCCGGTGGTGCGGTTCCCGGCGACCGAATCGTTGGCGTCATGTCGGCGGGTGAAGGCATTCGGATTTTCCAGATTCACTCGCCGCGATTGAAAGAATATGAGCATGAGAGTTGGATTGACGTCACCTGGGATGTCGAGCCGGAACGCAATGAAAGATTTCCCGCGCGCATTAGCGTGACCGCCGTCAACGCGCCCGGATCTCTGGCTGAAATTGCTCGCGTTATCGGCGAAACCGGCGGTAATATCGACAACCTGAGGATGGTCCGCAAGGCCGCGGATTTTACGGTGATGCACGTTGAGCTCGAAGTTTTCGACCTCGTGCACTTGAACCATATTGTCGCGGGGTTACGGGCAAAATCCACGGTCGCGAATGTGGAAAGACTGTTTGAGTAGGCTATACTTAAGCCTTGAGCGGCGTGCGGGCGTCATGCGCTTGGATGTGAAATGCTTGAAACGCTACGAAATGGGATAACGGCGGCGTCCAGCCGACCGGCGCTCGCCGTCAGCCGGAAGATTGCCCATCATTGGCATCGCATCATGAGGCTGCGCGCAACGCCGCACGAAGTTGCGCTTGGCTGTGCGGCCGGGATCTTCGCGGCTTTCACGCCGTTCTTTGGCTTTCAGATGTTGTTGGCGGCGGTGCTCGCATTTACTTTGCGTGTTTCCATTCCAGCGGCGCTGCTCGCGACGTTTGCCGGCAATCCGTTGAGCTGGCCTGCAATCTGGGGCGCGTCCTATTTGGCCGGAGCTTGGCTGCTTGGCAACGATCCGGCTGCGATTTCCGCAACCCAACTCAATGCCAGCGCGGCACTTGTTTCGACGGCGTTCACTGAATTCACACCCGGTGCGCTCTCGGAGGCACTCGACTATTTGACACCCGTTCTCAAGCCAATAGTCATCGGAAGTTTGGCAGTTGGCTTGCTGGCTGCCATCATGAGCTACTATCCTACGCGCCGGGCGGTGCGGGTTTTCCAGGACCGCCGCAGCCGTGCTTGAGCCGGAAGCCTGTCTGGGGTTTTAGTTTTGGTTTTCTGTTGGATGCAACCGCGCTTGCCGCAAAGTATACGCCTCGGCGTCAACATCGACCACGTCGCGACCATTCGCAATGCACGCGGTGGCCATCTTCCCGATCCGATACGGGCCGCCATTCTGGCCATTCAGGCTGGTGCCGACGGCATCACCGCGCACTTACGCGAAGACCGCCGCCATATCCAAGACGCCGATATGATCCGTCTCAAGGACCAGATCACCAAACCGCTGAATTTCGAAATGGCGGCGACAGAGCAGATGCTCGATATCGCCTTATCGATCAAACCGCATGCAGTTTGCCTGGTGCCGGAAAAGCGGACCGAGCGGACCACGGAGGGCGGGCTTGATGTTGTCACCGGCCACAACACGCTTGTGCCATTTGTCGATCAGTTGACGCGGGCTGGCATTCGCGTCTCGATGTTCGTTGAGCCGAGCCCGGATGCGATTGAAGCGTCGGCTTCGATCAAGGCGCCGGTCGTCGAGCTGCATACGGGCGCATGGTGTCACGCACTTGACGTTGGCGATCTCGCATTAGCGCAACGCGAGTTTGAGCGTTTGACACACGCCGCAACCTTGGCGGCCGAGCGCGGATTGGAAGTGCATGCGGGCCACGGCCTCGATTACACCACGGCTCAGGCTATCGCGGCATTGCCGCAGATTGTAGAACTCAATATTGGGCACTTCTTGATCGGCGAAGCGGTCTTTGCCGGATTGCAGCAAGCCGTTTTGAAAATGCGCGCGGCGATGGCGGCGGGCCGCGCCAAGGCCGGTGCATCATGATCCTTGGCATTGGCAACGACATTGTCGACATTCGCCGCATCGAGAAAACGCTGGCGCGGTTTGGCGATCGCTTCCTTGAAAAGGTCTTCACCGCCGACGAACGCCGCCGGGCCTTCGCGCGCGCCCACCCAGCAAGCACCTTGGCCAAGCGCTTTGCCGCCAAGGAAGCGATGTCGAAGGCGCTGGGCACGGGCTTTCGATCCGGCGTGCATCTTCGCGACATCGGGGTCATCAACGCTCCGAGTGGCCGCCCGACCCTGAAGTTGCGGGGTGGTGCCGCCCTGCACCTCGAAAAACTGACTCCGCCGGGATACACCGCCAAGATAGATTTGACCTTGACGGATGAATATCCTCTCGCTGAAGCTATCGTGATTGTTTCTGCGCACCCGGATAAAGGACCTGCCCGGTAGCCGACTGACCTCGCAAAAGTCGGGTGCTGTCCGGGGCTTGCGGGGTGCCGCGGCAACCTAAATGTTTATCGTTGGTTTCGTTGAACAATCTAGACTGGGACACCAGCGCCAATTGCGCCAAAGGGCCAAACTCGCTATAGCGGCCCGGTTTTGCAAGACGCCCCGGCTCACGCCGCGTAAAGGCGTACAGGAGCCATTGATGAGCCTCATCTCAAGAGCCGGACGATCGGGTTGGGCCGAAACCGCGATTATCGTCGCGGAAGCCATCGCGATCGCCGTGTTCGTGCGCATTTTCTTCTATCAACCCTTCAATATCCCGTCGGGCTCGATGAAGCAGACGCTGCTCGTCGGCGACTATCTGTTCGTTTCCAAGCTCTCATACGGCTACAGCAAGTATTCGTTCCCGCGCAAAGTCACGCTTTGCATTCCCTGGACAACGGCGTGCACGACGTTTCGCGTTTTGCCCGATCTGATCTCGTCGGGCCGCGCGCTCGCCGCTGAGCCGAAACGCGGCGACGTTGCGGTGTTTCGCAAGCCATCCGAGGACGAAACCGACTACATCAAACGCGTGATCGGTTTACCTGGCGACGAGATCCAAATGCGCCAGGGCGTGCTCTATATTAACGGCGAGGCCGTGCCGAAGGTTAAGGCCGGAACCTTCCTGACGCATGAGGAGAAGTATCAGCCCGCCCGTCAGGTCGACGTCTATGAGGAGACACTGCCCAACGGCGTGAAGTACAAAGTTCTCGATCTTGAGGCCGAGGGCTATCTCGACACGACGGCGCCCTACAAAGTGCCCGCCGGGCATTATTTCATGATGGGCGACAACCGCGATAATTCGAGCGATAGCCGTGTTCCAGGCCCACGTGGCGTCGGTTACGTGCCGTTCGAGAATTTTGTCGGCCGTGCCGACGTTATATTCTTCTCGGCCGCCGTTGATGAGCCGGACGCCTTCCATTGGTGGTCGCCCTGGACTTGGCCATTTGATATTCGTTGGAGCCGGTTTTTCAAGCTGGTGCGGTAAGTCGAGCGGCCATGCTGCGCAAACGAAAATTCAAAGATCTTGAAACCAAACTCGGGTACCGCTTCAAGGACCCGGAGCTGTTGGAACGCGCGTTGACCCATGCCAGCGTCCGCGGTGGCAAGATCGATCGTGGCGACAACGAGCGCCTGGAATTCATTGGTGACCGCGTCTTGGGTCTGGCGGTTGCTGAGGTTCTCAACGGCCAACACCCTGACGCCAGCGAAGGCGAACTGGCGCGCCGCTATAACCGGCTGGTTCGAGGTGAAGCCTGCGCCAAGATCTCGCGCGCCATAGGGCTTGGCGAGCATCTGATCTTGTCGGAAAGCGAAGCCGACAGCGGCGGACGGGAAAAAACCACGATCCTCGCCGATGCCATCGAAGCGCTTCTGGGGGCGGTATTCCTCGACGGCGGATATGACAAGTCCCGCTCGGTCGTGCTGAAGCTCTGGAAAGAGATGTCCGATACGGTTCCGGAGTCGGCGGTCGACGCCAAATCGCAGCTGCAGGAATGGGCCCAGGGCCAGGGCCTCGCGCTGCCGCGCTATACGGTTGTGTCGCGTAAGGGCCCCGATCACGCGCCGCACTTTACCGCCGAGGTCCACATTGCCGGGCACGCGCCAGCGCAAGGTGAGGGGGCTTCAAAACGGATCGCCGAACAGGCCGCCGCAACGGCTTTGTTGGAACGTGAAGGCGTCCGTGGTAAAATGCCGGATGACTGATAGCGAAGACGCGAAGCACCCTCAATCCGCCGATCAAGGCACGCGCTGCGGTTTTATCGCCGTGTTGGGCAGTCCGAACGCTGGAAAATCGACGCTGGTCAACGCGCTTGTTGGCGCCAAAGTCTCGATCGTTTCGCATAAAGTGCAGACCACCCGCGTGCCGGTGCGCGGCATCGCCATGGCGGGGCTAAGCCAGCTGGTTTTCATCGATACGCCAGGGATATTCGAGCCCAAGCGCCGTCTCGATCGGGCCATGGTCGACGCGGCCTGGGGCGGAGCCAAAGATGGCGACGTCGTTGTTGTGTTGATCGATGCCGCCAAAGGCATCGACGATGATAGCGGCCGCTTGATCGAAAGGATCAAGGACACACGCTCACGCTTGCTCGCGGTTTTGAACAAGGTTGATCGCGTCGAGGAAAAAGAGAAGTTGCTGGCGTTGACGGCCGAGATGAGCAAGCGCGCGAAGTTCGATAGAGTTTTCATGATATCGGCGCTCGATGGCACCGGCGTCGATGATTTGAAGAACTATCTGGCGTCCGTGGTGCCGCTAGGTCCCTGGCACTATTCCGAAGATGATGTCACGGACGTTCCGATGCGAATGATGGCGGCCGAGATCACGCGCGAGCGCATCTATCATTGGCTGCACGAAGAACTTCCTTATTCCTCGACCGTCGAGACGACGAGTTGGAAAACCTTGAAGGACGGCTCGGCGCGCATCGAGCAAACGATTTACGTCGAACGCGACAGTCAAAAGAGCATCGTGCTTGGCAAGGGCGGCGCGACCATCAAGAAGATCTCAATGGAAGCGCGGCGGCAGATCACGGACATCGCTGAACAAGAGGTCCATCTATTCTTGTTCGTTAAAGTACGCGAGAACTGGGGCAGCGACCCGGAGCGTTACCGCGAAATGGGGCTCGACTTTCCAAAGAAGTAACGAGGCCTTCAATAAGGGCGCATCCATGAATCGGTTCGTTTGGTGTCCGGCTTTCTCGATCCTAACGCTCGCCCCCTTGGCGCAGATCGCTCCTAGCCTCGCGGCGGTGCGCATTTGCAACGACGTCGTCGCGAGCGACGTCGTCACCGCTGCTGACGAACAGTCGGCCAAGAAACAGGCCCTGGATCAATGGAAGGCCAAGGCTAGCAAGGCTGGGCCTGGCTATGACGGTTGGGGCGTGGCTGCGGAAAAGTCTTTGAAGTGTTTCAAGAAAGATAACGGGACGTTTGAGTGCGTCGCGTTTGGCGCGCCGTGCGTCATCCAGCAAAATCCCAAACAGAAGCCGCAGGGGCGCGACCGCAAAGGCGTTGGCATCTGAGCCCGCATTGGGCCAATGTCAGGGCCAAAGGTCGAGAGTCTGCCTGATGCAATGGTCCGATGAAGCGATAGTGCTGTCCGCGAAGCCGCATGGAGAAACCGCGGCGGTGGTTGAGTTGTTCACGCGTGCGCACGGCCGCCATCTCGGTCTCGTGTATGGCGGCCGGTCACGCAAACTGCGGCCCATTCTGCAAACCGGCAATCACGTCGACGCCACCTGGAAGGCGCGTCTCTCCGATCATCTCGGCCACGTCGTGCTTGAACTGCGGCGCGGCTTTGCGGCGTCCGCGATGGACGATGCGCCAGCTCTCGCCGGGCTGTCGTCAATCGCAGCCTTGACGCGGCTATTGCCGGAACGCGATCCCCATCCGTCGCTTTACGAAGTGACGCTGTTCGTACTCGGCTTCCTGGATGATCCAACGGTTTGGCCAGCGCTGTACGTGCGCTGGGAACTGGCACTTCTGGAAGAGCTCGGCTTTGGGCTGGATTTGAGCGCGTGCGCTGCGACAGGCGCGAACGATCAACTGATTTACGTATCGCCGAGATCCGGTCGCGCGGTGTCGGCCTCGGCAGGGGAGCCGTTTAAAGACAAGTTGCTGGGCTTGCCCGGATACCTTGTGCGCGGCCGTCCGGCCCACGTCACAAACGACGATATTCGCTCGGGGCTGGCGTTGACGCGCTACTTCCTGGAGGCCAGGGTCTTAACTCCGCGCGGCGCTGCCCTGCCAGACGTCCGCCGCCGGCTCGGCGATTTGCTTGCGAAGCTGGCGGGGTGAACGTAGGGAAAGCCACGCAGGCACTCGCCATGCGACGGATTGAACAGGCTACATTCGTTGCTATATGCCTAAAGCTAAGAGAGGCCCGGACTTAACCGAGCCGGACTTAACCGGGCCTGGAATTCATCACGGATGGTCATCAAGGATACGCCCACTGGATACGGTCTGATCTCGCGCTGGCTGCATTGGGGCATGGCGCTAGCGATATTTGTGGTCTTCGGCATCGGCGTGTGGATGGTTGGTCTTGATTATCAGAGCCCGTACTACCGCCTTGGCCCCGATATTCACCGCAGCGCCGGTATTCTTCTCCTGATCGTTTTGGGTTTCCGATTGCTTTGGCGGGCATTCAACACCAAACCCGTTGGCACCGAATTGACGGCCTTCGAGCGCGCAGGCTCTCGTCTCGTACATTGGAGCTTTTATGTGTTACTTGCGGTCATTATGGTGTCTGGGTATTTCATTTCGTCCGCCGATGGCCAGCCGGTGGCTGTGTTCGACTGGTTTAGCATTCCCGCAGTCACCAAGCAGCAGGGGTTAGCAGATAGCGCTGGGTTCGTGCACCGCTGGCTCGCTTATGGCACCATGGCGCTGGCACTCGCTCACTCGGTTGCCGCTTTGAAGCATCATTTTTCCAACAAAGACCAGATTATGCGACGGATGTGGAACGGCCCGCCAACGACTAAAAAACAAGCGTCTTGATTTCTTGCCATAACAAACGATGGAGACACGCTCTATGAAGTTCGCTTCCTTCACCTTAGCAATTATGACAAGTGCCTTGGCGCTCGCAAGTCCGAGCATGGCGGAAAACTACGCCTTCGACATCAAGGGCCAGCACGCCTTCATCGATTTCCGTATCAAGCATCTGGGATATAGCTGGTTGCTTGGCCGCTTCGATAAGTTCAACGGCAATTTTTCCTTTGATGACAAGAACCCTGCTGCCTCAAAGGTGAAGGTCGACATCGACGTCGCCAGCCTCAATTCCAATCACGCCGAGCGCGACAAACATTTGCGTGGGCCCGATTTCCTGGATGTTGGGAAATTCCCGACAGCAACGTTCGAGAGCACCGAGGTCAAATCGTCGGGCGACGGCAAAGCCCAGATCATTGGCCAGTTGACGCTGCATGGCGTCACCAAGCCGGTTACGATCGACGCCGAGCGTATTGGCGGCGGCGCCGATCCTTGGGGCGGTTTTCGCCAAGGCTTCACCGGCAAGACCAAAATTACGCTTGCCGATTTTGGCATCACGAAAGATTTGGGGCCTGCCTCCAAAGAGGTTGAGCTGACGTTCAATCTCGAAGGCGTAAAGCAATAAGCGCTCTTTACTTCACCCGGTCGCGCGCCGTCACTTCAACGGTGACGGTGCCAGACTTGGCTGTAAGCGTATAGACCTGTCCGTCCTTGGCGTCGAAATGGCTGCTCAGCGGTTTCCCGCCGGCGGTCGTGAACGCAAGAGTTTTGGGTTGGCAGATCGTGTGCTTGATCCCCATGCCAGGTTCGATGCTCTGGACATCTCCAGCCAGCGAATATTGCACACTGACTTTCGTAGCGTTTGAAATCTGGAAGGCCGCCGCCAGCGCTTGCGGCCGGCCGACAAGTTCAACCATGACGTACTTCGGATCTTTGTCCGGTACGCGCGCCACGGCGACGCCGATGTCGGTCACATAAGGCGCCAGTAAATTGGTGCGATGGCCAGGAGAATTTAGCCAGCCCTCCATCGTGTCCTTGGCAAGAGCGCGCGCTTCAAATCCGCGGCTGTCGGCTGAAAGCGCCAAGTTCTCTGCGATCTGGCAGTGCCGGTAACCGGCCGTCGCGGCCCGGTCGGAGGGCTGCTTGCCGTCGGCGGTGTGAGAGAACGTATTGGTCTTGGCGAGATAGGCAGCGTAGGCCCGGGCCGCCGCCATCAAGGCTTTATCAGGCGCGACCTGGCCGATCTTTTCGCGCACCCGCACACTGTTGGTCATTTCAATAATGGCAGCTTCGGTGGTGGCAATATCGGGAAGGACGGCTGGCATCGCGGGCTTTTTCCAGTGAGGGGCCAGCTATAAAGCCCGTCATCTGTGGCATAATTCCGATATCGGGAACCCTTTGTCCCGGCTGCCGAGCTCATAAATCGCCTTGATGAACGGGTTTTCGCGAAGCATGGCGGATATGTAGAATGATGATTGCGTCATCTTTGATCGCATAAAATATCAGATAGGGTGCGCGTGCGACTGGAATGATCCGAACGTTCGGGCGCCCTTCTAGAACCCGTCCCGATCGTGGCAATTCGCCAATCAGACGGATTGACGACTGTATTTTATCGTCGATGGCCAAACTTCCGCTGATACTTTTGGCCTTAAGATATTCCGCAATGCCAAAAAGGTCGCTGATGGCGCGCGGGCTATACTTGACTTTCATCTCCGAAAGCGAGCGAAGGCAGCAGCAACGTCCTCGTCCGTTGCAAACTCGCCCCTATTCGTCTGTGATAGGGCTTCGTCAATAGCGCGCAGCTCATCGTCGTTGGCGCGAAATGTTTGGCCACCAAGCCGATCCATCGCGAGCAGCAATTCAGCGGCCTCATCTTGGCGCTCGGAAGGCCAGTTGCGCACGGCCGCTAGAGCCTTTTCCATAAGATTTGTCATGAGGCCAATCTAACACGGAATTGTGGAATAGCGGAAGCGTAGCTGTGCATCGCCAACTCGCCGCCTTGCGATGGGGTCCCGCAGGCGCTAACCCTCGGCCATGAACCAAAAACCGATTCTGCCAGGCTCCCCGTCAGGTGGCGGCCCCACGGAAAGCGTAGACCTGAAAACGGCGCTTGAAGAGCGCTATCTGGCCTATGCCCTTTCGACCATCATGCATCGCGCGCTGCCCGATGTCCGCGACGGCCTGAAACCTGTTCACCGCCGTATCCTCTATGCCATGCGCGAGCTCAAACTCGATCCAACAGGCGGCTATCTCAAGTGCGCGAAGATCGTTGGCGATGTCATGGGTGACCTGCATCCCCACGGCGACCAGGCTATTTATGATGCACTGGCTCGCCTCGCTCAAGATTTCGCCGTTCGCTATCCGCTGGTCGACGGTCAGGGCAACTTTGGCAACATCGACGGCGATAACCCTGCCGCCGCCCGTTATACCGAGGCCCGCATGACGGCTGTTGCCGCCGCGATCCTGGAGGGTCTCGACGAGAACACTGTTGATTTTCGCCCTAACTACGATGGCCGCGTACAAGAGCCGGTGGTTTTGCCGGCAGCCTTCCCGAATTTGCTGGCCAATGGGTCATCTGGCATTGCCGTCGGCATGGCGACCAACATCCCGCCCCACAACGCCGATGAGCTGTGCCAAGCGTTATTGCATCTCATAAAGCATCCCAACGCGACGGTTGAGAAACTGGTTGAGATGGTGCCAGGTCCGGACTTCCCGACCGGAGGCGTGATCGTTGAACCGCGCGAAAACATGCTCGAAGCCTATAAGACCGGGCGCGGCGGTTTTCGTTTGCGGGCCAAATGGGTGAAGGAGGAGACCGCCCGCGGCGGCTATCAGATCATTGTCACCGAAGTTCCCTACGGTGTGCAGAAGGCTAAGCTCTACATCCAGATCGCGGATTTGATGGCTGAAAAAAAGCTGCCGCTTCTGGGCGACGTGCGCGACGAAAGTGCGGAAGAAATTCGCCTCGTTCTCGAGCCCAAAACGCGCACTATCGATCCGATGCTGTTAATGGAGAGCTTGTTTCGCGCCACCGAACTCGAGGTCCGTTTCGGCCTCAACATGAACGTGTTGTCGGCGGGACAAATTCCCAACGTCCTGAGCATAAAAGACGTGCTCTCGCAGTGGCTCGAACACCGCATCGAAGTTCTGGTGCGCCGGTCGGAATTCCGGCTCAAGAAAATCGAGCACCGTCTTGAGGTTTTGGACGGCTATCTGATCGCCTATCTCAACATCGACGAAGTCATTCGCATCGTCAGGCGAGAGGAAGATCCCAAGGCTAAATTGATCGCCAAATTCAAATTGAGCGATGTTCAGGCCGAGGCGATATTGAACTTGCGCCTGCGCTCGCTGTCAAAACTTGAAGAAGTCGAGATCAATGCCGAACACGACAAACTTTCCAAAGAGCGCCGCGAGTTCAAGCAGCTTCTGAAATCGGAAGACATGCAGTGGGAACGCATCACCGAAGAAGTCAAGGCGACGCGCGAAACCTACTCCAAAAAAACCACCCTTGGCCGCCGCCGCACGACGTTTGCGGATGCGCCTGACATCGAAATCGATCTCGATGCCGCGCTGGTCGAAAAAGAACCGATCACCGTAATTCTGTCGGAGAAGGGTTGGATACGCGCCCTCAAAGGCCATCAGGATGACTTGGGCAAGCTCGAGTTCAAACAGGGCGACGAGTTGAAGCGCGCCATCAAGGCATCGACCGCCGACAAACTCATCCTATTTGCGACCAACGGCAAATTCTTTACCCTCGAAGCCAGCCAATTGCCGGGCGGGCGTGGGCATGGCGAACCCGTGCGCTTGATGGTCGATCTCGAGGAAAACCACGACTTTGTCGAACTGTTCGTGCACGATCCGGCGCGAAAGTTGCTGGTCGCATCGACCGGTTCGTACGGCTTCATCGTTCCAGAAGACGAGGTCGTGGCCTCGACGCGCAAGGGCAAACAAATCTTGAATGTGACGGAGCCCGAGGAGGCCCGCATCGTCGTTGCCGTTGAGGGCGACTGTGTTGCGACGATCGGCGAAAACCGGAAAATGCTGGTGTTTAAGCTCGACGAAGTCAACGAGATGACGCGCGGCAAGGGTGTCATCCTGCAGCGTTTCAAGGACGGAGGGCTTGCCGACGTTCGCGTCTTCAAGAAATCCGAAGGCCTGACTTGGCTCGATAGCGCCGGACGCACGTTCACACTGTCCTGGGGTGAATTACGCGAATGGTCTGGCGAACGCGCCCAGGCCGGACGCTTGGCGCCCAAAGGTTTTCCGAGATCAAACAAGTTTGGCCCGGCGTTTTAAGGCCGGCCGCTTAGACCTCTGGGGGAGGGGCGGATGCTTTTTAGACGGGAGCGGTGCCGTAGGGTGCTTGCCCCTGGTTTGGCCGGAGGTTAGGACTTGGGTCATGATAATCATCGCCAACAGGTGGGGACTGGCGAAGGTATTTTGCCTCATTGCGGCGCTGTGGCCAGTGGCCGCGCGGACCGAGGACGCAGCGTGCTCGAAATCTGAATTCGAGGCGGTCGTCGAGGAAGCGGCAGGCGGTTTGCGCGAACTTAATACCAAAAACAAGCCGGCCTTTCAGGATAAGTTGCGGCAACTCAAAACCAAGCGCGGCTGGAGTCAGGATCAGTTCTTGACCGAGGCCGCGCCGTACGTGCGCGACGATGCAACGGTCGAGTACGACCAGATGACCGACGAACTGCTCTTGGCCATCTCGACGATGGGGCAAGAAGGTGCCAACGCCAAGAAGCCCGATTGCGCGCTGCTCTTGGAATTGCGTGCCCGCATGAAGGTTTTGGTCGATACTCAGACCAAGAAATGGATGCACATGTTTGAAAAGATCGACGGCGAGTTGTGGAAGTAGTTCAGTCCGCGCCTTTATCAGGCTCCACCCGCTCCCACTGGTCGGAGCCCAGCCGCTCTTGAGGGCCAAAACGCGCCTTGTAGGCCATCTTGCGCGAGCCCTCGATCCAATAGCCCAGATATAGATGCGGCAAGCCGATGCGGCGCGCGAATTCGATGTGCTCGAGAATCATATAGGTGCCAAGGCTGAGATCGGCACCGGCAGGGTCATAATAACTATAGACCATTGAAATGCCGTCCGAGAGCCGGTCACAGAGCGCCACGGCTTTCAACGGCCAACTGGCAATGTCGAGGTCGATCGCACCTTCGGGCTTTTCGCGGTACTCGGTCAGGAAGGTATCGATGACGCTGTCTTCAACCATCATCCGGTAATCCAGAACCGACATGTCCGCCATGCCGCCGTCGCTATGGCGAGCATCGATATAGCTGCGGAACAGCCGGAATTGTTCTGACGTCGGTTCAGGTGCGACGCGGCGGGCCACCAGCCGGCGGTTCTTGGCCGTAATGCGTCGCATCGACCGGTCCGGCTCGAATTCATTGACCAGCACACGGACCGAGACGCAAGCTTGGCAGCCCTCGCAATAGGGCACATAAGCAATGTTCTGACTGCGCCGAAAACCACTTGTGAGCAATCGATCGACGAGTTCATGCGATTTGTCGTGCGTCAAATGCGTGAACAACTTGCGCTCGAGACGCCCCGGCAGATATGGGCACGGCTGCGGCGCTGTCACGTAGAACTCAGGAAACTTCTTTTGCTGCTCCGTCATTCGCCACGACCCTTTCCGCCCCCCTGGGCCACGCCGGCCCATGATACCGGCAGGTCACCCGCCGGATCAAGGTACAGCCTGAGGGAGAAAGTATGTATTGGTGAAAGAATTGCAATCCTGGCCAGAGTTCTCAAGGAAGCCGCTTTCGGCAGGCACGAATTAAGGCACGGGTGATCTGGCGCGAGCGATTTGCGTTTTGTACACAACCCTGGATCCAGCCCTCGCCAGCACATCACCACGAATTGGAGTCAACGCCCGCCGTGCGCACAAGTCTGAAGCGACTTTATGGAGTTAACGTCATCGTGGCATTGGCGATTTGCCTGTGGTCCGGTGCTGCGCTGGCTATTGATGTTGAATTTTCTAGCCGGCCGGTCCGGCGCGATATCCTCGCCCTGTATGACAGCCGGCACGAGCCAACGGCGGCGGCAAGCAGATTGCATCGGCTGGCCGAGCTGCCCCTCAACTGGCTGGGTTACAAATTGGTATTTGTCGACGTCAACGGCGCCTTGCCGTCGGGCGAGGAATTGAGCCGCTTCCGGGGCGCAGTCAGTTGGCTGATCGAACCGATGGCCGATCCGCGCCGCTATCTGAGCTGGCTGGACGCGGCGACTGGCAAGGGCTTGCGCCTTGCTTGTCTCGCTGAACTCGCACCCAATGAACCGCCAGGATCTGACGACACGGTTGCTCGCATTTTCGCGCGCCTTGGGTTGAAGGCCGCCGATCAGTACGTCAACGTCACGCACAAGGCTAAAATCACGACGATCAACGCCGACATGGCGGGCTTTGAACGCAAGATCGACAAGGCCCTGCCGGGCTTCAGGATCGTCGAAGCCATTTCCGCCGCCGCCCGGGTCCATCTCGCCGCCACCGTGCCGGGACCTGAAGGCGACGTCACGGCCGTTCTCATCTCGACCAGTCCGGCAGGCGGCTATGTATCGGATGAGTTCACGATTTATTACGATGCCACTACCGATAAGGTGCGCTGGATCGTCAACCCGTTCCTGTTTTTCAAACAGGCTTTGGGTGAAGAGCGTTTCCCCGTTCCCGATGTCACGACGCTTAACGGCCGGCGGATGTACTTCAGCCACATCGACGGCGATGGCTGGAACAACATTTCTGAAATCGAGAGCTTTCGCGAAGCGCAAGTTTCAACCGCCGACGTCATCCGGCGCGAGGCTATAGAGCCCTACCCAGATTTGCCGGTTACTGTCGGACTGATCGCCGGTGACGCGGTGGCGGAGCTAGGCGGCATGGAAACGGCGCGTGACAGCGCCCGCCGCATCTATGCTTTGAAGCAGGTTGAAGTCGCGAGCCACACCTACACCCATCCGTTCTCGTGGGCGTTTTTTGAAAATTACGACAGGGCCGCCGAGTTGGCGCTCGTCGACAAAGTCGCTCATCCGGTTTTGACATTGATGGACCGGTTTCGCGGGCTGCTCTACAAAGTGGCCGGCAAGTCCGAACTCGCCGCCAGCAACGAGCGCTATGTCGCCGGGTCCGCCGATCTGCCGCGCAGTTATATGAAAGAACCCTTCGATCTCGAGAAGGAAATCAGGCGCGCGATCGAGATTACGGAATCTCTCGCCCCGGCGGGCAAGAAGGTCGGGATTTATCTATGGAGCGGCGATACCGAGGCGTTTGAAGGCGCGCTCCGCCAGGCTAGAGTTGCTGGGGTCAAGAGCATGAATGGCGGCGACTCGCGTTTCGATGCCGAGTTCCCTTCGATCTATTACGTTCCGGCCATCTCCCGACCCGTTGGACAAGAGCGTCAGATCTATGCCGTCAACAGCAACGAAAATACCTATACCAACTATTGGCACGGCCCCTATTACGGGCAGTTCCTGCTCGAACAGACCTTGAAAAACACCGACTCTCCCCGCCGGATCAAGGCGTTCAATCTCTATTATCATATGTATTCAGGCGAGAAGCCGGCATCGCTTGCCGCCATCAAGCACTTTCTCGAGCTTGCTCGAAACAGTCATGTCATTCCGGTCAAGGCCTCTGAATATGCCGGGATCGCGGAAAGTTTTTTCGAAGCCGAGATCGAGCAAGTCGATGCCATGACATGGACGGTGCGAAAACGCGGATCTCTACAGACGGTGCGTTTCGACGATGCGGACAATCTCGATGTTGATTATACGAAAAGCCTAGGTGTCATTGGTGCCAACAGGCATGAGGGATCCCTGTATGTTGCCCTCGATCAAGCGGTCGAGGTCCCGGCGATCACGCTGCAGTCGGTCAAAGCCAGCTCCGAAATAACCGTCGCCAAACATCCCCATCTCGTCGAAAGCCGGTGGCAGATGCAAAATTTCAAGCGTGACGGCTGCAACTTCGCGTTTACGGCGCACGGATACGGTGCCGGCGACATGGTCTGGAAGACAGAGGCATCGCAGATCTTCGACGTCACGGCTGCCGGCGATGGTCGGCAAATCTACGGCAGCCAATGGCAAGCTGACGGCAATGGCCGTCTCGCGGGCTCGGTGACGGTAGCAGCTATCGACCCAGTTCAAGTAAGCTTTAAATGTCATGAGCGGTAACGGGTCTCTGGCGGCACTGAAGCCGCACCGCATCATCATGACCGTGATTTTTTTGGGCGCACTCGCCGCCGGTTGGGCGATGCTGCCCGGCGACAACGAGCGCGTTGCGATGCTCGAGAGCGATGGCCATTCCCGCGAGGCTCTGACGATCCTTGAAGCGGAATACAAGCAGGGCGACCGCCGGTACCGCACGCTTTATCAGATGCAAGCGCTCTATGAGAGCCAAGGCGATATCGCTAACGCCCGCGCCCTGCTTGAAGCGATGGTTGCAGACCGGCCGCGCGATGCGGCCCTCAAAAATCGCCTTGCGCAATTTTACAAAAGTTCGGAAGACCGCAAAGCCTATGTCGAAGCGTTGCGCTCGCAAATCGCCTTGAAATACTCCGAACCCGCCTGCCGCGAGCTGATCGCAATTCTAAGATCCGAAGGCCGGTACGACGAAGAGCAGGCGGCACTCCAGATTTGCAAGCAAAAGGGCTATCGAAAGCCTGACGATCTGTCGCGCCTTGCCGAACTTGTCGCGTCCGGCGGCGACATCGTGCAAGCGACGGCGTTACTTAAATCCATCGATGATCTGAAACGCCTGAAAAGTCCGCGCGAACGCTATCAGCTGATGACACTGCTGCTTGAGCAGGACCAGCCGAAAGAAGCGGAGCGCAGAGCGTTACGATGGATCAAATCTTCTAAAGACGATAACCTATCGATTGGACTGATCGATATTCTGGCGCACAGCAAATATCCGGCATCTGCCATTGAGGTCGCCAAGGATACCGGCGCCCCGGGCGACAGCATCTCGCTCACCGTCGCCGAACGCTTGATTGAGCGCGCGCAGCTTTTGCCGGCACAACTTTATCTCAAAGGCTGGCTTGAGAAATCGCAGTTCAACCAAGAGGGCGTAGCGCTGCGCTTCATCGAGGCGGCCATGACGGCGGGAGACCCTGCGACGGCTCTGGCCGGCGCGCGCAAGTATGGGCTTGAGCGCGTTCCAGCTCCGCTGCTGTCCAAGCTTGCGGGTGTGCTCTCCAACGCCGGTATGGCGGCCGATGCAAAAGAGATGCTCAAAGCTGGCGGCTCAGACGCGCAACCACCGCCGGACGAGACACCCAAGCCTTCGGTCGCCGTGTTGCCGGAAGCCGCAACCGCTGACGACAGCCTTGCACCCTCGAATGGCCGCAACCGGGCAGGGCGGGCGGGTCCCATCGCGACACCGCCGGCTCTTCAAGATCCGCTCGATATTTGGCGGCGCTCATTGTGGAATAAGATGTCGGACGACGCGACGCGCCGTGCTCAGGCACTTGGACTGACGCAACCCGTCCAGAACACTGCCGGATCTGCGGCCGGTAACCGGCCCCAGCACTCAAACGTCGAGGCGCACGGAGAGCCCCGTAACGCGGGCAGCGCCAAATTTCTGAACAAGACTTCGCGCGTGCTCCAGCGTAACAAGAAAATCAAGTCGCTGCGCCATAGGCCACGCCCGCATCGGGACGCCAACCGGCCTATTCAGAGCAATGGTGGCGGCCAAACACCTGTCTTGAAGCCACAACCTTATCCTTAAGGCGCAAACGGTCCCAAGCTGCCCCAATTTACGGCTTTTGTGACGCGACGACTGCGTTGCCGATATCGCGGAAAATCTGTAGTTTGAAGACGCGGCGGACCGGTCGCGTTCGGGACCCGATCACAGCTAGCGCGAAAGACGTCGATTGAAATCGCCCCTTGATAGTTGGAGACGGCTGAAGAGCTGGCAGGGTGGCGTTTGGCTGCCTATCCTGCCGCCGCTTGAAGCCGTGCTGGAACTCCTGGTTCTGCTGGCCTTGATTGGGTTCATCGATTGGCTGATGCCGTCTGTCGATGTCGCCGGCTTGGAGCCGAGCCCCTATTGGATTCCGGTCCTTCTGCTCAGCTTGCAATATGGCACCGTCGCCGGACTTTTGGCGGCCGGTGCCGCAACGGCTGCCTACGTCCTCAATGGCTTTCCGGAGCTCGGGATTGGCGAAAACCTTTTCACGTATCTGTTGCGCGTTTGGGCGTTGCCCATTCTCTGGATCGGCGTCTCGCTGCTGGTTGGGCAATTCCGCTTACGTCAGATCGAAGTCAAACAGGAACTGAGGCATCAGCTCACGCAGCGCCAAGCGGAGCGCGACAGCTTGGCAAGTTACGCCGCCGATCTCGAAGCCCGCTGTCAGCGGCTCGAGCGCCAAATGACCACGCGCGGCCCGTCGACGGGAGGGGCGGTGCTCGACGCGCTCAATACCTTGCAAAATCCGTCCGCAAATCTGGCTGACGCTTTTGGTGCTGTTGCGCAAAATGCTTTTCCCGGTGGTCAACTATCGGTTTTTGCCGTGACGCCCTCCGGTCTGGAAGGTGTCGTCCAGTCAGGCTGGCCGGATAATGCACATTGGCGAAGCGAAATACCGTCGACAGACGGTCTCTATAGGGCCATGGTCTCGGAGCGGCAGGCGTTGTCTGCATTGACGAGGGGCGACGAAGCCATTTTGGGCGCGGACGGCATTGCCGCCCATCCCATCTTTGCGGCTGACTCGAGCCAGGTGATCGGTATGGTCAAACTCGAGCAAGCCGATCCGCAGTTTTTCACGGAAGCCACCATAGGCCGGTTGAGCATCATAGCGGGCGCCATGGTCGCGCCGCTCGCAGAGCCTCGTATGGTCATCAACCACGAGCCAGCGCATGCCCTCACGCTCTCATCGCGATTGACGCGGGGCTGGCGGCAGTTGTCGTGGCGGCCATCGAAGGCGGACTCCGGCAGCGACCGCGCAGCCCGCGCCCCTCAACCCCTGATCTTGAAATGAAGAGGTCGTCGCGATGAGCGTTGCTGCGACGAACAACGGCGGTGCGATCTTGTCGCGCTGGGCGACGCGTGACGTCTACGGCGCCCTATTCGCAAACGTCGGGGAAGCTATTGTCGCGCTCCAGTCCTCAGCCGCGAGTATTCCGGCAATATGGATCTTGGCGGGACATCTCGCCGTGGTGGCCAGCGTGGCAACGATTTTGTTCAATGCCCGGCCCAAGGGCGAAGATCTGACAATTGCGGCGACGATGGTGCTGATTATCTTGGTCGCTGGACCCGTCGGGGCGGTGGCGTCGCTTGTCATGTTGCCGTTTGTCAAAACTACCAACCCGGGCTCTCCCGTTTTGCGAGCCTGGTACAAGAGATTGAGCAGTGCCGGCAGCGTCGGCCCCGCAACCGCCATGCACGACCGCGTCGCGGCGGGTCGCGTATTGCGGCTCGAAGCCGCCCCGCCTGCAAGCTTTCTTGACGTGATAAAAGCGGGTACTCTCGATGAACGCCAGACCGCGCTCGGCTTGATGGCGCGGAAGTTTCATCCCGACTATGCCCCGGCACTTGAAGCCGCGTTGCGAAGCCCAGAGCCGGTGGTGCGCGTGCAAGCGGCGGCGGTGGTTGCGCGCGTGCGCGGCGATCTCAAGGAGCGCATCAAGAGCCTCGTCTCGGCTGAAGGCCATGTAGGTTCGCCCCGCCCCGCCGCGCGCCTTGCCGATGCCGGCGAACTCTACCGGTTGGCGCGATGCACGCTGGTCGAGGGCACGGACAGAGCCGCGAGCGAAGCGGGTGCGCGCGCACTGCTATCTGGCATGCTGACGACATCCCATACTATCGTAAATGCGTCTGCGCAACCGGACCCAGATACGGCTCTCGCAATTGAAGGTTATCTGTTGGCGGAGGGCCGCTACAAACACTTCCGTGTTGCGCGGCGCGTGAATTCCATTGTCACACGGGGCGGCTATGGCATTCGTCTGTTGAAAAAGTCCGGAGCGCAGTGGTGATGTCATTGAATGCCGCCGCCCGCCGCGCCAAGACAGTTGTGCAGCCGGACGTCTGTCTGATTGTCGAAGGCTGTTATCCTTACGTTCCCGGCGGCGTTTCGGCCTGGATCGATTGGCTCATGCGGTCACTGCCCGAAACTAGCTTCTCGATCGTTGCGCTTTGGCCGCGACCCTCCGCCATGAAATCGCGTTACGCACCGCCCGATAACCTCATCAAGGTCGAACACCTTTACCTCCAGCAGTTCGGCTCGGCGCCGGTCACCAGAGGTGCTGTTCCGCTTGGCATCGAGCATTTGAGTGAATCGCTGACGCGGCTGACCACCCAGGGTGGTGGGCGGGCCCTATCAGAGGTCATGCAAGAGCTTGGCCTGATGCGCCGTGCGATCAGTCTCGACCAGCTGTTCAACTCGCCGGCGGCGTGGCAACTGGTGCAGGAAATGTACCGGCGGGAAATGCCTTATGGATCATTTCTACATTATTTCTGGGCTTGGCGCGCCTTGTTGGGCGGACTGTTCTCGGTGCTCGAATATCCGCTGCCGAAGGCTAAGGTCTATCACACGATTTCGACGGGTTATGCCGGGCTGCTTGCGGCGCGCGCACGCCTTGAATCGGGCCGGCCTGCGATACTGACCGAGCACGGCATTTATACCAACGAGCGCCGCATCGAACTCTTGATGGCCGACTGGGTTGCCGACACCATCGATAAAGGGCACGCTCTTGACGATCCGCGTTTTGACTTGCGCGATATGTGGGTGCGGGCTTTCGAAGCCTATGCGCGCACCTGTTATGAAACGACCGATAACGTCATCACCCTCTATGGCGACAATCAACAGCCGCAGCGGCTACTTGGGGCTGATGAGAAAAAGTTGTCCGTGATCGCCAATGGCATCGACCTCACCCGCTTCACAAACATCAAACAAGCGCCGGATAACGGCCGCCCGACGATTGCGCTGATCGGCCGTGTCGTGCCGATCAAGGACGTCAAAACCTTCATCGAAGCTGCCAGGCTCTTGAAACTGAAGGTGCCGGAATTGCGCGCCTGGGTCGTCGGCCCGACCGACGAGGACGCGGCCTATCACGCGGAGTGCCGCGCTATCGTTGCCGAACACGGCTTGCATGATACCGTCATCTTCACAGGCCCGGTCAATATTCTGGATTATCTCGGGCAAATACACGTCATGGTTCTGACCAGCCTGAGCGAGAGCCAGCCGCTGGTTGTACTTGAAGCCGGCGCCGCAGGGATTCCGTTCGTCGCGACCGATGTCGGGTCGTGCCGCGAGATCATCGAAGGCCGGAGCGATGAGACGCCTTATCTCGGTGCTGGCGGAGCCGTGACCCATCTGGCGGCCGCCAACGAAATCGCCGATGCCTGCGAGGTCTTCTTGATGGACCACGACAAGCGCCGGTCGGCTGGCGAAGCGCTGAGGTCGCGGGTTGCCGCCAGTTATACCAGTACGCGGGCGGCCGGTGCCTATCGCAGGCTTTATGCCGATCTTGCCAACCGCCCGACAGGCTCAAACCCTGATGCGGGGGGCTGATCGATGGCAGGCATCGGCTTTGCGCTGCGATCTCTAGCTCGGCAAGAAACGTTCTCCGCGCTCGTCAAGGCGTCCGGCCATGCTGCCATCATCGCGGCCGGGCCGTGGCTGTTCACCATTTTTAGCCTCGCGACGATTACGGCGCTCGCCGAGCGTATCGTCGGCTACGACACGTTGTCGACGTTTCGCGCCGTTGTGATTTATGCCTTTGCAACGTCCTTGGTGCTCGTGGCGCCGGTGACGATCGTTGCGACGCGGCTCGTAGCCGATCAGCTTTGGCGGCACGAAACTGAAAAAATCAGGCCCTTGCTGGTCGCAGGTTTTGCTTACGCCATCGTTGCCGTAACGCTCGGCATTGCCGCGTTGGTCTATTATTTTTCAATTCCTGCGCACCTGGCTTTTGCCCTTTACGCAACGACGGGAATTGTCGCGATGATCTGGGTGGCATTGGCATTCTGCGGCGCCATTCGCGACTACAAAGGTATCACGGTGTCGTTCGCCGCCGGACTGCTGCTGGCAATCGCCGGGGCGACGGTGGCGGCACTTTTGAGCCTCGGCGCCGCCGGCATGGTTTGGGGCTTCGCAACCGGCCTGACGATGACGTTTTTCGGACTAACGCTGCGCGTTCTTGAAACATTTCCAGGCGCCCTGACGGCTCCCTTGCAAGCGCTGCGCACAATGGCCGGCGGATTTCGCACCTACGCGGATCTGGCAGCCGGCGCGCTGTTGGGAACGGCGGGCGTGTGGGTCGATAAATGGGTGTTCTGGTTTTCCGACGAAGGTCAGACGGTCACGGGCGGTCTCATTCACGCCCCGCTCTACGATAGCGCCATGTTTATTGCCTCCCTCGTCATCATTCCGGCACTGGCGCAGTTCGTCGTCAAACTCGAGACCGAGTTTTTCGAGCGCTACCAGCATTACTTTGGAACCATCCAGTCGCACGGCACAATCGATCAGATCGAGACGGCCCGTCAGCGTCTCGCCGGGTTTTCGCTTGAAAGTCTGGTGCTGATCACGGTTTCGCAAGTGGCCCTAGCCGCGGTATTGGCGTTGACGGCGCCGGCCATTGTCGAAGTCTTGAACCTGCAATTCCGCCAGATCGCTATTCTGCGTTATGGCGCGCTCGGCTCGGTATTTTTGTTCATCTTTATCGCCGCGACGTCGATCATCGTCTTCTTCGACCGGCGCCGTCTTTATCTAGCATTGCAGGCGCTGTTCTTCACGCTCAATTTGTTGCTTTCGATCGTCACCGTGCACCTCGGAGAAGATTATTATGGCGTTGGATATTTTCTGGCGGCGCTCTTTGCCAGCGCAATTGCCCTCATCATTGCGGACCAGACATTTGGCAAGCTCAATTACCTGACCTTCATTGGCAACAATCCGTCGGTCAGCGGTCCGAAACGGCGGCGCTGGTGGAGCCTGAGGGCTTAACGCTCAAGGCTACTCAGACTTCGGAAGTACCGCGGCCGGCCGGTCGGGTGCGTCGGTGGTTAGAGTGCCAAGCAGCCGTTCGGTAAAGTGGACAATAAATCCTTCGCGGCTGGCCAGCGCCCGTGCTGACGCGGCCTTCTTGGCATCGCCGACATATTCGAGCATGAATATTTTCAAGCCCGCATGTTTGGCCCGCCTCAGATACTGCACCGTGTCGCGGACCATCTGCGGCGGGTTGGGCTCTTCCGTATTGGCGGCGCCGAATGCCAAGTCTTCTTTCGCTATGGCGTCGAGCCGGCTGACCAGAGATTTGCGCCGCACCAGTTCCTCGGCGTTTTGCATGATCACAAGAAAACGCGGGTTGAGCCGGCGTGCATGATCGGCGAGCCGGGTGACGAACCCCGCCATCGCGTCTTCAGCGCCTGGCACGGTGGCTTCAACGTCCTGATAAGCATCGACCCGGTCTAGATAGACACCGTCGAAGCCGCTGGCGACGATCCGCTCAAGATAGCTTTGCCGTGTACCAAAGATCAGCGACTGCCAATCGGGATCCGAAAATTTGACCTGGTAATCGCCTGGCCACTTGGGATTTTCCCCTCCAAGCCAGGCGGGCCGAGTCTCGGCCACGTCCCACGCGGGGTTCCAATAATAGCGATAGCGCTCCGCTTCGCCGATCGACAGATAAGCGACGACCAGCCGGCGTTTGCCGTCCGGTTGGCCTTTCAAGGGCGCAATTTCTTCCGGAAGAAATGGCTTCTCGACATCTTGCTTGGGGTGGGGCGCGTGATCGATGACAACGAGATCGATGGGCGTCGCGCTGAGCTTCTCGCGGTCGATATAGCGCAATTGGATGGCCCACGATTTGACGTCGTTCATCGCTTGCCGGCGGGCGTCAATATCGGTCTTGGCCGTTGCGACGGTGTCAGCGCTCTTTTTAGGGCCGGCGTCCGCCAAGTTTGACGCGAGTGTCGAAAGAACGGCGGCAGTGAATAGCGTCGCCAGTCGCACACGCAGGAGCCCACCCGGAGATAAACCGACGAATACCGGGCGCAAGCGGGAGTTAATAGCCGGCTCCTGGAAGCCAAAGTTGATTGAGCTTACGTGGCCCAAAATAGGGAATAAAGCCCTGGGCTTCAATTTTTGTCTTATCAGCGGCGCGCCGTGACGGGTCTGTCAGATAATCGAGCACAAACACCGGCCGTCCGGCGGCTTTGGCGATGGCGAGATTGGCAAGGATGGGCCCGACCATGCTGGATTGATTCTCGCGTTCGCTGTGATTGGCGCCGTAGAACAAGTCTTCTTTGGCGATCGCATCAATGGTCTCGACCATCTTGCGATTTTGCAGAAGTTCCTCGGCGTTTTGGAGGATGACCAAGAAGTTGGGGTTCTTCTTGCGGGCGTGTGCAGCGAGCCTCGCCACGAAGTCTACCATCTTGGCAGCGGCGTCGGGGCATTCCTTGGTGACTTCGCTATAGACGTCGACGCGGTCGAGATAGACGCCGTCAAATCCCAATTCGATCAGTTTGTAAAGCGGCGAGGGCTCGACACTGTTGTAGACGTTGCGGCCATCGTCGTCGCCAAGGATGGTGCGCTGCCAGCCTTCGTTGCAAAACCGGATGATGCGGTTACCTTTCCATTTCTGGTTCTCGTTCATGAGCCAGTCGGGCGCATCCTCGGTCATGTATTCCGAGCCGAAGTAATCGGTCCGGTAGTCTTCGGCTTCTCCGATCGACAGGTAGGAAATCGCCAGGCGCCGCCCGCCGTTGGGTCTGATCTTGAGTGCCGCAACGTCGGCTTCCGTCAACGCTTGGCCTTCCTTGGCGCCGGAGGTGGCATCGGTGACCAGCAGATCGACCGGCGCAGCCTTTGCCGCCGCAACGTCGACATCCTGCATTTGCACCGCCCATGAGCGCACGGCCGTCATTAACCGGCTGCGCTCACTCGCGGCCTTGGCCAACCGTTGCGGATCGGCAGGTTGGGCTGATCTGTTGGCGCGTATCGCCGGCGCGGGTGCGGCGGCGATAGGGGCGCTCGGTAGACCGCTCTTCGGAGTTTGTTGAGCGGGTCTTGGACGGGACGGGATAGCCTGCTGCGGCGGCGCGGCATGAGCCAGCACCGTCTGGACCAACATGGCGAGCGCCAGCGGCAGCACCGGGAAATGTATGTTCAAAATTCGCAACATGGCCTTCGCGCTGGCGGGGGCACCTGACGAAGGGCCCCGCGACAATCGCCATCATGACAAAGGGCTGTTAACCCTTCACCAAGAGCATATTGCGGGCCGGTGCAGCGAAACTAAGGCCCGGTTGGGCCCGCGCTATGTCAGACGCCACGCGCAACGTTGACGGGGGGGTTGGTTTGGCGATCGCTTGCGGCATCGGGGCTCGCGGCCGCATAAAGCCAACATGCGCAAATAATTCCTGACGCCATAATGGCCATCCAGAGTGCCGAGCGCTTCAGCACCCAACGCCACGTCATTCCAGCGCCATGTACCGATTGTTCACTCGCGGTCGGCGCATCAACTGTCGGCATGGTCCCTCGGGCAACTAAAATGGCCTCAACCCCGGCCTGGCGATTGCATAGAAAATCGCGGCGCGCGCAAGGCGCTTTGGTGGTCTTTACCCGGAATCCGAATCAAATGTGTCCCAACCGCAGCGTCTGCTAACGGGTATAAGCGTCTTTCATGCCATGAAAAACAGTGTTCAGCGATCACCTGTTGCCTCGTCCGCTCCATGGCAGTGTGTCAAACCTGCCCTATTTTTCAATAAATGCGCGGCATTTGCGCCTGAACGATAACTAGGCAGTAAGTGTGACGGCTAAGTTATTGTGCACTTAACGATTCGTGCATAGCTTATCTCGTAACATTGTAGGTCACAAAAAGCCTTCAAACGAGGATTCGCCCCGGGTTCCATCAGGTCACTCAACCGAGTGATCTGGACTTCCACACCTTGGGGGTGTCCGATGATTGAGCTTGTGTTCGCAGTCTGCATGATCGACCAGCCGTCGCGTTGCAAAGATGTTCATCTGAACTTCGAAGCCGAACACGTGACGCCGCAGCAGTGCATGACCAACGGCCAATTCGCCCTGGCGGAATGGGTCGGAGAACATCCAAACTGGACAATTCAGAAGTGGTCGTGCGGGATTGCTGGACAGGTCGCCAAGCTCTAGCGGCCAATTCCAAAAGTCTCCCGTTGACAGACGGGCAATGCTTGCTCTCCTTGGCGGCTTTTAAGCTGCCAAAGGGGTTGCAACATGACAGCAGACGCTCAGCCGAAATTCGCGACGCTTGCCGTCCACGCCGGCGCCGCCCCCGATCCCTCAACGGGCGCACGCATTACGCCGATCTATCAAACGGCATCCTACGTTTTCAATGATGCCGACCACGCGGCCTCGCTGTTTGGTTTGCAGGCCTTCGGCAACATTTACACCCGCATCACCAACCCGACTCAGGCGGTCCTCGAAGGCCGCATCGCCGCCCTTGAAGGTGGCACAGCCGCTCTTGCCGTTGCATCCGGTCACGCGGCCCAGTTTCTGAGCTTCCACACGCTCCTAGAGCCTGGCGATGAGTTCATCGCCGGACGCCAGCTCTACGGCGGCTCGATCAACCAATTCAATCATTCGTTCAAAAAATTCGATTGGCGCGTCGTGTGGGCCGATGCCACCGATCCAGCGTCCTTCGAACGCGCCATCACGCCTAAGACGCGGGCGATCTTTTGCGAGAGCATCGCCAATCCCGGCGGCATCGTCATCGATCTGCCGGCGATCGCGGCGGTTGCCAAGAAAGCCGGCATACCCTTCATCGTCGACAACACCCTGGCGACGCCGTATTTGTGCCGCCCCAAGGACTTCGGCGCCGACATCGTCGTTCACAGCCTGACCAAATTCATCGGAGGCCACGGCAACTCGATTGGCGGCGCGATTGTCGATTGTGGGACGTTCGATTGGATGAAGAGCCGGCACGTTTACAAGACAATTGTTGAGCCCAACGAGTCGTATAACGGCATGAAGCTCGGCGAGACCTTTGGCAACTTTGCCTTTGCGATAGCCTGCCGCGCCATGGGTCTGCGCGACATTGGGCCGGCGATCGCGCCATTCAACGCGTTTTTGCTGCTGACAGGAGCTGAGACGTTGCCGCTGCGGATGCAACGCCATTGCGAGAATGCGCTCAGCGTTGCCCGCTATCTCGAAACCCATCCCAAAGTTGCGTGGGTCAACTACGCCGGCTTGCCGTCGAATAAATATCATGCGCTTCAAAAGAAAATTTGCCCCAAAGGCGCCGGCGCCGTCTTCACATTTGGACTGAAAGGCGGCTATGAGGCGGGCGTTAAATTGATTTCGGGACTGAATCTATTCAGCCTGCTCGCGAACATTGGCGATACCCGCAGCCTAGTTATCCATCCGGCGTCGACGACACACCGCCAATTGACGGATGAGCAGCGGCGGCTTGCGGGGGCGGGACCCGATGTGGTGCGGCTATCTGTGGGCATCGAGGATGAGGCTGACCTTATCGCCGACCTTGCCCAAGCACTCGACACTCTTTGATGGAAGGCGGAGAGCACCACCATGAAATACCAGCTCGTACTGAAATTCCAGGGTGACGATGAAGACACCACCGACAAGGTCATCGCACTCGAGGATCAGCTGATCGATGTCCTCGAGGGCTCGACCCTTGCCGAGGTTGACGGCCATGAGGTGGGCGACGGCGTCATCCACCTCTCGTTGCTCACCAAGAACCCTTCGAAAATCTGGGAGAAGGTCGAGCCACTGGTCGAGACCGCCGCTTTGGACGATCTCGAAATCATGGCTGTCGCTTACCGGGAACTCGAAGCCGACGAGTACACGGTTTTATGGCCGACCGATTACGAGGGCGAGTTTGAGGTGGCGTAACCACAAGCCACTTTGTCAGCGGACGTTACTTGGCCTTTACATACGCACCCGGTGCGTCTTCGATGACGCCAAGATGCTGGCCGGGTTTGCGCGGTAGGGTCCAGCCGCCGGAGTACTTGGCAAGCCACTCCGACCAGTACGGCCACCACGATCCAGGATGCTCGGTGGCGCTCGCGATCCAATCGGGCAATTCGCCACCGGTTTTGCCGCCGGTCCAGTATTGATATTTGACCTTCTCAGGCGGATTGACGACGCCGGCGATGTGGCCTGAACCCGCAAGCACGAATTCGACCGGCCCGCCAAACATTCCCGAGCCCTTAAATACCGAGGGGGCAGGGGCGATATGGTCTTCGCGCGTTGCGACTTCAAAGATAGGCAAGGTGATATTTTTCAGATCGAGCTTGTTGCCCGCCACCACCATATCGCCCTTGGCGAGGCTGTTCTCGTTATAGTATTCGCGCAGATAAAACTTGTGGTTGGCCGCGGCCATGCGCGTCGAATCCTGGTTCCAGTACAGGAGATCGAACGGAAATGGCTTTTTGCCGAGCATGTAATTAGAGACAATATAGGGCCAGATCAGATCGCGCGGCCGCATCATGTTGAAGACATTGGCCATGCGCGAACCGTCGAGGAAGCCCTTTTCGGTCATCAAGTGATCGAGGGAAGCGAGCTGCATGTCGTCGGTGAACAGCAGTAGATCGCCGCCGAGAGAAAAATCAACCTGGGTCGTCAGTAGCGTGCAGCAATTGAACGGCTCTTCGCCGCGCTTGGCGAGGTAAGCGAGTGTCGTCGCGACGGCAGTGCCGCCGACGCAGTAGCCCAGCACGTTGATTTTTTCGATCTGCGTTTCGGTCTTGACGGCGGCGACCGCCGACATAATGCCTTCCAGCATGTAGTCTTCGAAGGTCTTATCCGCGAGGCGCTCGTCGGGATTGACCCACGAGACGACGAACACAGTGTAACCCTGGTCGACGACGAATTTGATGAAGCTCTTTTGCGGGGTGAGATCGAGAATATAATATTTGTTGATCCACGGCGGCACCATGAGAAGAGGTCGCTCGCGGACTTTGTCGGTGGTCGGTGTGTACTGGATAAGCTGAAGCAGATCGTTTTGGAAAACGACTTTACCCGGCGTCATCGCCAGATTCCGGCCAACCTCGAAGGCGGACGTGTCGGTCTGACTGATTTTCATCAGATCGCTGGAGCGGCTCATGTCCTGCGACAGCATCTCGACGCCGTTGACCAAGTTCTGGCCATTGCTGCGGATGGTCTCGCGCAGGACTTCCGGATTGGTGACAAGGAAATTTGACGGCGAATAGGCGCTCGTCATTTGCCGGAGGTAAAATTCGGCGCGGTGACGTTCACGCGGGTCCATGTCGCCGGTTTCGCCGAGGCGTTCCTCGGCCCAGCGGCAAACCAGCAGATAGGCCTGTTTGACGAAATCAAAAAACGGGTTGTGCGACCACTCGGGATCCTTGAAACGGTTGTCGCCGGGGCCAGGTTCGATCAACGGTTTGACGCCGAAGCCGAACGTGCGCTGGAGAACATTGTTCCACAACGCCGCAAACTGCTGAAA
The DNA here is from genome assembly GCA_031365865.1 of Hyphomicrobium sp. Taxonomy (GTDB): domain Bacteria; phylum Pseudomonadota; class Alphaproteobacteria; order Rhizobiales; family Hyphomicrobiaceae; genus Hyphomicrobium_B. Next base: position 76,316 of record JANLYX010000052.1, on the reverse strand, counting down.
GAACATCGCCTGCGTTTCGGCTAGCCGGACGGGATCGGCGATCCAAACCCGGGCCAGCTCGGTCAAGGTGTGGCTGGCGGTCGAGAACTCGCTTGCCGGCGAATACGGCCCAGCCTTGGCGTCGGGGCGATCAGCTAGCCTCGCAAACACGCCGCTACCTTGTTCGAAGACTTTGAGCAGATTGGCCGCAAACTGTTCAGGGTTCGAAATGATGTAGGAAGACAAAATTGGGCGGGCTTCAGGATTTTCCTGCTGCATCCGAGAGAAAACCTCCAGAGTCACAAGCTAAGGCAACGGCTTGGCAACGCCATCCAGCCAAATTGTCTGGCGCGTCTAGTCTCACAGTGCATTTGCGGCTGCCTGCGATCAAGGCGAATCGCCTATCAATTGCGGGTGATCAATGGGCCAGAGGCCTCAACCCTAACAGAGGGCAGAGCCGCGCAGGGACCATTTGTAAGGATTGACCTTGATTTAGGCCATGCCTGGGATCGCGCCGCGCTACTGGACGGGGGAGCGGCCAACGGCGTAAAGATGGACTACGATTGTTCCCATAGCATGACAGGCCTGGCTCGCAACCCCAGAGGTCATGGTAAACGGCCGCACCGGCCTGGGGCACGCTCAACAGGGCACGCAAACTTGACGGAAGAATTTCACCGCATCAAACGCCTGCCGCCGTACGTCTTCGCCGAGGTCAACCGGCTGAAAGCGGCGGCGCGCGCCCGTGGCGCCGATATCATCGATCTCGGCATGGGCAACCCCGATATGCCGACGCCTCAACATATCGTCGACAAGCTGATCGAGACCATCAACAAGCCGCGCACCCACCGCTATTCGGCGTCCAAGGGCATACCCGGATTGCGCCGCGCGCAGGCCGCCTATTACGAGCGCCGCTTTGGCGTCAAGCTCGACCCCGAAACCGAGATCGTGGCGACCCTTGGCTCCAAGGAAGGCTTCGCCAACATGGCGCAGGCGATTTCCGCGCCTGGCGACGTTATCCTGGTTCCGAACCCAAGCTATCCGATCCACGCCTTCGGCTTCATCATCGCCGGCGCCTCGATCCGGCATTTGCCGGCCAACAATGGCGACGAATTTCTGCGCGCCATGGAACACGCCGTTCGACATTCCATCCCAAAGCCGCTCTGCGTGGTGTTGTCTTATCCCTCGAACCCGACGGCAATGGTGGCAAGTCTCGATTTCTATAAGGAAGCGGTGGCACTTGCCAAGAAGCTCGGGCTGATCATACTTTCCGACATCGCCTACGCTGAACTCTATTTCGATGGTGAGCCGCCGCCCTCGATCCTGCAAGTGCCGGGCGCCAAGGATATCGCGGTTGAATTCACGTCGCTGTCGAAGACCTACAACATGCCGGGCTGGCGCATGGGTTTCGCGGTCGGCAACGCCCGCCTGATCGGGGCCTTGGCGCGGGTCAAATCCTATCTCGACTATGGCGCCTTCACGCCCATCCAAGTGGCGGCGGCGGCAGCCTTGAACGGCCCGCAAGATTGCGTCGATGAAATCCGCGCCATGTATAAACATCGCCGCGACGTGCTGGTCGAGAGCTTCGGCCGCGCCGGTTTTAACATTCCGTCGCCCCCTGCTACTATGTTTGCCTGGGCGCCGGTCCCGGAGCCTTACAAGCACTTGGGTTCGGTCGAGTTCACCAAGCTGCTGATTGAAAAAGCCGATGTCGCGGTTTCTCCGGGTCCCGGTTTTGGCGAGTACGGCGAAGGCTTCATCCGCATCGCTCTTGTCGAGAACGAGCAGCGCATCCGCCAAGCCGCGCGCTCGATCAAGAAGTTCATGACCGAAAGACCAGAGCCTAATCCGAACGTCGTTTCCCTCCCTGAAAGAGCCAGCCGGTAATCATCGCAACATGCCCGAACCTTTAAAAATTGCCATTGCCGGCCTCGGCACCGTCGGCGGCGGCCTCCTCGATTTGCTCGGCACCCACGGCAGCTGGCTTGGCGATGTCGCCGGCCGGCCGATCGTCGTGACGGGCGTCGCCGCCAAATCGCGCGACGAGCAAAAGGGCCCGGTCGCCTTGGCCGCGCGCTGGTTCGACAGCGCCGTCGCGATGGCGGAAGATCCGTCGAATTCGGTGTTCGTTGAATTGATCGGCGGCGACGGCGGCATTGCCAAAGCCTCGGTCGAAGCCGCGCTCAATGCCGGCAAGCATGTCGTAACAGCCAACAAGGCGTTGCTCGCCAAGCACGGCTTCGAATTGGCCAGGCTGGCCGAGAAAAAGGGCGTGGCGCTGAACTTCGAAGCAGCGGTTGCCGGCGGCATCCCGGTCATCAAGACCTTGCGCGAGTCGCTCGGCGCCAATGAGGTGCAACGCGTCTACGGCATCTTGAACGGCACCTGCAATTATATCTTGACCAAAATGCAAAGCGAGAAGCGGGCATTCGCGGATGTCTTGAAAGAGGCTCAGGCCAAGGGCTACGCAGAAGCAGATCCGACGTTCGATATCGGCGGATTTGATACCGCGCACAAATTGGCGCTGCTGACCAGCCTCGCGTTCTCGACGCGCGTTGCTCTCGATCAGATCCATGTCGAAGGCATCGAGAACATATCGCAAGAGGATATCGAGGCGGCCGACAGTCTCGGTTATCGCATTAAGCTGCTCGGCGTTTCGACACAGACAGAAAACGGTATTCTCGCCCGCGTATCGCCGGCGCTGGTCTACAAAGATTCCGCGATCGCGGAAGTGTCCGGCGTCACCAACGCAGTGGCGCTTGACGGCGATTACTCCGGAAACATCTTGCTGGTCGGCGCTGGCGCCGGGGCGCGCCCTACCGCCTCGGCAGTGGCCAGCGACATCATCGATATCGCGCGCGGCAATGTCGTGCCGCCCTTTGTCATTCCAACGAGCGAGCTGAAAGACCACCAGGCCGTCAAGCTCGATGCTCACTACGGCTCATATTATGTCCGCCTCGCGCTCGACGATAAGCCGGGCGTGATGGGTGCCATCGCCACCCGCATGGGCGAACATGGCATTTCGCTCGAGAGCATCGTGCAGCATCGGCCGGTCGTGCCGCCAGTTCCAGGCGCCGCACCTTCACCGCAGCCGGTGTCGCCGGTGTCAGTCATCATCATCACGCACGAGACCACCGAAGAAGCCATGCGCAAGGCCCTCGAAGCCATCCAAAGGGACGGCAAGGTTGCCAAGCGCCCGCAAATGATCCGGATCGAAGAACTCTAGACATCTAAATTCATAAAGGGGCCTCAGACCCCGACGGGAGAGACGAGATGGTGAAGGATTATGTGGCCGGCAGCGGACTGGAACGCGTTCTCGTTCTCGAGGTCGCGCGCGTGACCGAAGCCGCAGCCATCGCCGCCGCACGCTTGCGAGGCCGCGGCAACGAGAAAGCCGCCGACAAAGCCGCCGTCGATGCCATGCGCCGCGAATTGGGCCGCATTTCGATTATCGGCACAGTCGTCATCGGCGAAGGCGAGATGGACGAAGCCCCAATGCTCTACATCGGCGAAAAAGTTGGCAACGGTGATGGCCCAGAAGTCGATATCGCCGTCGATCCGCTCGAAGGTACGACCATCTGCGCCAAGAATATGCCGAATGCCTTGGCGGTCTTGGCCATCGCCGAACGCGGCGGCCTGCTGCACGCGCCCGATATGTACATGAACAAGATCGCCGTCGGCCCCGGCTATCCCGACGATGTCGTCGATCTCGACGCCAGCCCGGCCGACAACTTGAACGCGCTCGCCAAAGCCAAGGGCGTGTCGATCAGCGAGATCATGGCCTGTATTCTCGATCGTCCGCGCCACGCCGAACTGATCAAAGCCGTGCGCGACACGGGCGCGGGCGTGCAGCTCATTCCCGACGGCGATATTGCCGGCGTTATCTGGACGACGGATCCCAACGAGACCGGCATCGATATTTACATGGGCTCGGGCGGCGCGCCGGAAGGCGTGCTGGCTGCCGCTGCTTTGCGGTGCATCGGCGGGCAGATTCAGGGCCGCTTGATGCCGCTCAAAGACGAAGAACGCATTCGCGCCGCCAAGATGGGCATCACCGACATCAACCGCAAATACCGCATGGAAGATATGGCCTCCGCCGACGTGGTGTTCTCAGCCACCGGCGTCACCGATGGTTCGTTGCTCGACGGCGTCAGGTTTCGCGGCGACTTCGCCGAAACGGAAACCGTCGTGATGCGATCGAAAACCGGCACCGTCCGGCGCATCAAAACCAACTTCCGCGATATCGGGGCGAGGTTTATCGGGTAACGGGATAAAGTCCCCTCTCCCAGTTCGTTTAGCGGCGAGGGGGCGGTGAACCCACTATGAACGCTTCGTTCCAAATGCGTTCAAAGCGACCTTGCTAAATATCCAATCGTCAAATCGAGCGGACCCACGATCCGCCGCCTTGGCCAGACCAAGTACCTTGGGTCTGCAGCCGAAAAACGGATTGGAGAAACGCCGATGTCGAAACTTATCACTGCCTTGGTTCTAACCGCTGGCACAATCGGCCTTTCAGCCGGCAGTGCACTCGCCGCCGACTACGACGGTCACTACCCGCGCGCCGCCCGCCAAGCTTACAATGGCGGCTACAATGCTCGCTCCCAGCACATCTACAATGACCAGCGCGAACTCGCCCGTGACGCCGCGAAAGTCCGCGAGGAACAAGCAGAATTGGCCGCCGCGCAGCGCAAGGCCCGCTGGGCTTGGATGCACGGCGACTATTGGACCGCCAAGAAAGCCCAACATGAAATTCGCGAAGAGCGCGAGGAACTCGCCGAGGCGCGCCAGAAGTATCACGCGCAGCGCCAGGATATCATCGCCGATATTGGAGAGCGCCCGCATCATCATTATCACCACCATCGCCACTGGTGGTACTATCGCTAAGCGCGATTGAATCTCTTTAGAAGTGCGGGGAAAAGCGCGGGTTCCTAGTCAGGGATCCGCGTTTTTTGTTTGGTCCATTGACCGCCTGTGGGCAAATGAGAGCTGTCACAGCAACTCGAAGCCGAATCGCCTATACCCTGAAAGGTCAAAGCGGGGGTGCATGGGCGCGATTCGAAAAGCTATCAAAGCAACGGTCACGGAAACAGTGCCGCCGCCGATGCTGGGTATCGCGGTCTCAGCGCGCGGCTATGTCTGGCGCGAACGGCTGGAACCGCAATCGCGTGCGCTTGCCACCGCCATCAGTCAGCGCCACGGTTTACCCGACATGATTGCGCGGGTTCTTGCAGCCCGGGGCGCCACGCTTGACGGTGTCCCGGTTATTCTCGATCCGACCCTCAAAGCCTTGATGCCCGATCCCAGCAGTTTGCGCGATATGGACAAGGCGGCGGCGCGTCTCGCTTCAGCGATCGAAAAATCCGAGCCGGTCGCCATCTTCGGCGACTACGACGTCGACGGCGCATCGTCATCGGCGCTGCTGGCGCGGTTTCTCCGGTTTCATGACACACCGGCGCGGATCTACATTCCCGATCGCATCTTTGAAGGTTACGGGCCCAACGCCACGGCCATCGAGACGTTGATCAAGGAAGGCGCCAAGCTGATCGTCACCGTCGACTGCGGGACCACGAGTTTCGAGCCGCTGGCCGTCGCCAAGCGCTTGAAGACCGATTGCATGGTCATCGATCACCATCAGGCCGACGAGCGCTTGCCGGACGTCTTGGCGGTGGTCAATCCCAACCGCCAGGACGATATATCAGGGCAAGGCAACCTGTGCGCCGCGGGCGTCGTGTTCCTGGTGCTGGTGGGGGTCGCGCGCGAACTGCGCAAACGCAAATTTTACACGGATCGCAAAGAGCCCGATCTCTTGTCCCTTCTCGATATCGTTGCGCTCGCAACCGTTGCCGACGTGGTGCCCCTGACCGGCCTCAATCGAGCGTACGTCAAGAAGGGCCTCGCCGTCATGCATGCGCGCGAGAACATCGGCTTAAAAGCGCTGGCTGATGCGGCCGGTCTCGCGCAGCCGCCGACGCCGTATCATCTTGGATTTATCCTAGGGCCCCGCATCAATGCCGGCGGTCGCATCGGCGACGCCGCGCTGGGTGCGAAGTTATTGTCGAGCGAAGATCCGGTCGAGGCCCAGAAAATCGCCGAGCTTCTCGATCGCTTGAATCGCGAACGCAAAACCATCGAAACCGCCATGCTGGAAGAAGCCATCGGATTGGCGGAGCAGCAAGTCATGGCCGAGCCGGATCGCCCGATCGTCATTGTCGGCGCGGAGACGTTTCACAAGGGCATCGTCGGCCTCGTCGCGAGCCGCTTGACGGAGCGATTTCATCGGCCGTCGTGCGTCATCGCCTGGGAGAAACAGGGTGACGGTGCCGCCGCCGAGGGTACGGGATCTTTGCGCTCGATTGCCGGCATTGATCTGGGCGGCGCGGTTCGTGCGGCCGTTGCCAAGGGTTTGCTCGTCAAAGGCGGCGGCCACGCCATGGCGGCGGGCTTGACGTTAAAGAGCGAAAATTTGAAAGCCCTGGATGCTTTTTTGGTTCAAGAATTGGCCGACGTCTCGTCCTCAGTGCGCGCCGCCGCCTCACTCGACATCGACGCCGCGCTCATGGCGTCTGGTGCGACGCGCGAGCTGATGGATCTGCTCGACCGTGCCGGGCCTTACGGCCAAGGCAATGCGCAACCACGTTTTGTTTTTCCCGCGCACCGCGTTAAATTCGCCAAGGTGGTCGGCGAGGCTCACGTCCGCCTAGTGCTCGAAGCCGCCGATGGCGGCCGCCTTGAGGCCATCGCGTTTCGCGCCGCCGGCCAGCCGCTTGGCGATCTTTTGATGAACTCTGGTGGCATGCCGCTGCACGTCGCAGGCGCGCTGCGGCGCGACACCTGGGGCGGGCGCGAGAAGATCGAGCTGGCCATCGATGACGCCGCCGATCCGCGAAAAACCGGTTAGGCGCTCTCGGCCAGCCACGGCCGGGCGCGCCGTAAATACAGGCATTTTGCGTGGCCCATCCTGTCGCAGTGGAATGCTTTCAGCCCGGCTTGCCAAAGGTGGCCAAAGCTGACTATACGAGGGGCGCGCCCACAGGGTGCCGGCTGCTCCCTTCGTCTATCGGTTAGGACGCGAGATTTTCATTCTTGAAAGAGGGGTTCGACTCCCCTAGGGAGCGCCAACGATTTTGCGCCCCGCAGCTGGGTGACGATGCGTCCGGCATCAATGTCACGAGCAATGGGTTTTGCTCCGGCCCATTTGGTTCTAAAATTTCCATCGTTTCAGTTTCATATGACGCATCGCGACGGCCGGTCCGAACGCTCATGGCATCGGCCACCGGCGTCCAACTGTTCAGCACGGCTGGTCTCAACCCGCGCTTCAATTACGACGGCAAGTTTAGCGAAAACAGCCGCGAGAATGCTTTCGACGCCAAGGTCACCGTCAACTATTGAGCTGAAGGGTCACGCTCTCATGTGCCGCCTCGAAGCTTCAGCCATATTGCGGGGGGCCGCTTAATTCTCAGGTTGAGCCCCATCGATTCGTGCAAATGCGGCGCGGAAACCGCAAAACCGAAGAAACATGACGTTCTCCACAACCATTGTGCAAAAGTTTCTTGCACAGGGGTGGTGTTCGGAGGGATAACGGATTCGCGGGTGGGCAAATTCCCTAAGAGCGTTGGGTTGAGCCTAAAATATTGATTGCGCTTGAATGACACCGATGACTGCGGTCAATCGGGTCTGCTCACGGTGGCGATTGTGAAACCGCTTAGATCAACCTTGAACGTTCGCCGCAAGGCTGGCAAAAGCCTCGCCGCGCCGCTCCTGTGTGCGATTGCTATGGTCTCTTTGAGCACATGCGGATTTGGGCTTCTGCTTAGCGCACCCGCCCACGCCAGAGATGGCGGTAGGGGGCATGGAGGTGGCTGGGGTCACAGAGGCGGAGATCGCGACACAGATCAATCTGACCAAGAAGAGGCCGCCCAAAGACAGCAACAGCAGCAGCAAGAAGCGCTGAAACAGCAGCAAGAATCTTTGAAGCAGCAGATGGAGGCTGCACGCAAGCAAGCCGAGCAGCAGCGCCAGGACTCTGAGCGCCAAGCCAGAGAAGCAGCGGAGCGGCTGGCCCAGGAAGCGCAGCGCCAATCGTCGCGTAGCACCGATGACAATAACGGCCGATCCGGGCGCGGGGATTCTGACGGTTCAAAATCTGGCGGCGCCCAAAGTGGCGGCGGATCTACACCCCCAGTCGTCACTACGCCGCCCGTCGTCACTGGTGGTACTACGCCTCCGGCCAACTCGGGCGACGACAAACCAAATTCCAATCCAAGCCCCTCCGACGGCGGCTCGAAGGGTGGCGACGCCAAGCCGCCATCGCCAGCCGCCGACAACACTGCCGGCGATAGCGGTGTCGCAACGCGGCCCGGGTCGGCATCGTCTGGGGCTGCATCGTCTGGGGCTGCAACGTCTGCTCCAGGCGACGTCTCGCGACGTGCCAATACAGCGCCGGCCACCGCCGACCCGCCACGAACGATGAAATCGCTTCTGTTCGGAGATGTTAAACCGGCTGCGCCGCCGCGCCCGGCTATTGCGCCATCGATGGAAACGGCGTTTCAAGATAAAGGGGCGTTCAAGCAGCGAGAATTGGTGGTCAGTAATTTCAGCGCCAAAGCGCTGACGCGCGCGACGGAGCTTGGTTTCAAGGCGGCGCCGCAGACGCTGGTGGCGGCGCTTGGATTGTCGCCCGTACAGCGCTTGGTCATTCCCAACGGCATGAGTGAACGCGATGCCTACACGGTTTTGCAACGCGAGGCGCCGTCGGCCTATGTCGGCGCCAACCACGTCTATCGCATTTATCCGGCTGCCGAGACGGGCGAGTCCGGAGCTGCCGATCGGCCAGTGCCCTTTGATCCCGATGGCGACACCCGCTGCACGGGCGACAAATGTTTCGGCCGCACTTTAATAGGCTGGAAACCGGACCACAAATCGTGCGCGAGCCGGGTCAAGATCGGCATTATCGATACCTCCTTCGATCTGACCCATCCGGCCTTTTCAGGGCGCAAATTCAAGAGCGGAAATTTCCTCGGTGAGGGTGCAATTTCAGGTCATGACTGGCATGGCACAGCGGTGCTGTCGCTGCTTGCAGGCAACTCCAAGAGTTCGACACCCGGACTTGTGCCTGACGCAGAGTTCTTTTTGGCGAGCGCCTTCAAGACAGATAACGAAGGTAACGCCTCCGCCGACACCTTCGGCATTCTCAACGCGCTGTCTTGGCTGAGTGCGTTGGATGTTCGCATCGTCAATATGAGTTTTTCCGGACCTAATGACGACCTGATCGCAAAAGCCATTGCCAACATGAGTGCGCGTGGCGTGGCATTTGTCGCGGCCGCCGGTAACAGAGGGCCACACGGCGCGCCGAGTTATCCGGCAGCTTATCCGGAAGTGATTGCCGTCACGGCCGTCAACCGTTCGATGAAGGGTTACATGCACGCCAACGCCGGCAGCTATGTCGATGTCGCGCAACCCGGCGTCGATGTTTGGACCGCGTTGCCGGGTGGCCGCGAAGGCTACCGTACCGGCACCTCGTTCGCCGCGCCGTTCTTTACCGGCATCGTCGCGACGTTGCCGATGGCGCGCGCCGGCGTTCACAGCAAAGCCGAGCTTCTCGGGCGGCTATCTTACAGAGATCTAGGTTCACCCGGTCGCGATCCGGTATTCGGACGGGGCTTGGCGTTCGCGCCCGATCGTTGCACGCCCGGACCGGCCTTGATTGCCGAGCGGCCCAATCCTGCCGACCGTCAGATGTCGATCGGCGCGAGTGGCGCTAGCACCACCGTCCGGACTCCCGCTTCCAGCGCACCAGAGCCAGCTCCGCACTCGGCATCGTTCGGGCTGGCTGAGTAAAGTAACCCCGGTTTACCCACCCAACCGCATTCGCGATTTCCGGCCGCGCTGCGGCACGCGTCACCGTGTCTATGACGCGCCACTGGCACGAAGCAGAGCCGGGCTCACGTCGAAAGTTGCGAGCCCTGAAATTGTGGGCGCGGCCCCGGCTCTAGAGGTCTTCCGAATGAGATGGAAATGGTTGTCTCACGTCATGGCGTGCTCGACACGGCCATCCAGGTCTTCTTTGTGCATATCCAACGCGTGGCGCTGGATGGCCGGATCAAGTCCGGCCATGGAGTGACGAACCAGCGATTCAACGTCAACTGGAAGCACTTTAGGTTCGCACGAACGCAGTCACGAACGCAGGAAATAGAGAAAAACAAAAAGTCCGCCGTGTCGTCTGCACCGGTTGCGGGACCGGTACAGATGACTTCGGCGGACCTCGTGTCCACGGCCTCGGAGAGCACTCCTTGGCCGTTGGTTTTGGCGTCGCTTTCAGCTCAAGCTCTTGCGGGGGAGCTTTCGCCGTCTGCGACGCCAATTTCTAGTGCGGCGGAGCCGCAAAAAGGGTCAGTACGGCGGAACCGCAAAAAGTGTCAGTGCGGCGGAGCCCCCCAGCCCTTAGCGATGAGCGCGGCTTCATCCGCAGCTTCAATCCGCCCGCCGTCACTGAATTTCTCAATCGCCGCTTCGAGCGCAGGTGACGCACCGCCGGCCGTTTCATACCCCGATGCCGCCGCTTTACTTTCGGCTTGGAACACGACGTGCCAAGCGCCGCCAGATTGACGGCAGGCAAAACCCGATAAGTGTTTGCCAGCCTCGGCGGCCAAATCGTATTCGCGGCAGAACTTTCCGTCCTGACTTTGGAACGTCAGAACCGGCTTGATGCTGATTTGACCGTCCGCCAACGCGGCTGCCCCGGACGGCCCGGTCTCAAGAACACGCGCAAGCGCGGGATCGGCAACGATCTCGCTGGTCAACGACGCTGTCTGCACAATACCGCCCGGCGTCATCGAGCGATGCGCGGCAAACCAGCCTAAGCCCGCGCCTGTCGCCAGCAAGGCCGATACTGCAAACGCATATCCAAACTGCGGACCTGCTGAAAAGAACAGGTCGTTCAAGCCGTCAACAAGGCGCGTGATCGGGCGGGATTTCGCCGGCAAGCGCGTCGCCGAGGCCGGCGAAATTGGGCTGTTCAGCACCGTCTTGATGAGCCGGTCAGGGATCTGCAGATGCATTGGCTCCGAGAACGCTTCCGCCAAGACGGCGCGGCTGACGACGAACGGTTGCAGCCGGTCTCTGAGATTGAGGTCCGATGTCAAAAGGGCTTCGATGCGAGCGTGCTCGGTTGCCGGCAACTCCCCGTCGGCGAAAGCCATCAGCTCCTCGTCAGGAATGTTTTCCACCACGGCGCTCCTCAAGTACGACGACTTTCGACTCGGCACGTCCATCAACGGCAGCGGCAATGGCCTGCCGCGCCCGCGCCAATCGGCTCATCACGGTGCCAATCGGTAAATTCAAGTTCTCGGCGGCCTCCTTGTAAGAAAGGCCGTCGACACACACGAGCGCTACCAGAACCTGCTGATCGCGCGGCAACCGCTCCATCGTCTCGAACACGGACTTAAGCGTCAGCCGGTTCTCAGTCACCGTCCGGCCATCAGAACCGGAAAGCTCGGCAATCGTGTCAAGATCCGTCAGTTCGCCTCTGACTTTGGCAGCGCGCCCCTGATCAAACCAAATGTTCTGCGCAATCCTGTACATCCAACTATCAAGCCTGGTCCCGGGTTGCCATTGGTCGGCCCTCGACAGCGCGCGCTCGCACGTGTCCTGGACCAAGTCATCGGCCAGTTCCAAATTTCGCGTTAGCGCGAACGCAAACCTGCGTAAGCGCGGTAGAAACTCGATCATCCGTGATCGAACATTCTCCGTCACGGTTGTTCCTCTCCGCGAGTTATGATGAGAACGGTTGCGCCCCTCGGCTTATTCCGCCTCAAAATTGCCTTATCTGAGCGAGTGCCCAATTGCCACAGCCGGCGGCGGCGAATGCAGTCGCCATGACGATTTAAGCCGGTCGACAAAGAATTGCGAGCAGGGCGGCCCCCCGTTCTGCTCTAGGCTCAGGAAGGCGGCAAATATGGCGATGACAGGGCGGCAGGCGGCGATTGAAACGCTTTGTGAACCACAAACCTTGCGCAGGCGTATGCCACCGACGCGCTTGAAAATGATTCTGCGGGGCCGCAATGCCAACGACACCAAGTCAAAAACGGCGGCGGCTGTTCGCTGGATTTGTGATTGCGGCGGGGGCGCCAGCGACTGTCAAAGGCGCTGACTTTACCGCGCGGGAGGTCACCGAAGCGGTGTTTAAAGCAGGGCCGGGACGGGTCTTGGATTTTTCCGGCAAAGATCTGAGTTTCCTCGATCTCGCTGGCCTCGATTTTAAGGGCGCAAGTTTCGCCAATGCTAACCTCTATGGCGTCGATCTGACCCGCGCCAGCCTGAAGGGTACCAATTTGAGTGGCGTCAAGCTCGATAGGGCCATCGTCATCAGAGCCGACTTTTCCGGAGCAAATCTCGCAGGCGCGTCGATCATGCGCCCGAGCGTCTACACCACGCTCTACGCCAACCGCGAGGAGGCGCCCAAATTCTCCGGAGCCAATCTCAGGGGCATTCGCATCACGGCCATGATGGACGGCGCGGACTTTCGCGGCGCCGATTTGACGGACGCGCGCATGGGGCCGCACGAGCCGCGCGCCGACATCTCGAGCATGCCGGCATCGTTTTTGCGCGGGTGCGATTTTTCAGGGGCCATTCTGAGAGGTGCCGATTTGATGTGGGCCAAGCTGACGTTCTCAAAATTCACCGGCGCCGATCTCAGCGGCGTCAACCTCAATGGCGCCGACCTTTCGAAAACGGATCTTTCCGGTGCTGATCTCAGCGGCGCCGATTTGGCGGGCGCCGACCTCGACGGCGCCGATTTACGCGGCGTCAAGGGCTGGGACACCATCAAAGGCCGCGATAGCGTGCTAAACTTGGACCGGGCTTTGCGTTAACAGCCGCAAATGCTTGGGGATGGCGGGCCGGCTGGCAAGTTATCCCCGCGTCCTCAAACCCTGCTATGATCGCAATCTTGCCGGGCTCCCATCAAGCCGGGGATGATCCCCGAGGCTTAGGCAATTAAGAAGGACGACCAAACGTGACGTGCTCGTGGTGCCAGTTCAACATTGCGGTGATTGCGCTGGGCTGGCTCTTGGCCGGGGTGGCGATGCCCGTGGCGGCGTCGGACTATACCGCGCGTGAAGTCACGCAAGCCATGTTCAAGGCCAAGGCCGCGTCGCCGGTTGATTATTCGGGCAAGGATTTGAGTTTTCTCGATCTCGCCGGCCTCGATTTCAAGCGCGCCATCATGGTTAAAACAAATCTTTACGGCGTCGATCTGTCGGCCGCGAGCCTTGTCGGCGCCAACCTCGCCGGCGCACGCCTCGACAGGGCAACCGTTATCGGGGCGGATTTTTCGGGCGCGAACATGGAAGGCGCGAGCATTTTGAGGCCGAGCGTGTTTTCGTCGATGATGTTCGACCGCGCCGATTGCCCGAATTTCACGGGCGCGAATTTGCGCTCCATCCGCATCGCAGCGCGCATGGACGGCGCGATTTTTCGCGATGCCGATATGAGTGGCGCGCAAATAGGGCCCTTCGACATGGGCGTCGAAGCGGGTATGGCGCCATCCTCGTTCATGATGGGGGCGGATTTTTCAGGCGCGAACATGACAGGCGCCGTGGTTCGCAATGTCATTTTCACATTCGCGCGGTTCGTGGGAACCGACTTGAGAGGAGCCAAATTGCTGAAGCTCGATCTAAGTAATGCCGACCTAACGGGTGCTGACCTAACCGGAGCCGATGTGTCGGAAACGAATTTTGAAGGTGCAAAGTTGTCAGGAGCAAAGGGGCTTGAAACGATGACCGGGCTCGAAAGCGCTAAAAACTTCGATAAGGCGGTACGGTGAACAACAACTTACCGGTCAAGCCACCGGCCCGGCTGAAGAATTTTTCCTCCATCATTGCCGGCCTGCTCGCGCTGGCTGCCGGGTTTGCGTTTTTTTCGCAGCCGCTGCGCGCCGATGATGTTATGGTCGACACAGCGCTGCTGGTTTCCGTCGATGTCTCGAACTCGGTCGACGAGCACCGCTATCAATTGCAAATGGAAGGCATCGCGAAGGCGCTTGAAGATCAAGGCGTGGTCGATGCCATTACCGGTGGCCCCAACGGCGGCATTCTGTTTGGCATGGTGACGTGGTCCGACCGGCCGCAATTCGTGCTGCCGTGGGTCAAAATTTCCAACGCTTCCGAGGCCAAAGCGGTCGCCGCCAAGGTGCGAAAACTGCCTCTGCAGAGCGGTGAGTTCACCTGCATGACGCGCATGATGCGCAGCGTCAACGATAAGATCGTCACCCAAATTCCCGCTAAAGCCACGCGCGTCGTCGTCGATGTCTCAGGCGATGGGCCGGACAACTGCAACGCCGAGGAGCCGATCGACGGCGTCCGCGACGAGCTGGTGCAATCGAATGTCACGGTCAATGGCTTGCCGATTTTGGAAGGCGATCCGAGCGAGCCGGTTGGCGAAGGCGCGTACCGTGCGCCCGGCACCGATTTCAGCGTCGCCGCGCCGAAGCAGGAACCGACCGGGCCGACGACGCTCGAGCAATGGTACCGGGCCCATGTCATGGGCGGGGTCGGCGCGTTCGTGCTTCCGGCCAACGGCTATGCCGATTTCGAGCGCGCCATGCGGCAGAAATTCGTGATCGAGATTTCGGGGATCCCGCCGCCTGAACGATACGCGGCCACGCCCTCAGTCAATCAGCGCCTTGTTGCGGTTGAGGGCGGTGTCGAGACCACGAGCGGCCTCGCGGCCTACAAGTCCAATCAGCTTCGTTGAATCGAGGTCGGCTTTGTCGAAGTTTGCGCCCTTGACGTTGGCGCCGGTTAGGTCCGCGCCACCCAATTCCGCGCCGGACAAATTGGCGTCTTCGAAGTCGACGCCTTTCATCGACGCATACTCGAACGCCGAGCGCGTCAGGTTGGCGCCTTTGAACGATGCGCCATCGAGCTTGGCGGATTTCAGGATGCCGCGCATCAGACCCATCGATTGGTTGGTCAAGTCGGGGGCCAGCATGGCGTTTTCGAAATTGGCATTGAGAAGACTGGCGCGGGTCATGTCGGCGCCGACCATGGCATGGGAAAAATTAGCGCGATCGAGTTTGCCGTCCATCATTTGGGTTTGAAACAGATTGGCGCCGATGAAGCTGGCGTCGCTGAAATCGGATTTCAGCGCCCAGGCCGCGTCGAGAACAACGCCATCAAGCTTGCAGCCTTTGAAGTTGGCATTGTTGAGACGCGTGGCTTGCAGTCGCGTGCGCGTCAAATCCATGCCGGAGAGATCAAGACCGTTGAGGCGCTTGCCGGAGAGATCCAAAGTCTCGCCGGGTTTGAGAGCAGCCAATGCCGTCTCGATAGCGGCGCGGCTCATGTCGGCTTTAGTGAACTCGTCGGATGAGAGATCGAGGCTGTCGACCATACTTTGAGCGTGAGAGGGTGCAGGCGCCAGGAATGTCACGCAAGTTGCCACGACAGCTACGAAATGGGCAATACGCAAGGGTTGATAACGGAGCATTTTCTATCCTCCAGGTCCCATTCAAATACTGCCTGAGAGGGTGAAACGTTACGTCAACGCCGCCGCAAGGGTGTCTGACCCTTCGGTTCTGCCACTGAAAATGAACGGAGCCGCGGCGTCAGACCCGGAGGGTCGGACACCGCCACCGGCTCAAATGCCTTCGGTGCTAGCGGCGGCGCAGCGCCATTTCTTGACCTGCCAGCCGGGGTGCTCTTCGGTCCAGGGCACGAAATAAGGCGGCGCGTAATTGGCGCACTTGGTAGGATCGATGTCCTGGTCGAGCTGAATTTTGTAGTCTCTGCAAACGTTTGGGTCGTTAATCATGCAGGCGGTCAAGAGGATGGCGAACATCGGTTTGTTCCCTGTGGGCGGCCCTTGCGAGGCGGTTTTCTGGCGTCTTCATGCAACCCGTGATTTGAGATACGTGACAAACGCTCATGCGGTTTCCGGGCTTCGCAAAGATTACCGCAAGCCGCAGGGGCGGGGATTGTATCTGTGGAATGGCTTGATCTTAGGGTTAAGGAATCACCGAAGATCGAGCCCGGGATCCCGGTGGCCACCGGGATCCCGGGCGGCGAGCGGTCTCGGCGGGGATAGACCCATCAAGGTCGCAACTTATCTGCGACCCTCGCCGCTCCAGTTCGCGTCCATCCGAACGGTAGAGAGGCCTTTTACGGCCGTATGCAATCCAGGATTGATCGGACGAACCCCATGACAATGATCGAGACTCACGAAGCCTTCAAGCACATCGTTGCGTTCGAAGTTTCCAAGGCCAGCTTGGTTGTGCATGTGTTGCCGGCAGATCAGCAGACGACGATTGCCAACACACCCAAGGCCGTCCGCCGGCTGCTGCGCGCCCAGCAAAAGTGCAACGCCAAGAACAAGCTTGGCCCTCTCTTGGTGGTCGTCGAGGCGACGGGCGGCTACGAGAAAAATGTTCTCGATGCGAGCGTTGAGCTCGGCCTGGCCTGCCACAGGGCGCACGGTTCACGCGTTCGGTTCTATGCAAAGTATCTTGGTCTGCTTGCTAAGACCGACGCCATCGATGCCCACGTCATTGCAGACTACGGGCTCAAGACCCCATCACTGCGGCTGTTCAAACCGCTCAAACCCGAAGAGCAGGCACTCAAAGATCTCCAGGCCAGGCGCGATGAGATTCAGCAGATGCTCATTGCAGAGGGGAACCGTCTTGAGCACGCACGCCATGCCAGCGTTGTCAAAAGTATCAAGGTCCACATCGCCAGCCTGCGGAAAGCCTTCGAAGCTCTCGAAGCGGAAATCACGAACTTGATCCGCACCCACGAGCCTTTGGACAGAAAAGCCAAGCTCATGAGAAGCGTTATTGGTGCCGGCCCGGTGACGGCCGCGACATTGCTGGCCAACATGCCAGAACTGGGATCGCTCACAAAGGGCGAAGCGGCACGGCTGGCGGGGCTGGCACCCATCAATCGCGACAGCGGAAAACTATCCGCGCCCCGCCACATCGAAGCGGGCCGGGCTGCCGTGCGGCGATGCCTTTACATGGCAGCACGCGTTGCAATGCAAGCCAATCCCATCATCAAGGCCTTCACCCAGAGCCTGCGGGAACGCGGCAAACCCTTTAAAGTCGTCATCACTGCCGCCATGCGCAAACTCATCGTCATCTTGAACGCCATCGTGCGCGAAGGACAGCCTTGGAAAAATGCAAAAGCAGCTTGAAACCGGAGACGGTAGATAAGTTTGGGCATCGACCGCATTGGAGCATGGCAACGCCATGACGTGGTCGCGCAGGCTTTGGGCCCAAAATCAAAGAGGGGCCTATGGCGTTCTTACCGATTCCGCTAGGCAAGTCCTTGCATTTCGCTCGGCTATCTACTTCATGTTATCTCCCGCCTCGAAATCATACCAGGGGAGGTAGTCATGTTTGGATAAGACGTACTCAATTCGACGCCCCGTCATCGCCCTCATAGCAGGCGCGCTTGTCGGTACCGTCGGCGGCCTTATCGGCCTGGGCGGCGCAGAATTCCGCTTACCCGTCCTCATCACGATCTTCACCCTCTACCCACACCGTGCCGTTCGCTTCAACCTCCTCGTCAGCCTCGCCACGCTCGCTTTCGCAGCGGTGACACGCCTCCAATTCCTTCCTGTCATCAACGTCTCCACCTACGCCGACGTGGTCCTCTCCATGACTGCGGGCGGCATCGTCTCGGCATGGATCGGTGCGGGGCTACTCTCGCGCGTTGAGCCCTCTCGCCTGATGGCGATCATATCAGCGCTCTTAGTTGTCGTGGCGGCATTGCTTTTCGCGGAAGCGATCTACACAGATACGAGCTTGCCGGCCCTTCCTCAAGAACCGGTGTTGCGCGTTGTCTCAGGTGTACTCGCGGGGCTTCTTGTCGGCGCCGTGAGCAGTCTCCTTGGCGTCGCTGGCGGGGAATTCATCATTCCCATTCTCATCTTTATCTTCGGTACCGATATCAAGTCGGCGGGCACACTAAGCCTTCTCATCAGTTTGCCGGTGGTCGCGGTGGGCGTCGCAAAGCATTACCTGACCGGGCATTACCGCTCACGCGACGTCCTAATATTCCTCGTCTTGCCCATGAGCGCGGGTTCTGCGATGGGGGCAGCACTCGGAGGTTTACTCGCGAACGCCGTGCCCGTAGATGCACTGAAAATCGTTCTTGCAGTAGTCCTTGCATCCTCGGCCATCAAACTGCGGCATCACGGGGAGCGCAGATGACGATGGTCCATTCAAGGCACATAAGGCATGTCTACTCATGGCCGCCCATCTCGGACTTCGGCCAAATCATTGGATAGCTAATCATACCGGCAACAAAATCTCGCCCTTGCCGAGGGTGGCGAGATCGCCGCCGATCTTGTGGGCGAATTTTCCCAATGGTTTGGGCGCAAGGCCGCCAAGCGTGTCGCGCAGATACTTCGACAGGATTTGAAGGATGACGAGGTCATGCTCGCCGCAATCGGCGAAGGTCGGCAGCAGGCGCTCGACGCGTTGGGCGATCAAAGTACCGCGCCGCATCATGAAGCCCGGATCGGGGCCGAGATGACCTTCCGCCCAGATGGTGCCGCCGAGCATGCGCGTGCCGGTACCAACGCCGGTGTTGCCTTTGACGATGACGGTGCCGCGCCGCATCTTGTCGCCGGCCCGCGCGCCGATGTTGCCGCCGACGACAACCGTGCCGCCCGACATGCCAAAGCGATCGCCCGAGATGATGCCGCCGAGATTATCACCGGCGTTGCCCGAAACGTGGATCATGCCGCCCGTTGCGCCCGAGCCTAAATAATTGCCGGCATGCCCATGGATCTCGAGCCTGCCGCCGGTCATGCGGCGCGCCGCGTAACCGCCGACGTTGCCGTTGACGATGAGCGTGCCGCTACAGAGCCCCGCGCCCGCGAAATCGAGAGCGGCACCTTGGCCTTCGATCGTGAGCGTATCGCCCGGTGTACCCGAAATATCGAAAGCGTCACCGACGGCGAGAGCCTCTTTGTCCATGCCGACTTTGAGATGAGCGATGTCGTGACTCGACAGTTTGGCGAGGTTCGCGGGGGTCAGCGCCGCGATATTGAGCCGCTGATGGGCCGGCGCTTTCAGTCTCAGAGTGAGCCCGCTCATCAAATGAGATCCTTCAGATGATAATGATGCGGCCCGAGCTTGCCGCCGTAATTACCGGCCGAAACCCGCGTCACGCCCTTGACGGTGCCGATGGTTGTCACGGCCTTGAGACCGGCGCGCATAGCGACGGCGACGGCTTTCGAGGTCAGGCCATCGATGACGATTTCGAGGACGGCGATGGTGCCAGCTTGCAGCTCGCTCTGGGTGACGCCGCGCAGCGTCGGGCAGAAGGCATCGTTGGTGGAGGCGAACATGCCTTTATATTTGGAGCCGACTTTTGAACCCGAGCGCACGATGCCGCCGGGAAACGGCGTGATGACATCGTTGACCTTCGCGATGGCCGCGACGGCGGCTTCTGTGGTCTCGAGCAGTCCGGCGCGGTCTCGGCCGATGATCAACAGGTTGCCGCCGCCGACAGCGTCCGTCGTGATGCCGGTTGTCTCTTCGATGACGAATTCGCCGTCCATCACCGGCACGCGCCAATAGCGCTTGTCGCCAAGCTTCTTGGCGGTCTGGTTGCCGTCGCCGAAAAAGCGCGGGCCTTGGCCGAGGCCGATTTTCGTCGCAGCGTCGAGGCCGGCGTAACAGGCGGAGCCGGGGCTGGTCAGGACGCATTGGCCGACGCGGTTCTTGACTTGCGGGATGAGCGCGTCGGGCGAAAACCCGAACATCAGGACGCGGACGCCGGGACGGCCGTCGGGGGTTTCGTCGGGCGTCAGTTCGCGGTCGATGCCGCATTCCGCGCCGCAGCCGATGACGGAGGTGCCAAAGCCGGTCGCGACGTCGGCTGCGATGCGCGCCCACTTCAAAGTGTCGGCGGTGATGATGATGCCGGTGCCGCTCATGCCGAAGGCTTCGGCGAAGGTGTCGTCAATGGTGACGCCGTTGACGGTCATCGGCTTGGATGGGGTGGCGGTTTGTGGAGCTTGGCTCATACCGTGCGTACCCCCGTTGGCTGCACGATGATGTGGCCTTGGCCGTGGTTGATGATCTCGTCATCGGACAGGCGGAAGTTGTCCATGCGGACGGTGTGATAATCGTCGAAGTAGCTCTTGAGAGATTTTTCGATGGAGCGGTCGTAGCTCGGCCGTGCGACGTGGGTCGCGCCGTTGACGACTTTGATGATGCGGCCGTCGCGGACAACGAGTTCGCCGTTCTTGAAGACCAGCTCCGGCTTCTCGAACATGGCCTCGCGGTTGGGATTGTCGTCATAGACGGTGATGTCGGCATTGGCGCCAACGCCCAGATGGCCCCGGTCTTTGAGGCCCAAGCTCTTGGCCGGACCGGCGCGGGTCATGATGGCGATCTCGTTCATCGTGTACTCGCGGTCGATGGATGAAAGCGTTGAATATTTGAGCGCATCGGGATTGATTTTAGCCATCATCTCCTTGCGGAAATTCTTGTCCATCAGCAGCCGGATCATATGCGGGTACCAGTAGAACGGTCCGCCGTTGGGATGATCTGTGGTGAGAAAAATCCGCCACGGGTCTTCGACAAGCAGGAACAGTTCCAGCCCAATCGCCCACTGCAGGGCGTTGACGAAGCTCTTGTCGCGATACTTGAACGGCACTACGCCGCAACCGGCATCGCACTCGATGTCCATCACCACCCACTTCTTTGGATCGGCGGATCGGGTGTTGACGAACTGGCGCATGCTGTCGCCGGACGCCGTGCAGGTCTGCCCGAACATGACTTGGCCAACGTCGATGGAAACGTTCTTGGCGGCGTTGACGGCTTCGGCGACGCGGGCGGCGCCGGAGGAAAATTTCAGATCGCCCTCGGTGGCGTAGCTGTGGAACTGGATGTGGGTCAAATGGATCGGCAGGCCTTGCGAGCCGCGGATGGTGTCGAGCGTGGTCTCGACGCCGCCGGGAACGCCGAGGTTGCAGCCGTGAATATGAATCGGATGGGTGACGCCGAGTTCTTGCAGGCCGCGCGCCAGATTCAAAATAATATCGCGCGGCGTGACGCCGTAGTGAACGTGCTTTTCATCGAGATCGAGTTTGCGTTGATTGAATTTGAATGCGCTGATGCCGCCGGGATTGACGACCTTGACGGCAATCGCCTGGGCGGCGTGCATGGTCCAGGCGATGTAGTCCTTGATGGCCTTGAAATCTTGTTTGCCCGAGAGCTGGCGCAGGAAATAGTCGTCGCTGCCGAGCATCACGAACGCGCCTTTGTCGATCATCGGCGTGTCGGCCATTTCCATGTGCGCCTGGCGGGCGTTGGCGGGCAGCATGGCGGGTTCAAAAGCGGCGGTATAGCCCATTTCGGCATAGCGATAGCCGCATTCCATGGTCGAGGGGATGGCATGGCCGACGCCTGAGCGCTTGAGGTCGGTGCTGGCCTTCTCGTGGCCGAGATGATCCTCCGGCATCAGCATGCGCGCGATCGTGACCTTGCCGCCGCCGATGTGGGAATGCGGGTCGATACCGCCCGCCATCACGACGCGGCCGTGTAGCGGATATTCCTGATCGACTTTCGAGCCCGGCTTTGGTGCAACGATGCGGCCGTTGTCGACGAAAATATCGCGCACCTCGCCATCGACCCCGTTCATGGGATCGTGGATTTTGCCGCCGGTCAACTTGATGAGCATGAGTTGGGTCTCGTTAGATTAGAAGACGTGCGACTGTCGGTTGAGATTGTGCAACGTGTTCCTCTCCCGGTACGGGAGAGGATGTCCCGAAGGGACAGGTGAGGGACTTAGAATTGTAGCGAGGGCGTCTGAACAGCCCCTCATCCGGTCCGTCATTGCGAAGCGCTGCTTCGCTTGAGCGGACCACCTTCTCCCCAAGGAGAAGGACGAGATTTTCGGTCCGCGCGTTTTTGTTGATTTCACCATCGCTATACCCTCACAACGCGGCTTCGATTTGGGCGAGGATGTCGGCGGCGCGCGGCAGATTAGAGCGGCCGAGATTGCGGAGCGGCAGCGACACGACGTTATCGCAGCGAACAATGAGACCGGCGTGATCGGCCCCCGGCGTGCCGATAGGGATCATCACGGCGGGCGTGCGGGTCAATTTTAACCCCGGCGTGCCGAGCACAATCATCGGAACATCGGTGTCGGGCGGTGATAGATCGGGCGTGTAAGAAGCGATCCAGACCAGCAGGTCGCTTTCCTTGTTCGCCAGCAGCCGCGTCATGGCATAACGTTCGGTGTCGTAATCGGGTTTGCCGCTGGCGAAGGAAACGCGCAACGGATAGCCCGATTGCCAGGCGCAGACCGCGCCGGCTGAGACCGCGCCCTCATTGCCGCCGAGAGACAAACCGGCGAAGCGCGAGGTCAGGTTGATGTCCTTGATGAATTCGGCAGCGGCCTGCACCGTCAGGTCGGCGTTCGGGAATGCCAGGCTCGGCGGCGCCCACACCATGACGCCGTAGGTTGATTTCGTGCACAGTTCGACAAGGGCTTCGACATCGGCCCGCTTCAAGCCGCCGATGGTATCGCCGGTCACCGGCAGGCCTTTGGCGAGCGCGCGCATACTGGTGAGGATCTCGCCAATCCGGTCGCCCTTGCACGGCAGAGAGATGACTTTGCCGATGCGCGGTCCGACTGCCGCCGATTGATCCAAGCCCTCGCCGAGAAAAACGACGGTGCGCTTGGGCGGAGCGTCCGAGAACATCGATTTTTCGTTGCAGACGACGCGCTCGAAAAAGCGCGGATGCAATTTGTGCAAATCGCTGCCGAGAACCACGAACAGGTCGGCGCGGTTGCGCGCTTCCGTCAGCGTGGTCATGACCCAGCCGCCCGATTGCAAAACCCGGAAGTTGCGGTATTGGCCTTCGCTCAAGGCGTGATCGACGACGCCGCCGGTATGGTCGGCCATCGACATTACGGCGCGCATGCCTTCGACATCAGTGCCAAGACCGCCGTAAATGGGCAGACGCGATTTGGCGATGAGGGCGGCGGCAGCGGCTATGGCTTCGGTTAACGTCGCCTCGCGGCCCGCGATCTGAGGTTTAGAGCCGCCAACCGTACGCTCGAAGCCGGCGATGGCCTTTTCGCAGCCGTTTTTGGTGACCTTAAGCCCAGTGGTTAAACGCGAAATCTTGAGATCGTCGCACAAGATGCCGCAAAAAGGGCACGCCACATCGTCATATTGACCGGAAGCGGCGCTGCCGTCCGAACCCATTGCCGCCATCGAGCCACCCATGCCGTCTGTTTCTTATGTGTTGTTCGCGTTAAGACCAAAGCACGAGAGGTCCGTCAAGACAACATCGCCCTAGCGGGTCAAGGCGACGCGGCAGCGTTGGCGTTGCGCAGGCTTCAAACGCTCACTATGGTCGGCCCCGAATTGGCCAGAAAAAGCCAGCCAGACAAATAAAATCAATGACCCAGGTATCTGCGGAGGAATGCATGTTGAAGAGAGTGGCGCTGGCGGTGGTAATCGCTGGCCTAATGCCGGTGGCAGCTTCGGCGCACGGGCCGACTCGCCAGAAGGTCACGCAAACCGTCGAGATCAACGCCCCCGCCGACAAGGTCTGGGCAGCCGTCGGCAAGTTCCAGGATATGGGCTGGACCGGCGTTTTCGTGAAAACCGAAGGCACCGGCGACAACGGTCCGGGCGCCACCCGCAAACTGTCGTTGGCGGATGGCGGCACCATCGACGAGAAACTCAATAAATATGACGACGCTGGTAAAACCTATTCCTACGAGATCACCAAAGTCGATCCCAAGGTTCTGCCGGTTGCCAATTATTCGTCCAGCATTTCGGTCAAGGGCGATGCGACGAAGTCGACGGTCGAGTGGAAAGGAGCGTTCTACCGCTCCTATGGTTTGAATGATCCCCCGCCCGATCAGAACGATGAGGCGGCGGTCAAGGGTGTGACCGGGGCCTATACGGCGAGCCTGGCGAACTTGAAGAAAAAGCTCGAAGGCGGCAGCTAGTGCCGGGTGCGACTGCCCCCTCCCCCTTGTGGGGAGGGTCGGGGTGGGGGGAATTCCGGAGGGATGCGGTTCTGCGCCTGAGGTTATTTTCAATCGTCACGGAATCCCCCCTCCCAGCCTCCCCCAGGTCCAAGCGAAGCTTGGCTTCGCCAAGACAGGGGGGAGGAGTTTTCGACTATGTTGCCCGATCATCGTCGAAATGCGCAGCCCTTGGCGCAGTGATTGCTCTGCAAGTTGGAGCCGCGCAGGCAGGCGAGGCTATCATCACCAATCAACCCGCTGACAGCGTGTCGGTTGTCGATCTCGACACGATGAAATCCGTGGCCGAGATCAAGATCGGCGGCAAGCCCGCTGGCATCGCGCTGTCGCCGGATAAGAAGACGGCCTACATCACGGCACCCGAGGGCAAAGAGCTGATTGAGGTCGATGCAACTTCGCGCACTGTCAAGCGCCGGTTGGCGTTGACGGGCGGGCCCCTTGGTATCGCCGCGCATCCCACGCGCCGAGAGGTCTACGTCGCCGACTGGTATGAACATAAAATCGCGGTCATTGACGCCGAGAAATTGACCGTCGCCGCGGATATTCCAGTTGGGCAATCGCCGTCTGGGCTGGCGGTGACCCCCGATGGCGCGCTGTTGCTGTCGGCCGACCGAGACAGCAATGAAGTGTCGTTTATCGACATTGCCACCCGCAAACGCTTGAGCGGACTGGCGGTCGGAGAACGGCCGTTCGGCATCACCATCGACGCTGAAGGTGCGCGGGCTTATACTGCCAATGTCGCCAGCGATGACGTCAGCGTCATCGATATCGCCGCTCGCAAGGTCGTCGGGACCGTCAAGGCCGGGCATAAGCCCTACGCCGTGGCAGTGGCCAAGGGCAAAGGCTTCGTGACCGGGCAATACAGTGGCACGGTCGAGGTGTTTGACGCGACGTCGCTGGCGCCGGTCGCCACGATCGAGGCTTGCGACCATCCCGAGGGCATCGAGGCCGATGGCAAAGGCGAAAACGTCTACGTTGCCTGTTGGGGCGATAACATCATGCTTAAAATCGACGCCGGCAGTTTGAAGATCGCCGGAAAGGCCGATGTTGGCGACGGTCCCCGCGCTTTCGGTAAATTCCTACGTTAAAAGGATTTAAGTACGCTTCTTGCGCCAGATGCGTCAAAATCGACAATCAGCATGGGTCTGCCTGCGCCGCAGGATCGTTTCACAAACTGTTCTGGCTCTGGCCAAGCCCGCTTAGGACGGCAAAATACCCGGCCACAAAATTCCGGCGATCCGAAGGATCGCGTCGACAAGACTTCTGGAGGATCGCATACATGTTGAAGTTACTCTCGGGCAGCGCGCTGATCATAGCAGCCACGGTGCTGTTGAACCCCGCTGTGGCAAACGCCGCTGACGGCCCCAACGCCGTCGCGCTCATTTTCGACCGTCAGCATCTCGCGAATACCCAGAAGGGCGACGAGATTACCTACGTCTTCAACCGTACCGTCTCGGATGAAAAATTGACCGGCGCAGCCTTCAAGGACGAAATCAAACTTAAGATCGAGGACGTCGACAAGGACGGCAAGAAAAACATTGCCCTCAAGGTCTACACCGGCGAGCGGGCGCGCGAAGAGCAGAAGGTAACGGAAATCACCATCAACCCGATGTTTGTCGTTGCCATGCAGCAGGCAGTCTCGAGCTACAAACTGGTCGCGGGCGGCGATTTCTCCTATCTCAAGCACAATTTCAGTATGGCGCTCAAGGACAGCGCTAAAATCGATCCGGTCAAGATCGACTACAATGGTAAGACGGTCGACGGCTTCAAGATTGGCATCGTCCCCTTCGAGAAGGATCCCAACGCCGCAAAGATGAAGGGCTACGAGACGTCGGCGTTTACGTTTGTCGTCAGTGTCAATGTGCCGGGTGAGATCGTCGAAATTCTTACTGAGATCAAGAATCCGGCAAAAGAAGCGCCAACATTCCAGGAGCGCACGACGCTCGCCGGTGTAGGAGGTGTGAAGTGATGAAAGTTGGCAAGCTTTTGACAGCCACTTTGTTGTCGTCAGGTCTTTGGATGGCGCCGGTGGCACGTGCCGTCGAGCTGCCCACAAATGATTATCCGACGGTGACGCGCGCCGATTACGTGTTCGCCTGCATGCAGGTCAACGGCCAGACTCGCGACATGCTCGAAAAATGTTCGTGCTCGATCGATCAGATCGCAGCCGTCATGCCGTTTGAGGATTACGAAGCGGCCGAGACCGTCATGTCGGTGCAGCTTAAGGGCGGCGAGTCGGTGGCGGCGCTGCACTACGCCCATGTCCAGGACAAGGTCAAAACCCTGAAGCGGGCCCAAGTCGAAGGCGAGCTGCGCTGTTTTTAGCGGCTTTAACTCTCGCCTTAGTAACTTTACTTGCCATTCGTCCGCGCTGGGTGAGGGGATGGACAACTGTTCGATACTCACCCCGCCCTCTCCCAAGGAGGGAGGAGAACTCACGAGCCGTCGGCGGGGACGCTGGCGCTGAAGACTTCGCCGTCGGAATCTTTGGCCGTGGCGGCCAGTTCTTCCTCGCCCGCCGATCCGTAGGTAAAGCGGATGTGAGGATTGGTGGACAACGAGATGCCGGCGTCGAGGTGGAATATCAGCTCACCGGCGCGCGTGACATCAAGCTCGCGAACATAGCGCGCCGGAATGTAGGTGCCGGTCGCCTCGTTCATCTGCATACCGGAATAGTTGGGGTGGCGCAGCATGACTTGGGCTTCCCGCATCACGATGGCGCTGCGTTTCTGAGACGCGAATTGCTGCTTCTCCATCCGCTTCAAGTGCATTTCGCCAGTGTGCGCCATGGCGTCGGCAAAGTCTTTGAAGGCTGGCGCCGAACATCCGCCTGCCGCCTTCACAAACTTGCTTCCCATCAGCAACCGCCCATCCGAGGTTTCGATCACGGCGCGGATATATGAGAAAGTGTCAAAACGCACGCGCGTTGAAAACGTCCGGCCGCCATCACCGGCGGCGCTGCCGAATTTGAAATGGCCGACCAGCGGCATCGGGTTGTTGTCGATGAAGACGTGCATTGCAGTCACTTTATCGGCGACGCTACTGGAAATATAAATCGAGACCGGAACGACCGCGGAGTCTTCAGCTTTTTCGGGCGCCTCGACGATCACGCGGGCGTCTTGATCGAGTATGGGCCGGTCAGCAAAGAACTCTTTGCGGATGCTCAGCCAGTTGTCGCCTTCGGCTTTGAGGCTGGACAAGGGCAATAAGCACGTCGCGACCAATATCCCGGCCAGGAGGGCAGACACATTCCGAGATCTTGTCATCCTCAGTCAGTCTCCTGTGTGGTCGTGTGTCGTGTCAACTTAGGCGTAGCAACCTCATTCCCATTCCAGTTCCGCGAACGCGGCCGTGACGTTGCGGACGTGATATTCGTCAAACAGGGCCCAAGAGTTTTTCTCGGACTGCGCAGCGGTCTTCGACGCTTCGGCCAAGGTCTTGCCTCCCTTTATCATGGTTCGCACATCATCGGCGATTGTCCGGAGGTAGCGCTCGAGAGGCGTCAGCGCATCCGGCCACGCCATCGACGCTGGCCCGTGTCCTGGTATGACGCGCTCGGCTTTCTCTTGCAGCAACTCTGCGATGAGCTTCAGCCAGCCGCGAATTGAACCGTCGAGCGTTGGCACATGGCCCGAGAAGAGCAGATCGCCTAGGATCAGCGTGCCAGTTGTTTTATCGAGGATTGTGAGATCGTTGTCGGTGTGGGCTGTGGCGCGCGGCTTGAGTTCGAGCGTGCGTCCGCCAAGATCGATTTCTGTCGTCGTGGAAATGGCGCGCGTCGGCAAAACGATTTTTGTGCCCTCAAACGCCGCGTCTCCGATCGCAGCCTTATTGACCGCAAGATAGCGCTCGGCTCTCGCGCTCAATCCGCGCGCCATTTTATGATGCGCAATGTAGTCGGGTTTATCGTCAGCGAATGCAGCATTTCCGAAAACATGATCAGGATGCATGTGGGTGTTTATAACATAACGGATTGGTTTGTCCGTGATCGCCTTAAGTGCCTGGCGGGCGGCAGCACCTATTCGAGCACTACCTCCGGTATCCACGACCGCGACGGCCTCAGCACCTATAATGAAGGTGATATTGGCGATGTCGCCGCCGTTTTCAGCACCGGCTAGTGCGTGCCGGCCTTGATGGACATACACCCCAGAAGCCACTTCGGTCAGCCCGGATGATGCTTCATTAGCCGCTGATAATCTTGACAAAAGTGGCAATACGGCGAGGCTCGCGAGTGCCTTCAAAAAGGCCGCTCGGTCGAGTTGGAACGAATCCTGAAATATCCTTGTCATCGCTCATAAACATATCAGGTTCGCGGGGCGTCGCGGCCTCCGAGATTATCCCCCAAACGGGCTAGAGTTCACGTTTTTGAGAGCAACGCGTGATCGCAAACCCTCAAATTGGGACTTTCGTCGCAACTTGTCGTGCAGTGCACCATTTATGCGGCAACGCAAAATCCCACCGTGAATCCAGGCTATTTTTGGGTCAGGAGCGTTGTCCTAATTTCAATGCTTAGAATGTGCGCATCGGATCGTGTTGCGAACGAGAAAAAAAAGTGCCTAGATGCCGCCCGGTAACGAGGCCTCCTGGGTCCCACACGTCAGTGTGATCGGCCCATACGAAAGCCTGGAAGGGAAAGAAGGGAAAAAATTCCCGCGATCCCGGAATCGAAGGCTGGATACGTTTGTCTCGGTGCCGACTTGCAAGCGTGGCAAGATTCTCAAAAATGGAGGAAGCGCGATGCGCAAAAGTGCAATCGCATGCGGTTTGCTCGCAACTGTCTCGTTCTCGTCGCCCCTGTGGGCGAACGACGACGTGCTCAAGCTGTCGAGCGATCCGAATAACTGGGCTATCCAGTCCGGTGACTATGCTGGTACACGGTTCACAAAACTGAACCAGATCACGACCGCTAACGTCGGTTCGCTGAAAGTGGCTTGGACATTCTCGACCGGCGTTCTGCGCGGTCACGAAGGTTCGCCGCTAGTTGTTGGCGATACCATGTATCTCCACTCGGCATTCCCGAACAACGTTTATGCGCTGAACCTTGCTGATGAAAACAAGATCATCTGGCAGTACAGCCCGAAGCAAGACCCGTCGGTTATCCCCGTCATGTGCTGCGATACGGTAAACCGTGGCGTGCAGTACGCTGAAGGCAAGATCCTCCTTCATCAAGCTGACACCTCGCTCGTTGCTCTCGACGCGAAGACCGGCAAAGAACTCTGGAAGGTCGTAGACGCTGATCCTAAGAAGGGTGAAACGGGCACAGGCGCTCCGCTCATCATGAAGGACAAAGTCGTCATCGGCGTTTCGGGCGCTGAATTCGGCGTTCGTTGCCACGTCACCGCTTACAATCTTGCCGATGGCAAGAAAGTATGGCGCGCTTACTCGATGGGCCCGGATGAAGACATCCTGGTTGACGGAGAGAAGACGATGTCGCTCGGCAAGCCAGTCGGCAAGGATTCGTCCTTGAAGACCTGGAATGGCGATCAGTGGAAAATCGGTGGCGGTTCGACCTGGGGCTACATGGCCTACGATCCCGCTTTGAACCTGTTCTACTACGGCACGGGCAACCCATCGACCTGGAACCCTGCACAGCGTGCAGGACCTGATGGCAAGCAGATCGACCAAAAGTGGTCGATGACCATGTTCGCTCGTAACGTTGATACAGGCGTCGCCGCCTGGGCACACCAGATGACCCCGTTCGATGAATGGGATTATGACGGCATCAACGAACCGATCCTCGCCGAACTCGACTTCGGTGGCACCAAGCGCGCTACGGCAACTCACTTCGACCGTAACGGCTTCGGCTACACCTGGGATCGTAAGACCGGCGAACTTCTCACCGCACAGAAGTATGACCCCAAGGTCAACTGGGCGACTGAAGTTGTCATGGATCCGAAGAGCCCGCAGTACGGCCGTCCGCAGGTTGTGTCGAAGTATTCGACCTTCCAGAACGGTCAAGACGTGAACTCGAAGGGCATCTGCCCTGCAGCTCTCGGTACGAAAGACCAGCAGCCGGCTGCTTACTCGCCGGTTACGGGCCTCTTCTATGTCCCGACAAACCACGTGTGCATGGATTACGAACCCTTCAAGGTTTCGTATACGGCTGGTCAGCCCTACGTTGGCGCCACGCTCTCCATGTTCCCGGCTCCGGACAGCCATGGCGGCATGGGTAACTTCATCGCTTGGGACGGCGTCAAGGGCAAGATCGTATGGTCGAAGCCTGAGCAGTTCTCGGTATGGTCGGGCGCTATGACCACCGCTGGCGGCGTTGTTTTCTACGGTACGCTGGAAGGCTACCTGAAAGCAGTCGATGCTAAGGATGGCAAAGAGCTGTTCAAGTTCAAGACGCCTTCGGGCATCATCGGCAACGTTATGTCTTACGCCCACAAGGGTAAGCAGTATGTTGGCGTGTTCTCGGGCGTTGGTGGTTGGGCCGGTATCGGTCTTGCTGCTGGCTTGACCAACCCAACCGATGGTCTCGGTGCAGTTGGTGGCTACGCTGGCCTCTCGAACTACACCCGCCTCGGCGGCTCGCTCACCGTGTTCACGCTGCCATAACCGGCTCGCTTGATCACTCAAATCAGCCGGCGCGGGGAAACCCGCGCCGGCTTCTTTTTTATGGAGAGCCGATTCTGACCTTTTCGGCTGGTCTGCGCGTTCGAGGGTGGGCGACAAAGTTGCTTCGTTCGGGCTTGTAACTTGACCGGAAGATTTCGATCTGGGTAGAGCTGAGAACACTCTGTCGCCCAAGCGAAATGCCGACGCCAAATATAAACCAACCAATAAAATTCTGGATCTAAGTCCGGAAACAAGAGAGGAAACGCGTGAACAAGTTCAGCATTAAGATGGCGGTTGCAGCTGTAGCTTGCTCCGCATTGGGTCTTGGAGCCTGCTGGGCCGAGGAGCCCAAGGAAGGAAAACCTGCCGCCGCAGCGCCCGCCGCAGACAAAGCTGCCGCACCGGCACCGGCCGCCGCCGACAAAGCCCCGGCACCCGCCGCCGCCGCTGATAAGGCCGCAGCTCCGGCACCGGCCGCTGCAGCCCCCGCCGCCGCCGAGAAGGCGCCGACTGCTGAAGGCGCGGCCGACAACGCAGCCGTCCAAGCTAAGGCCAAGGAACTCGGTCTCGCCTTCAAGGAGGGCCGTTATCGTGACAAGGACGGTCATCCCGCGCCCGCCGTCAGCAAGGATTACAAAGTCGATTGGGCAACATGGCAGGGCTTCCGCCGCTATCACGACGCCTGCCACGTTTGCCACGGTCCCAATGCTCTCGGCAGCTCGTTCGCGCCGTCGTTGGCTGAATCGCTCAAGACCATGGATTACGAAACGTTCTATGGCACCGTCGTCGGCGGCCGCGTCGCCGACCGTGGCGGCACCAAGTATGTGATGCCGGCCTTTGGCGAAGATCGCAACATCATGTGCTACCTCGACGATATCTACAGCTACATCAAGGCCCGTTCCATTAACGCCGCCTCGGAAGGCAAGGATGGCATGCCGCCGGGCCGTCCGGCTGGCCGCGAGGATATTTCGCCGGAGGCCAAGAAGACCGCCGCCGATTGCACGGGTCCGTAATCGTCTAAAGTCGGCGAATGCAATGACAGCAACAAACCGGGTCGTGGATGTTTCCGCGCGGCCCGGTTTTGATTTTTGGCCATCATGAAATCTTCGTTAGGCGCGGAATTGCCGGTGCCAATTGCAATTTGATTTTTATATAAAGAGGTGAAGGTTCCCGCACTCCAGCGGGACAAGCGGCGATAACAACAACGTTATGAGCTACTGCGGCGACATATCCGTATACGTGAACGCCAGAGCGGATAGCGCGAGGCCGCGTGGCTGGCAGAAAACGCCCGTCAAACCAAAGCGCAACTCAAAAAGGCGCACGTTAAAAAAGACAAGCCATCAATGTAAGGAAGGAAGCGGATGCCGCGCGCAATCCAAGTTAAGTCGATACTCGCCACGCTCGCGATTGCAGCGGCCGGCGGGTCGAATTTTTGTCTCACTGCCAACGCTGCCGACGCGCCGAAAGCGGATCTCGTCAACACCACACAATTGCGCGTTTGCACCGATCCTTCCGACATGCCGTTCTCGAACGAGAAGGGCGAGGGCTTCGAAAACAAGATCGCCAACATTATCGGCGATGAACTCAAGCTGCCGGTGACATACACGTACTTTCCCAAGGCCATGGGCTTCGTGCGCATGACGTTGTTCGCCAAGAAGTGCGATCTCATCATCGGCTGGGGGCAGGGCGACGATCTGGTGCTCAACACCAATCACTTTTACCGGTCAACGTCTGTGCTTCTTTACAAAGCCGGCACGGGCCTCGACGGTGTCGACAGCTTGGCCGATCCCAAGCTCAAGGACAAGAAAGTCGGCGAAATCGCCAAGTCCCCGTCGGGTGATCACATCGCCAAGAATGGCTTGATGACCAAGGCCAAGCATTACCGCTTGATGGTCGACCGCCGTTTTGAAAGCCCACACGAAGATATGGTCAAGGATATCCGATCGGGCGAGATCGACGCGGGCGTCGGCTGGGGTCCGGCGGCGGGATACTTCGCGACGCGTGGCGGCGAAAAACTCGTCGTCGTGCCGCTACTCAAGGAAAAGGGCAATCCGCGCCTCGATTATCGCATCACCATGGGCGTGCGGCAGGGCGACGAAGCCTTCAAGCGCAAGATCAACGAAGTTATCGCCAAACGGCAGGGCGATATCGATAAGGTTCTGTTCGAGTATGGCGTGCCGCTGCTGGTCGATGACGATACATCGATGGAGATCATCAAAGAACCGCGCAAGAACGGCGCCGTCTATGGTGGCGCTGCGGATGCCAAGGCGGCGACGCCACCGGCTCCGGAGGCAGCTCCAGCACCCGCGCCAGCGGCAACGCCGTGACCGGCAGATAGGCAATTTAACCAGATATGTTTTCCCGGATACGCGGTTCTTGACCAATCAGTCAAGAGCCGCGTAGCTTATGTGCTGGTCGCAATGGAAATTCTCAAATGCTCTTCAACGCGCGTGCACGACGCTCTCATTCGCTGCTGCTGATGTTGGGGCTCGTAACTGGACTTGCTGCAGCCGGCGTTCGCGCCGAAGACGCCAAGCCTGCCGCCATCAAAGACGATCCTGCTTCAATCAAGACGGAACCGGTTGCGGAGCCTGAGGGCTACCGCATGGACGAATATCGCAAGCCGGTGCCAGCAACGCTGAAAGGCGCGACGGTGCTGTCGCCCGACAAAGCCAGCGAACTTTGGACCAAGAACGCCGCCGTCTTCATCGACGTTTATCCCAAAGCCCCCAAGCCCGACAATCTGCCGGCGGGCACGTTCTGGCGCGAGCCGACGCATCAGTCGATCGAGAACGCCAAGTGGGTGCCCAATGTCGGTTACGGCATTTTGGGAGCACCTATTGAAGATTATTTCAAGCACCAGCTCGCCGCGCTGTCGGGCGGCGATAAAGCCAAGCCGATAGTGTTCTTTTGTCTCAGGAATTGCTGGATGAGCTGGAACGCCGCCAAACGCGCGCTGACGTACGGCTACGCCAACGTCATGTGGTTTCCCGAGGGCACCGACGCCTGGCAGGAAATCGGCCAACCCGTCGTCGAGGCGAAGCCTGAGCCTTAAGTCTGGCCAGTGGAGGGCAGGCGCGGAAGTGGACGAAGTGCGAGCTCGGTCAAATTTGCCGAGCGCCGGTAACGATTGTTTGTGTCGCGGCGTATGTCCCAAGCCAGCGCCTAGAGGTCTTCCGAATGAGATGGAAATGGTTGTCACACGTCATGGCCGTGCTCGACACGGCCATCCAGGTCTTCTTTGTGCCTTTCCAACGCGTGGCGCTGGATGGCCGGATCAAGTCCGGCCCTGGAGTGACGATGTAGCGATTCAACGTCAACCGGAAGCACGCTAGGAACTCTTCATGACCGTCGTCGCTCTGCTTTTTCTCATCACATTGTTTGTGGCTTACGCGAACGGCGCCAACGACAACTTCAAGGGTGTGGCGACACTCTACGGCGCCAACGTTGCCGATTACAAAAAGGCCATTACCATAGCAACCGTCGCAACGTTCGCAGGTTGCGTCGCCTCGGTCTTTCTCGCCGAAGGGCTTGTCAAGGCCTTCGCGGGCAAAGGACTGGTGCCGGACACGGCATTGGGACAGACCCCATGAACATCGATGTCGTCAAAGACTATTACGGCAAGACCTTGCAGTCATCGGCCGACCTGAAGACGGAAGCCTGCTGCGCGCCGGAAGACATGCCGGGTTTTGTCAAACGGCTACTCGGCAATCTTCATGACGAAGTCCTTGCTAAATACTACGGCTGCGGACTGGTCACGCCGTTGGCGCTCGAAGGCGCCCGAATTCTCGACCTCGGCAGCGGTTCGGGCCGTGACGCCTACGCGCTTGCTCAGCTTGTCGGCCCCACGGGCGAAGTCATCGGTGTCGACATGACGGCCGAACAGCTGGCGGTTGCGCGCGCACACATCGATTGGCACGCCGAGAAGTTCGGATACGCCACGTCGAACGTTCGCTTCATCGAAGGCTACATCGAGAAACTTGGCGATCTCGGCCTTGAACCAGGCAGTTTCGACATCATCGTCTCGAACTGCGTCATCAACCTGTCGCCCGACAAACTGGCCGTGCTCAAAGGCGCTTACGATCTCCTCAAGCCCGGCGGCGAGATGTACTTTGCCGACGTCTACGCCGACCGACGATTGCCGGCAGAGGTACGCGCCGATCCAGTCCTGCTCGGCGAGTGTCTCGGCGGCGCGCTCTACTGGAACGACTTTCATGCCCTTGCGAAATCTGCCGGCTTTCTCGATCCCCGGCTGGTGACAGATCGCACGCTCGGCGTGACGGATGAAGCATTGGCCGCGAAGCTCGGTGCCGCGAAATTCTTTTCAGCGACCTACCGGCTGTTCAAACTCGCGGGCCTCGAGCCGCTCTGCGAGGATTACGGGCACGCGGTCATCTACAAAGGCAGCGTCGCCCATTCCGAGGATGTTTTCGTGCTCGACAAGCACCACGCCATCGAGCGCGGCAAGGTCTTTCCCGTCTGCGGCAATACTTGGAAGATGCTGAAAGAAACCCGCTTCGAACGACATTTCGAATTCATCGGCGATTTTTCGCGTCATTACGGAATTTTTGACGGATGCGGCACGGCGATGCCGTTCGATAGCGCCAGCAACGGCAATTCAGGTCAAAGCGGCTGCTGCTGATTGGCAGCGTAACTGGAGAAGAGCAAGGCGTGATGGCGGTGGCCTTGCTGTTCTGCTGCATTGCGGCCGGCGCAACGTGTTTCCTACGCGACTTGTCCCCATTATCGGGCTGTTCTAAACTTAGTCAGAATGCTTTCCGACCACTTCCGTTTTTTTTATAGCTCTGGGTTCATCAAGAGGGGCAAGCATAGCTCAAACTTCGATTTCAAAAAGGGCTGCTCAAGTAGTTAGATTTGCGCGAGGAGAATTCCTAATGCGGTTGTCGCTCGTTTGGCTGCTGTGTGTGGCAGTTCTTAAAATCAACACCATCGCAGACGCAGCTGAATTTAAATGGCAGGCGGCTCCTGAGGACCAATATGAGACTGAGGGTACGGTTTTTGTCGATGGCCTGATCGAACTTGGAGACCACGAAAAACTGCTCAAAGCAATTGGAGATAATGTAGGCCAAAAAGGAATTCCGCTGTTCCTAGAGTTAAATAGCGACGGGGGCAACTTTGAAGAAGCCATACAGATATCTCAAGTCATGCAAGAAAAAAACCTAAGCACGAAACTTACACCCAATGCCAAATGCCTTTCGGCGTGCGCTATAATTTTCATGTCGGGTCGCAGCTTTAATAATAGTGGATTTACGAAGTCGAGGGTCATGCATCCCACGGCGATCCTAGGTTTTCACTCACCACATGTTTCAGCCCAGGGTGGGGGGAACTTCGACTCTGCGGACTTGGACAATGCATATTCTCGCGCCATAGAGGACATAGGCAAGAAGTTGATGGCAGTGGCAAGATATCGCGACGAATTCTGGAGTAATCCAATGATAAAACCCGGTCTCATCAATGAAATGATGATCAAGAACGGAAATAACTTCTATTTAATCGATACAGTAGGAAAGGCGGCGGAATTGGAGATTGATTTATACGACGCAATTGGTCCTAGCGAACAATCTCCGGCGAATAGGGCCAACGCATGCGCGAACGTGATCGCAGCAGTGGCTGATGCGGCTGTCGCAGATGACGCCCGTGAATGGTTGGTCGGAGATGACAAGCGGACAACAGATCAGGAATCCAAGAAGACCAAATATAGTTTTGTGAGGAACCGCGCCAAGGGTCGTTTCTGCGATGTTACGCTTGGCAGCAAGGAGGTTGGTGACGAGGATAGCGAGATCGTCGTAGGCGTAGGTAGCGCAGAACAACGGCAATATGTACCCGATTGGTTTTTCTGGCCGAGCGATAAAAAGCTAAGTTCTTTGCCAAATAAGTGAGAGAATTCCAAATTATATCAGCCGGCGCGGGGGTAACATGCGGGGCAAGACGTTCATAATTACAATGGCCTGTTTATTGGCGGTTACCGCTGCATCTATCTCGGCGTTTGCATACGGGCGCTTCGTTGGCAACATTATTACAAAGTGGGAAGATGACGGTAGGTATATGACGCTCGTTGAAAGTTTTGAATACATCGATGGCAATGGGCGCAGTTGGAAGGTGCCGGGCGGGGTTCGTGTCGACGGCGCGTCTATTCCATCTATTTTCTGGCCCATAATCGGCGGACCATTCGAGGGTAAATATCGAAATGCTTCAGTGATCCACGATTATTTTTGTGAAAATCGCAAGCGGAGTTGGCAAGACGTCCACAGAGTCTTTCAAGAAGCGATGCTTGCTTCAGGTGTCGACCGGGCGAAGGCGTACGTGATGTATAAAGCCGTCGAAGAGTTTGGACCGCGTTGGGAGGAGCCGCGTATCGACCCCAAGTGTCTAAAGCCAAATGGCAAATTTAATTTTGACAATTGTACGCAGGACAGCGCCGTCACGCCCGGTAAAGTATCCAATCCGCACATCGGCAAGAAGGAACTTGAA
This sequence comes from Hyphomicrobium sp., assembly GCA_031365865.1. Classification (GTDB taxonomy): domain Bacteria; phylum Pseudomonadota; class Alphaproteobacteria; order Rhizobiales; family Hyphomicrobiaceae; genus Hyphomicrobium_B. Next base: position 39,267 of record JANLYX010000052.1, on the reverse strand, counting down.
GCCTTTACCGAAGAGATGAAGTCTGTTGCAAGCCCCGAGGATGTACAGACGCTAAGAGCCCTGGCGGAACAATCGAAATAGAATACTGAGTGGGTCAAAACCAGTACACCGACGTCTGAGCGCAGCTTGGCTTCGCGGATGACTGCCCTACTGGAACAACACCAGCGCTTTCTGGAAGGTTTTCCAGACGCCCCAGCAAAGTGGGATGCCGACGAGTAGCCAGAACGGTACCGCCTTGGCATCAAGCCCGCCCTTGCCGATGCCGAAAGAGCCGGTCGTGACGGCGGCATTCTTTTCATGCAGCTTGGCGCGCTCAATCGCCAAATCAGCCTCCGACATCGCCCACTTGGCGGCGACCGGCCGGACCAGAAGATTAGCGATAAACCCGACGCCCAAAAGACCGGCCAGAATAAAGTAGATCGGTCCGTAGATCTGATCGGGCGGAATTCCTGAGGCTTGCCGTGTGTCGTGCAGGTAGTTGACGATGACCGGCCCAACGATGCCCGCCGTCGACCACGCGGTGAGCAAGCGGCCGTGAATAGCGCCGACAAACTGCGTGCCGAACATGTCGGCGAGATACGCGGGGATAGTCGCGAAACCGCCCCCGTACATCGAGGCGATGATACAGAAACACGCCACTACGATCGCCAGAGATTTCCAATCGGCCGCGAACGACGCCAAGACGTAGAGAGCGATCCCGAGCGTGAAGAAGATGAAGTAGGTCGCCTTGCGTCCGAGCGCGTCGGACGACGACGCCCAGACGATGCGGCCGAAAATGTTGAACAGCGAGATCAGGCCGACGAAACCGGCTCCGACGGCGGCGGCGGCGGTTGCAAGGGCTGCATCCTTCTTGATGTCGAGGAAGCCGGTGCCAGCCTTGCCGATCAAGGCCCCGCCGAAGGTTTCTTGCAACATCGGTGAGGCCGCGCCGATGATGCCGATCCCGGCCGAGACGTTCATGCACAAGATGATCCACAACAGCCAAAACTGCGGGGTCTTGTGAGCATTCTCGAGATGGACGTTGCTGGATGTGATCATGGCGTTATTGGCGGCGGGCGGCGTCCAGCCTTCGGGCTTCCAGCCGGTGGGCGGAATGCGGTAGCTGAAGGCGCCGATCATCATGAACACGAAATAGATGGCGGCCATGGCGCAGAAGGTTTGCCAGACACCGGGCGAGGTGGCGGTCTTGAAGTTGTCCATCAGCAGCGCGGCCAACGGCGAACCAATCATTGCGCCGCCGCCAAATCCCATGATGGCCATGCCGGTCGCCATGCCGCGCCGGTCGGGAAACCATTTAATGAGCGTTGAAACCGGCGAAATATAACCAAGGCCAAGACCGACGCCACCAATGACACCGGCGCCGAGCCACAGCAACCACAGCTGATGTATGTAGACGCCGAAAGCGGAAATCAGCAGGCCGCCGCACCAGCACAACGCCGACACGACACCGGCTTTGCGCGGGCCCGCGCGCTCAAGCCAACCGCCCCAGATCGCGGCTGAGATGCCGAGCAGCAGAAAAAAGAACGTAAACATCCAGCCGAGATCGAACTGGCTCCAATTGCAGTCCGTGGCGGTCAACGCCTTGAGGGTACCGGCGGCCTTTTCGCCGAAGGTTACAGCGCCGGCCGAACATTCCGGCAGCGCCTTGCCCTCAGCGCCAACGAGTGCAGCCTGCAAGGGCTTCCAGAACACCGAGAAGCCGTACGCCATGCCGATGCACAGATGAATGGCGAGCGCCGCAGGCGGCACCAGCCAGCGGTTGAAGCCCGCCGTCGCAATAATGCGCTCGCGGTCGAGAATTCCGGCGCTCGGTTCTGCGCTGATACCTGCTGATGCCATCGTCGTCACTCCCCCGATTTAGGCCCCCGATTTAGGCCCCCGATTTCGGCCCCCGGTTTAGGCCCTGAATTTCATCGAGGGAAGCGGCTGAACGGCTTTCTCCTCAAGTCCCGGCTTTTTGTGCCACGGACCTTGCGCTACAATCAATGCTCACGCAAAGGGTCAGCCGTAAAACTTGCGTTTCCGGCCTTGGGCCCTTATTCCGGCAGGGTGTTGCCGGTTTGTCAGGGTCGCGTCAGCGCGTTTTCTGGGGATGTTTAGCGGCGTATCTGATCCCGTAGCTCAGTTGGATAGAGCACCTGCCTTCTAAGCAGGGGGTCGCTGGTTCGAATCCAGCCGGGATCGCCAAGCCTATGTCTTAGAACGTACAGAAAGATTTGCTGCGCCGATTAGGGCGCGCGTCCTTCACAAAACCAGCGCTCTGTATTAGTCTTATCAAATTCATTGCACGGCGGTTTTATTCTTTCCATCAATTTTTTTGTGGTGCGTGCCATGCCCAATACCAGCGCTCGCGGCGACGACATTGCATATTTGCAAACCCTGATCGAGAACCTTTCACGCGCACTCAACGACAAGGTGATGACTGCAGACAAGCTGCGCGCAAGCGCATTGCTGCCGGACGAAAACTTGCTTTACGAGATATTCCAGCGCCGCCGCTACCTGTCCGAACTCAAGAAAGATTTGTCCGACCTTTCGAATTTGATCGTCACGGACGGCTTCGATTTGCAGGTCGCGGACGGCTCTCCAAACCCAGATGGCTTGGCGATCGTCATCGGCCATAGTCCTGAAGGCGATCGGGGTGCGGAAGGCGTGACACCGCCTTTTCCAGCCCAATCGACGCAAGGCAAAAGCGAATATTATTGGAACCGCGATCTGGCGGAACGCGCCGCGGCGGTCGCTCGCGCGCAGGGCATTAGGGTCGAGATTTTTCACCGGATGAAAAATGGCGCCATCGGCGTGCGCGAAGCCTACCGCCTGGTCAAAGCCTGGAATCCTTTGGCGTCGGTTGAATTGCATTTTAACTCCGCCGATGCGCCCTCCGCGCACGGAACCGAAACGCTGTACGGCGCGGATGACTCGATCCCCTGGGCGAAATCCCTGCAAGCAAGCCTCGTCAAGCTATTTGACCGGCAAGGACATGCCAACCGCGGCCTCAAGGATGCGCGCGTCGAGGGCCGAGGCGTCGCCAGCCTGACCAACGACGTGCAGCCCTCGGCATTGATAGAGCCGTTTTTCGGTCACAACCGCGATGATGCGGAACTGGGCGTCGGAAAAAAGCAGGCGCTGGCGCAGGCCGTCGTGGAAGCTTTTCTCGGCCATGTCGCAAGCGTGCCTGTCAACGCGAGTGCGCGCTATGGCGTGCCGCGCGGCGATTTGTGGAGCCGGCTGCGCGATCAGGCCAGTGAAACCCCAGTCGTGTTCCCGCAGCTCAAAGGTATTGCCTTTGCGCAGTGGGCGCTGGAATCGGGTTTTGGCACCTCGCCTCTTGGCGTTAGGCATCAGAACTTCGCCGGCATGAAGTGGCGGCCGTTCATGCGTGATCTCGCGACCCAGCAATGGTACGACGCCCATGACGGTGGCGACTATTATTGCAAGTTCGATACCCTTGAAAAATTCGTCCAAGGCTATTGGGCACGTCTTGATCGCCATCCAAGTTACCGCGGCTGGCAGCAACATACCGCGACGCCCGAGGATTTCTTCGGCTTCATCGCAAACATATGGGCGCCGCCCAACGAGAACCCCAATTATGTCTCGAAAGTTCTCTCGATTTATGCCCGCCTCAAATCAGAAGGACGGCTTCCCACTCCAGGCGCGGCGGCGCCAATTCCGGCGCATGCTTTGAATTCTGCAGCGTCTCTGGATCGCTTGCGGAGCGGACCAATTGGATACGCCAGTGGCATCTCCGACGAAGATCATTGGGTCGATCAGACGGAAGAGGAGGTGTGGGCAAGAGTCAGGGCGCAATCGCCCGAATTCGCTGCCGCGCGTGCGCGACTAGCGGCTCAAGTCAAATGGCCGGCGGACGAAGCCTCGTGCGATTACGCACACTTACAATCCGCGCTGCCGGCGGGCGTGAACTTTGCGTTGTCGGCGGCCGACCTCGAGTTTCTGAGCGTTGCAAATGATTTCCCGGCCGCGGAAACGGGCAATCGGCCGGTGCTTTTCGGGTTGCGCGGGGCGGCGATCGTCAGTGGTGATTCGAGTGGCGACGGCGCGTGGCGGGATGAAGTTATCTTGCAGGATCGCCGGCCAAACCACTTCGATGCGCGCTGCGTCATGGGCGTGTGGTCGCGCACGACAGGCAAAATTGCCGTCTACCCGGGATCGACGGTACCCAACGCCGACGCCGTCACGCAATGGCTGACGAGCCGTGATGCAGGCAACATGCTGCCAGCAGGATTTTATCGCTACATCTGCGGCGAGCACAACGGCCGGCCAGGATGCTTCCTGTTGCGTAAGCCCGACGGCAGCAAACGATCGGTCATCGTCCGGCGTTCGTCAGACAATCTGATTTATGAAAACACCGACGTCGTCGACAATTGCCAACCAGGCGATAACATTCATCCGGCCTTCTCTGACAATCCGTCGTGGTTTTCATCTTTGGGTTGTCAGGTTGTTATCGGCAAGGCCACCACATCGGGACAACATGCAGGGCCGTGGTCGCAATTTCGCAGGTCGGCGGGTTTAACGGACGGCAATGGCGAACCCGGCGCGGCCTTCGTTTATATGCTTTTGACCGGACGCGAAGCGCTTTTGGCATCGCAATTACGCCAGTCGTCTCAAACGCACGACCCCGTGGCGCAGAGTGCTTTGCGCCGTCTGCGATTTGGATCAAGCGGCGCCGCCGTCAAACTTCTGCAGGCGAAATTAGGTGCGGTTACCGACGGGGGTTTCGGCCCTGCAACGGCCGAATTGCTGCATGCCATGCAGCGGTCCCTTGCACAGGGCCGCAGCGACGGGATCTACACGCCCAAGCTCGACGAAGCTTTGGGATGGGGCGTGTTTAATGCCACTGCGGTGGCCGCAGCGTCGGGGTATGGCGCTACTGTACCGTCGTCCTTGAAGCATGCAGGTCAGGGATTTGCATACACAGCTGCTTTGGCGGCAGGGCAGAGTACGGCGCCCGGTGCCGTTCGTGTTGTCAGCGATGCCACAGAGCCGGGTTGGAGCAGGGAGGCCACGAACGACGGTACCTTCAACGCGGAAATCCTAGCATCCGTCACCCGCATTGCTTCCGACTGGCGAAGCCAAGGCTATGATATCAACAGCTACTTCACTCACCATCTTAAATACGGACCAGATTGCTGCATCAAGGCCAATCATCCGCCCAAGACCATGTGCGTGGCGGCGGTAACTGAGATCATCGTCGATGCGCTCAATTTTTATTACGCCGCGACCGGCGACCGTACGCCGTTCGATAAGTTACCGATGCAGTCCTGGAACGGCGGCTCCAAACGTGACATCAGGCCTCACATTTTTATGTATGACGACCTGAATTCAAACGGCACTGCGCACGCGCTCGAGCGCTTCGGCATCGGCCGGCAGGTGCCGTTTTCGAGCCTGAAGCCCGGCGGCTTCATCAACTTCAATCGCACGCACTCGGGCCATGCCTGCGTCTTTCTCGCTTACCTCGACAACACTGGGAATGAACTTGCCGTGTTTGGTCCAGACGTTGCGGGCTACAAGTATTTCTCGGCGCAAGGGCGCAACTCGCCGGATGCCGGCTTCGCTTACAGATGGGCGTTCTTTGAAGGACACTGCCCCACGTTGTCCGGCGGCAGGCCGCGCGATTGTGGCGTGATTCGTAGCGAGCGGCCTGAATACTTTTGCTGCGGACATTTGTTGCACCCGAGTCAATGGCCCGACCGCGTTGCCATCGAGCGCGCAGTCATCGAGGCCATCGGTCCGAGGGGATTTGGGGCACGGACCGCGCAGGAACTCGAATATGAAATGGGGCGCGAGCTACCACCGCCGGATCTTTCGCGATTCGACGGCGTTACGACGGACTAGCCTCATCGAGCAGAGACGCAATGAATGCCCAAGCATCAAGGCAAGCAGTCGGGCCGTTCGTCGAACGACCCAACTGAAGCACTGACGCGGAGATATTAGTCGGGCTTGGAGGTGTTGTTCGGTGCTGGAACTTCCGGATTGGTCGCCGCGCGATTCGTGGACACGCCGGAACCGTCACCGGTCTTGGATTTTTTAGACTGCTCTGTCTCTTCGCTCTTGCCCGGCGACTGAGTTTTGACCTCTTCTTCGGTCGTGGCTGTGGGCTTGGTGGCCGGCGGATTCTGTGCTTTTGCATTAGATTCAGGTGCGGTCGTACCCTGAGGGGCAGGGGCCTGCTTGTTGCCTTCCTCGGCAAGGACGGTGCCGGTAAGCAAAAGCGAACTTAAAGACGCCACGAGGGCGATGGCCTTGATGGTCATTGGAAACTCCGAATTTGATTCAGCGCGGACAGTCGCGTCATCCCTCACAACGAACGATATCGATCCGGGTTCCGCTATTGGCGCTGACCTGATGATAAATTGCGAAAGCCAAAGATGCTGGACCGCGGAACAAAAGCGCGGTTGGGCGGTTTATTGTCCAGCGTAGCTTCAGGACAGGAAATAGCATCATGCGCGATATTATTTTGTGGTTGGCGGGCGTTCCCATCATCGTGATTATCGGGCTGCATCTGACCGGCTTTTTGCATTGACGCGTTCGTTAAGGCGGCGATTTATCGTCCGCGCGAGAGTCTTTCCGACTGTGACTGAATCGCGGGGGTTTCCCAAATCACTCGCGATCTTATTCAAGCCGCATATTTCGCCACGACGGGGAGAGGGGAATCTACCTTACTCCGCCGCCTGCTTTTTGCCGCCAGACTTTGCGGGTCTGGTGGCGGGCTTTGACTGTGCGCCAGCGGCAGGTGCCGGCCGGTTGCCTTGCGCGGCTCCGCCGCTTTCCTTTTGCGCGGCTCCGCCGCGTCTCGCGAGTAGCTCCTTCAAATACCGCCCCGTATAACTCTCCTTGACCTTCGCCACATCTTCCGGTGTGCCTTCGGCGACGATCCGGCCGCCGGCGTCGCCGCCTTCGGGGCCAAGATCAATGATCCAGTCGGCGGTCTTGATGACTTCGAGATTATGCTCGATGACCACGACGGTGTTGCCGGCGTCCACCAGTTCATGCAGCACCTCAAGCAACTTCGCGACGTCGTGGAAATGCAAGCCCGTCGTCGGCTCATCGAGAATGTACAACGTGCGGCCCGTCGCTCGGCGTGAAAGCTCCTTCGACAATTTGATGCGCTGGGCTTCGCCGCCCGACAGCGTCGTCGCCTGCTGGCCGATGTGGATGTAGCCAAGGCCAACGCGCGCCAAGGTCTCGAGCTTGTCGCGGATCGACGGCACGGCTTTGAAAAAATCCGCGCCTTCTTCAACCGTCATGTCGAGCACGTCCGAGATCGACTTGTCCTTGAAGGTGACCTGCAGGGTTTCGCGATTGTAGCGCTTGCCCTTGCAGTCCTCGCAGGTGACGTAGACGTCGGGCAGGAAGTGCATTTCGATCTTGAGGACGCCGTCGCCCTGGCATTTTTCGCACCGGCCGCCTTTGACGTTGAAGGAAAAGCGGCCGGGCTCGTAGCCGCGCGTTTTAGATTCCGGCAAGCCCGCATACCACTCGCGCATCGGCGTAAAGGCCCCGGTGTAGGTGGCGGGGTTGGAACGCGGCGTCCGGCCGATCGGCGACTGGTCGATGTCGATGACCTTGTCGAAGTTCTCAATGCCTTCGATGCGATCGTGCTCGCCGGGATGCTCCTTGGCGTTGTTCAATTTGCGCGCCACGGCTTTGTACAGCGTGTCGATGAGCAGCGAGGACTTGCCGCCGCCCGAGACGCCGGTAATGCAAGTGAACAGCCCGACCGGAATAGAGGCCGTGACGTTTTGCAAATTGTTCGAACGCGCGCCGATGACGGTCAGCGCCTTACCTTTTTCGGGCAAGCGGCGCTTGCGGGGCACTGAGACTTGACGGCGGCCGGACAGATAATCGCCGGTCAAACTGGCGGGCGTATTGATGATGTCCTGGGGTGAGCCTTGGGCGATGATGGTGCCGCCGTGAATCCCTGCGCCTGGGCCGATGTCGACGACGTAATCGGCGGACAGAATCGCGTCCTCGTCGTGCTCGACGACGATGACGGTATTGCCGATGTCGCGGAGATGGCGGAGCGTTTCTAAGAGACGCGCGTTATCGCGCTGATGCAACCCGATCGAGGGTTCATCCAAAACGTACAAGACGCCGGTCAGGCCGGAGCCAATTTGCGACGCTAGCCGAATGCGCTGGCTTTCGCCGCCGCTCAAGGTGCCCGAGCCGCGCGACAGCGTCAGATATTCAAGGCCGACGTCGTTCAAGAATTTCAAGCGGTCGCGGATTTCCTTCAGGATGCGGGTGGCGATTTCGCCTTGTTGCTTGGTGAAAGTCTTTGGCAGCTCCGCAAACCAGATGTTCGCCGCCTTGATCGACAGATCGCCAACCTCCCCGATGTGTTTCCCGCCGACCTTGACGGACAAAGCTTGGGGTTTCAGGCGATAGCCGCCGCAGGCTTCGCACGGGTGCGCCGCTTGATAACGCGACAGTTCCTCGCGCACCCAATCGCTGTCGGTTTCTTTCCAACGCCGCTGGATGTTGCCGATGACGCCTTCGAAGGTCTTCGTCGTCGAGTAGTGGCGCGCGCCGTCCCAGTACGTGAAGACGATGTCTTCGTCGGCCGAGCCGAACAGGATGGCGAGCTGGACGTGTTTGGGCAGCTGCTCCCACGGCGTTTTGAGCGAGACCTTGTAATGCTTGGCGAGGCTCTCCAGCGTTTGCTCGTAATAGGGCGAGGTGGCGCCGGTTTTGGCCCATGGATAGATGGCGCCGCCGGCGAGTGAGAGTTCCGGTTGAGGTACGACGAGGTCGGGCTCGAACCTGAGTTCGATGCCGAGGCCATCGCACGACGGACAGGCGCCGGCGGGCGCGTTAAACGAAAACAACCGCGGTTCGATCTCGTCGATCGTGAAGCCGGAAACTGGACACGCAAAGCGCGCCGAGAACGTGATCCGTTCATGGGTCTCGTTTTTGGATTTGTTGGCGCCCTCGGTGTCGGTTTTCGAGAGCGGCTTATCGACGAACTCCGCAATCGCCAAGCCGTCGGCGAGTTTGAGGGCTTGCTCGAAACTGTCGGCAAGGCGGGTGCCGAGATCCTTCTTGACGACGATGCGGTCGACGACGACATCGATGTCGTGCTTGAATTTCTTATCGAGCTTGGGCGCGTCGCCGATGTCGTAGACTTCGCCGTTGACCTTGACGCGCTGATAGCCTTTCTTCTGCCACTCGGCGATTTCCTTGCGGTACTCGCCCTTGCGGCCGCGCGCCACCGGAGCCAGCAACAACAGCCGGGTGCCGTCGGGAAGCGCAAGCACCCGGTCGACCATTTGCGAAACCGTCTGGCTCTCGATTGGAAGACCGGTCGCTGGCGAATACGGCACGCCGACGCGGGCGAACAGCAGCCGCAGATAGTCGTAAATCTCGGTGACCGTGCCAACCGTCGAGCGCGGGTTCTTGCTGGTGGTCTTTTGTTCGATCGAGATCGCTGGAGACAAGCCGTCGATGTGATCGACATCCGGTTTTTGCATCATCTCGAGGAACTGGCGGGCATAGGCGCTCAAGCTCTCGACGTAGCGGCGCTGGCCCTCGGCATAGATGGTGTCGAAGGCGAGCGAAGATTTGCCCGAGCCCGACAGCCCCGTGAACACCACCAGGGCGTCGCGCGGGATTTCGAGATCGACGTTCTTGAGGTTGTGCTCGCGCGCACCCCGGACGTGGATGGTTTTCATCAGATCGGAGCGAGTGCGGGCGGGGACTTTTGGGTTGGGCCTTTTCATAAGTGAAGTGTCTAGCGGAGGGGCTGGCGGGCGGCAATGCGGCGTTGCCAACAACCCTCTCACCTCGGTTATTTACCGGGGGTTGGTGGGCAATTTCGGGCTCGTGCACGTTGCGAGTTTTGCGATACGGTGCTTTCTACTTGCCCCACTTGGTGTCCGATTTGCCCGCTTCAAGTCCTCGATTGGCCATTCGCCTGAGGGTCGCACAGATGTTTTTCCCCAAGCGGCGCATTTCGAGGCCAATTGACCACTTTGCCCAGCCTCATTTGTCATTATGCTGCCGGTTCGGGGTGGAATCGCTGGGGGGCGCGGCGTGGTCAAGCCAATTTACACGGTCGATCAGATTATCGGGCAGCTCGACGGCAATTTTGGCTGGCTTGGTCAGACCGTTACGTATTCGGTGCCGGCCGCGCCGCCGGCTGGCGATCCCAACGCCGCAAGCTTCGTGGCGGCGGACGTTACGCTGGCAGCGGATGTCGAACTCGCATTTCGTCTCTGGGATGATTTGGCGGCGATTGATCTGGTGGCGGGCACAGGCTCGACCGACATCTCGGTCTATCATATCAACCCAACGACCCCGACCGGGTTTTCAGGACTAACGAAACCTTTGGGTTTCGATGTTCCAGGTGGGCGCGGCATCCTGTTTGGGGCCGACATCTGGATTGACGAGAAAGGCGTTGGGGTGCAATTGCCAAGCGTTGCTTTCGCGCCGGGGCAGTATGGCTTCTCGACGTATCTCCACGAGATCGGTCACGCCCTGGGTCTCAGCCATCCAGGACCCTATAACGGCGGCGCGCCGACATACGCCGCAAACGCGGTCTACGCCCAGGATACGCAGCGCTACACGGTCATGTCCTACTTCGGCGCCAACGCAGATGCCAGCGGCACGAATTTCGTTCATCAAGTTCCTCTTGGCGTTGCGCAATCTTTGTCATGGCCGGCTGGGCTGCCGACGACGTTTCTTCTCGATCCTTCGACGCCAATGGTCGACGACGTCGCTGCCATTCAAAGCATCTACGGCGCCGACATGACCACCCGCACAGGCAACACGGTCTACGGCTTCAACAGCAACGCCGACCGCGCCGTGTTTCACTTGACCGCTCCGGCTCACACCGTGCTTTCGGAACTGCAACAGCTTCCTAAGATTTTTACCATCTGGGATGCAGGCGGCGTCGATACGCTCGATTTGTCCGGCTATAACGATAATCAGATCATCAATCTGGCGCCGGGATCGTATTCGTCCTCGTCGGATCTCACGAACAACATCGGCATCGCCTTTGGCGCGACCATCGAAAATGGCACTGGCGGTGGCGGTAATGACTCGATGGTAGGCAACGATGCGGATAATATCCTCCTTGGCAATAATGGGATTGACGTTCTATCCGGCGGCCTCGGCAATGACAGGCTCGATGGCGGTGCCGGCGGCGACCTTATGTTCGGCGGCCTCGGCGACGATACCTACATTCTCAGTGAATCGGCTGATGCCATCATCGAATTCTTGGGCGAGGGTACCGATACGGTTGAAGAAGCTTATGGCAATTACGTTCTCGCGACCGGGCTCGAAAATCTCGTACTGACGGGCAGTCTGTCGATCAATGGCAGAGGCAATTCCGGAAACAACATTATTACTGGCAACGCGGGCGACAATATTTTCGATAGCGCTGGCGGCCTCGATACCCTGATCGGCGGCCTCGGCAACGACACCTACAAAATTTCACCGATCGACATCGTGATCGAACTTGCCGATCAAGGTAACGACACGCTCGAAGCGGATTTTGCTATCGACCTCGCGAATTTTCCGAATTTTGAAAATGTTACTTTGAAGGGGCCTTTTGAAATCGGCGCCGTAGGCGATGCCTTCGACAACGTACTTGCGGGCAATTCGCAGCGCAACAAATTGGAAGGCAACGACGGCAACGACACGCTGATCACCAACGGCGGCGTCGATGCTCTCTTTGGCGGCAACGGCGACGACACTTACGTCATTGGCGCCGACGCACCCACAATCGACGACGTATCCGGTAATGACACGGTCGCATCGACGATCTCGCGGTCGTTGGCCAATTTTTCTGGCCTCGAAAATCTGCGGCTCGACGGCATCGCCAATATCGATGCCACGGGCGACGCGAACGCCAATAAGCTGACAGGCAACAGTAGCAATAACGCTCTCTATGGCGGCGAGGGTGTGGACTTCCTTTACGGCGGCGGCGGCAACGATACTCTGATTGGCGGGGCGGATATCGATACGCTGGCGGGTGGAGCGGGTGACGACACTTACGTGCTCGACGATCTCAATGACATCATCACGGAAATTGCCGGCCAGGGCAGCGACGGTGTTCGCGTTGCTTTTTCTTACGCATTGAATGACGCCTTGAGTCTCGAAAACATCACCCTCGTTGGCGTTTCCGATCTGACGGCGACCGGCAACGCGGCGGCGAACAATCTGGTCGGCAACGACGGCGCCAATATTCTTGATGGCTTGGCAGGCGCGGATCGCATGGAGGGCGGCGCTGGCAACGATACATACTATGTCGATGATCGTTCAGATGTCATAATCGAAAACATAGCCGATCAATCGATAGGCGGCATCGACACCGTCCATTCGACCGCCGCCGAATATACATTGGGCGCGAACGTAGAGAATCTCGTCCTTCAGAATACCGCGTCCGCAGTATTTGCAATCGGCAATGGGCAATCGAACATCCTAACCGGAAACGATTTTGCCAACAGGATCTATGGTGGCGAGGGTGATGATTTCATGTATGGCGGAGGCGGCGATGACGTCTACATCGTCGAGCAAATTGGCGATTTGGTGATCGAATTCTCGGCGGGTCCCGCCGGTGGAAGCGATCTCGTCGTCAGCGCCGTGTAATACGTGCTTGGCGAGAATGTCGAGAACCTTCTTCTTGGAGGGCCTGCCACAATCAACGGTACCGGAAATGAGCTGGATAATATTCTGACCGGCAACGCCACCGCAAACGTTCTCTCCGGCGGAGACGGCAATGACACGCTAAATGGCAACTGGGGTAAGGACACGTTGACCGGCGGGCTCGGCGCCGACGTCTTCGACTTCAACAAGATCAAGGACAGTTTAGTCACAGCCGCCAAGCGCGACGTGATCACCGACTTCACGCATGGCGAGGACAAGATCGATCTCTTTGATGTCGACGCCAACGCGAATACGCTGAAGAACAATGCGTTTTCTTTTATCGGTCGAGCGGCTTTCCACCACGTCGCTGGCGAGTTAAAATTCACTAAGGTCGATGTTGCGGGAACCTTGAGCTACAAGACGCTCATCGCGGCCGACGTCAACGGCGACGGAGCCGCAGATTTCCAGATTGAGCTGACGGGACTCGTTAATCTCACCAAGTCCGATTTTATTTTGTAACTCCCTTCTTGCTGGCCGGGGCCAGTATCGCCGGCTCGACGCAAATTGCGGTCCACTTGCGACCAAGGTCCGATGGTCCTTTGCCCGCGAGAATTCAGACCGCTGTTTGGCATATCCTTAAAGTCATAGGGACCTGTCGCGCAGGCGCGGGCGGCACACATATTGCGTGTGGCTGGAGAGGAGGCCCGATGACTGTTTATACCCGCACCGACGTTTTGCCCGTGTTTGGCTTTATTGGGCTTGGCGCAGTTGCGGGCTGGCAAGCGATAAGCTTTTCGACGGCCGCCGGCATCGACACAATCGTCTCGACCAATAGCGACGGCACGTCCACGCGCATCGTGGGTTCGAACTTTGTCCTTGATCCGCTGACCCACGTTCCATCGGCTGGCGTCATCACGTCCATTGCTCACCTCGATGCAGACCTCAACAGGACGGTACTCGAGAGCTATACATCTGTGCCAGCGACGTTCTCTCTGGTCGAGCTTTACAATCATATTCTCTCGTTTGATTTCGAACCCTTCATTTTTGCCACCGCCGATACCCTGAACGGCGGCGCCCAAGCCGATGTCCTCAATGGCTTTGCCGGCAGCGATACGATCAATGGCGGCGGCGGCGACGATGTGATCGATGGCGGCAATGGCGCTGATACGATCAACGGCGGTGCCGGCGCCGACACGCTCGATGGGGGCAATGGCCTAGATACGATTTTTGGAGGTGCAGGCAACGATATCATCACATCGTCCGATGGCCAGGGTGCGGACATCATTGACGGCGGCGCCAATATCGACCAGGCCACGATCGATCGCTCCGGTTTGCTTGGAAATATCACGGCTGACTTCAGTAATTTTCTCAACCAGGTTACGCTTCTCGACGGCACTCAAATCGTCAACGTCGAGTCGATCGCGTTTTTCTCAGGCAGCGGCAATGACACGCTGACCGCCTCCAATCAAATACACGACCCATTCGGCGCGATTGAAAACATTCTCTACGGCGGCGGCGGCAACGATCTTCTTGTCGCTGGCAGCAACGCTGCGATGCTCTATGGCGGGACCGGCAACGATACGCTTAACGGCAACGTAAGCGACGACGTGCTGGATGGCGGCGATGGCGATGATGCGATCGATGGCGCGGCGGGCGCGGATGTCATTGACGCGGGATCGGGTATCGATGTCATTAATGCAGGCGGTGGCGCTGACCATATCGTCTCGATCGATACCGACGCCATCAACGGCGGCACAGGAGTCGATACGGCGGATATAAATCGTAGCGGTCTTGTGTCCGGCGAAACCGCGAGCTTCGCGAATTCCCTTGTCACAGTATCGCTTTCGGACGGCAGCACGATCATCAATGTCGAAAAAATTTCCTATCACGCCGGGAGCGGCGCTGACAAGCTAACCGCGTCAAACGATGCAGGTGGGCTCTCAGCCAACGTGCTCTATGGCGGCGCCGGTAATGATACCCTGACCGCGAGTGCATTTGGTGCATTCTTATCGGGCGATGCCGGGGAGGACACCCTTAACGGCGGGGTTGGCTACGACCGCCTCAACGGTGGCAATGGCAACGACACTATTTTTACCGGTGGCAACAGCGGCACTTTCGGAGTTGAGCTGGTGACAGGCGGTGGTGGCGATGACCACATCACCGTCAACGGCACCGGCAATACGCTCATACATGGCGACGATCCGAATAGTTTTTCCGCCGTTGCCGGCAACGATACGATCGATCTTTCGCTCGACGGCGCGGCGTTCCAGAACACAGTCTTCGGCGACGAGGGCGATGACATCATCATCGGCGGCTCTAGCAACGATACGGCCGGATATTCGGGGCTCCGCAGTGGATATTCGATTGAGAGAACCGACGGGGCCGCCACGACATGGCTCGTAACCGATACGCTTCTATTTGACGGTAACGACGGCCACGATACGCTGACGGGAGTCGAAACCTTGAGGTTTGGCGGCTTCACGCAGCTCGATGTCGCGAATTTGATCGGGGCGTTGTCCGATCAAGACACCACAACCTTCAACAATTTCGTTCAGGGGGGATCCAGCACCGGCACAGCCTCGGGCGTCACCGCCAGCGCTCAAGATGGTAGCGGAGACGGCGTTACGTACAGCCTTGCCAATGATGCGGGCGGACGTTTTCAGATTGATGCCACAACCGGCGCCGTAACGGTTGCCAACGGCGCTCTGCTCAATTCTGCCATGGCGACGAGCCACGACATCGTCGTCATGGCGACAAGCGCAGACGGTTCGTTCGTTCAAAAGACGTTCTCGATCGGAGTTACCAATGGCAACGCGCCGCCGGTCGCGATGTCGCTAGATACCGCCACTGCCTCGGAGAATGCCAGCAACGGCAGTCTTGTCGGAACGCTTTCGGCGATCGCCCTTGATTCGGGCGATACGCAAACCTACGTGCTGCTCGACGACGCCGGCGGCCGGTTTGCGATTTCAGGTCATCAACTGACCGTCGCCAATGGCCTGTTGCTCGATTTCGAGCAGGCGGCGATTCATAACGTTACGGTGCGGGTCACGGATTCGGGCGGATTGTCATTCGACAGATCCTTTGCCATTGCCGTCGGCAACGTTGATCCGGAAAACGTCGTTGGAGACGCCGCCGAAAATATTTTTGTTGGCGGCGCTCTAGCCGATACATTGAATGGCGGCGGCGGCGCCGACTCACTGACGGGTGGCTGGGGCAAAGATACGTTGACGGGTGGTCTTGGTGCCGACGTGTTCGATTTCAACAAGGTCAGGGATAGCATTAAATCTATCGCGACTCGCGACGTCATCACGGACTTCGTTCATGGCGAGGACAAGATCGATCTGTTCGACATCGACGCTAACGCGAACACGATAAAGAACAATGCCTTTGTATTCGTCGGTAAGGCGGCGTTTAGTAATGTTGCCGGCGAACTTCGGTTCACGAAAATCGACGCCGTCGGCACCGCCAACGATATGACCGTTGTCGCCGGCGACATCAACGGCGACGGTCTTGCAGATTTTCAAGTCCAGCTCGCGGGACTCGTTAATCTCACCAAGTCGGATTTTATTTTGTAACCGCGCGCTGGCCGTTCTGCGGAGCTCGGCATTTACCTTTCGTTAATCCAATTGCTTTGGATTTGAACGGACCTCCTAACAAATTCTTGAAGACCTCTCACTAAAGTCTCCCCTGGAGCTTGGTGGAGCCTTGACGACGATGGTTGATCGCGGACCCGCGTGTGGGCGGAGCTGTTACAATAATTGGGCAAGCGCCTTGGCCGGCACTCGGGCTGGAGACGTGGGGCCATGATCAAACCATCCTTCACCTACGATCAGGCAGCCACCCAAATCGCTACATTTGGCTGGGCCAACGCCGCAACAATTCCCATCACCTACGGCTTCACGTCGAGTGATCCCACAAGTCCGGGATTTGCGCGCTTTTCAGCGGCCCTGATCGATGCCGGCGACGCGGCGATGGCGCTGTGGTCGGATGTTGCCAACATCAAATTTCAGCGCGTTGGAACAGGCGACACGGGCAACGCCGCCTATACAAATAACGCAACGATTTTGTTCGCAGGCGATACCGCCAGCGGTGGCTACGGCTGGACTTACTTTCCAGGCGACCGGGCAGCATCCAGCATAGACGGCAACGTCTATCTGAATACATCTGGGGGCAACTTCGCCGATACGTCGAACGGCAGCTACGAATTCATGGCCTTGATCCACGAGGTCGGCCACGCACTCGGCCTCGATCATCCAGGCGCTTACAATGGCGGCAGCCCGACCTACGCATTGGACGCCGGTTATCTACAAGACAGCCGGCAGTATACGGTGATGAGTTATTTCGATGCCGAGGAAACCGGCGCATTACACAATTGGAACTATGCTTCGACCCCGCTCCTCCACGACATTGCCGCGATCCAGAAGCTTTACGGCGCCAACTATGCGACGCGCGCTGGCGACACCGTATACGGCTTCAACAGCAACGCCGATCGTGCCCAGTACCATGTGACCGCCGCCAGCCAGCAAGTCGTGTTTGCAATTTGGGACGGCGGCGGCAACGACACCCTCGATTTTTCCGGCTACAGTCAAAACGAAAAAATCGACCTCCATTTTGAAGCTTTCTCTAACGTCGGCGGTCTGATCGCGAACGTTGCAATCGCGCGCGGCGCGGTCATTGAGAACGCCGTCGGCGGTTCCGGCAACGACACCATTATCGGCAACGCCGCCGCCAATGCGCTGTTTGGTGGCGCCGGCAGCGATGATCTCAGAGGCGGCGTTGGTAACGATCGTCTGGATGGCGGTAGCGGCATCGACACCGTGGAGTTTGCGGGCGCCAGCGCCGACTATGTCTTCAACCTCGCGGCCGACGGCAGCGTCATGGCAACAGACCACATCGCGGGACGCGATGGTTTGGATACGATTGTCGATATTGAGAATGCCCATTTCAGCGACGGCACTTTCGTGATCGCGAGTTTGATCACGGCAACGCCCGCAGCTGGCGCCGCGCCGGTCACGGCAAGTTATGGGTCGATCGGCACCACAGTCGTGCAAGCGTCCAATGGACTGGGCGACACCTTAACCGGAACAAGTGTTGCCGACGCCTGCTTTGGAGGCAGCGGCGACGATGTCGTCATCGGCCTTGGCGGTAATGACAAACTGTCGGGCGGCGATGGCGGCGATATCCTTGTCGGGGGCCGCGGCTTGGATATTATGACGGGCGGCGCGGGCGCTGACGTTTTCGAATTCGATTTCAAGAACGAGACCGGAATAGGTCTCGGAACGCGCGATGTCATCAAAGACTTCGAGCATCTCGTTGACAAAATCGACCTGCACAACATCGATGCCAACGGGTTGGCGGCGGGTGACCAGGCGTTCACGCTCAATGCGCAACCTGGTTTCCATCATATCGCCGGTGAACTCTACGCATTGCGCGTGGATTTGGCTGGCACCGCCTCGGACAGAACCGTTGTCCTTGGTGATACCAACGGCGATGGCCTTGCCGATTTTGCGATCCAGTTGAAGGGCCTTGTCACGCTGACGGCGGCCGATTTCGTTTTGTAAGGCCGGCCCCGGCAAGTCGCCGATTGAAGTCCGCAAGCTAACTTCAGCGGCTGGCGGCGTTTTGGCGCCCGACCCCATCTGAACAGAAGCTGAACTGTTTGCTCAAGCACCGTTCAAGGCGGGGCATGTAGTGCTGACGCCACATTTCGGTATAGTGAGGCCCGGTATAGTGAGGCGAGCATCCATGCTTAGCGCGACAGCATTCTTCGATGAGGAAATGACCATGACCGACCGATCCAGTAACTCGACTCTCTCTGTTCTTGCTGCCCAAGGTGTCCCGGCCGTCAATAAGACGCTGCAGCTCGTCAAGCTCGGAGTTCTGGCTGTGTCGGTGGCAGCGGCGATCCCGACGGCGCAAAACCTCTACTACTCTTATAAGAACGGCGTGCCGTTCAACCAAGTCGAGCACCGGCTGTCGCAAGCGGCGTTGTGGGAAAAGAATTTCGACTGCAAGATTGACTACCGGGCATTGTCGACGGCCGCTGCCGGCAAGGTTGAAGTCGGCTCGTGCAGCAAGACAGGTGACATTTCAATCAAGGTTTCCGCTGCGAAGGGGCAGACGAACTATGAGTGGATTGCCTTCGACCAGCTGCCAAAGCCGGCGGTGGAATCTGCTGGCCTCATGGATCTGTTGATTTCGCAAGCCGTTGCTGAAGAATTGATCAAGCCGCAGAACGATAGTGCGGTCAGGCCAATCCTTGTTGCGGAAGCTGGCGCCGAAACAATGTGTCAAGCCAAGCTCAAGGATGTCGTCGTGAGGGTCGTGAAAGACAACGGCAAATGCGTCCGCGAAACCGTCTCGCTCTTTAAGGGCTCAGTCGAAAAACGCGAAGACGTCCCCTGCGATAAGGCATGCCCGTTGCCCAAGTAGGCAAACGCACTTGGCTGGTCGTGTTCGAAATTGAATAAGCGGCGTGCAGCATCCAGTTGCCGCCGCATTTCATTTTGAAATTGTCCACGAACTATTTCTCGTTCATTCAGCAAGTTTGCGATTGGTCGATGACGGCGCTTGACTGACAGCCAAGACAGGTATTGAATTCTTTTTGTGAAGCCGCCGCTGTTGCGGGAGAATGTTCGATGGGTCCCGGCCATAGGGCCACTGGACCGTCGCGTACCGCAGAAGTACCTGGCCCCGCAAAAAGGACCGGGCAAGGTTTCGAGGTCGAGCTTCGCATGATGAAACAACTCATGGAGGAAGGATGACGCCACCGGGTAGTCTTATCGGACCTCGTCATGGAACGGGGTCCCGGCTTGGTTAGCACGCTCGAGCTTATGGACCTGCTAGCTTCAGCTGCCACGATCACAATATGGATGCTTCATGCGAGGGCGGCTGCCGGATCCGGTGCGCCAGAGCCTTGCCTCAAACGCCCGGCTTTTGTCCGGGCAAACCATCGAAGGTAAAAAAGGCCCCGCGCACATCCAAGGATGTCGCGGGGTTCTTGCGTTTGTATCAGCCGTTATCGAAAATTTTCCGGGCTCGCTAAGCCAGATAACCCTAGCCCTTGGCAGCAAGCTCGGGGAACCACTTGGCGAAACCGCGGTCACGATAGGCAACGAGGTTTGCATAACTCTCGGCGTGGGTGCGGATCGGCGTATCAAAGTGCCGGCATAGCGCACTGGCAACTGACGCAAAAACCGAGGCGTCCGCAGCGTGCGGCTCGGTACCGAACAAAAACGGTTTTTCGCCGAGGATACCAGCCACAGCATCCAGATCGCGCTTTGCCAAGGTCTCTAATTCCGTGCGGGTGTGGCGTCCCAAGCCTTGCCCGTGCAGCGTCCGCTTAACGTCCCTGTGAACTTTGGCGATGATCAGCGGCCGCAACAGAGCGGGAGCAGAATCGAAGAAATGGCGCGGCCCTTTATTAAAATTGGCATCCAACATCCAGCGCGCATCGACGATGGCCCAGTAGAGGTGGTCCTCGCACATCTTTTCAAGCGCCCAGCCGGTCGCGCGTTGTTCAGCCGTCAAGCCTTTGTCGAATTCGACGCCGTGCTTTTGCTCGAGATGAAAGCGGATAAATGTGCTGTCGGCAACGAGAGCGCCGTTGTCGCTGATGTAGGGAAATTTGCCTTTCGGCGCTTTTTTAAGCCCGGCACCGCCCGCGACGTTAATCTCAAAAGGCAGGCCGCTCATTTTCAAAAGCACGTGAGCTTTGGTCACGAACGGGCTCGGGTCGGGCAGGCCGAAATTCGGGCCAAATGTGTAAAGCGTGATCATAACGGTCACCGATTTGCTGGACGGCTTAACAACAGCCAATCCTAGCTCGCCGGTCCATGAAATTCCAATCCGAGGAGAAGGACGAGTGCGAATTTCGTATTCTTTTTTTCGCAAAGGTCGTGTTCGATATCAGACTGGCCAGGGGCCCAGAAGCCTTATTCAATGTATTCGGCTTGAACCCTCCGCGAAGGGATTTCCCCGCTCGAACCCCTGGCTCTGAAACGAGTATTGATCGGCAATGCTGCCCCTGCAACCTTTGTCGTTGCATCGCGCAACGATTGCCGGGGAACGACATTCGTCAGCGTTCCGCCGATCCCGCATTTCTGTACGTTTCGGAAAATAATCGTGTCGTGCGAGACACTACCGTCGCGCTACCCGACGGGTCAAAAAAATATCAAATTCGTGATCGGTAGCATTTGCGTTTTCGCTTGGCGCGCGTGAGCCCCCGCAATGAAAATATTCGCAAGGAGACCTTGATGAAGGCCTAGCCGGGTTCTGGTTGTGGAAAGATCATGACGAGAACGGCCTCAGCAGTGCCTCGCGCCATGATGATGCCTGCGTGCGCGCCGGCTAGTCGTTAAAACGTCGAGATAATTCTTTTGCCGCACTGCAAAAGGCGCAAATCGCGCTGGATTGTGGCGGTCTGCGCCAGGGGGGTCCGATTGGTCTATCAACGGCCGCGGGCATGCCTTAAATCACATGCATAAGCGAGTGATGGTAAGGGACAAGATTGCGTCATGGCAGACATCGTTCTCATCAACCCGCGCTTTGAGCCGAGTTATTGGGGTCTTGAGCACGCCCTCGACCTTCTCGACGTTGATGCCAATGTGCCGGTGGCGGCTTTACCGCTTCTCGCCGCTCTAACGCCGGGCGAACATTCGATTACGCTTATCGACGAGTCTGTAGAAGACATCGATTATGACCGCTGCGCCAAAGCCGACATCGTCGGCATTACCGGCATGATCGTGCAGCGCTTCCGGATGAAAGAAATCATCCAGGAACTGCGCAAACGCGGCTGCTTCATTGTCGTCGGGGGCCCGTGGGTTACGGTCGAAGAAGAGTACTTCGGCAATCTCGTTGACGTGATCGTCATCGGTGAAGCGGAAGAGACCTGGCCGCAATTCCTCCTCGAGTGGAAGGACGGCCGTCACAGCCGCCGCTACGAGCAAAAAAATAAGACCGACATGAGTACAATTCCCCTGCCGCGCTACGATCTCCTCAAAATGGATCGCTACGCCATCGGCACGGTGCAGTTCTCGCGCGGCTGTCCCTTCACCTGCGAGTTCTGCGACATCATCGTGACGTTCGGACGCCGCCCGCGCATCAAGACGCCGGAGCAGATCATCGCCGAATTGAATTGCCTGTGGCGCGATCACGGCATGGACACCGCTTTCATCGTCGACGACAACCTGATCGGCAACAAAAAGGAGATCAAGAAGGTCCTGCGCGAGGTCTGTGCCTGGCAGCAGGCCAACGATTATCCGATGATGTTTTTCACCGAGGCTTCGCTCGACCTCGCCGACGATGACGAGTTGATGCAGCTGATGGTCGATTGCAATATCCGCATCGTGTTCGTCGGCGTCGAAACGCCCAACGAAGAAAGCTTGCGCGAGACCAAGAAGCTGCAGAACCTCCGCAAAGGCGGCACGCTCGTCGAAAAGATCCACATGATCCAGAACGCGGGCATGGAGGTGTGGAGCGGCCACATCGTCGGCTTTGATGCAGACGGGCCCGATATCTTCGATCGCCAGATCGAGTTCATCACGCAGGCCCGCATCGTCTCGTCGATGGTTGGGATGCTGTCGGCTATACCGAAGACGCCGTTGCACAAGCGCTTAAAGGATTGCGGCCGCCTCGACGTTGCCGATGAGCCCGAGTACGGCACAAATGTCATTCCGACCAAGATGACGCGGAAGGAATTGCGCGACGGTTTTTTGCGCGTCATGCAGACGCTTTACGCCTCGGACGCCTACTTCGAGCGCCTCGACAATCTTTATCTCGAAGGCGGCTTGAAGCAGAGCCAGGTCCGAACGGCCCATCTCAAGAACAAAAACCCGATACGGCGCTTTAAGCTCAACACCGCGCTGGTGGCTGAAGCAGCTTACATAACCGCCAAATTGCAAATGCAGGTCAAGGACAAGGGCCTGCGCAAGACCTATCGCAAGGTCATGAGCAACGTCGTGCGCAAGCGCCCCGAGCCCGATGTCCTGCAGGCTTACGCCATCAAGTGCGCCATGCACTATCATGCCCACCGCCTGACCGCCGAGATGGCCGACAGCGGGCAGATGGTGAATACGTTTTAAAGTACCGCGTTAGTCCGTGTGGTTGGTGACGGCGACGAACGTTGGGTCGTCCTGGGTCCGCCGCTCGTGCATAAGAAAATCATAGTAGCCGCAGCGGACTTTTGCGCCGGGGTAATCGCGGCAGGCGGCGGGGCGAGCTTTATAGATTGTGCAGCGCCGCTCGGTGGTGTCGAAGAACTGGCAGATCCGGCCAAAGTACTGATCATCTTTTCGGCGCATCAGATACTTGCGGCCGTGATCGGCGCGGGTGAACTTTTTTTGAGCGGCGGCAAAGGTCATGTCGTGAAGTTTGGCCAGCCGCTCGATGTCCCGCTTGGTCAAGGCTATGATAGGATAGGAACAGCAGTACCCTGGACAATTCAGACAATTGTAGTGGGCCATCGGGCGCTTAAACTTTCTTCGTTGGTCGCTCGAACGAAGCCTCAAGGCCATAGCCCATCATGCGCGAGCGTCAAGGACTGAAAACAGTCTTAGGACATGGGCGCAGGCGACCGGGCTCGTCATCGGCGGAGTGCGAAATTAGCGCTTGCAGAGATGGGCTGTTGGGACTAACATAGAACAAGAAGAGAACATTTGGAGCTCGGCGGGCCTTTGTATCGTAAAAGCCGGATGCTGCCGGATCCGCTCGAAAGAGGTGGACAACGCGGCCAACCGGTCGTCCTCGCCGTCGTGGCCGGGTTAGTGTCGGTGCAACAGATTCGCATGTGGGCGGCTCGCATGGCGTCTACAAGTCAACTGCAAGGCTCGGCAATGCCAATCGCAAGATAGCAATAGCAATGCCCGCGATTGCGACCTTGGCGCGTTTTATAATTTTATAAGGAGAGTGCACGATGGCTGGTTCCGTCAACAAGGTGATCCTGGTCGGCAACGTCGGCAAGGACCCCGAGATCCGCCGCACCCAGGATGGCCGCCCCATCGCCAACCTCAGCTTAGCGACGAGTGAATCCTGGCGCGACAAGGCGACGGGCGAGAAGAAAGAAAAGACCGAATGGCATCGCGTCGTGATTTTCAGCGAGCCGCTGTGCAAGGTCGTCGAGCAGTACGTCAAAAAAGGCGCCAAGCTCTACATCGAGGGCCAGCTGCAAACGCGCAAATGGACCGACAAGGACGGCGTTGAAAAATACTCGACCGAAGTCGTGCTCCAAGGCTTCAACGGTTCGCTGACGATGCTTGATGGCGCTAGCGGTGGACGCGGCGCGGGTGCCGGCATGGGCATGCAAGAAAGCGGTGGCGATTACGACAGCGGCGGCTCGAGCTTTGGATCGGGCTCAAGTTCGGGCGGCGGTTATAGCGAGCCCAAGCGCGGCGGCGCCAAGAGCAGCTCTTCAAGCGGCGGAAATGGCGGCGGCGGTGCAGCCAAGGGCGGCTTCGACAAAGCCCTCGACGACGAGATCCCATTTTAGACAATAGGCGTTTCCAATCTTCAGTAATTGGAATTGGACACCGATATGGGGCTGCTGCCGGTGGAAACCAAATCAGTCCAGCAGCGCTGGCTCGTGGATGGGCGTTTACGGCGGCTCTATGTGGAGCCCGTCGCGGCGCCGGTCGTAGCCGCAGAAGCCGTGGCGGCGGCTTCAATCTTGTGCGCCTCTTCCGATTGGACTTCGATGAACAGGAAGCGGACCTGCGGGTAGCGGGCTTTGATGGCGCGCTCAAGCCGCGCTGAGACGGCTTCGACGGTGGCAGCCGTTTCGCCGTCTTGGAAGTCGACGCTGGCCGCAACCAAGACGTCGTTGGGCCCCAAGTGCATGGTGCGGAATTCGTTGAGCGCGCGGATCGGCCTTTTCGCGCCGATCTCGGCGCCGATAATCGCGCGCATGCCCTGATCGACATCGGCCGCAACGGATTCCCCAACAATGAGCGATTTTGTTTCGGTCGCGACGAACACCGCGACGGCTGCCAGCACCAGCCCGATGAAGATCGAGGCGATGCCGTCAGCCTGCTCGTAGCCGCCAAGGTGCGCGAACATGACGCCGATGAGCGCGATAGAGAGCCCGATGAGTGCGGCCACGTCTTCAAGCACAATCGCGAACAGGCTCGGATCTTTCGACGACCGCAATGCCGCGATCAAGCCCCGGCCGTTGCGCTGCTTGTTGAATTCCGAAATGGCTTTGTAGGTGGAGATGCCTTCGAGCACGACAGAGACGCCGAGCACGCCGTAGAGAATGTAGGGCGCATAAATTGGATGCGGGTGGAGAAGCTTATCGACGCCTTCGTAGATGGCGACACCCGCGCCCAAGGAAAACAGCAAAATAGCGACGATGAAGCTCCAGAAGTAAATCTCCATCGAGTACCCGAACGGATGGCGGGCATCGGGCGGCCGCTTGGCCCGCTTCAAGCCGATCAGCAGCAGGGCTTGGTTGGAGGTATCGACCAGCGAATGAATGGCCTCCGACAGCATGGCGGACGATTGCGTGAAGGCGGCGGCTGCAAACTTCGCGACCGCGATGCCGAGATTGCATGCCAGCGCCACCAACACCACGCCCGTCGATCCGCCTGCTGACACGCCAAACCTCGCTTGTTGCTGCAGCCGTGAGTCGGCTTGGAGCCACTTTACCTTGGCATCACAATTCAGCAACGCCCTGCCGCCGCGTCCAAAAAGGATAAGGAGACGGGAGAAGGCCGTTGAGCCCGCATATCTACACTCGGCCTGACCGCCGCGTTACGCAACCTCACGCCCGGGTGCTTCGCGCGTGCCGCGTCACGACAAGTCCCGCAAACCCGCGCGCAAGACTCCGGCATCGGTTTTCACCAGCAGCGTCTCGGCTTCTAGATGCGTGTGCTTCCAGATTGGCACGGCGGATCGCAGCAGCGTCTGTCCGGTGCCGGTCAGCGTCAGAAATCGGCCGCGCCGGTCGGCCGGATTGACCGCGGTCTTCACCAGTCCGCGCCGTTCCAGCGGCTTCAGGTTGGCCGTCAAGGTGGTGCGATCCATCGCCAGGAGTGCCGCAACCGAACCGATCGACGGCGGGTTCGGCCGGTTGAGGGACGTCAGCAGCGAAAACTGTCCACTCGTCAGGCCGAGCGGGCGAAACGCCTCGTCGAAGCGGCGCGCCAAGGCGCGGGCCGCCCTCTGCGCTGCCAGGCACAGGCAATGATCGCGGACATGCAGCGTCGTTTCGAAGGCAACAGTTTTGGGATTTGAGTTTGACATGCCTTATTTATGTTTATATCAACGTATAAAGTCAAGTGGTGTCGTCACGCAAGAGGGCAGGAGAGTTGCCATGATCTATGTCGAAGGTTTCGTGAGCGCGGTACCGGCCGTAAACAAGGACATCTATCTCAAACACGTCGCCGGAACCGGGTCACTGTTTAGAGAGTTCGGCGCGACCCGCATCGTCGAGACTTGGGGCGACGACGTACCCGATGGCAAGGTCACCGACTTCAAGGGCGCGGTGAAGGCGAAGGACGGCGAGGTCGTCGCCTTTGCATGGATCGAATACCCCTCAAAGGCGGCACGCGACCAAGCGAACGAAAAAATCAGAAATGACCCGCGCATGAAGACGATGGCGGCGGCGATGCCCTATGATGGGCGGCGGATGATCTATGGAGGGTTCACACCGCTCATCGACGAGAGCGTCAAAGGCAAGATGGGTTACGTCGATGGCTGCCTGGTGCCGGTTCCGGCCGCCAACAAGAACGCGTACCGCGACATGGCGGCCAAGGCCGCGGCGGTGTTCAAGGATTATGGCGCCACCCGCGTCGTCGAAGCCTGGGGCGACGACGTACCCGACGGCAAGGTCACCGACTTTAAGGGCGCGGTAAAGGCCACGGCGGAAGAAAAAGTCGTCTTCACCTGGATCGAATGGCCGTCGAAAGAAGCCCGCGATGCAGGCTGGGGGAAGGTGATGGCCGATGCCCGCATGCGGCGGGACAAAAACAATATGCCCTTCGACGGCCGGCGAATGATCTATGGCGGCTTCTCTCCGATCCTCGATGCCTAGCCTGCAGTTAAAAAACCCGCCGGAAAATCCGGCGGGTTTCTCATGAAGGATCCGATAGATCGTGATGTTAAGGCTTCGGTGCTTCTGCCGGTTTGGCGGCGTCCTTGGCTTTTTCAGCGGCGCTCTTGGCGGCTTCCTTGGCCTTTTCCATAGCTTCGGAGGCCTGCTGCTTGGCCTTATCCAAGGCTTCGCCTGCCTGCTGTTTGGCTTTCTCCATCGCCGGACCAGCCTTTTCTTTGGCGGCATCGACGGCGTCCTTGGCCGTGACCGACGACTTGTCTTTCAGCTCCTGACCTTTCTCAACCGCGCGCTGCAGCCAGCCCTTGGGTGGGTTGACGCGTTTATAAGCCGGCGCTGCGGTGAGTGCGTCCTTGGTCGCGGACGGCATCACCACATTCATCTTGCCGTCGGTGACTTCGAGACTCAGGGCCTTGGTCGTAACCGCAATTTTCTTTTCGCCGATCCCCAAGAACCCGCCGACTCCCATGATCGCGCCCACGACCTGGCCGTCGTTATTGATCACCAGATCTTCGATGTCGCCGATGATCTTGCCTTCCGGTCCCGTGACCTTGGCGCCGAGCAGGCGGTCCTTGGCGAGATATTCTGTCAGCTTCTGTTCGGTGAGGAAGATGTCACTTGGGCTCGCGGCCGTTTCGGCAAATGCCGGCAGGCTGCTCGCAATCAATGCCGTGAGAGCGAAACTGAGGATGGTCGACTTCATTTGGGCTCGTCCTTTTTGCGTGTCCGGAGTGAAATTCGCGAGCTTCCTGCGCGCTGGTTTAGCGGCAGCGATTCTGTGGGCCGCCTAAGCTGCCGTCTAAGACGTCACTGTGTCCGGATCAAGTCGATTTACGCGACCCGGTGTGTCTTCGGCCGTGCCGTACTAATGCGTTGATTTAAAATGATAAAAAAGTATCTGGATGAAGCCGTGGCACGTCGCCGCTGACTTGCTTATCGGGTCCATGATCGAGTAAGATTGCGGTCAAGTTTTGAAGGGTCCGGGTGAGCGTCGTCAACGCCTGCCGGGGCCCGTCGTTTTTTGCGAAAGATAGAAAACCTTGGCCGACACAACCGACGATCCACCGGGCGACGACGGCAGACCTGGCGGCAGAGAGCCCAACGACGTGCGCCCCATCTCCATTGCGGAGGAGATGAAACGCTCATATCTCGACTACGCGATGAGCGTCATCATCTCGCGCGCATTGCCGGATGTCCGCGACGGACTGAAGCCGGTGCACCGGCGCATTTTGTTCGCCATGGACCGGCTGGGGTTGGCATTCAACAAGAAGCATATCAAATCGGCCAAGGTCGTCGGCGACGTCATGGGCGACCTCCATCCCCACGGCAATCTCGCCATTTACGACGCGCTCGTGCGCATGGCGCAGGAATTTTCGTTGCGCGTTCCGCTGGTCGATGGCCAAGGCAACTTTGGCTCGATCGATGGCGATCCGCCGGCTGCCGAACGTTATACAGAATCCAGGCTGACTAAGATTTCGATGTCGCTGCTCGACGATCTCGACAAAGAGACCGTGGACTTCAAGCCCAACTACGATGATCGCTTGCTTGAGCCCGTGGTGTTGCCTGCGAAGTTTCCAAACCTGCTCGTCAACGGCGCGGGCGGCATTGCCGTCGGCATGGCGACCAATATCCCGCCGCACAATCTCGGCGAGATCATCGATGCCTGCATCGCCGATCTCGACAACCCCGAGATCACCATCGACGAGCTTTGCCAAATCGTCACCGGCCCCGATTTCCCGACAGGCGGCATCATTATCGGGCGCGGCGGGTTTCTCTCCGCGTATCACAAGTCGCGCGGCTCGATCATCATGCGCTCGCGCGTCAAGGTCGAGAATATCCGCAAGGACCGCGAAGCGCTGATTGTCACCGAGATCCCCTACCAGGTGAACAAGCGGACCTTGATCGAGAAGATCGCCGATCTCGTGCGCGACAAGAAGATCGAGGGCATCTCGGATTTGTGGGATGAAAGCAACCGCGAAGGCATCCGCATCGTCATCGAATTAAAGCGCGATGCCGTCGCCGACGTTGTCTTAAACAACCTCTACAAGTATTCCGACCTGCAGACGACGTTTGGCGCCAACATGCTGGCGATCAATGGCGGACGGCCGGAAAGCCTGAACCTCAAGGACATGATTTCTGCGTTCACCGCCTTCCGCCAGGAAGTCGTAACGAAACGCATCAAGCACCTGCTGACCAAAGCCCGCGACCGCGCCCACGTCTTGGTCGGCTTGGCGATCGCGGTTGCCAATATCGACGATGTCATCAAGCTCATTCGCTTCTCGGCCTCGCCTGCCGACGCCAAAGAGCAGTTGATGGGCCGCGATTGGCCCGCCAAAGACATGGCGCCGCTGATCGAGTTGATTGCCGATCCACGCCACAGATTGACGGAAACAGGCAGCTACCGCCTGTCCGACGAACAAGCCAAAGCAATTCTCGATTTGCGTCTGGCACGGCTGACGGCCCTTGGACGCGACGAAATTGCCGACGAGTTGAACAAGATCGCGGTCGAAATCACCGAGTATCTGACGATTCTGGCATCGCGTGCCCGCGTGGTGGAGATCGTCAAAGGCGAGCTCGCATCGATTAGGGAAGAATTCGCGACGCCGCGCAAGACCGAGATCGTCGATATCGAAGGCGAGGTTGAAGACGAAGACCTGATCCAGCGCGAGGATTGCGTCGTCACCGTCAGCCACAAGGGCTATATCAAGCGCGTGCCGCTGGCCGCCTACCGGGCACAGAAGCGTGGCGGCAAGGGCCGCTCCGGCATGTCGACGCGAGACGAAGATTTCGTCACCCAGCTATTCGTGACGTCGACGCATACGCCCGTCTTGTTCTTCTCCTCGCATGGCATGTGCTACCGCATGAAGGTCTGGCGCTTGCCGCCGGCAACGCCGCAATCGCCCGGCAAGGCCCTGGTCAATCTGTTGCCGCTGGAAGCCGGCGAAGTCATCACCTCGATTTTGCCGCTGCCGGAAGATGCCGCGTCCTGGGGCGAACTTGAACTCATGTTCGCGACCCGCTCCGGCGGCATTAGGCGAAATGCGCTCACCGATTTTGAAAGCATTAATCGCAACGGCAAGATCGCCATGAAGCTGGATGAAGGCGATAGCATCGTGCAGGTCTCCATCGCACGGCCCGACCAGGATGTGGTGCTGACCACCGCCGAGGGCCAGAGCATCCGCTTCTTGATCGGCGACGAAGTGCGCCTGTTCAAGGGCCGGGATTCCACGGGCGTGCGCGGCATCCGGCTCGAACAGGGCGATCAGGTGATCTCGATGGCCATCCTCGATCACGTCGAAGCGACGGCGCCCGAACGTGTCGCCTATTTGAAACAAGCTGCCGCCTTGCGCCGCGCCGAAGGAGCCGAGGAAACCGAAGTCGAGATCGACGCCGAAGACAGTGCAGAGGGAACGGCCGACCTGACGCCGGAAAAGTTTGCAGAGATGCAGACCAAAGAACAGTATGTCTTGACGGTTTCCGAGAAAGGGTTTGGCAAGCGTTCGTCAAGCTATGAGTTCCGCACCTCTGGGCGCGGCGGCAAGGGCATCGTCGCCATGGTCGTTAATGAGCGCAACGGCCGTCTTGTGGCGTCGTTCCCAATTGCAGAAAACGATCAGATTATGCTGGTGACGAATGGCGGTCAGCTCATTCGATGCCCGGTGCACGATGTTCGTATTGCCGGCCGTAACACGCAAGGTGTCAGGATCTTCAAGACCGACAAGGATGAAAAGGTCGTGTCGGTCGAGCGCGTTTCGGAAGAGGTCGGCGAGGTCGAACTCGAGGCCGAGCCTGGTACGGAATAGCTGTGCCCTTGTGTGACCATCGAATTGTCTATTAGGTGCGGCCGAAGCTGGCCGCACTCGCCAGAGAAGAGGACTCATGCCCCGCACCGGATTTTATTCAGGCTCGTTCGATCCCGTGACGCTCGGGCATACCGACGTTATTCTGCGGGCGGCGGCTCTGGTCGATATCCTGGTCATTGGCATCGGCGTGAATTCGGGCAAAACGCCCATGTTCACGGATGCCGAACGGGTTGCGATGCTCAAAGCTGAAACCCACCCCATTTCGCAAGAGACAGGTACTAAGATCGAAGTCGTGACATTCTCTGGTCTGGCCGTCGCGGCGGCGCGCGCCAACAAGGCCTCGATCATTATCCGGGGTTTACGCGATGGCACCGATTTCGACTACGAGATGCAGATGGCCGGCATGAACGGAGAAATGGCGCCGGAAATTCAAACCGTGTTCGTCGCGGCTTCTCCGGAGGTTCGCCACATCGCCGCGAACTTGGTCCGCGCCATCGCTCAAATGGGCGGGGACGCTACGCCGTTCGTGTCCAAGGATGTCTTGAAGCGTCTCAAATCCAAGGCAACGAAGCGGACCTGACGCATGGTCCACGTTCAGAGTAAGGCGAAAGCGGAAATCTTGGTGTGTCTGCGGCTGATCCCGGCTGGCCGGGTGACGACGTGCGCCGCGATTGCAGCCCATCTGAAGATCCATGCCCGCTTGGTCGAGACGACCCTGCAGGGGCTGAACGAAACCGAGCGCGAACTGGCGCCCTGGCATCGCGTCGTCGCCAAGGGCGGCGCTATCGGCCGTGGTCCCAACCGCGATGCGCAGTTCGCGAAACTCATGCGCGAGGGGCTCGCCGTTTCGCCGGCCGGCGTCGTTCAAGACATGGGACGCGTTCTGATGGCAGATTTCACCTTGCCGCCAGGCGGTTCTTGGCACCTCACGTCGCCCTTGACGACAGCGCCGGGCGGACCTGGCCATCCGCCCAGCCGGTCGCGCGGCATGAAAGACCGGCCAGGTGGATGAACGGGCCACTCTTTTGAAGCGGCACTTCGTCTTCATGTCAGCGACTTGCGATCTGGCCCCCAAATCGCCATAAGGGCGGCGAGACTGCCGGCCGTTGCCGCCCCTGCTGACGCAGGAGTTGCCTTTTCAAGCCCTGAAGGAAATACCATGCGCCTGATCTCGAGCCTCGCCGCCGCACTCGTTATGCTTGCGGGCACTGCCTTTGCCGAAGACGCCAAGCCCGCCGCCGCACCAAAAACGGATACGGCCGCAGCGGCTGTAGCCGGCGACAAACTGGTCATCGATCTCAAGTCCGGTAAAGTCGTCGTCAAGCTTCGTTCGGATCTCGCGCCGAAACACGTTGCGCAAGTCAAGACGCTGGCTGGGCAAGGATTCTATAACGGCGTCAAGTGGCACCGCGTCATCGAGGGCTTCATGGCTCAAACAGGCGACCCGACTGGGACAGGAATGGGTGGCTCAAAGCTGCCCAACATTCCGGCTGAATTTACGAAGGCACCTTTCAAGCGCGGTACCGTTGGTGCGGCGCGGTCGGGCGATCCCAACTCCGCCAACAGCCAGTTTTTCATTTGCTTCAATAGCATCGACTGCAAATCGCTCGAGGGCCAATACACGGTCTGGGGTGAAGTCGTCGAAGGCATGGAGCTGGTCGACAAAATCAAGCGCGGCGCGCCGGGCTCAGGCGTCGTCACCGATCCCGACGTGATGGTGAAGGTGACGGTTCAATAATCATTTCCCACTTCCTGCAAGTCCAAAGGATAATTCAGAATGGCTGCCGTCAAAGATGCTGAAAACACCCTGATCGTGGAAACCAGCAAGGGCAAGGTCGTCATTGCCCTGCGCCCCGATCTTGCGCCCAAGCATGTCGCCCGCATCAAACAGCTGGTGCGCGAAAAGTTCTATGACGGCATCGTCTTTCATCGCGTTATCGAAGGCTTCATGGCGCAGACCGGCTGCCCGGATGGACGCGGTACGGGCAGCTCGGATCATCCAAACTTACCGGCGGAATTCAATGCGGAAAAGCATGTCCGCGGTGTTTGCTCGATGGCGCGGTCGTCGCGTCCCGATTCCGCCAACAGCCAGTTCTTCATCTGCTTCGACGACGCGAGCTTCCTCGACAAGCAGTACACCGCTTGGGGCAAGGTCGTTGAAGGCATGGACAACGTCGACAAGCTGGCGCGCGGCGAACCGCCGAAGAAACCCGACAAAATGATCACGGTCCGCGTCGCGGCGGATGTGACGTGAGCGGCATTCAGCCTGCCCGGATACGGCCCGCGCTTCTAGCCGTTGTCGGTCTGGCCGGGTTGGCGGGCGCGGCCGGTGTTGCGCTCTCGGCAGTCGCCGCTCACAAGGTCGATAGTCCAGCGCTGGCAACTGCGGCGACCATTCTGATGATACACGCCAGCGCGGTATTGGCATTGGCGGGTTTAGCGGCTCGTATGCAAAACGGTGTGCGCTGGATTGCGTGCGCTGGGTTCATGGGCCTTGCCGCCCTGCTATTTGGCGGCGCCGTCAGTTTTCACGCGTTGACGGGAAATCATATTTTTCCGATGGCCGCACCCACCGGCGGCAGTGCTTTGATCGCGAGCTGGCTGGCTGTGTTTGTCTTGGCGGTGTGGGAGCGCTTCGGCCGCTAATCAATGCCGGACTGGTCCGGCTGCGTACGCAACGCTCGTCCGGCCTCGTAGTTCCAAAAATGATGGCCGGAGCCCAATCGGACACCGGCCGTGGTGGTAACTTGCATTTCTGCTAACGCTAGCCTCACTTTTTGCCGGGCTTAGCCTTGTCGCCAGCGGCTTTTTTGGGCTTGCGCTTTTCTTTCGTGGATCTTTGTTCCTTGGCCATGGTGACACGTTCCTCGATTGCAGCGTGATTGATGACGGCGCTGATTCCAGCGCCGGGCCAAGGCTGCGATCGTTTGCGAGCAGGCGCAAGGGTTTTTTTGGCGGATCGGCCGGACCGCCGCGCCTTGCAGGCAGCGATCGAGGGTGTTAGGCCCAACTGCGTGGGCCCAATGGCCCGAATAGGATGCTTGGCGTGCGTACGGACGTTTTCGATTTTGAATTTGATGACACGGCCATCGCCTTGCGCCCGGTCAACCCGCGCGATACGGCCCGCCTGCTGGTGATCAGGCCAAACGCTGAACTCGAAGGCAAACGCGTCCGCGATTTGCCCGCGCTGCTCAATCCGGGCGATGCGCTGGTATTCAACGATACCCGTGTAATCGCCGCCGCTTTGCGTGGCGTGCGTCTCCGCAACGGCGTCAGCGCCAAGATTTCGCTCAACCTGTTGACGCGGCTCTCGGACAACGTCTGGCGCGTGCTGGCGCGGCCCGCCAAACGTTTGGAGCCGGGCGATCGTGTTCAACTCGGGCACACCAACAACATGTGTCTGATGGGCGCGCTCGATGCGACGGTTAGGGCCAAGGGCGACGCTGGCGAGGTCGATCTCGCTTTCGACCTTGCCGCGCCCGATCTCGATCACGCCATTGCGTTGACGGGCGAGATGCCGCTGCCGCCCTATATTGCTTTGAAGCGGGCGCCGGACGAGCAAGATCGCGCCGCCTATCAAACCGTTTATGCGGCGACTGAAGGCGCCGTTGCCGCGCCGACGGCGGGATTGCATTTCACACCTGAGCTTTTAGCGTCGCTCGAATCCAAAGGCATCTCGAAACACTTCGTCACCCTGCATGTTGGCGGGGGCACTTTTTTGCCGGTGAAGGCCGACGATACCAGCGCGCATAAAATGCATGCCGAGTGGGGCGAGGTTTCGCCTCAGACCGCCTCGGCCTTGAACGCCGTTCGCGCCAACGGCGGCCGCATCGTCGCCGTCGGGACGACGTCGTTGCGGCTGCTCGAGAGTGCGGCCAGAGACAATGGCGAGATACAACCTTGGTGCGGCGAGACGGCGATTTTCATCACGCCTGGATACCGGTTCAAAGCCGTCGATATCCTGATGACCAACTTTCATCTGCCGCGCTCGACGCTGTTCATGCTGGTGTCGGCGTTCTCGGGCCTCGAAACCATGAAAGCAGCTTATGCCCACGCCCTCGCGCACGGCTACCGCTTCTATTCCTATGGTGACGCCAGCTTGCTCTGGCCAGCGACGCCCAGTTCTGCCAGATAAGCGCGATGCAGCACGCTTTGCCCAATTTCAGCTATCGACTGATCAAACAAGACGGGCTTGCGCGGCTTGGCGAGGTGGTGACGCCACACGGCGTCATTCGTACTCCCGCATTCATGCCCGTTGGCACGGTTGCGACGGTGAAGGCTTTGTACCTCGATCAAGTCAAGCAAGCGGGCGCTGATATTCTGCTTGGCAATACGTATCACCTGATGCTGCGGCCGGGCGCGGAACGCGTCGCCAAACTCGGCGGCCTGCATAAATTCATGGGCTGGAGCGGGCCGATCTTGACGGATAGCGGCGGTTTCCAGGTCATGAGCCTGTCGAAAATCCGCAAGATCACCGAAGAAGGCGCCGCCTTCCAATCGCATCTCGACGGCTCGCGCCATATGCTCTCGCCCGAGCGATCGATCGAAATTCAATGTCTGCTCGGGGCCGACATTCAGATGCAGTTTGATGAGTGCATCGAGCTTCCTGCCGAACGCCACGACGTCATCCGGGCGATGGAATTGTCGCTGCGCTGGGCCGAGCGCTCGCAAGCGGCCTTTGCGCGTTTTTCAAGTCCAGGCCAGGCGTTGTTTGGCATCGTGCAGGGCGGTATTGATGCCGGCATCCGGCGGCGGTCGGCGGAGGCGCTCGTTGCGATGGATTTTCCAGGTTACGCGGTCGGTGGTCTTGCGGTCGGCGAAGGTCACGAGGTCATGCTGCAAACGCTTGAAGCGACGCTGCCGAGTTTGCCCTCCGGAAAACCGCGCTATCTGATGGGTGTCGGAACGCCCCTTGATTTGATTGAGAGTGTGGCGCGCGGCATCGATATGTTCGATTGCGTCATGCCAACACGTAATGGCCGGCATGGGTACGCGTTCACCTGGGACGGGCCGCTCAACATGCGCAACGCCAAGCATGCCGAAGATGGCGCGCCGATCGATGCGGCGAGCACGTGTCCCGCCGCGCGCGATTATTCCCGCGCCTACATTCATCACCTCATCAAGTCGGGGGAAATGCTCGGCGCGATGCTGCTGTCGTGGGTCAACACGGCGTTCTATCAGGACTTGATGAGCGCTATGCGCCTCGCGATCAAGGACGAGCGGTTTTCGTCGTGGGCGGACGAAACCAAGGCCCGCATGGCCCGTAAGCGCGAAGCGCTATGAAAAGCTTGGCCACCATTTCAGCTGTGTGCATCTTATCGCTCGGCGCGATCGTGAGCGCCTCCACAGCCGAACCTGCGAAGCCCGGCCGGCCGATCGCTCATAAAATCGCCCACGGTTCGGAGATCACGGCCGCAAACGTCGGCCCCGCAGCCGCAGGCTTTGGAAACCTCAAACAGTTTGAGGGCGGCGAAATCAAAGATGGCAACACGTATCCGTTTGTAACTGAAATCGCCGTCTCTACAAACTATGACGGCTTTGAAGTCGAAGGTCCTCATCGGCTCATCGAGGGCGCGGCATTCTCGAAGTCCCTCGACATCTCAACCACGCTGCCCGTGGTCATGCGAGGTTCCTCCGTTCGTGCCGCAACCGCTAGCCCATGGGCAGTTTTAGTCCGTCCGGGCGCGGGCGCATTTTATTTCTTATGGTCGGATGCCGGTGCCCTCACAACAGATGGCGCACCTAATGATCGCAGTCACGCGATGTCCGGCGCATTGCAGTTGCGAGGGCCGCAAGCGGTCGTGTTCAGAAGTCATATCTCGAAAACGAGCGATGGCATTGACGTAAGTGGCAGCGCCGCAGTTGTTCAAGAAACGCTTATCGATGAGCTGACGACGTGGGCCGGCGATCACAACGATGGCATTCAGATTGCGGTCAGCGATGCCGCCAACGGCGCGAAGGTCAGGCGCCAAATCCAGGTTGTGCGCAGTAAAATCCTCAACCCCAATCCGCAAACAAGCGGCCTATATATTTTGGGCGACGGCGTCACGTTGCGGGACAACTTTTTCGCAGGCGGCGGCTGGACCATCTACGGTGGCGCTAAAAGCAACGGCCACGGCGGCGCAAGTTCCGCCAGCGTCACCGCTTCCAACAACATTTTCGGGCGCGGATATTTTACAAAGTCCGGGCATTTCGGACCCGTCACTTACTGGGATAAATCACCGGCGCTCGCCAACACTTGGACTAACAACCGCTTCGAAGACGGCAAGCCGGTCACGCCCTAAGTTCGCGCCGTGTCACCCGCTCGCGATGAACGAGATAGAGGCCCGACGCGATCACGACGCTTGAGCCAAGCAGCGTCCAATGATCGGGCACGTCGCCGAAGATCAGATAGCCAAGTCCGACCATGCTGAGGAGCTGGAAGTATAAGAATGGCGTGACGGTCGACGCGGGCGCCAGCCGGTACGCGTGTATGAAAATGAAATGCCCGAGGCCGCCGAAGCCGCCGAGGCTCAACAACGTCAACCATTGCCAGATGCCGTCCGGCCAAACCCAGTGCGCCATGGCAAAGGGCGCGCCGGCGACGACGCCGATCAACAGCGCATAGAACAGCGTCACTAACGGGGGATCATAGGTCGAGAGCTTGCGCGTCAGCAGCATGAAAATGGCATAGGCCAGCATCGCGCCGAACGAATACGCAAACGCCGGATTGACCTCGCTGATGCCGGGCCTGACCACGATCAAGATGCCGATGAAACCGGCAACGATGGCGAGCGCGCGGCGCCATCCAACCCACTCGCCAAGATAAGGTCCTGCCAGCGCTGCCACCACCAGCGGCGCTAGAAATGCAATCGACACGGTCTGGTCGAGACGCAGATATTTGACCGCAAGAAAATTTCCCGTCGTGGTCGCGACCATCATCAATGATCGCACCGTCTGCAGCCCCAGCTTTTTGGTCTTCAGAAGGCTCGGCAATGTCGCCGGCCCCAGGATCGCCGCCATGAGCAGGACTTGACCGGCAAACCGCATCCACACAACCTCGGCGGTTGGCATGCCAAAGCGCGTGACCACATATTTTGCGGTGGCGTCGAGACAGGAAAACAGCGTGACGGCCAGACACATGAAGCCGATGGCCTTGAGGCGGTCGGTGGACGCGGCATCGGCGGCGCGCACAGGAATGTCGGTCATGTGCGCGAACTCTGTTTGCAAGAAGGGACTGTTGACGGCAAGGCCGCCTTATACCGCATCTGCACTGTATCCAAAGCTGCCAACGCGCATGTAAGGTATGCGTTGGTTGTTTTGGGAAGCCGGCCGGTCGAACGCCGTCAACGTGCAAACGGCGTGACCCCGAGGATAAGCTGCCACCGGAACACGGATTGAGCCTTCGAACCGAGCCATATCGGGCCCCGTGACCTTTGGCGCAAGCAATCCTGCCAAGCCCGGCTTGCAAGTGCCGCAAAAGACGTTTAATCGCTGGCTTTGGGGGCCCGTAGCTCAGTGGTAGAGCATCTGACTTTTAATCAGAGGGTCGTCGGTTCGATCCCGACCGGGCTCACCAGTTTATTTCAATGAGTTAGCGCTAGCCGCGTTGCTCATTCTGACTTCGCCGGAGGGGCTTCATTCTGACTTTCGGCCTCTGTGCGTTCACTGTTTCGGTTGCTTTCGATCCAAGCGCGGCGTCTGCGGGCTGCTGTTACGCGCTGAGTTTCGGTGCGCTTCACATAGAGCCGCGCAGCCTGAGGAGTTTTGTGACCGCTGAGCGCCATAACCCCTTGCTCAGTCAATTCGGCGTTGCCCAATTCGGTAA
The DNA here is from genome assembly GCA_031365865.1 of Hyphomicrobium sp. GTDB lineage: Bacteria > Pseudomonadota > Alphaproteobacteria > Rhizobiales > Hyphomicrobiaceae > Hyphomicrobium_B. The sequence goes on along the minus strand of JANLYX010000052.1, from coordinate 1,010 downwards.
GGCCGCCATGACGGCAAGCGGCGAGGGTCAGATCGTTTTGTAGCTTGGCGTTGGTCGCAGCCTCTCGCACGCGTGCTCGGGCGTCTCTGATCTTGAATGGCCTCGCGGGCTGCGGTTTTTTGCCCTTGGGTTTCAGCAACACCATGGGTACGCCAAGGCGCTCCAATCCGTCGAGGTAGGCGGTCAGCTCAGGAAACAATTGTCCGTCACTGTCAGCCAACGGCAACGATACTAATTCACCTGTTTTGTGATGCTGAATGCGAACCGTCTCAGGCCTTTCGGCTGGGCGGTAGTCCGTCCAGGCGATATGACCGGCGAGAACGTTCTCCGGGCGTTGGTGCCATTCGAAACATATTAGCGGAACGGCTGCCAAGTGAAGCTCGCCGGCAGCGACAAGAGCTGCGTGAAGTGCGTATGCTTCTTCGCGAGTCGCTGGCCGCGTTGTGCCCTTTCCGTAGTCCATTTCAATTCCGCGAAATGGGTTCTGTTGTGGAACAATTTGTGGGTAGAGCCGCTGTACGACGTCCCATGCGCGCGCCATGCAAATCATGGCCAGATTGGCTGTTCGCAAGCGACGTTCAACACGCCTACTTTTTTGCAATGCCACGTAGAGTTTGTCAGCGGCGCGGGCCGTCACGGATGAGGCGGGCAGGCGGCCTAGCTCGCTGCCGGTCTTGGTGGGGTGATCAAGCACAAGTCGAAATGCACGCTCATAGTCGCCGCGCGACCTTGGCGAGACTTTCTCCCAGGCCCGGCTGCGCTTGTATCGCTCAACGAGCCATTTCAAAGTGCCGAATTCTGGTTGAAGGTCGAGTTCCTTCGGAGCGCCGCGCCCTTCGCGCCACGCGTCTAAAAACTTGTTGAGTAGCTCGGCTTTTGCAATTGCACGGCCATAGTCAAAACCCAACGCCTCCCGGCGAAGTGTGCATCCGGTTTTAAGATCGCGTTTGTTCGGGTTCCAATAGTACCCAATGCGGCCATTTTGGAGCCGCTTGGCGATCATGAGGCGT
>JANLYX010000021.1:0-2445 GCA_031365865.1 Hyphomicrobium sp. | reverse complement strand
CAGACCCGGAGGGTCAGACACGAGTTCCTTCTCAGCTCAGCTCAGCTCTCGCACCTTAAACAGCAGCCCGTTCTTGGGCGTCAGCGTGACGGTGGCGTTGATGCCGGGCGGCTCGAGGCCAACATACTCCGGCCGGAAGCGGCGCAGCAGAATCGACAAGGCCAGCGTGTTCTCGACTTGGCTCATGGCGCCGCCGATGCAGGCACGCTTGCCGCCGCCAAAAGGAATGTAGCTGTATTTCACTTGCTTCTTGGCGTTGCCAGCCATCCAGCGCTCGGGCCGGAATTCCTCCGGCTCGTCCCAGAACTTGGCGTTGTGATGCGCGCCATAGGCAAACAGCGTGACGCGGTCGCCAGGCTTGATCGCGACGCCGCCGATTTCGTCTTCGGCAACGGCGACGCGGATCAAGCCCCAGATGGGCGGATAGATCCGCATCGTTTCCTGAATGACGGCGCGCGTATAAGCGAGGCCCGAATAATCAGCCGCAGTTGGTGCGCGATCACCATAGACCTGCTCACCCTCGCGGCGGATGCGCTCGGCGAATTCAGGACGGCGCGATGTTTCGTACAATGCCCAGGCAAGCGTCAAAGCGGTCGTCTCGGTGCCAGCCCACAGATATTGCTTGAGCTCGTCGATCGCCTGCTGGTGATCAAACTCCGGCACGGCTGGATCAGCGACTGCAGCCTCGATCATTTTCAACAGCGTGCGCTCGCGCATTTCGCGCGGGTCGGCGCCCATGACGGCAGGGGGCACGCTCGCCCAAACTTCCATCGATTTGGCCGCGTCTTCATCGCCCACTTCGAAAATTTCACCCGCTTGCTTGCGCAGGCGAATGTCGCGGTGGTTCATTACGTCGGTATAGGTTTTCACGCACTTGAACACGACGTGCGGATTGAACGGCATGTCGCGGTCAAACAGCGCCTTGCAGATCATGTCGGCGGCCAGCGTCCAAGTCTGCTCGACCATCTCGAACGTCTCGCCGGTTTTAGCCAGCGATGACCACAGATCCATTTTCGATTGAATGGCCTGCAGGAAATAGGGAATGTATTCGGCAAACATATCCGGGTGGAACGCCGGCTGCTGCGGCATCCGGATTTTCTGCCACAAGGCGCCGTCGTTGGTGATCATCGACTTGCCGAAGATCGGCTTCAGGCCGTCGAAATATTTGATGTAGTTGTCGGCCTTGGTGACCAGGACGTGTTTGAAATATTCGGGCTCTGAAATGAGCACGATGCGTTGATTGGCAAGGTTGACCGGAATGACGGGTCCGTAGCGCTGCGTCATTTGCATCAAGATGCGCATCGGGTTTTCAGGATCGCCGCGCAGCAGCGGGGTCAACTTGAACCAGATGCTACTCTCGTCGCCGAGGCCTTGAGACGGGCTGGCGGTTGTGGTCATACGTAACTTTCTCCCGGTATCTGGCCCATGGCCCAAACCGCAGGCGCAAACATCGCCAGCGGCATAGGCTTCAAAGCCAACCGTATCGTGCCGGATCTTCGATCTGCCCAGATGGTGCAAACTCTGTTCCAGGCGTGGCTGGACGCGACCCCGCGGGGGTTGAGCCAGTCAATAATAGGATCCAGCACCGTTCTGTCCATGCGGCGACCCGCGCACTGCGTCAAAGGTTTCATCCCCGTGGCCCGCAATTTTATCTTTAACGGCCAATTAGAGAGCTGGCGAGAATAGGTACGAGTCTCGGTTAACATCTTCAATAATAGTCATTTTTTCCCCATCAACATGCGCTCGACCGGACCCGAGTAAGGCTAGGGCATGAGGATACACCCGATGTTCTGCGGCAAGTACGCGTGCGGCTAAAATATCGGGAGTGTCGCCCGAATGTACCGGTACGGCGGCCTGGGCGATAATGGGCCCGCTGTCCATTTCGGCACGCACGAAGTGCACCGTGCAGCCCGTCACCCGAACCCCATCGGCTAGAACGCGCGCGTGCGTATCCAGGCCCTTGAACGAAGGCAGCAGCGACGGGTGGATATTAATCATCCGGTTGTGCCACAGGCCGACGAATTCCGCCGTCATCAGGCGCATAAATCCGGCGAGCGCGACGAGCTCGGCGTTCGCCGCCAAAAGCGCCTTTTGCAGCTCGGCTTCGAAGCTTTCGCGCGTGGCATAGGCTTTATGATCGATCGCCAGGGTGGCGATGCCCTGCGATTTGGCCCAGGCGAGCCCGGCAGCGTCAGGGCGATTGGAAATCACGGTTACGATTTGCGCGGGATAGGAAGCCGAGCGCGCGGCCTCTACCAGGCTCATCATGTTTGAGCCACGGCCGGAAATCAGGATAGCGGTGCGGAGTTTTTTGGTGTGCGTCATGAAGGCCGTCGTAGCGCATTTTTACAGGCGCGCGCATTAGCTATTTGATCGCCCGTACATAGTGGGCGTGGCTCATCGCCCGGCCCCCGTTGCCATGCCCGGCCGAAGCGATGACGCGGT
>JANLYX010000014.1:0-2515 GCA_031365865.1 Hyphomicrobium sp. | reverse complement strand
GGTACCAAGTGCGCTGTACAGCGATGCGGTGCCTCTCGCGCGGCTCGGCTTTCTCACTCAGGGCGTTCTGTGTCTGCTGTTCCTGGTGGGAGCCGTACGGGCGATCCGGGTACGAAACATCCAACGACATGCGGAGCTGATGTTGCGGGTCAGCGCTCTTGTGTTCGGTGCAGTTGTTCTTCGGCTGTCGATGGCTTTGGCGATGCAATTTGGCCTGAAATTCGATCCGGCCTACGTAGTTGTGGCCTGGCTGTCATGGGCGCTGCCGTTGGCGATGGTCTCGCTCTGGCCGGCTTACAGAAACTGGCGCTCAAACAGGTTCGGACCAACGCTTCACCAGGCATAGTCCTACTGCGTCACGCCACCCTTCGCCATTGCTGGGGCTTTGCCGCCGAGTTTGCGCAGCATGGGCATCGATCGAGGGTAGCTGCAAGTCCGACAGTCAGCTCACGCCGCAGTGTCGCGAGTGAATCCGGGACGTGGCGCTCGGTTCTGATCGGCAGCGCCGCGCGGTCGGTAATCTTCGGGAAGGGCAGGCGCTTCGAAGAGCCCGGTTTTGCGCGTCGCTGAGGGGGGAAAAGCGGCCCGCTCGCAGATGAGGAACCCATAAGCCGCGATACACAGTGTGGCGTGATGGTGGAAGCCTCGCCAACTTCGGCCTTCGAAGTGACCAAGACCGACTTCCTGTTTCAACTCGAGATAATCCCGCTCGATGCGCCAGCGTTGTTTCGCGGTGTGAACAAGATGGGCAAACGTGACGGACGTGTCGAGCGTCGAAAACCAGAATTTCGTCGGCGCCTTTTCATCCTCCGGCCATTCGATCAGGAGCCATTCCTCGGCAATCGCCTCCGTCGCAACAGCCCGGTCATGGGCCGAACGCACCCGCACACGGGCGAAACGCCCGGACAGCCGCTCGTTCGTCCCCTCACGCCATGACAGCTTGCGCCAGGCATTTTTCGGCAAGGCAAGTGCAAGTTCTTCAACGTTGACGGGCTTATTCGCATCGTCGTGCACCGGCCGGAGCGGGGGGCGACCGCGACCCGACCACGGCGGCGGCGGCAGCGCTGCGGTCCCCGGCGCCCACACCGTTGTCGTCGATTTTACGCCGCCGACGTAAAGCAGCCCGAGCGCAGTGACCTCGGTTCGGAATTTCGCCTCGACGCCATATCCGGCATCGAACAGCGCCACGCCGCGCGGCAATCCCGCCTCACAAGCCCATTTGAGCTGCTCGATCGCAATTTGCGGCTTTGTTTTGAATGTCACGTCCGCGGGTACGCCCGCCTTTTCGCGCCGAGCCGCATCATCGGCCCAAGCCTCCGGCAAATACATGCGATAGGCCACCGGCAAGCTCGCATGGTTATTGGCGATCGACAGCGAAACTGCGACCTGGCAATTGTCTTGCTTGCCGAGCTGCCCGCAGTATTGCCGCGCGACGCCGACCGAATGCCGGCCCTTCTTGGGAAACCCCGTGTCGTCGATGATCCACGCCGTGACCGCACCGTGGGCGGAGATCGCCGGCACGGCATGGGTGCGGACCTTGCCCATCATGGCGTCGTCGGACCAATCGCACTGCCCGACGAAATGCAGCATCGACTGGTGCTGCGCGGCCGTTCGCTCCGGCGCCGTCATCGCCGCCATTGGCTCGACGCTCTTGCGATCGGCCGGCAGCAGCAGGCCCGTGCAATAGCTCGTCATCGGGCCGTGCCGGCGCGCATCCCCGAGCACGCTGGCGAGATCGGCAAGATACGCAGCAAAGCGATCGGCGCGAGCGCCGCTGTCGTCCTGATCCATGTCCGCCCCCGGTCGCGACGTGAATCTTGACCATGAGCTGAATCGCGCGCTGGACAGCTGCGGCGCGGTGACTCACCGTGACTCAGTAGGACTAGCCGGCGCGCTACTCGTGCCGAGGGAGCCGCTGCTTCAGATGGTTCGCCGCCGCAACACGATAGAGGCAATCACTGGCCACTTCGCCGTCAGCAGCAAGATAGTCACGTGGCGACGCAACAAGGCCGGCGTTGATGTGCAGCTGAAGCGACGAGGCCCTTCGATTGCAAGTTGACAGATCAGACGTTGATCCGCGCCGCTTCATTCGTCGTCATCTTCGTCGCAAGCCGACGTCGGCTTGCACGCAGCACGGCGGCAAGACATTTCGCTTGTCCCATGGGCGAAGGCGTCCGAAGTCTGCAAACACTCGACGATGGCGTGGCTGTTTACATGAACGCTTGGCGGATTTCGTCGGGCACGACACGAGCCGTCAGCTTCTTCGGTGCCGCCTGATCGATCTCGACGCAGACGCGTGTTTCCCTGGCCTCGGCTACGGCCTCGCCGGTTGCCGCATCGGTGATGCGATGGACAACGTCGAATGACTTCGAGCCCCAGCGACCGACACTGCTTTCGATCTCGATTTCGTCGCCCCAGCTGGCGGGGCCGAGGAACTTCACGTTGAGATCGACCAGCGGCATTTGCAGCCCGAGCCTCGATTGCAGGTCGCGCAGCTGCATCCCGACGGACTCGA
>JANLYX010000006.1:0-36140 GCA_031365865.1 Hyphomicrobium sp. | reverse complement strand
ATTCCCCCCACCCCTAACCCCTCCCCACGAAGGGGGAGGGGGAAATCCTTATTTCTTCTCCACATCCTGGCGGACGTGGGGACTGTCGAGCAGACGGTCGATGCGGGTTGCTTCCTCGAAGGTTTTGTCTTCGAGAAAGCGCAAATCGGGGGCGTAGCGAAGATTCAAGGTGTGGGCGACCTCGGTGCGGATATATTTTCTGTGCCGGGTCAGGGCTTCGATCACCGGTTTCAACTCTTTACCGCCGAGCGGCATGACATATACGGTGGCAAGTTTGAGGTCCGACGAGATCCGCACTTCCGGAATGGTGATGACGTAACCCGCCAGCACATCGTCGTGAATTTCACCGCGCGCCAGCATCTCCGCGATTTTATGGCGGATCAATTCGCCGATCCGCAACATGCGCTGCGTTGGCCCTTTGGCAGAATTTACCGATGAAGATTTTTTTCGTGTCATTGTCTCTCCGCCGCGGGATCGGACCGCGTGCGGCTCCTGTTAAAACTGCGAACTACATCGAATGGCCACTGGTGCTCTGTTTCGCGAATTCGGCAAATCGGTCGGCTTCGGCCGATGATGAGAACGCCGATCGCGGCACGAGCACCCCCATATAGGGATGAAGCCATAAGATCAAATGCGCCGGTGTGCATTCGACCTGCCGGACCGACGACCACGGGAAGTGCTGGTCGCCCAAATTGGTCTTGACGGCAACCTCCTCAGTGCTGGCCGTGAACCGCACGTCGCCCTCGCCCAACCTTTGGCGTTCAAAGGCGCGGCCATACCCCCATTTATTTATCATCGGAGCGACGACGGGCGACGACAAGAGCAGCACGGCGAAAACCGCCTCCGGCCAAGCGCCATTTTTCATCCACGAATAGGCCGCGAAAAGCCCTGCGCCCAAGACGAGGATTTGCAGAGCGCGAACGCCATTGCGGCGCTCTGGCGAGAGCCGCCAATAGTTCGCCATCATCGCTTCGTAGTCGGCCTTCGTCAGCCGATAGGTCAAATTGAACCGTTCATCATCCATGATGTGAATTCATTCCGGTGTGGTGAGCCAATTCCGCTTGAATTTTTTTCGAGTCATTATCTCTCCACTGCGGATAGGCACGCGTGCGGCCTTTGGTTCGTTGATAGGATCAAAATTCAAACATGCGCATTAACCGCTTTTATCCAGCATTTCCTTAATCACGCCACGCAGCTCTGGAAAATAGTTCTTGGCAATCCGCCACATCACAAGATCATCGATCCGATGATATTCGTGCCTGAGGATATTGCCGACGGCCTTTATCTCTTGCCAATGAGCACTTGGATACTGATTCTTGGACTCGTCCGGCAAGTGCCGGCTTGCCTCCGAAACGATTTCGACACAGCGCTCAATGGCGCGTTGGACTAAGAAATTCTGCTGATAGTCCTCGAACGTGCGACCCTCGACAATATCCAACGCCCCATTGATGGCAGCGAGCATGTCACTGAGCCGGATGCGCACCGAGCGTTTGATCATTAGAAAATCTTAATGCTTGTGCGTTCGATATCGGGCCGAAGCAGCGGGTGCAGCCCGTTTCTGGTGGTCAGATCCACGGCCCGCTTGAGCTCGCCGGTGAGCAATTCCTGCAAGCGAACCAGCTCCACGAACGAAAAAGCGCTGGCCGGGTCGTAGTCGATGAAGAGATCGACGTCGCTGTTGGCAGACAGTTCGTTGCGCGATGCCGAACCGTAGAGATAGAGCCCCGTCGCGCCGAGTGCCCGAACCTTGTTCGAGTTGGCCTTGAGGGTCTCTATCGTTTCAGCATTTGTCATGGTGCGCTCCTGGCCCTACAGCGACCTTGCGATCACCTCGACCTGGAAGCATTCGATCTGGTCGCCTTCGCGGATGTCCTGATAGTTGGCGAACGACATCCCGCATTCCTGACCGGCCACGACTTCCTTCACATCGTCCTTGAAGCGCTTGAGGATCGACAGTGCGCCCTCGTGGATGACAACGTTGTCGCGCAGCAGGCGCACTTTGGCGCCGCGTTCGACCTTGCCTTCGGTGACCTGGCAGCCCGCGACCTTGCCGACCTTCGAGATATTGAAGACCTGCTTGATCGAAGCGTAACCCAGGAACACTTCGCGTTTTGTCGGCGCCAGTAGGCCCGACATCGCAGCTTTCACATCGTCGACCAGATCGTAGATGATGTTGTAATAGCGGATTTCGATGCCCTGGACGTCGGCGGCGCGCTTGGCTTGTTCATTGGCGCGAACATTGAAGCCGATGACGACGGCCTTCGAAGCCGAGGCCAGCGCAACGTCCGATTCCGTGATGCCGCCGACACCGACGTGAACGATACGGGCGATAACTTCGTCAGTGCCGAGCTTCTTGAGCGAGCCTAAAATGGCTTCAACCGAACCCTGGACGTCGCCCTTGATCAGGAGCGTGAACTCCTTCTGTCCGGCGGCGTCCTTCAGCGTCTGCATCATCTGTTCAAGCGTGCGCGGGGTACCGGCCGAGCCGAGCGTCTCGCGGCGCTTGCGGATACGGTAATCGGTGATTTCGCGCGCGCGGGCTTCATTCTCGACAACCGCGAAGGCGTCGCCGGCTTCTGGAGCCGAGTCGAAGCCCAAAATTTCAACCGGAACCGAAGGTCCGGCCTTGGGGATATTGGCGCCGTGATCGTCGATCAGTGCGCGCACACGTCCCCAAGCCATGCCGGCAACCACGAGGTCGCCGACCTTGAGCGTGCCGCGCTGGACCAGCACGGTGCCGACCGGGCCGCGGCCACGATCGAGCTTGGCTTCAATGACGATGCCTTCAGCCGACCGGTTCGGGTTAGCCTTGAGATCGAGAATTTCGGCCTGCAAATGAATGGCTTCAAGCAACTTGTCGAGGTTGGTGCGCTTCAAGGCGGAAACCGGAATTTCTAGCGTCTCGCCGCCCATGCTTTCAACGACGATTTCATGCTGCAACAGATCGGTGCGCACGCGGCTAGGATCGGCCGCCGGCTTGTCGATCTTGTTGATGGCGATGATCATCGGCACACCAGCAGCCTTGGCGTGATTGATCGCTTCAACCGTTTGCGGCATGACGCCGTCATCGGCCGCGACGACCAGCACCACGATATCGGTGACCTTGGCGCCGCGCGCACGCATGGCGGTAAAGGCTTCATGGCCTGGCGTATCGATGAACGTGACTTTGTCGCCCTTTGGGGTCGTCACCTGATAGGCGCCGATGTGCTGGGTGATGCCGCCGGCTTCGCCCGACACGACGTTGGTCGAGCGGATGGCGTCGAGCAGCGAGGTCTTACCGTGGTCGACGTGACCCATGATAGTGACCACGGGCGCACGCGCTTCCAAAACCGTATCATCGGTTTCGTTGCTCGTGACCAGGCCGATTTCGACGTCGGATTCCGATACCCGCTTCGGCGTATGTCCGAATTCCTGCACGATCAGTTCGGCGCTATCGACGTCGATAACGTCGGTGATTTTGTGCATCGCGCCTTGCTTCATCAGATATTTGATGAGGTCGACCGCGCGCTCAGCCATACGGTTGGAAAGTTCCTGAATGGTGATGACTTCGGGAATGGTAACTTCACGCGAGATCTTCTCGCGGACCTGGGGAATGCCCATGGCCTTGAGTTTTTCTTTTTCCCGCTTGCGCTTTAGCGATGCGAGGGAGCGCTGCTGGGCTTCGCGATCGAAGTTCGTGATCGAGATCTTGGTGCGTTCGCGGCCCTGATCGACAACCTTGACGGCGGGACGCGCCAACTTGACGCCGCCTGGGCCGCGCTTGCGATCATCGTCTTCGGCGACTTCCTTGACGACAACGGGGCGAACCGGACGCGATAGTTTTTCAACGCCCGTGCCGAGATCCGCAGTGGCGCTTGGCGCACCACGGCGCGAGCCTGGGAAGTCGATTTCGCGCGGACGGCCGGCTTCGCGCGGCATGAAGGCTGGGGACAGTCCCGCTCCGCCAGCGGGACGGGGGCCGCGGTTGAAGCTCGGACGGCCGGCATCGCGCGGAGCGCTGTCGCGATTGCCACCATCGCGTGGGCCGCTATCGTCTCGGCGCACATGAGGACGTGCGCCAGCTGGAGCGGACACCGGCCGCGGAGAATGCGAAGGAGCCGGCGCTGTTGCTTGGGGGGCGGATGGCGGTTGAGTGGCATGCGCCGCGACGGACGGCGGCGGCGTTTCGGCTTTCGCTGGCGGTGCCGTTTCCGCGGCACGCACCGGCTCGAACTTCACGGAATCGGACTCCGGAGCAGCACCCTGATCGTCGGCGGTGCGCTCGCGAGCGGCCGCGAGCGCACGCGCTCGGGCATCACGCTCTTCGTCGGACAAATTCCGTTGGGCTTGGCCACGCGGTGCATCGACGGTCGATTGCGCCTCGGTGTTCTGTGGCTTGGGCGGGCTTACCGGTTTTTCGATAACTGGCGCGACGACCACCTGCGGGGCCTCTGCCGGACCTTCCCCAGCGCCGCCAAGCTTGCGGGTTTTTTTCTTCTCCACGACGACCGATTTGGAGCGGCCGTGGCTGAAGTTCTGCCGCACATGGCCGGACTCGACCGTGCGCTGTAGCGATAGCGGCTTGCGCCCGCCAGCACGGAGGGTCTTGTCGTTGGAGTCCTTCGATTCCGTCATGCGTCTTACCAATCAACCTTCATTTGCAGAATTAGAAAACGACTGTCCGGCAACGGCTGACAAAGCCCGGTAACGCGCTATGCGCTCCGCCTCCCTCAGAAACCGCTCCGTCAGTCCTCCGGATATAAGGGCAGCATGTACCACATTTGGCCGACCTATGGCCAAGCTCATTTCTGTGATGGTGAGAATAGCGACGATTGGCGCTGTCAGCACTAAATCCCGCTGGATGGCCTTGAATTTGCGGTCCAATTTGTGGCAGCCGTCTGGAGCCGCATCGCTGCCATGCAGCAACACCCGAACTTCAGCTTTTTCGAGGCCGCTTTCAACCTGTTGGAAGCCCGCCACCACCAGCCCAGCCTTATTGGCCAGGGCCAAAGTCGAGGTCAGGCGGCTCAGCAACAGACCGTCAATTCGCTGAGGCAGCCCGGCATCGGCAAGCGACGGCTGCTTCAGGCTTTTGGAGAAAATCTTTGAATTAACCGCTTTTTCAACCGTCTCCCGGTGGCATTTAACCCACACTCCCCTGCCGGGCAGGCGGCGCTCGAGATCGGGCACAATTTGCCCATCAGGCGCCCTGACGAAACGAATCAGTTCGTCGGCATCGAGCACCTCGCGCGTGACCGCGCACAGCCGCTCCGGGGCGATGTCGTCGCCTCCGGCGTTATGTTCCGTGTCCGATGTGCGCTCTGATGCTGCCACGTCGCTCCTGGTGTTTGCCCTTGCATCGCGTTCAAGCGGAAGCGCCGGCTGCGGGATCGGGCTCTTCACCGTCCGCTTCAGCCTTCGCCGCCACCAAATCTTCAGCCTTGATCCAGCCGGCCAGGACCCGCGCCGACATGATCATGTCTTCCGCGTCCTTGCGCGAGACTTCGAATCCGTCGAGGTAGCCTTTGTGGCGGACCGCTTCGGTTTCCTTGTCTTTCTTGCGCTCGGTCCAGCCGACGAGCTCATCGGTTGCGCAATCGGCGAAGTCTTCGACGGTCTTGATGCCGTTTTCGCCGAGCGCCACCATCATGGCGGTCGTCATGCCCTGGATTTCTGAAAGTTCGTCCACCACACCGAGTTCCCTTCGTTTCGCGTCACGACCGGCTTCCAGCTGCTCGAGGTATTCCCGGGCGCGGTTCTGAATTTCCTGCGCTGTATTTTCGTCGAAGCCTTCGATGTGCACGATCTCGGAAATATCGACAAAGGCGACTTCTTCGATCGACGCGAACCCTTCGGTCACCAGCAATTGGGCAATGACCTCGTCGACATCAAGGGCTTCCATGAGAAGCTGCGAGCGTTCCGCGAATTCTTTCTGGCGGCGCTCGCTCTCTTCTTGCTCGGTTAAAATGTCGATATCCCAGCCGGTCAGCTGCGAAGCAAGCCGGACATTTTGACCGCGGCGGCCGATAGCCAGCGAAAGTTGGCTTTCCGGCACCACAACTTCAATGCGATTGGTGTCCTCGTCGAGCACGACTTTGGTGACTTCTGCCGGCGCCAAGGCGTTGACGATGAACTCAGCCGGCTCATTGCGCCACTGAATGATGTCGACTTTCTCGCCTTGCAATTCGTTGACGACGGCCTGAACCCGGGCGCCGCGCATACCGCCCCTCGCCCCGACCGGAACGATCGAAGTATCCTTGGAAATCACCGCCCCCTTGGCGCGCGAACCCGGGTCGCCCGCGACCGACTTGATCTCGACGACGCCGTCGTAAATTTCCGGCACTTCCTGGGCGAACAGCTTGGCCATGAACTCCGAGCGGGCGCGCGTTAGAAAGATCTGGGGGCCGCGCTGTTCACGGCGGACATCGTAAATGAATGCGCGAATGCGGTCGCCGAGGCGAACGTTCTCGCGCGGGATCATTTCATCCCGGCGGATAATGCCTTCCGCACGGCCGAGATCGATAATGACGTTGCCGTATTCGACGCGCTTAACGGTGCCGTTGGCGATATCGCCGATGCGATCTTTATATTCGCCGAACTGGCGATCACGCTCGGCTTCGCGAACCTTCTGGACAATGACCTGCTTGGCGTTCTGAGCGGCGACGCGGCCAAATTCCAAAGGCGGCAGACTTTCGGCAATCGAATCGCCGAGCTTGGCATTGGGGTTACGTTTCAAAGCATCGGGAAGCGTGATCTGGGTGGAGTCGTTCTCGACCGCTTCGACGACCGCAAGCACACGCGTCAACCGCGCTTCACCGGTTTTAACATCGATTTCACAGCGGATGTCGTTTTCCGACCCATAGCGCGACTTGGCCGCCTTCTGGATGGCATCTTCCATCGCCTCTATGACGATCTTGCGGTCGATAGTTTTTTCACGCGCAACCGCATCCGCGATTTGCAGAAGTTCAAGCCGGTTGGCGCTTATGCCTGCCATGGCCATGGGTCAGTCCTCCAGATCGTCCACGTCGTGTTCGTCCATTTCCACTCCGTCGCCAGGGCGGCCGCTATATTTCTTCTTGGCGCGGTTTAGCGCTTCGCGAATGAGTTCATCGGTCAAGACCAGTTTTGCTTCTGAGATCAGCGCAACAGGAAAACCAAGATGCTGTGGCTCGCCTTCGCCGAGGTCCGCCAACATGCGCACTTCGCCGTCTTCGAAACCTTCAAGAACGCCTTTGAAACGCTTGCGGCCATCGACGGCTTCGCTCAATTCGATCTTGGCCTCGTGCCCCGACCAGTCTTCGAAATCGGTCGGGCGCACCAGCGGCCGGTCGATGCCGGGCGAGGAAATTTCTAATCTGTAAGCACCCGACAGCGGTTCTGAGACGTCGAGAACGGGTGACAGCAGTTTCGAAATCTTTTCGCAGTCGTCGATGTTGATGGTGCCGTCCGGCCTCTCGGCCATGATCTGCACGACCCTTGGCTCCTTGCCGGAAACCTGCACGCGCACCAGCCGGAAGCCGAGACTTTCGAGCACCGGCGCCGCCGTATCAGCGACACCTGCCGCAATGCCGCTCTCGCGCACGAACCGGTCGGCGGACTGGGTGCGGACAGGCGGGACAGTTATCGTGCCGGGCAAAGTCGCCATGAACGTCAATCGAATTGTCTTTTCCAAAGGGCTTTCGGAGCGGGCCCGAGGGTCCACTCTCAACTGCCAGATTATCATTGAGATGGCTGTTAGATAGGGGATTTTGCAGCTTCGCGCAAGGGTCAATTGAAGCCCCTAGACCCTCAAAAATCGCAAAAAGGTGCGCAGCCGGGCTTCACCCTGCAATGGCGTCGTATGGTTACGTGAGACACGCGTCCCGGCTACGAGGCGGAGGCCGTTAATCCGGCGCTCGCAAGACCAAGCCGCCCGGGCAGCCACGGTCGATGCTGTCGGCGGCCCGGGCCAGATCACCAAGTGGCGCGCTGCCGGTGATGTCGCCGGCAAGATTGATCACCAATTCCGTGATCCTCCGGTTGTCGCCGCGTCCGCTGCACGACACTGTGACACGCGCACCCGCACCGGCACCGAAAGCGTCATCGAACGCCGCGCGGATCGCGTCGGCCGACAAGTTGCGGCCTGCATTCTCAGCGAAGAGCTGCGCCACTTTCGAGGCATCGATGGCCTCGGCCAGCCCTGCAGCGCGCGAGAAATAGGAATCGGCGCTGGAGCCATAGCAGGTGCCATGAACGATCCATTCGTGACGCTGCAGCTTCGATTGGACGCCGGGCATAATCGCCGCCAGCCGCTTGAGTGTTTCGGCGCTGAGTTCGGGCTCCGGTAGATCCTCCCAATCGTGATTACGATCCAACTCTTTGACGTCGTTTGGCACGTTGCAGTATTGCGTGCCGCGCGGCTGCGGCCACAGCCCATGCAGGCTGAGGTGCGTGCCGGCATAACTCGTCGATTTTAATTCTTGGCATTCGGTCTTGCTGGCATGCTTGGCACAAAAAGCCGGCTCCCAGCTCACGGCCAGAACATGGGTGGCACGGACGCCCGAGCCATCGCCGGCTTCAGGCCTCGATGTGCTCCGCGGGCGCGCGGTGCGATCGCCCGCCTCGACACGGCCGCACGAGGCGCTGACCCAGCGCTCGGCCGGCTTCGCACCTTCGACAACGATCCGATAATGTGTGGCGTCTGGCTTGTTCTTAGCTAACACATCGTAGGCCGTATCCGTCTGGACATTAATGTCCCCGGGATTTGTCGCCTTACGAATTGATTGAAAGGCAGGGCACGTTTGCGTCGCGGTGAACGTGCCGGTCATGGCCTCTTCCGCTCGCGCCGGACCGAGAATGACTATCACGCTGAGGAGAGCGCCAAAAACGGCGGCCGCGTTACTCATGAAAACTCCTTTTGGGTCAGCCCGTGATCTGGTTGTCGTGAGTTGGCAGAGAGGCGGAGACGTTCGTATCATGCTCTATGCGTGCGACGATCTATAAACCTTTCCGGATTTTGTCATGGCACCGGGCCCTGCCGCACAAGAAATACCGGCAGCAGCGGCGCGCAACGTCATATCCTTTGAAACTTAAAATAATAACGCCGCCGGCCTTCCCGCTCCGCTTTTTGCTCGTAGCGCGTCGGCGGCCAATCCGAGGGCCGCAGACGCCAGTCCTGCGGGCTCGCCGCTTGCCATTCGAAGCGCGGCTCGCTCTGGAAAGCCAGCAGCATCGTTCGGGCATAATCGGCGATATCGGTGCCGATGCGCAGTTCCGCACCGGGCGCCATGGCATCGGCGAGGAGGTCAAGCGTCTGCGGGTTCACGAGCCGGCGCTTCCTATGTTTCTTCTTCGGCCAGGGGTCGGGAAAGAGGATGAAGGCGCGCGCCACCGAGGCTTCCGGTAACCAGCGCATCACGTCGCGCGCGTCGCCCATGTGCAGGCGGATGTTGCCAAGATTTTCATCGGCGATTTTGCCCAGCACCTTGACGACGCCGTCCTCGAACGGTTCGCAGCCAATGAACGCAACGTGCGGATTTTGCCTTGCCTGCCAGACCAGATGTTCGCCACCACCAAACCCGATTTCGAGCCAGAGGGGGCGACCCTCCTCGCCTGGGGCCCACCCCCTCTCCCCTTGGGGTGAGGGGGTGGAAATAGTGGGTAAGGGGGTGGATACTTCATGGTTTCGAGAGTCCACCCCCTCATCCGCCGCTTCGCGGCACCTTCTCCCCAGGGGGTCCACCGCCACCTTCGGAAGATAATCGCGCAACAGTTCCGCTTGCCGATCACTCGGTTTGCGTCCGCGCCGCCGGCCATACGACCGCAACTCGGTTTCGCGTTTATCGGTCACGACTGCCTCGCCGGCAATGCAAACAGAAACGGCCGCAGTGCGCGGCCGTTTTCAATCGAGATGATACCGGCAGCTTTGGGCACGAACGATAACCCGGCTCAAACCGCCTTCTTGATCTTGTCGGCGAGGTCGGTTTTTTCCCAAGAGAAACCGCCGTCATTGTCGGCTTTGCGGCCGAAATGGCCATAGGCGGAGGTGCGCGCATAAATCGGTTTGTTGAGATCAAGGGTCGAGCGAATGCCGCGCGGGGTCAGATCCATGACTTCGCCAAGAGCCTTTTCAATTTTGGCTTCGTCAACCTTGCCGGTGCCGTGGGTGTCGACATAAATCGACAACGGCTTTGCAACGCCGATCGCATACGAGAGCTGAATGGTGCAGCGGTCCGCGATGCCTGCGGCCACGACATTCTTGGCGAGATAGCGCGACGCGTACGCCGCCGAGCGGTCAACCTTGGTCGGGTCTTTGCCCGAGAACGCCCCGCCACCGTGAGGCGCCGCGCCGCCGTAGGTATCGACGATGATTTTGCGACCGGTCAGGCCACAGTCGCCGTCAGGGCCACCGATGAAAAACTTGCCGGTTGGATTGATATGCCAAATGGTGTTTTTGCCGATCCAGCCTTCGGGCAAGGCCTTTTTGACGAATGGCTCGACGATCTCGCGGACCTGACGCGACGTCAGATCTTCGACGACGTGCTGGTGAGACACGACGATCTGGGTGACGCCCACGGGCTTGCCGTTTTCGTACTGGACCGTAACTTGGCTCTTGGAATCGGGACCAAGTTTTGCGGCATCGCCCTTTTTGGCTTTGCGAGCGTGCGCCAGATCCTCAAGAATTTTATGAGCATAGTAGATCGGCGCGGGCATTAACTCCGGCGTGTCGGTACAGGCATATCCAAACATGATGCCCTGGTCGCCCGCGCCCTCTTCCTGGTTTGTCGGCTGCTTGGCATCGACGCCGGCTGCAATGTCCGCCGATTGCGAATGCAGCAAAACTTCGATGTTGCAGTTGGCCCAGTGGAATCCGTCCTGCTCGTAGCCAATGTCGCGGATGGCGGCGCGCGTCAGATCCTGGATCTTCGCAACGGTGACGTCTTTGGGACCGCGCGATTCACCCGCGATGATGACGCGATTTGTCGTGGCCATCGTTTCGCACGCCGCGCGAATGCCCCAGGGATCGAGCCCCTCTTTGGCGCCTTCGCGATAAAAAGCATCAACGACTTCGTCCGAGATGCGATCGCAGACTTTGTCTGGATGGCCCTCTGAAACCGACTCGCTCGTGAACAGAAATGACTTGCGTGCCACACTGGCCCCCGTGTCTTAAATGGTTCGTTTGTTGTGATGGCGTATGAAGAATGCGGGTTCGCCGTTCAGTCCGCAAAGCCGCCGGTTTGTCGCAGTCTTTGCCTGGCCGGTCAAGCGAACCAGACGGCGGCATCAACGCTTTGCACCGGCGAAATGCCGCCTTGTCTTAGCCGTTCACGAGCCCTGCTCGTCGCCGGCCATGGACTTCACAAGCTCAACGACGGAGCGTCGAACTTTAGGGTCCGTGATCTTGGAAAAGGCCTTGTTGAGCTCAAGACCTTCCCGGCTGCTCAAAAATTCGACCACGTAACTTTCGGCGGGCTTTTCCGCGAATCCTGCGGCCGGACCTGTACCGTGAACCCCAACCGGGGCCTCTTCATAAAAGAATTGAACCTGTACGCCGAGCACTTTCGCAAGATCGAACAGCCGGCTGGCGCCAATTCTGTTGACACCCTTTTCGTATTTCTGAACCTGTTGAAATGTCAGCCCTAAATGTTCGCCGAGCTTTTCCTGGCTCATGCCGAGCAACATCCGGCGCAAGCGCACGCGCGTGCCGACATGAATGTCCATGGGATTGGCACGGCGAGATCCGCGCGGGGCACTTTCGGTGTCGATGTCAGCCATTTCTTCACGAGCCATTTCATTCAACCGGACAGGAAGCGCTCCCCAGCACTTGACACACTTCGTAGGTGCATGCGGCCCGGCCGTCAACCTCAGGTCCCCACTGCATCAAACTAACGCATCAAACTAACCAAGTCTGTGTCTTTTCGCGTTTGGGATTTGCCGTCCAAAAACCGAGGCAAACAGCGCAGTTATGGCTAACAGCAGCGTCAACGGCAAATCTCCATACTGGCTATAAGCCGTTGCTTTGAGTGCCGCTGGCAATGGGCTGTCGAGCGTTGCGCGGTCGTTCAACCCGAGCCGGCCCGCAACCCGGCCATAGGCATCAATGACTCCGGAAACGCCGTTGTTGGCGGCGCGCACAAGCGGCAGACCCTCTTCCACCGCACGGACCCTAGCTTGATGAAAGTGCTGCTGTGGACCGGTGCTGTTTCCAAACCACCCATCATTGGTGACGTTTATCAGCACACCGGGCCTCGCTTTGCCCTGGACAATTGCTCCGGGAAACAGGACCTCGTAGCATATCAAGCCACCGACGGGTGGCAGCCCGGCGACAGTGAGAAGGGGCCTCGGCTCCTTACCTGTCGCAAAGGCCCCGTGGCCGTGGGCAAGCTTGGTCAGCCCAATTGCCGAGAGTAGGGGTTCAAGCGGCAGATATTCTCCAAACGGCACTAAATGGATCTTGTCGTACACTGCGGCCAGTTCTCCGCCAGCTTTGAAGACCATCAGGCTATTGAAGCCCTTTTGCTCAGGTCGCGGCAACGGCGTTCCGTCGGGCCTGGTTCCGCCCTCGAGGCGAAGGGCACCGGCCAGCAACTGCCGCTCACCGTTCAACAGCGCTCCGATCGCCGTCAACGCCTCGGGATGTTCGAGCGGTAAAAACGGCATGGAAGCTTCCGGCCAAATGATATGCGTGATGCCGGCCATGTCGTCGTGTTCGCCGGCCGGATTTGTGCGCGACAAATTCAGATGATCGGTGAAGATTTTTTTCTGGAATTCCGGCAGCCACTTTTCGCGTTGGGGCACGCTCGGTTGGACGATGCGCAGTTTAACCCCGGCGATGACGCTGTTGTCGGCGTGCGCCAGCCGCCAGAATCCAAAGGCCCAAATCGCAAACAGTGGGGTAACAGCCAGCGCAAGCGCCAAACCAGGCCGGCGTTGCTCACAGATCGTCACAAGCGGGCTGGCAAAAATGACGACAGCGGGGATCGTGAGCGCGTAAACACCGGCGATCGCCGTACTTTGCATGAAACTGTCGGAGCCCGTCAAAGCATAACCCAACACATTCCACGGCAGTCCGGTCAGCAGATGTCCGCGCAACCACTCCGCGACGCACAGCGCGACAGCAAGCGTCAAGATACGAGAAATGCCGGGAAGCCAAAATAACTTGCATGCGGCCGCAGCCCCCGCCCAAAACAATGCCAAGCCCGCCGGCAACAAAGTGACCGCAAAGGGCAGCAACACCGCGAACTTATCCGCTTCAACCAGGAACGCTTCGCCGATCCACAGCAGGTTGAAGAAAAAATATCCAAAGCCAAACCACCAGGCATTGATCGCCGCCGCCTTCGGCCCGTTGGCGGCGTCGATCAGCCAAACCAAAACGGGCAGAGTCATAAACAGCACCGGCCAGAAGAAAACCGGCGCAAACGACAGCACACTTGCCGCGCCGGCCGTGAATGCCAAAGCCCATAGCCGCCAGCCTTGGAGCGACTTTACCCAAAGCTCCGTACGTATCTGATGCGACGCTATGGCTTGGCTGTCCAAGATCAGCTCTTGGCTTCGGCGGTCGCGGATTTTACTGCAGTCCCAGCGGATTTCGGCATGTGGATCTTCAGTTTCTTGACCCGTCGCGGATCGGCATCCAAGATCTCAAATTCAACGCCCGACGGATGACGGATCAATTCTCCGCGCGCCGGCACCCGGCCAAGCATCGAGAACACCAGCCCGCCGAGCGTATCGATCTCGGTTTCTTCGCCGTCGGCCAGCAACTTGATTTGAAGCAATTCTTCCAGTTCCGAGACCGGCGTGCGGGCTGTCGCGATCAGCCCAAGTTTAGGATCGGCGACAATGTTTATCTCTTCCGCTTCGTCGTGCTCATCTTCAATTTCGCCGACGATTTGCTCGACCAAGTCCTCAATGGTGACGAGGCCATCGGTGCCGCCATACTCATCGACGATAAGCGCCATATGAATGCGCGTTGATTGCATGCGGATCAACAGGTCGGCGGCCGGCATCGATGGCGGCACATACAAAACCTGACGGCGAATCTTCAAAGTCGTTATCGGCCGCGTCAAATCGAGCATGGTAAGATCGAGCTTAGCAACCGGCCAATGCTCAACGTTGGAGGTGCCCGTTTTTGCGGTGCGTAATTCGCGCCCCGTCGCCTCCGCCATCAGCCAGCGAAACAGGTCCTTGACGTGGATCATGCCGCGCGGATCATCGAGCGTTTCGCGGAAAAGCGGAATCCGAGAAACACCGGCTTCATCAAACGTCTTCAACAGTTCGCCGATCGGGTCGTTTTCATCGAGCGCCGTGATGTCGGCTCTCGGCACCATCAGATCGTCAACACGACTAGCGCCGAAGCGTAAGAGGCGGCCGAGCATGCCCCGTTCGGTTTCGCTGAAGGCTGCGCCGCTGGTGGTGGTTTTCAACGCGTCTTCGATGGTATCGCGCAAGGTCTGTGGAACGGATAATCCAAGCTTTAGACGCAAGACCTGCATCCAACCTTGCGCGCCGGACGCCCTGCCTTCGTCGCCGGCTTCGGGGGACTTGTCGTGTGTTGGGTCGTTCATTGCTTTTGATCGGGGCCAATCGTGTTCGAAAAGTTCTATGCTCAGTTATTTTTTGATACCGTCGAGAGCACCTGTGTAGGGGTTGGCGATGCCAAGGCGCGCCAAAACCTGAATTTCGAGGGATTCCATGAACTCGGCATCCGCGTTGGTTTCATGATCGAGCCCCAACAAGTGCAAAAGTCCGTGGACAATTAGGTGTTGAACATGATGTTCCAACGAGACGTCTTGCTCGATAGCTTCGCGTGCCACAGTTTCGAAAGCGACGACGATATCACCCAGAAAGCCTTCCTGTCCGTTCGCGCCGCTCGGAAACGACAGCACATTGGTCGCCTTAGCCTTACCACGAAACTGGTCATTCAGGATCGCAACTTGGCTGTCGTTGGCTAAAGCCACGGAAACATGGACTTTGCCAAGTTCGAAACGGCGCTCGGCGGCGACTTCGGCGGCGGCGACTTGAATAAGCGTCTCGATTTCGTCGGGGTCGGGCCAATCGCCGCCTTCGATCACGAGATCGACGTCGATTCTGGATTTGGCGCGCCGCCGTCGCTCGGGCATGACCTGATTATTTCGCCTTGTCGTAGGCTTCAACGATCTTGGCAACCAGATCGCGCCGCACAACGTCCTTTGCCGTAAAGCGAATGGCGGCGATGCCATCGACGCCGTCAAGCAAATTGACGGCTTCTTCCAAGCCGGACTTGACGCCAGGCGGCAGATCGATCTGGCTTGGATCGCCAGTTATGACCATTTTCGAACCCTCGCCGATACGGGTCAGAAACATCTTCATCTGCATGCTGGTGGTGTTCTGCGCTTCATCCAAAATGACGAAGGCGTTCGCCAGAGTGCGGCCGCGCATGAAGGCGAGAGGGGCGATTTCGATGATGCCCGTCTCGAGGTCGCGCTCGACTTTTTCGGGCGGCAAGACATCGTAAAGGGCGTCGTAGAGCGGGCGCAAATAGGGATCGACCTTGTCGCGCATATCGCCGGGCAGGAAGCCGAGGCGCTCACCGGCTTCGACGGCGGGGCGCGAGAGAATGATGCGCTCGACCAAGCCGCGCTCAAGGCAATGAGCGGCGTACGCGACAGCAAGATAGGTTTTGCCGGTGCCTGCCGGTCCGATGCCAAAGACGAGATCGAATTTATCGACGGCGCGGATGTAGGCGGTTTGCTGGGGCGTGCGAGCCTTGACGACGCGCCGGCGGGTGGCAATCTGGCCTTGACCGTCCGACGATCCGGTGCCTTCCGCCCGGGCGTGGCGGATCAAGCCGTCGAAATCTCCAGCGCCGATCGTTTCACCCTTTGAAATCCGCGTGTAGAGCTTTTCGAGGACATCGCGGGCGATGGCGCAGGCAGGAGCTGGGCCTGTCAGAATGATGACGTTGCCGTGGGCGTGGGCGTTGATGCCGAGACGGTCTTCGATCAGGGCGAGGTGGCTGTCGTATTCGCCCAGCAATCGGGGCAATAGACGATTGTCTTCAAACGGCACCACTACACGGACACTTTGCGCGTCCGACTTTGTTTCGCGCCGGGCTGCTGGGGCGGGTGCCCCGCGAAAACCTGCCAAATCTCGTTACTCCCCAATGGTTTGGGCCTAAATGGCGGTGACTACGAATCGCTTTCCATGGCTTCAAATTATCATGCATCCCGCTATTTCCGCATGATGACAGCAACCGAAATCGAAGGAAGCTCAAATCTCGGTAAACAGCAATTATGCCGTACCCATGACCCCACTGAGCGAAAGCTGGGTCGCTGAGCGAATGTCGATGGGTAGGATTTGACCAATGGATTCAGAACCCAAATCCGCGTGAACCAGCTGCAGATATGGGGAGCGGCCGATCAGTTGACCAGGGCGGCGGCCCGGCCGTTCAAATAGAACGGGCAGAGTTTTTCCCCTCATTTGGGTGTTGAAAGCCGTTTGCTGAACTTCGAGCAAGACTTGCAGGCGGGTCAGCCGCTCGGTTTTGACGTCTTCGGGGATATGTTGATCGCTTGATGCGGCCGGCGTGCCGGGACGTGGGCTGTACTTGAACGAAAACGCCTGCGCGAACGTGACCTCGCGCACCAAGTCCAAAGTCTCTTCGAACTCTTGATCGGTCTCGCCCGGAAAGCCGACGATAAAATCGCTGGAAACCGCGATACCGGCACGAGCCGCGCGCACGCGCTCGATCAGCCGCACATAATGGGCGGCCGTGTGCTTTCGGTTCATCGTCGCCAAGATCCTGTCGGAGCCGGACTGAACAGGCAGATGCAAGAACGGCATTAGCTTATTGAAATTCGCATGCGCGTCGATCAGATCGTCGCTCATGTCGCGCGGATGGCTCGTCATGTAGCGGATGCGGTCAAGACCGTCGATTTCGCTCAAATGACGGATTAAACCGGCCAGCGTCGCGGCTTGTCCGGAGCCGTTATCGCCGTGATAGGCGTTGACGTTTTGACCGAGCAGCGTCAGCTCACGAACGCCGAGCTGCACAAGCTTGCGGGCCTCCGTTTCGATTTGCGCGACAGGCCGCGAAAACTCAAGGCCTCGGGTATAGGGCACGACGCAAAACGTGCAGAATTTATCGCAGCCTTCCTGCACGGTCAGAAACGCCGATGGCAGGGCTTGGCGGCGGCGCTCGGGCAGAATCTCGAATTTGCTGGCATCGCTGAATTCGGTCTCAACACGTTTGACGCCGTTCCGCGCGACGTCATTCAGCAGACCGGGCAGGCGGTGATAACTTTGCGGACCAATAACGAGATCGACCGCTGGCTGACGCCGGATGATTTCGTTGCCTTCCGCTTGCGCCACACAGCCCGCCACCGCGACAATCGTGGATTTGCCATCGGCCTCGCGCGCCAGTTTGACATCGCGAATCCGGCCGAGATCGGAATAGACTTTTTCGACGGCTTTTTCGCGAATGTGACAAGTATTGAGCACCACCAGATCGGCGCTTTCGACCGCATCGGTTATCTCATAACCTTGTCCTGCCAGCGCTTCCATCATGCGGTCGCTGTCGTAGACATTCATTTGGCAACCAAAGGTTTTGACAAAAACCTTTTTGCCTAGCGTGGCCGTGGCATCAGCGCTTGGCGTCGCTGTTGTTGTTTCGATGTCGGTCGCGTGGGTCAAATTACAGTCCGTCTCAAACGGTACGATGAAAAAAATTCCAAACTGGGGCTGCAGCTTGCGCCACCGCCATAACACACGGGGCGGCGGTTATGTCCACTTTTCCGGAGACTCGGCGCGCGACCCACCGGCTTGCTTGCGGCTCTCAGCAGTGGGTTCGACGGGCAGCAGGGGCTGTTCGCCTTGATGATGGCGCAATATTTCGAGGACCGTGCGGCGGACGTCACGTTCGCTCGTCATCGCCAAATCTTTGCGGCCTGAAAATTCGTGCAAGCCGACAGGCTGGCCGATCCGGATCGTTACCCGTAGCGGCCCCGACTTTAGAAGTGCCCAAGCGTGGGACTGCATTTCCATGTCGCCATACCATCCGACACCCGCCCGGTCGGCCCGCCCCAGCGCAATCCCATAGCGATGCGTGTAGACTACCGCGCAAGTTTGCACGAAGGCCGGCCGATTTTCGCGCGAGCGTTTGCCGGGCATGACCGCGCCGAAGAGGGACGTCTTAAACGGCAGCACCCGATTGCCATCGCTGGAGGTGCCTTCGGCGAAGAGCACAATCGTATCGCCGGCTGCGAGCCGCGCCATGATCTCGTCCGCGGCATCGCCGGCCGCTTGGCGGCGCTTGCGATCGACAAAAACGGTCCGTTGCAGGCGCGCCAACGCCGACACGAACGGCCAACCGCCAACTTCTTTTTTGGCCACAAACGAGACCGGCGCGACGGCAGAAAGCACTGGAATATCCAGCCACGACGAGTGATTGCACACCAACAGCACCGGTTGATCCGGCGCCAACTTGCCTTCAATGGAAAGCGTCACACCCAACAATTTGCAAACTTGGCGGTGATACCAATGGGGAAAGCGCCGCGCCGCGTTTCGATTGACGCGCAAGAGAACCGCTTGCACCGGCATCAACGGGACGGTCAGCACGAAAAATCCCGCAAGAACCGATGCAGCCCTGAACGTCCCCATGTCAGGTTTTAAGCTCTCTCACGGCTTGCGCGCCTGTAATTTTTTCTTGGGTAATGGGACCCCATAGAGCTCAAGTTTATGTCCGACAAGCTTGAAACCGAGTTCTCGCGCAACCCGCTCTTGCAGCGCCTCGATGTGCTCGTTGGAGAACTCGATGACCCGGCCGGTCTCGACGTCGACGAGGTGATCATGATGGCGGCGCGAGGCCTCTTCGTAATGGCCGCGGCCGTGTCCGAAATCATGGCGCTCAAGAATTCCCTTGTCGGCGAAAAGCTTGAGCGTGCGATAAACCGTCGAAAGCGAAATCCGGGAATCGATGCCGTGGGCACGCCGGTGCACTTCCTCGACATCGGGGTGATCCGTTGCCAAAGACAGCACGCGCGCGATGGTCCGGCGCTGGCCGGTCATCCTCAGGCCATGCTCGGCGCATCGGGATTCAATGCGCGTTGAAGAGGGATTGTCTGTCGATGGCATATCAAGTCCGGTCGTCAAGCTCCGGATGGCTGACTTCGAGGGACAGCTTATACGTAGTGCCGGCCCGCGCGTCCACGGCTCCGGCCGTGCCATCTTCTACAGGTCCAGTGACAGGTTCAAGGCGTCGACTTTTGCACCGCCTTGCCGGTCATAATAGGCTTTTCGGCGGCTGGCCTCCTTGAACCCCATCGAGCGGTACAAGGCTCGCGCGGCCGCGTTATCCTCCGCCACTTCGAGAAACAGCCGTTTGGCCTCGCCTCTGACCACGGCCCGGACCAAACCCTCGACGAGTTTTTTGCCGAGGCCCGCCCGCTGCCAATCCGGCGCGACGCCAATCGATAGAATTTCAGCTTCATCCGCGGCCAACTGACCGATCACAAAGCCCGTGACGACCTTGGGATCGCCGGCAACCGCGACCAGCGAGGTTGAAGCTGGGTGTTCGAGCAGCGCCTTGACGGCGGCTTCGTCCCACGCCGGATAGTAGATGCGGGCGTGCAGAGCGGCGATTTCGGCGGCACGTTCAGGCGCGGCCCACAACATGCTGACGTGTTTGACGTTGCGGAATGGCGTGACGTTGGAACTCATGCGCTGGCCCCTGCAAACCGGCTTGGGGTTGGCGGTTTGGCATCGGGCGCCCGAAGATAAAGCGGCTTGACCGGTGAGATGGGTTGCCAGGAGGCGGCACAATACAACATATCCAAAGCATCGGGAACGAGATCCGGAAGTATGGCCGTCGCGTCGATACCTTGGGCACGCGCTGCATCGGCCAGCGCTTTGGCGCCCGAGCCTGCGACCACGATTGGATTTCGACCCAGAACCATAGCCGCATCGCTCGCCGAATGGAGGGCGGGCGGCGATAGCGGTTCGAGGGTGTGGCGATCGACATGCTGGATGTAAACTTCGCCACGGCGCGCATCGGTCGCGATTGCCAGACCGCGCCCGCTGTCGCCCGGAATGCTTGGATGTCGGGCCATCAGCACCAGGCTCGAAATCGTGACAACCGGCACGTCTGACACCAAAGCCAGGGCCCGGGCGGCCGCCACACAAATGCGCGCGCCCGTGAATGTTCCAGGTCCGTTTGCGATGGCGATCCGGTCGAGATCTCGAACCGACATCCCCGCCGCTGACATGACGACGTCGATCATCGGCATCAAGCATTCAGCTTGCCCAGTGGCCATGGCTTGGAACGATGTGGCGATGACTGGCGACAAACTTCTCATCCCCCGGCCGGCCGCAGCAGAGCAGGCATCAAAACAGCAATCGAAGGCCAAAACATTCATATCAATTTTCGTTTTAGACGATCCGCGCCATTTCGTCGAAGCTAAAGCGCGGAGAGCGCGGCATGAGCTGCGTCATGTCGCCATAACCCAAGTTGCATAAGAAATTCGACTTCGTTGACGTGCCAGAGAAGAATTCGCGGTCGACAGCTGCATTGTCGAAGCCCGACATCGGTCCGCAATCGAGGCCAAGCGCCCGAGCCGCCATGATCAGATAGGCGCCTTGCAGCGAGCCGTTGCGAAAAGCGGTTTCGATGATTTTCTTGTCGTTGCCCTCAAACCAGGCCCGCGCGTTGGTGTGCGGAAACAGCTTTGCTAAGTGCACGTAGAACGCCAGATCGTGGCCGATGACGACCGTCACGGGAGCTGCAAGTGTCTTGGCCCGGTTGGTTGCGTCCAGCAGCGGCGCGAGGCGTTTTTTGGCCGCGTCGGAGCGAACAAATATCAATCGAGCTGGCGAGCAATTGGCGCTGGTGGGCGCCATTTTCATGGTGTCGACCAATTGCTGCAAAAGTTCGCCAGACACCGGCTCAGCGCGCCAAGCATTGTGCGTGCGCGCTTTTAAAAACAACTGATCGAAGGCCTTGGAATCCAGGGACGGCGTCATGAATATGTTCACCAAATCGACGGCATAAGAAAAACCCCGCCGGAGCGGGGCTGAACTGGCTGCTGATCAAGCCGATTGTACGGCTTCCACTTCCGGCAAGTAATGTTTCAACAGGTTTTCGATGCCGTGCCGCAGCGTGGCCGTAGAACTTGGGCAACCGGCGCAAGCGCCCCGCATATGCAGGTAGACGATGCCTTCGCGGAAGCCAGAGAAGATGATATCGCCGCCGTCCTGCGCAACGGCAGGGCGAACCCGAGTCTCGAGAAGCTCCTTGATGGTCTGAACGGTTTCTTCGTCTTTGGGATCGTAGTTGCCGATATCGCCGTCGTTGGCGCCACCTTCAGCGGCAACCGGCGAACCAGAGAGGTAATGTTCCATGATAGCGCCAAGGACCATGGGCTTCAGATGCTGCCACTCGATATCACCCTTGGTGACCGAGATAAAATCCGAACCAAGAAACACGCCCTTAACGCCCGAGACGTCGAACAGCCGGGCCGCGAGCGGAGAACTCGCCGCGTCGGTCTTTTCACGAAAATCCGCCGTGCCATCCGCCAGCACGGCTTTGCCAGGAATGAACTTGAGCGTTGCGGGGTTCGGTGTGGCTTCTGTCTGAATGAACATCGCGGCCTCTTGGATCCTTGTTTGGCTCGGCGTGCAACGGCTCCGCCCGAATCTCGTCCGTTAGAATTGTTCTAATATATACGACGCTTGGGGGGCCTTTGTCGAGGGCAGGGTTGGCCAAGACATGTGTCATGCCAAGGATTTGATATCGTCCAATGAAAGCTTGCCCGGCACCATCGTAATCGGGATCGGGAAGCCGCCGGCGGCTTTACCGGCCGCAAATGACGACACCAGCGGCCCAGGTCCCTTGGCGTCCAGCGCTGCCCCTAGCACCAAAATGGCGATATCTTCGTCTTCCGCGATCAACTTCATGATCTCGTCTGCCGCCTCGCCCTGACGGATAACCTCATCGGCCTCGACGCCTTCAAAGCCGGCATGATTGAGTTTTCGTTTAAGAAGCCGAAACAGCGCTTTTGCCTTTAACGTCTCTTCTTCAAGCTGCTTTTGGCGCACGCCCATCCAATGCTGATAGTCGCCAGGCTCGACGACATAAAGCATGACCAGCGACCCGGACGAACGCTGCACCCGGCTCGCTGCATAGTAGAGCGCACTTTCAACTTCCTGGCTCTCGTCGACGACAAGCAGGAATTTGCGGGTGTGACCCGCTTCAAAGGACCGTCGCGGTTTCATGCCTGTCATGCTGCCATTCTTGAGCCCGCCCCGCAATCGCCCGTCCGGCATTATGATCGCAATAACCCGACGATATCTTTGACTTTGTCCATAACCGGCAAAGCGATCGCGCGCGCCCGCGCCGACCCATCGGCGAGCACTCTATCGATATGGCCAGGGTCGGCCATCAGCTTATTGGTCTCAGCGCCGATGCGGCCGAGCTTTTCGGTTGCGACCTCAGCCAGGGCTTTCTTGAAAACCGAAAACTGCTGCCCGCCGAAGTCTTTGAGGACGGCGTCGACGGAGCCGCCCGTCAAAGCTGCATAAATGCCAAACAGGTTCTCAGCCTCCGGGCGGCCTTCAAAGCCTTTCGTTTCCGATGGCAAGGGCTCGGTATCGGTTTTGGCCTTCTGGATTTTCTTGGCAATGGTGTCTGCGTCATCGGTCAAGTTGAGGCGGGATAAGTCGGAAGGATCCGACTTTGACATCTTCTTTGTGCCGTCGCGCAAACTCATCACCCGCGTTGCGGGGCCGGTGATGACAGGCTCGGGCTGAGGAAAGAATATGCCGTCCGCGAAGCCATGGGCTTCGATGTCTTTCTTGAAGTCGTTGTTGAATTTCTGCGCGATGTCGCGGGCCAGCTCCAAGTGCTGTTTCTGGTCTTCTCCGACCGGCACGTGGGTTGCGCGGTAAGCTAGAATGTCGGCGGCCATCAAGTTCGGATAGGCGTACAAACCAACCGACGCTTGCTCTTTGTCCTTGCCCGCCTTCTCCTTGAACTGCGTCATGCGATTGAGCCAGCCAAGGCGCGCCACGCAATTGAAAATCCAGGCCAGCTCCGCGTGAGCCGAAACCTGCGATTGATTGAACAGCACGCTCTTCTTAGGATCCAGGCCAGCCGCGATATACGCCGCCGTGACTTGTCGTATCGCCGTGCGCAGTTCACCCGGATCTTGCCAAACCGTGATCGCGTGCAGATCGACGACGCAATAAATGCACTCGTGGGTCTCCTGCATCTTGATCCAGTTGATCATGGCTCCAAGGTAGTTGCCAAGGTGCAGGCTGCCGGTCGGCTGCATGCCGGAAAAGACGCGCGGCGTGATCTTCATGGGGATTGGTTCCGGATAGGTGTTTGGCCGCGTTATGGCGTGCGGCGCTCCGCAACGCAAGGCCAAGTCTTTGTTAAGTCCGTGAGGTTGTTCAAGGCTGCCGCCGCGTAAAGCGCGCCAGTTGCTTTGCGTTCATGACACCGGTTGCAAGGATCGCAACGCCATAGACCAGCATCCCGATGCCAACCAGAATACCAAGCGCCACAGCTTCCGATGCAATTCCGCGCGAAACGTGCAGATAGGGTTCGAGCCAGCGCGCCGCCATGATGAGCGCCGCCGCCATGGCCGCACTCGCCACCGCCATCAACGGCAGCACGCGCAGCAATCGCGCGTCGGCGATGAAATGGCCGCGCTGCTTCAGCGTCCACCATAACAGCCCGGCATTCAACCAGCCGCCGAGCGTTGTCGCAACGGCGATGCCAAGTTGCGGCATCTTGCCGAGATGGCGAAACAGGAAAAATAGCGCGATGGACCCCGCCGTGTTGGCGGTCAGGCTGAGCGCCGCATAACGCATCGGTGTCTTGGTATCTTCTCTCGCGAAATACGCGGGCGAAAAAACCTTGATCATTACGAAGGCCGGAAGCCCGAGCGCGAAGACGGACAGAACCATCGACGTTGCCGCTGAGTCAGTCGCCTTGAAGGCGCCGCGCTCATAAAGAACGCGCACAATCTCGGACGGGATAACAGCAAGCGCGACAGCGGCTGGAATGGTCAGTAGCATCGCGAATTCCAGCGAACGATTTTGACTGTCCATGACCGCAACGTGATTGCCAGCCCGCAGATGCCGCGACACGTCCGGAAGCAACACGACGCCGATGGCGATGCCGACGATCGCCAGCGGCAGCTCATAAAGACGGTCAGCATAATAGAGCTGAGAAACGGCTCCCGGCTGCATCGACGCAATCATGGTACCGATCATGATATTGAGCTGCGTTACACCACCAGCCACCACGCCCGGCAGACCCAGTGTCAGCAAGCGGCGCACACCCTCGGTCATGCGCGGCCGCCGCAGCGTCAGGGAAAAATTGTTACGGCGCACGCCGTCGAGCAGCAGCCAAAGCTGCAGAAACCCCGCAACGAACACTCCCAAAGCTTGAACAATGCCGCCGTTAGGATCGTTGTGAAAGCCGAGCCAAAAGCCGATGAAAATTGCAACCGTCAGCGTCAGATTGAGCACAATCGAGACGGCTGAGCTTTCAACGAACTTGCCCAGCGAGTTCAGGACGCCAGACAGCAATGCCACCAGAGACATGCACAACAGGTACGGAAATGTAATGCGTGTCAGCAACACCGCGAGATCGAATTTTTGTGGGTCCGCGCTGAAGCCCGGCGCTAACAGGTACATCAGCCACGGCATGAAGACGATGAAAATAACCGATAGAATGACGAGCACGAATACCAGACCCGACATGGCCTCGCTGGCGAACGCGCGCGCCGATTCTTTGCCTTCGCCCTCGAGATGTTTGGCGAAGAGCGGCACGAAGGCAGAATTGAAGGCGCCTTCGCCAAATAGCCGCCGGAAAAGATTTGGAAAGCGAAAAGCCACGTTGAAGGCGTCCGCCACCCAGCCCGAGCCGAACGCCCAGGCAAACAGGATGTCGCGAACAAAACCAAGAACGCGGCTCACCAGCGTCAAGCCGCCGACGGTCGCAAAAGCGCGATAGAGTTTCATGGGCTCAGAGGCGTAGTGCGGTTCGTGCGCCCGGGCAAGAGGCGAGAGGCCACAGCAACGGCGTCAAATGCGATCCGCTGCGAGGGCTCAGCGCGCCCGGCGTGCCCCTGATCGAGTCTGGATACTCCGAAGCATTCAGACTGCAGCAGTCACATTGGTCAACACGCGGGTCAGGCGCTCTTTGATGGCTTTCTGGCGCATTTCGCTGATAATCTGTTTACCGGTCAGGTCGGTCACATAAAAAACGTCGACGGCCTTTTCGCCAAAAGTCGTGATGTGAGCGGAGCCGATGTCGAGCGATAGATCGGATAGCGTGCTCGTTAGCTCGTACAACAAGCCTGGCCGGTCGCGACCCGCCACCTCGATCACCGTCAACCGGTCCGACAGCGCATTATTGATGATGACCTCTGGCTCGACCGTGAAAGCTTCAACACCGCGCGCGCCTTGGCGCTTCTTGGAAAGCAGCACGGCCAAGCGGTCCTTGCCTTCCAGCAGCCTGTCGATGGTTTCACCGATCCGCTTGGCGCGCCGCAACTCATCGTCGTCATGCGTAAACTCGCGATTCAACAAGAAGGTGTCGAGGGCAAAACCGTCGCGCGTCGTGGTGATGTGGGCTCCCGCAATGTTGGCGCCCGCCGCCGCACAAGCGCCCGCGAACAACGACAACAGCCGGGCATGATTTGGCGCGTAGACGGTGAGTTCGGTAATCGCGGTGAAGGCGTCGGTCTTGACGCTAGTCGCGAGGCTGTGACCCGCACGCCCGGCGTCCCGCAGCAAATTAGCGTGGTTGACCTGTGTCGCCGTATCCGTGCGCAGCCAATAGTTGGGATAATGGCGATCGATGAACCCAGTAACGTCAGCTTTTGGCCAACCGGCCAGCGCCGCAACCAACCCATCTTGCGCTTCCTTGATGCGCTCGTGCCGTGGCGCGCTGGTATAACCGCCGGCAACAAGCGGCTCTGTTTCGTAATAGAGATTGCGAAGAAGCTGACCTTTCCAGCCGTTCCAAACGCCCGGACCAACCGCGCGTATATCGGCGACCGTCAACAGGAATAGCAACTTCAAGCGTTCCGGGCTTTGCACGATGGCGGCGAAATCTTGCACCGTTTTCGGGTCCGAAATATCGCGCGACTGCGCAATGTTGCTCATCGTGAGATGTTGCTCGATCAACCAGGCGATGAGCTCAGTTTCAGACGGCGTCAATCCAAACCGTGGACAGAGCCGGCGCGCGATGCGAGCCCCGACGATAGAGTGATCTTCTTTCTGGCCCTTGCCGATATCGTGCAGGAACGCCGTAACAAGAAGAGCGCGGCGATTTTGTACGGACTGCATGAGTGCTGTGGAGAGTGGCAACTCCGCCGCCAGTCCGCCCTTTTCAACCTCGACCAGATTTCCAACCGTCCGCAGCAGATGCTCGTCGACGGTGAAGTGATGGTACATGTTGAATTGCATCATGGCGACGACCCGCCCGAAATCCGGAATGAACCGTCCGAGCACGCCAGCCTCATTCATGCGGCGCAAGGAGGCTTCAGGATTAGAGCTTGCCGTCAACAGTTCAAGAAACAAGCGGTTGGCTTCCGGGTCATTGCGCATCTTGTCGTCGATGAGACGTAGCGATCCGCGCAGCAAACGAATGGCGTTGGGATGCAGAAATCCCGCCGTTGTCTCGCTTTGCGCGAAAAACCGGATAAGATTGACCGGATCGCGGGCAAAGACCTCGCCATCCGCGACATTCAAACGATTATTATCGATGCGGAAGTCGGTGCGTTGGCGAACCTGACGGCGCTGCGACCAGCCAATTTGCTTGAAAAAGCGGCTGATGCCGGGCGCGGACTTCAAATGCTGCATTTCCAAAGCGCTACACAGAATGGTGGTGAGATCGCCAACCTCCTTGGTAATCAGAAAATAGTGCTTCATGAATCGCTCAACCGCGCGCAGACCTTCGCGTTCGGAATAGCCAAGATGCCGGGCAAGCGAGGGCTGAAGATCGAAGGTCAAAACTTCTTCGGCGCGACCGGTCAAGAAATGCAATAGACAGCGCACGCTCCATAGAAAATCTTCGCATCGCCGGAATGCTTGCACTTCGTCGGGGGTAAAGATTTTGGCTTCGACAGCGGCTTGGCCGACCTCTTGTCCGAATATGTATTTCGACAGCCAATGAAGGGTGTGAAGGTCTCTTAAGCCCCCTTTGCCATCCTTGACGTTCGGTTCGACCTTGTAGCGGCTCTCGCCGGAGCGCCGGATGCGGTCTTCGCGCTCGTTCATCTTTGCGTCGATGAATTCACGCGCAGTGCCTTTTACGACCTGAGTTTTAAATCGATCCGCAAACTCCGCGAACAACTGGCGGTCGCCATGGATCAGCCGTGCATCTAACAGGGCCGTCCGAATCGTAAAATCCGAGGTGCCAAGTTTGACGCACTGATCGACCGTCCGGGTCGCGTGGCCAACTTTGAAGCCGAGATCCCACATGATGTAGAGCATGTACTCGGCGACGCTCTCCCCCCAGGGGGTTTGCTTGTAGGGTAACAAAAATAGCAGATCGATGTCCGAACCTGGCGCCAGCAAACCGCGGCCGTAGCCGCCGGTCGCGACGATCGACATGCGCTCGGCGTCAGATGGGTTGGTGGCCCGATAGATGTGCCAGACCGTGTAGTCGTAGATGACGGCGATCAAGCCATCTTGGAATTTCGACAACGAGGACGCGCATTTCCGGCCGTTGTTGCCGGCTTCGAGCTGGCGGCACGCTTCATCGCGGGCGGTTTTGACAAGCTCCTTCAAGCGCTCGACCACGAATGGGCGCGCGTCTTGGCCGTCGCCATGCGCATTGCAGAGGCCGCTCAATTCCTGGCGCACGGCGTCAAGGTCAAAATTCAAAGCACTGGTGGACATGATGGTCAGGTTATGTGTCCTATTTTTTGTCTTTGTCCAAGAGCCCCTTGATCGCGTAGAGCGTTTCCAGAGCCGACTTGGGCGTTAGCTCGTCGGGACGCAGCTCCGCGAGCATTTTTTCAATACCTGACGGCTGCTTTGGCGATGGACCGCTCTGCGGCCTTGACGCCGAAAAAAGCGGTAGGTCATCGAGGACGCCGCCTTTGTCCTTGGGACGGCGGTCGCCTTTCTCGAGAACCGCCAGAACTTCGCGCGCCCTCCCTACGACCTTGTCCGGCAGGCCGGCGAGTTTCGCAACTTGAATGCCATAAGAACGGTTGGCGGCACCAGCCTTGACCTTGTGCAAAAACACAATCTCATCATGCCACTCGGTGACGTCCATCGTCACATTGGCAATGCCGGTTAAACGCCGGGCCAAGGCCGTGAGCTCATGATAGTGGGTGGCGAAAAGCACCCGCGCCTTGGTCTCGCTGTGCAAGTATTCAACCGTCGCCCAAGCGATCGAGAGCCCATCGAACGTGGCCGTGCCGCGCCCGATCTCGTCGAGAATAATGAGTGAACGCGATGTCGCCTGATTGAGGATCGCCGCCGTCTCGACCATTTCGACCATAAAGGTTGACCGGCCGCGCGCCAGATCGTCGGAAGCACCCACGCGCGAGAACAAGCGATCAACGATCCCGATGTTCGCGTGCTTCGCCGGCACATAGGATCCCATCTGAGCGAGCACGGTGATCAACGCATTCTGGCGCAGAAACGTCGATTTGCCTGCCATGTTCGGGCCGGTTACCAGCCAAATCCGCGCTTCCGGCATTTCGTCGAAGCCCGGCGGCGCGTTTCCGCCAGCCCTGCTCAACAGACAATCGTTTTCGATGAAAGCCCCGCTTCTGGCCTTTTTCAAAGCTTGCTCGACGACAGGGTGACGGCCGCCTCTAATCTCGAATGTTTGGCTTTGGTCGACCACCGGACGCACATAGTCTTGTTCAATCGCCAACGTGGCGAGGCTTTGCAAAACGTCGAGCTCGGCAACGGCCTGAGCGGCTTCACCAAGACCACGATCTTCGGCAGCGATCCGCGCGGAGAGACCAGCAAAAATCTCCTGCTCGAGATTGAGGGCGCGCTCGGTTGCCGACGCGATCTGCCCTTCGATATCTATCAGCTCGGGCGTTGAAAACCGCGCCGCGTTTGCCATGGTCTGACGATGCCGGAAAGTCTCGCTGAGCGGGGGCACGAGCAGCGGTTTGGCATTGAGCTGGGTCACCTCCACAAAGAAGCCGAGAATATTGTTATGACGGATCTTAAGGCCTTTGATGGACGTTTCTTCTGCATACCGCGCTTCAAGGGCGGCCATAAAACCCCGGCTATCATCGCGCAATTTCAGTGCGGTATCGAGATCCAGGTGGTAGCCCGCTCGCACGAAGCCACCGTCACGCTTGAGGTGGGGGGGATCGTCGACCAGAGCCTTCGTCAACTCCACTGCCAACTCGGGTTTGACAGCACTGAGGCGCACCACAACTTTGTCGAGGTCCGCTGGCAGCCCCAGAGCGCCAGCAGCGTGTCTGAGAATTGCGCTCGCACTTGCGGCCGCCGTTAGTGCATCGCGGACCGCCGCCAAATCACGTGGCCCGCCGCGCCCGAACGCCAACCGGCTTAAAGCCCGCGCGATATCGGGAGCAGCGCGCAATGTCGTGCGCACATCGTCCAGAACCCGCTGGCGCTCTTTCAAGAATGTCAGAGCATCGAGACGCGCGTTAATGGACTGCGGATCTGCAAGCGGCGCCGATAATCTGGATTGCAATTCGCGTGCGCCGGCACCCGTGACGGTTCGATCGATGGCGATAAGTAAACTGCCCGATTTTTCCCCCGACGAAGAGCGCACGAGTTCAAGAGACGCTCTGCTCGCGGCGTCAATCGTAAGGATAGCGGCCGAACCGGTTTTGCGCGGCGGCAGCAGCCGGGCCTTGCGGCCCAATTGCGTCAGGTCGATGTACTTTAAAACTGCACCGATCGCCGCCAACTCAGGCCGCGAAAAATCTCCAAAGGCTGTCAGCTCGCTAACGCCAAGCTGTGATTTAAGATCACGCTCTCCCGACAGACTGTCGAAGAATGCCGCTGGCACCGGCGTGGTCTTTGCGCCAGCGAGCCCGGCCCATCGCGCGAACTCGGCATCGCCAAGCAAGACGTCACTCGCCAGGATTTCACTGGGCGCGATCCGCACGAGCTCGCCTGGCAAGTCCGGCCCCATCAATTCTGCGACTTCGAACTCGCCGGTGGAAATATCGACCGACGCCAGAGCTAACTTTGATTCCACGGCAAGCGCCGACGCCGTCGCGGCGCCCGCGCGAAAAACGCTTGTCAGAAAATTGCGCGCCTTTGCGTCCAGCAACGCGTCCTCGGTCAGCGTGCCCGGCGTAACGAGGCGCACGACGTCGCGCTTGACAACTGCTTTCGAGCCGCGTTTGCGGGCTTCGGCCGGATCTTCGAGTTGCTCGCACACCGCCACCCGGTAACCTTGTTTGATGAGGCGCTGCAAATATTCGTCAGCCCGGTGCACAGGCACCCCGCACATCGGGATATCACCACCTTGGTG
The DNA here is from genome assembly GCA_031365865.1 of Hyphomicrobium sp. Classification (GTDB taxonomy): domain Bacteria; phylum Pseudomonadota; class Alphaproteobacteria; order Rhizobiales; family Hyphomicrobiaceae; genus Hyphomicrobium_B. The sequence goes on along the minus strand of JANLYX010000006.1, from coordinate 5,701 downwards.
CTTGCCCCGTTTTGTCAGAACGATGCCGAGCGCGGCGGAGGCCACCACCGCATCTTCGAAAAACAATTCATAGAAATCGCCCATCCTGTACCACAGCAGGCTATCGGGATTGGCGGCCTTGATTTCCAGGAATTGCGCCATCGAGGGCGATGCTTCCGCTATGTCACGATGCGCGCCGTCCGTCACGGGCAGCACGGGCAGTGGGCCTTCCGCTCGATCTATGGGGTCGCTTATTTCGGGGTCGCGTCGTTTCGACATGGCGCGTCAGGCCGTTACCTTATGTCATGCAGGTTGAGAGGCTGCGGCGCAAAACCTCGTATTGAAGACCATCCATAGATTAGAGGACTAATGCATAGGTTGCCGCTCGGCGTCTCGCAACCTATCGTGTGCCCTCTTCCCAAACTTTGATAGGCCCGAGGTCGTTTCGGACCGGTCGTAAATTCAACCACCAAGGCGCAAATGGCCACACAATTTCGCTCTGCCCGCTTTACATCGCAGGAAGCGTTGCAATTTCACGCCGGTGACAAGCCTGGTAAACTGGAGATTGCGCCCACCAAACCGCTGGCGACACAGCGCGACCTATCGCTGGCCTATTCGCCAGGGGTCGCCATTCCCGTCCTCGCGATCTCTCATAACCCGGCGGATGTTTACGCCTACACCAGCAAAGGCAATTTTGTGGCCGTGGTTTCAAACGGTACCGCAATCCTTGGACTGGGAAACCTCGGCGCATTGGCCGCCAAACCGGTGATGGAGGGCAAGGCCGCTCTGTTCAAGCGTTTCGCCGATATCGACGCCATCGATTTGCTCGTCGATACCGAAGATGTCGACGCCTTCATAAATTCAGTCCGCTATCTTGGTCCATCGTTCGGCGGCATAAATCTCGAAGATATCAAGGCTCCCGACTGTTTCATCATCGAAGAAAAGCTTAAAGAGCTTCTCGATATCCCCGTCTTCCACGACGATCAGCACGGCACCGCCATCGTTGTTGCCGCCGGCATTCTCAATGGCCTCAAGGTCGTTGATAAGGACATCGGATCGGTGAAGCTCGTGTGCGCGGGTGCGGGCGCTGCGGCGCTGGCCTGTCTCAATCTGTTACTCAAAATTGGCCTCAAGCGCGAGAACGTCTTCATCGCCGATATCGAAGGCGTGGTCTATGAGGGCCGCACAAAGTTGATGGACCCGTATAAATCGCCGTTTGCACAAAAAACCAAGGCCCGTGTCCTCGCCGACGTCATGAAAGGCGCCGACATATTCCTTGGCCTCTCCGCCGCCGGGGTGGTCTCAAAGGACATGGTCGCCAGCATGGCCGCCAAGCCATTGATCTTCGCGATGGCCAACCCTGATCCCGAAATCAAGCCCGAAGATATCATGGCGGTGCGCACCGACGCTGTCATCGCCACGGGCCGCTCCGACTATCCAAATCAGATCAACAATGTGCTGTGCTTTCCGTTCATTTTCCGTGGCGCGCTCGACGTGCAAGCCACGACCATCAACGATGCCATGAAAATCGCCGCCGCCGAGGCCATCGCCGAACTGGCGCGCGCCGAAGTTCCAGATCAAGTCCTCGCGGCCTTTCACGGCGAGCGGCCGACCTTTGGGCCGGGTTACATCATCCCGGCGCCCTTTGATCCGCGGCTGCTCTCACACGTTCCGGTCGCGGTCGCCAAGGCAGCCATGGATAGCGGCGTTGCCCGCAAGGCCATAGCCGACATGGACGCCTATACGGCCCGTTTGAAAGGCCGGCTCGATCCAATCGCCGGATGGTTGCAGACGACGTTCGATAAGGTCCGCAGCGAACCCAAGCGCGTAATTTTTTCCGAAGGTGAAGACCAGGCCGTGGTGCGGGCGGCACACTCGTATGCCATGCAAGGCTATGGCCAGCCGATCTTGATCGGTACCAAAGAAATCGTCAGCCAGCGCTTCCACGAACTCGGCGTGCCTTTGCGCAGCGACTATGAATTGATCGACACGCGCACATCACCCCATATCGCGGAGTTCACTGAGTTCTTGTATTCGCGATTGCAGCGGCGCGGCTATCTGCGGCGCGATTGCGAGCGCCTTGTTGCCAACGAGCGCAACGTCTTCGGCGCGCTCATGGTGGCGCACGGTTATGCGGACGCCATGGTCTCGGGCGTCACCCGCAACTGGACCACCGTCTATCGCGACGTTCATCGCGTCTTTGACGAAAAGCCCGGGCGGCACGTGATCGGAATCTCGTTGGCGCTGAATCGGGGGCGCGCAGTGCTCATTGCCGACACCAGCATCCACGACATGCCAAATGCCGAGCAACTGGCCAACATCGCTGTTGAAGCTGCCAACGCCGCGCGCAAATTCGGCATCGAACCGCGCGTCGCGCTGTTGGCTTACTCGACATTTGGCCAGCCGCGCGGCGAACGCTCGGATCAAGTTCGGGAAGCGGTGCGCATCCTCGACGAGCGCCAAGTCGACTTCGAGTACGATGGCGACATGGCCGCCGACGTCGCGCTCAACAAAGACTTGTTGCGCCACTATCCGTTTTGCAGACTGTCCGATACCGCCAATGTCTTGATCATGCCGGCGTTCCATGCCGCGTCGATTTCGACGAAAATGTTGAAGGAGCTTGGCGGCGCCACCATCATTGGTCCGATCATTGTCGGCCTGTCACATTCGGTGCAGATCTGTTCGTTCGGCGCGACGGACAGCGATATCGTCAACATGGCCGCGCTCGCCGCCTATGGTGCCGGCCGCACCTAACAGGGCCGGCACGTGTGCGTTAAAGTTCGGCGGCGATCCGGCTTCTCGTTTCGTCGGGCGCCCCAAAGTGCTCGAAATAGCGGGGATCGATGTTGTGAACGGGAAGCACGATCAGGACGTCGGTCGTTCCAAACTGATGATCGATGACTGCGCCGTCGCCGACAAACGCTCCCAAACGCAGATATGCTTTGATCAGAGGCGGCATCACTTTGAGAGCGGCCTTGCCATTGACGGCATCTTTGGCCATCAAGTCCATGGATACATGCAAGCCCTCCCGGGCCCGGCAACGCCACTCGGGCGGTGCGAGAGCGTTGTGATGCAAGAAGCTCAGCGCCATCGCGTGCCCGGACGGATTTGTGCCTTCAAAGCTGGCGCAACCGATCATGACGTCAATTTTATGCTCACGGACGTAGGTCCACAGTCCGTGCCAGAGCAATTCGACCGTGCGCTTGTTGCGATAGGGCGAAAGCACGCACGACCGGCCAAGCTCCATGAACCGATGGCTCGCGGATTTGGCAGTTAGTAACGGCGCGATGTCGTACTCGCCGGCGGTGTAAAATCCTTGATGCCGGGCGGCGATGTCCTGCCGCAAAACCCGGTACGTTCCAACCACCTTGGGGACAGGCCGCAAGCCGCGGCGTTTTCGATCATCTTCTTTGCCAAGATCGACCACCAGCAAATGATCGCAACAGGCGTCGAACGCGTCTTCATCCCTGCGCCGGAAATAGGCGAGCCGGCTTGGCACGGCCGACATTTCCTCGAAAAAGACCTGATAGCGCAGACGCTGTGCGAGTTTGACCTCGGCGCGGGTGCGGGCCAGGCGGACCTCGAGATTGCCGATCTGGCCGTAGATCTTGGGGACGACGCGGCGCTGAAAAAGCCGTGGCGATTTTGCTGTCGTAAAGGCCTTTAAAAAACTGAGCGCCCGCTGGCCTTTGGGGAGATCCCTTATCCGGCGGCCACCCACGCGAGCGTTGCCTCGTTCCATCGATTGGCGCATTCTCGTCTCCAACTGAGGCGTTTGGAGTTAGAACTAGCACGATTCCGTGACGCTTTTTCTATAGCTTCCGCGAGCATCCGGGCTGTACGCCGGCCTTAAGCCGCTGGCGATGACCTTTTCGCCCTGTCGATGCTTTGGCAGTTTGGAACCCAGCGGCGTAACAAGGCGCCGAGATGTTCTGCGTCAAAGGGTTTTGCCAGGTAATCGTTCATACCCGAAGCTAAGCACCGCTCGCGATCTTCGGCGAACGCGTTGGCCGTCAGAGCGATGATGGGCGGGCCAGAGGCCGGGTCCAATCCCGCCTCCCGATAAAGATCGCGAATGGCGCGGGTTGCATCGAGGCCGTCGAGACCGGGCATGAAGACGTCCATCAGCACGAGATCGAACGCTGGTTGGCCGCCTTGCATCGACGAGCGAATGGCGGCGACCGCCTCGTTACCGTTGCTGACCATGACGGGATCGCAACCGGCTTTTTCGATGACCCGGCGCGCCAATAGAGCATTTATGTCATTGTCCTCAGCGATTAAAACCCGTGCCCTCGATTGGCCATTGCCAAATGATCCTTCATGACTGAGCTCCGTCTCCGGGGCCGCTGCTTTGAATCGATCCTGCACGGAAAATCGTTGCAGGAGTAATTCTGGCCGCACCGGCCGCATCAAGGACGTTTGAAAGCCGTTGTCTTTGTGAGCGCTCGAACCGGTCCGCGCCAAAATAGTGAACAAGACCATTCCGGCGACCGGGCCGGACGTTTGGGCGGCCCGCATAAACTCCAGCAAGTTGCCGCAAGACAGCGGATCTTCGTCGCCATCAACGACAAGATGCGTGAACTCTTTGCTAGCGGCGCGCGAACACCGGATTGCCTCTTTGGCATCTAGGAAATCGCACTGCACGACCAATGCGCCGGAACGCTCAAGTTGCGTGGCCATTTGATTGCGCTCAAACGTCCGGTTGAAAGCCAACAGCGCTTTGACGCCGTTCAAGAGATTGCTGCCGCGCGCATCGGCGCCTTCTTCAGAGGTAATGCCAAGCCGGAACTGAGCGATAAACGTCGCCCCTTTGCCGGGCATTCCAGATGCCGAGATATCGCCGCCCATGGCCCGCGCCAGGCGCTTTGAAATGGCGAGGCCAAGACCGGTTCCGCCTTGCCGGCGCGCCACCGCCGCGTCCGCCTGTTCAAATTCGCGGAACAAGGTTTTCATATCTTCGTTGGACAAGCCAATGCCCGTATCCTCGACGTGGACGCTGACGACGACGGCCTTCTTGGCTGGCTCTTCCTGCGCTTTTACGGAGATCCGCACGCCGCCGCGGTCTGTGAACTTGACCGCATTCGACACGAGATTGAGCACGATTTGGCGCACCCGCGCCTCATCTCCGACGACGAAGCGCGGCACATCCGGCTCAAACGACCAAACCAAATCCAAAGCTTTTTCAGCCGCCCGCGGCGACAGCAATTCAATAGCGCGTTGAACACAAGATTGCAGCGAGAACGTCTCCGCAACCAGTTCAAGTTTCCCAGCTTCGATTTTTGAAAAATCCAGGATTTCATCGATCAGCGCGAGAAGGGCGCGGGCCGATTGATCGACGGCGTTGGTGTAAGTTTGCTGTTCAGCGTTCTGCGCGGTGTCCGACAGCAGACTGACCATGCCAAGAATGCCATTCATCGGCGTTCGGATCTCGTGGCTCATGGCCGCTAGAAAACGCGATTTGGCGCGGTTGGCGGATTCAGCTTGATCGCGGGCCTCTTTCAAAAGGGCTTCGGCTTCGCGTTCTTGCGTGACGTCGCGCCCAGTACTCTGGACTTCGAGCCCCGTCGCGGTCGCGACAACCTGATCCTCCCATGCAATCCAGCGCCGGCCATGATCGGTCTCGGTCAAGGCCGCATACGTCAGGCTGTTGCCATTACCCTTCGTCAACGCAGGCGGCTTGCCGCCGTCCACAATGACCGGCTCGAACGTCTGTCCCAACACG
>JANLYX010000005.1:0-16920 GCA_031365865.1 Hyphomicrobium sp. | reverse complement strand
GTTCCCCCCCCACCCCTAGCCCCTCCCCACAGGGGGGAGGGGGATTAGACCTTCCAAGGACACGATGAATATCTTTGCCGACGTTGAAACGAGAGTGACAACCGCGCTTGAAGCCCTGAAGAGCGACGGCAAGTTGCCGGCTGATCTCGTCATACCGGCCATCGAAGCGGAAGCGCCGCGCGATGCCAGCCACGGCGATGTCGCGACCAATGCCGCTCTGGTGCTTGCCAAGCCGGCCAAGATGAAGCCGCGCGATATTGCCGACGCACTCAAAGCCAAACTCGAAGCCGCGCCCGATGTCGCAAAGGTCGATGTTGCAGGCCCAGGCTTCTTGAACATCACCTTCAAGCCGGAAGTCTGGCACAAGCTCGTCGAGACCATTCTGAAAGAGGGCGACAAGTTTGGTGCCGGCAGCATCGGAAAAGGCCGGAAGGTCAATCTCGAATACGTCTCGGCGAACCCGACCGGGCCGATGCACGTTGGTCATTGCCGGGGCGCGGTGTTCGGCGATGTGCTCGCAAACCTGCTGCAGTTTTCAGGCTTTGACGTGACGCGCGAGTACTACATCAACGACGCAGGTGGGCAGGTCGACGTGTTGGCAAAGTCGGCGTTTCTCAGATACCGCGAGGCGCTGGGCGAGGACATCGGACCGATTCCTGACGGGCTTTATCCGGGCGATTATCTCAAGCCGGTCGGTGAAGCGTTGGCCAAAGCGCACGGCAAGAAATTGCATAACTTGCCGGAGAATAACTGGCTCCCGATCGTTCGCTCGTTCGCCATCGACAAGATGATGGAGATGATCCGCGAAGACCTCGCCGCCTTGAACATCAAGCACGACGTGTTCTTCTCGGAAGCGTCGCTGACACAGGCAGGCAAAAACAAAATCGAGGCGGCGATCGAAGTTTTGCGCAAAAAAGGTCTGATCTTCGAAGGTAAGCTGGAAAAGCCCAAGGGTCACGATGACGCCGATTGGGAAGACCGCACCCAAACGCTTTTCAAATCTACCGCCTATGGCGATGACGAGGACCGCGCCATCCAGAAATCAAATGGCGGCTATACATACTTTGCCGGCGACATCGCCTACCACTACGACAAGCTGCAACGCGGCTTTACGCATCTTGTCAACGTCTTCGGCGCCGATCACATCGGCTATATCAAGCGCATGAAGGCGGCGGTTGCCGCCCTATCCGACAAAAAAGCCGACCTCGACATCAAGACCGTCAATCTCGTCAAGCTCTACAAGAACGGCGAGCCATTCAAGATGTCGAAACGGGCCGGCACCTTCGTGACGCTACGCGACGTCGTCGACGAGGTTGGCCGCGATCCGGTTAGATTCATGATGCTGTACCGCAAGAACAACGAACCGCTCGACTTCGATTTCGCCAAGGTGACCGAGCAGTCCAAAGACAATCCGGTGTTCTACGTGCAGTACGCGCATGCCCGCTCGGCCAGCATCTTTCGCAACACGGCGGAGCAAATGCCAAATCTGGATATAAGCTTGAAAAGCCTGCAAAAAGCCGATTTGTCGAGCCTGATGGACGAGGGCGAAATCAGCCTCATCAAACGGCTCGGCAGCTTCCCGCGGGTCGTCGAGGGGGCGGCGCTTGCGCACGAGCCACACCGCATCGCTTTTTATCTTTACGATCTTGCCAGCGCCCTGCACGGTCAATGGAGCCGCGGCAATGATTCGCCACATTTGAGATTTATCCAATCAAATGACGGGGTTGCGACTACAGCTCGTTTAGCGCTCATTGCCGCGACAAAGCAGGTGATAACTTCAGGACTTAAGATTCTCGGCGTCGAGGCCCCTGAAGCGATGCGTTAAACTCGCGATTCGAAAGGCTGCGCAAACTTTCGCAGCGTGAAGTTTGAGGGGTTAGCATATGTCACTGCTGAACGGTTTTCAGGGTCAGCAATCCGGTCGTCCGGCTGCACGCGCGCCGGAACAGCCGCAGCAGGCTTGGCCGCAACAGCCGGCTGGGGCTCAGCCAGGAGTTCAGGGCCAACCCCAGTGGGGCCATGCGCCACAAACCCCAGGCTATGGCCAGCAAGCTTATCCCGCTCCGGTATTCGGTCAGGGTCAGGATTATCAATATCCGCAACAGGCGGCTGAGCCCCACTACGCTAACGGCCCCGCCGGCAATCCAAGTCCCTATGCGCCGCAATTCGAGCCGTATGTAGCGTCTGCGCCTCAGCCGGCCGCACGGCCCGTTTCGCAGCCGGTTTATCAAGCTCAAGCGGCCTATGCTCCGCAAGCTCAGCCAGCTTACGCGCCGCAAGCCCAAGGTTACGGCAAGGTGGACCCGCGCGCCCAAAACGCCAGCCAATGGCCAGCGCCGCAGTAGGATGCGCGCGGCTTCGATTTAGGGTCTTACGCGCAGCCTGCTCAGCAGTCTCAGCCGGCGGCATACCGTCCGAGCGATTACGGCCACGAGTCCGAGCCCTCTCTGTCGGACTGGAATCAGCAGCAGCACGGCTATCAGGGTGAGGCTGGTCATGGCGCCGACGAAGCTGGCTTCGCGCAACCCGCAGGTGGCGAGCTCGATCCCGCTTACGGGGAAGAAGAAACTCAGGATTACGAAGCTGACGAACCGCGCAGCCGCCGCCGGCCGGTTCTGATGGTCGCCGCTCTTGCTGGCGCTATCCTGTTTGGCAGCGGCATGGTGTACGGCTACAAGAAGTTTATCAATCATGCGCCGTCTGGCGAGCCGCCGGTGATCAAGACCGCTGGCGAACCGTCGAAAATCAAGCCCGCCGATGCGGGTGGCAAACAGTTCGCCCATACCGACAGTAAGATCATGGGCCGCTTGGGCGATGGCTCGGCCGCAGCTCCAGGCGGTGAAATGGATGCCAATGGAACGCGCAAGGTGCCGACGCTCGTAGTTGGCCGTGATGGCAGTATTCAAGCACCGGCCGCTGCTGCCGACGCTGGACCGGCGGCTCCGCCAGCCGTCCCCGGTATGACGGTCGTTGACGCGCTTGGCATGAACAATCGGGCTCCGGCCGTGGTTGCCGCCAATGCCGGCGCTGTACCGGCACCCGCTCCAGCCGCACCACAGAAATTGGTCGTTGCCCCGCCCGCAGCACCGGCCAAGCCGGTCACGATCGCGAAAGCTGTACCAGCGCCGCAGGCGACAGGCAGCATCGATGCCGACGCTGCGGCAGCGCCCGCGGCTCCGGCGCCAGCGCCAAAGAAAGCCGTCAAAAAAGCTGCCGCCGCCGCCAACGATGCCTTTACGCCAGCCGGAACGGCGGCTGCGGCGCCCGCACCGGCAGCTGCTTCAAATTCGGTTGCAACAACCGGCGGAGGCGGCAACGGTTTCGTGCCGGTTCTGGCGTCGATCCCGCGCTCCGAGTCAAGCCGTCTCGATGCCCTGAAACGCTTCGCCGACATGCAGCAGAAGTACGGCACGGTGCTCGGTGGCAAGACCCCTAATGTGGCCGAAGCCAATCTTGGTGCCAAGGGCAATTATCATCGCCTCGTCGTCGGACCGCCAGGATCGCGCGAGCAAGCCAACGCGCTGTGCAGCCAGCTTAAGTCGCAAGGCTATCCCGACTGCTGGGTGACGGCGTACTGATGAGCGCCTGGCCTTTTTGACATAGAAATTGGCGGCTGGCAGCATTTGCCGGCCGCTTTTGTTATAGCTGCATCGTGAGACGCAATCGGGACCAAACATGACGGCAGCATTGATCACGGGCGTGGCTGGAGAAACTTTGAGCGAGGCTGAGCGCGCGTTCTTCAAGGACGTCCGTCCGGCTGGCCTCATTTTGTTTTCGCGCAATTGCAAAACGGCGGAGCAAATTCGCGCTCTCGTTGACGACGTGTGCGCTGCCGCCGCCCTTGAATCTTTTCTCGTCCTCATTGATCAGGAAGGCGGCCGCGTTCAGCGCTTGAAGCCGCCCCTTGCGCGGCTGCTACCACCGGCCGCTGCTTATGGCAGTCTCTACACGCATGATCGAAGTGCCGGCCGCGCGGCCGCATTTGCGGCAGCCCGATTTGCGGCTGAACAATTACGTGCGCTCGGCATCAACACCAACTGCGCGCCCGTCCTCGATGTGCCGGTGCCGGGTTCGCATCGGATTATCGGCGATCGGGCCTATGGTGCGTCGCCCGGGCAGATCGTCGATCTGGCGCGCGAAGTCGCCAATGGCTTGATGGCGGGCGGGGTGGTGCCGGTTATCAAGCACATCCCCGGCCACGGCCGCGCCACGGCCGATAGCCACCTCGACTTGCCGGTCGTGACGACGAGCCAGAGCGATTTGACAACCAGCGACTTCGCGCCCTTCAAAGCGCTCGCGTATCTGCCCGCCGCCATGACCGCGCATGTCGTGTTCACGGCCATCGACGAGCAGGCGCCTGCCAGCACATCCGAAATCGTGACGCGCGACATCATCCGCGGCGCGATCGGTTTTGGCGGCTTGCTGATGAGCGACGATCTCAGTATGAGGGCCCTTGCCGGGCCCGTGCGGACACGCGCCGAATCAGTCATTCGCGCCGGCTCCGATGTCGCACTTCACTGCAACGGCGATCTCGTTGAGATGCGGGCAGCAGCAGAAGGTGTGCCGGTCTTGCAAGGAATCGCTTTGCGGCGGCTCGAATCCGCGTATGCGGTAACCAAGCGCAAACTTTCCTTCGATGTGGCAGAAGCGGAACGCTTGCTAACGATGGCGGAAACCCGCCACGCGGCGTCCCCTGAATCAGTGTAGTGTTTGCCATCACGCCACGACGACGACCTGCCATTAATTCCGATTGGATCGATGATCACCGAGCCCGGCAAAGAACCTGTCAATGATGGCCCTGGCTGGGAAGCGCCTGGCATCGAAGACTTGCCCGCGCGCGCCGATGCCTTTCTGGTCGACGTCCAGGGCTTCGAGGGCCCGCTCGATCTGCTGCTTGCGTTGGCGCGCACGCAAAAGGTCGATCTCGCCAAAATTTCGATTTTAGGTCTGGTCGAGCAATATCTGACCTTCATCGCCGAGGCCCAGAAGGTCAAGCTGGAGCTTGCCGCCGACTATCTGGTGATGGCGGCGTGGCTGGCTTACCTCAAGTCGCGGCTGCTGTTGCCGAAAGAAAAAGAAGATCCCGACACCACGAGTGCCGAAGAACTGGCGCAGCGCCTGGCGTTCCGCCTGATGCGCCTCGACGCCATGCGCAACGCGGCGGCTCAGCTTATGACGCGCAAACGCCTGGGACGCGACGTCTTTCAGCGCGGCATGCCAGAGCACGTCAAGACCACGCGCGAAACCACCTACACCGCCGAAGTTTACGATCTGCTCAAGGCCTATGCCGAGCAACGACGCCGCACCATCAAGGTCGTTCATGTCATCAAGGCCCGCAAAGTCTGGTCGATCAAGGACGCCCGTCTCCGATTAGAGAAGCTGATTGGCGCCAGCGCAGGCGATTGGACGCAGCTCGATCTGTTTCTCGAGCAGTATCTCCCGAAGGGCGAAGAAGAACGCAGCGCCGTCGCAAGTTCATTCGGGGCAACGCTCGAGATGGCGCGGGAAGGCCTGGTTGAAATTCGTCAGGATGAGCCTTTCTCGCCCATCTACATGCGCAAACGGGCTGCTGGCGCGCAATGGGAAAAGGTCGGTTAACGGGCTTTGGGTTTTAGGGTTTGAGCGGCGTCGCTGAAGGATTATATGGGGGCTAGGATAAGCCAATGGTTCCGCCGAGATTAACACTGGTGTCGGATAATTCGCGTGAGATGGACGATGACACGTCCGGGTCTGAAATGGACAGCCAGCAGGCTGGATCCAGACCGTTGAACTATGCCGACCCGGAGGCCGCCGTCGATCAGCTCGCCGCCCAAGCAAGACGAGAAAAGCTGCGCCGGCTCGAAGCCGCGCTGTTTGCGGCAAACACACCGCTGGATGCCAAAGCGCTGGCTCGAAATTTAGAAGACGGCGACGATGTCGAAGCGCTCTTGAATGATCTGCAAGCGCAATATCAAAGCCGTGGCGTCAACCTGCTGAAGGTCGCCGGCAAGTGGGTGTTCCGCACCGCCGACGATCTGTCGTACCTTTTGGAGCGCCAGACTGCTGAAGAGCGCAAGCTGTCCAAGGCCGCGCTCGAAACGCTGGCGATCATCGCCTATCACCAGCCGGTAACGCGCGCCGAGATCGAAGACATTCGCGGCGTGTCGACGTCGTCGGGTACGCTCGATGTTTTGATGGAAACGACCTGGATCCGTCCGCGCGGCCGCCGCCGTGCCCCGGGCCGGCCCATCACCTACGGCACCACAGAAATTTTCCTGACCCATTTCGGGCTGGATTCGATCAAGGATCTGCCCGGTCTTTCCGATCTCAAGGCCGCCGGATTGCTCGATGGCAATTTGCCGCCCGGATTCACTGTGCCCGAGCCGACCGACGTCGCCGCCTTGATGCCGGACGAGTTGCCGCTCGAGGACGACGGCGAAGAGCCTGCGGAAGCTCAAGTAGACTTGCCCTTGCACGATGTGGACGAGCCCGCTAATCCCGATAAACCTGACGCGGTCGAATAACCCAGAGCGACAATCGAATGGCGCGGGCGAATTGCGCGGGCTTGCAAGGTGTAATGCGTGACGATCAAATCCGCCGGCTCAATGTCATCTGACGCGCCGACCGCGATGCCGGGCTTAAGGGCTCGTGCAGCTGCAACATTTGCAGCCAGCCTCACGCTTGAAAATGTCACGAGACGTTATGGCGAGACGGTGGCGCTGGCTGGCATCGATCTCGACGTCGCGCCGGGAGAAATCGTCTGCCTACTCGGGCCGTCGGGTTGCGGCAAGACCACGCTGCTCAGGGTCATCGCCGGTATCGAAAAGCCGTCGTCGGGCCGGGTCTTGATCAACGACCGCGAGGTCGCTGGACCTTCGAAATTCGTCACCCCCGAAAATCGCAACGTCGGTCTGATGTTTCAGGACTTCGCGCTGTTTCCGCATCTGAAAATAGTCGACAATGTTGCCTTCGGCTTGAAGGCGTTGCCGCGAGCGGATGCCGTGCAGGCGGCGCGCGCGATCCTCGAACGCGTCGGCTTGACGGCGCAGGCCGAAGCTTATCCGTCAACCCTGTCCGGTGGCCAGCAACAGCGGGTGGCGCTCGCCCGCGCGATTGTACCGCGCCCGGCGGTCATGCTGATGGACGAGCCGTTTTCGGGCTTGGACGTGCAATTGCGCGATAGCATGCAGGAAGAGACGCTGTCTCTGCTGCGCGAAACGCGGGCGACGTCGCTGATCGTAACGCATCATCCGGAAGAAGCGATGCGGCTCGGCGATCGCATCGTGGTTTTGCGCGATGGCCGCATTCTTCAGGCTGGACAGGCCGAGCAACTTTACCGCGATCCGGCGAGCCTGTTCGTGGCCCGGCTATTTTCAGAGATCAACGAGATCCGCACGCGCGTCAGATCGGGCGCGGTCCATACCGCGGCCGGATCGTTTCCGGCTCCAGGTTTAGCCGACGGCAGCGAGGCCGTTCTTTGCATCCGCGAACGCGGCAACACGTTGGCGCGATCGGTCAATGGATCGAGTCCCGGCATGAGGGGCCGTGTCATCGAGTGCAAGTTCTTAGGGGATCTCGTTCGCCTCGATGTGGCTGTCGAGGGCTTTGAGCAGCCTTTGAAGGTCCGGGTCAGCGAAAAGGATACGCTGCCGAAAGGTACCGAGGTTCGGCTTCTGATCGAACCAGCCGGGGTTTTGGTGTTTCCGGCCGATTTTGGTGTCAGCACTTGAAGTTAAGGTTGCCGGGCCGGACTGGCGTTAAGTCTGTGTAACTTGCCCCCAAGGGGTAGTTCTGCGATAATGATCCCATAGAAAGCCGGGCCTTCGAGATGGCCGGCGTCGCAATCCCAAAAGGAATGTCGAAATGGGTCTCAGCGCTCAACATATTCTTCTGCTCATGATCGTGGCTCTCTTGCTGTTCGGGCGCGGCAAAATTTCTGAATTGATGGGCGATGTCGCCAAGGGCATCAAGAGCTTCAAAAAGGGCATGGCCGAGGATGAAGAGGTCGTAAAGCCTGGGTCGCCCCGCACCATCGACAACGAAGCCGCCGTGCGCACCGATGGCACCAAGACCACGACCAAAACAGGCTGACACCGTCCGGATCGGTGCGTGATGCGCCCCGGCGGCTGCAACGACCACCAGCGGGACCGCTGCAAAGACTAAGGCAAGCCTGATGTTCGAAATCAGCTGGAGCGAGCTTCTGATTCTCGCGATCGTAACCTTGGTCTTCGTCGGACCCAAGGATCTGCCGGTATTCTTGCGCACGCTCGGCAAGTATGCGGGCGCCATCCGGCGCCACGCGTCGGAGATCCGCAGCCAGTTCGACGAAGCCATGCGCGAGGCTGAACTCGACGCCATGAGAAAGGAAGTCGAGAGCTTGCAGACCTCGGTCAATGCCGAAGTCATGGGGGCGCAGCAGTCCATCAACGATGCGGCGCAATCCTCCAAGTTCGATCCGACGACGATCACAAACCCGCCGGCCAGCAATCCGATGCTCGGGGGCACGCCGTTGCATGCAAGTCTGCCGGCACCCGCAACCGAGATGGACGGGGCAAACGCGACGGAGCCGCACGCTGCAATGACGCCGTCGCCACATGCGGCAGAAGCCTTGCCGTCGCCGCCCATGCCGGCCACCCCCAGTGAAACGGCCGCTTCCGTTAAGCCGGAGGCTTAAGGGCAGTGCAGGAAAAACTTCCCAGTCTCAATAATAAGCCCGATGGGCACGACGAGATCGAGGCCAGCAAGGCGCCGCTGCTCGACCATTTGATCGAATTACGCTCGCGGCTGATCTGGGCGCTGGTGGCGTTTTTCGTGATGTTTCTGGTGTGCTTCTATTTCGCGGGCAATATCTACAATGTGCTGGTGTGGCCCTATGAGTGGGCATCCGGTGATGCCGGTGTTCGGCTGATTGCGACGCACTTTCTCGAGCAAATCATGACGCAAATGCGCTTAGCGCTATTCGGGGCGGCGTTCTTATCGTTTCCGGTCGTCGCGACGCAGATTTACAAGTTTGTGGCGCCGGGATTGTACAAGAATGAACGCAGTGCCTTTCTGCCCTATCTGATCGCGACGCCGGTGCTGTTTACGATTGGCGCGGCGGTTGTGTATTTCATCGCCATGCCGGTGCTGATCAAATTTTCGATCAGTCTTGCTCATGCCGGCGGCACCGGCCAGCATCAGATTGAATTAATGCCGAAGGTGTCGGAATATCTCTCGCTCATCATGTCGCTGATTTTCGGCTTCGGGCTGTGTTTTCAACTGCCGGTTATTTTAACATTGCTGGCGCGGGCCGGGATCGTGACATCGCAAGCGCTCTCAAGTAAGCGCCGCTTCGCGATTGTCGGAATTTTTACCGCCGCCGCGATTATGGCGCCACCCGATGCCCTTAGCATGGTTGTCATGGCGCTGCCGACAGTGCTGCTCTATGAGGTCTCTATCCTGGCTGTGAAATACGTCGAGCGCCAGCAAGCCGCCAAGCGCGCCGCCGAAGGCTAGACGGCTCTGCGGTGAACGCGGCAAGTGAGCTGACGGCACAATCCATCTGCTTGCATTCCCGGCCGAACAATGATGCGAAGCATGATTGTGCAGAGCCGGGACCGCGTCCTCGCGGCGATGCGCTAGTGGTGCCAATTCCTGTCCGACGTGGCCCCGGCTCTGCGCTCGGCTTCGCTCGCTTGTCCGGGGATGCAAGTGGAAAGAGGGCGGATTGCCAAGCCGGGATCGGGGATGCTGGCTGGACCGGTGTGCGCCAGCGTCCTATAGGACGGACAACGATTTCAGTTGCCAACGGCAAGACGAGGCCCGCCCGTGTTCGACATCAAATGGATCAGAGACAATGCCGCGGCTTTTGATGGCGCGTTGAAGCGGCGCGGGTTGGAGCCGCTCGCGGCCGGCCTGATCAAGCAGGACGAAACCCTGCGTGCGGTCAAGACCCGGCTGCAAGAGGCGCAGGGCCGCCGCAACGCGGCTTCCAAAGAGATTGGCAAAGCCAAGGGCGCGAAGGATGAGACGCTAGCGGCCAAGCTGATGGCGGAGGTCGCTGACCTCAAGGGCGTCATTGCCGAGAGCGAAGAGCAGGAGCGGGTCTTGAGCGCCGAGATCGAAGCCGCGCTCGCGGTCATTCCGAATCTGCCGCGCGAGGATGTGCCGTTTGGGACGGACGAACACGGCAACGTCGAAGTCCGCAAGGTTGGCACGCCCGGAAAGTTCGAGTTCGCGCCGAAACAGCATTTCGAAATCGGCGAAGCGCTGGGCATGATGGACTTCGAAGGCGCCGCGAAAATTTCCGGCGCCCGGTTCGTGGTGTTGAAAGGTGCGCTGGCGCGGTTGGAGCGAGCGCTCGGCAGCTTCATGCTCGATCTGCACACCGCGCCGGCCAATGGCAATCTCGGCGGCTACGTCGAACACAATCCGCCACTGCTGGTCAAAGACCACGCCGCCTATGGCACCGGCAATTTGCCGAAGTTCGCGGATGACCTTTTTCAAACCTCGCGAAATCCGCGTGATGCTGATGCGATCTTCGATGACCTCTTAAAAAGGGGTTTTTCCGAAGCGACCGCTCACTTGCCGATAGGTGGCACGCACGAACAATTAATCAAGGTATTTAGTGATTGCTTGCCGGAATGGCGTTCACGATTCAATAGAGAGCTTCCGGAACATTTAAAGTTGTGGCTCATCCCCACAGCCGAAATCTCCCTGACCAACCTGGTACGCGACAGCATCCTCGACGAAGCGCAATTGCCAATCCGGATGACGGCCTGCACGCCGTGCTTCCGCTCCGAAGCGGGCGCGGCTGGTAAAGACACGCGCGGCATGATCCGCCAGCATCAGTTCACCAAGGTCGAGCTGGTTTCGATCACGACTCCGGAAAAATCCCTCGAAGAGCACGAGCGTATGACCGGTTGCGCCGAGGAAGTCCTGAAGCGCTTGGGGCTGCCGTTCCGCACCATGCTGCTGTGCACCGGCGACATGGGCTTCGCGTCCCAAAAAACCTACGACATTGAAGTCTGGCTGCCGGGCCAGAATGCCTATCGCGAGATTTCATCGTGCTCGGTGTGCGGCGAATTCCAGGCCCGCCGCATGGGCGCGCGTTACCGTAATGCCGAGACTAAAGAAGTCCGCCACGTCCACACCCTCAACGGCTCCGGCCTGGCGGTCGGCCGCACGCTGGTCGCCATCCTCGAAAACTATCAGCAAGCCGACGGCTCCGTTACAATCCCCGGCGTCTTACAGCCCTACATGGGCGGATTGGAGGTTATAGGTTCTAGGTGTTAGGTTTTAGGGGGAGTTTTGGGAAGCGAAATCAAATCGCATAAGGATCTCATTGTCTGGCAAAAGGCGCTGGCACTGGCGGTGTCAGTCTACCGCCTCGCAAAAGAGATGCCTCGAGTCGAAGAGTATCGATTGACCAGCCAAATTGTGCGCGCGGCCGCGTCGATCCCTGCAAACATTGCGGAGGGGCACGCTCGGGGTACGCGGAAGGACTATGCGAATTTTGTCAACATAGCGCGAGGGTCGCTGGCAGAGCTCGATACTTTCTTGATTATTGTGGTAGAGACGGGGCTTCTGACATCAGAAACCGTCCGCTCCGTGCTTGTAGATTGCGACGAGGTTGGCCGGATGTTGACAGCGCTATCTGCCCGCTTGCGGGATGTTCCCCCTAAAACCTAGCACCTATAACCTAACACCCATCGCATGCGCATTCTGCTCACCAACGATGACGGCATCTACGCTAAGGGGCTCGAGATCCTGCGCACCATTGCGCTCGGCATTTCGCCGGACGTTTGGACCGTCGCGCCTGAAACCAACCAATCGGGCACGGCGCACTCGATGACGCTGCACGAGCCCTTGCGGCTGCGCCAAATCGAGCCGCGCATTCACGCCGTCGCCGGCACCCCGACCGATTGTGTCATCATGGGCGTTCGCCACATTCTGAAAGACCAGCCGCCGGATCTGATTTTGTCGGGCGTCAATCACGGCTCCAACCTGGCCGAGGACATCACGTATTCCGGCACGGTCGCCGCCGCCATGGAGGGCACGCTGTTTGGCATCCGCTCGATCGCCTTGTCCTTGATGATGGGCGCGGACGAGTACGGCAATGGCCAACGCCGCGTCATCTGGGACACGCCGCTCGCCCACGCGCCGGCGTTGATATCGAAGTTGCTCGACGGCAGTTGGCGCAAGGGTACCTTCATCAACATCAATTTTCCCGACGCCATGCCGGAAGACATCAAGGGCATATCGGTGACGCGGCAAGGCATCCGCGATCAGGCGCTGCTCAATATCGATAGCCGCTCCGACCCCTGGGGCACACCGTATTTCTGGTTTGGATTTGGGCGGCGCAAGTCGACGCTGGTCAAAGGCACCGATCTCGCCGCCATCGCTGAAACAAAAATTTCGGTGACGCCGCTGAGCTTGGATTTTACCGATCGCGATTCACTCGTGGCGTTGGAAAAACGTCTCGACACGCCGCCCGCAAAGTCGAAGGCGTAATTGCGGCGGACGCCTCGTAACGCCGCTGGTTTGACGAAATCCCTCCGTGAATTAAGCGTAATCTGAAGATATTGAACCAGTCTGGCCAGTCCTGGCCGAACGGGGTGTTTGCGCTTTTTGGTTTGAGTTTTTGAGGGGCCTTACATCTCAAAACCGTCGTCCGGGACAAGTCAGGCAGGCGGCAGAAATCTTCGCAACGTCCGGGGGCTTAACCCCGTGTTAACCGAATGAAGGTTAATGGATGGTGCGAGTAGAGGTGCGTACCATGAAGTATTTGAACGGCTTTGGCCGGCGCGGTTGTTTTGTCCTCAAACCTGCGCAGAGTGCCGCGATTTGTTTAGCTGTTGTGTCTGCCGGCTGCAGTGCCGACGTGGCGCGATTTGACAGTAATTCCTTCAAACTTAACGATCCCCCGGAAGCCGTTGCAGCGGCACCGCCACCGGTTCGCAGCGGCTCGGATTTCAATAATCCGGTAACGCGGTCGCAACCGCGCGGCCCCTATGGCGCAGGTGCGCCGAAGGCCGTTGAAGTTGCAGCCTTGCCGGATGCGACACCGCCACCGGCTGCTCCCTATCAACAGACCGCGCAATCGTCGCCGCGTGGCTGGCGGACCTCGCCATCTGGCGTCGCTGCTGCAACTCCGGTTGCCGCGACGGCACCCACCTATTCTTCGCCCACGCCCGAGCCGCAGTCAGTTGCCGGCGGTCAGAGCATCGATGTTCAGCATGGCGATACGCTGTATGGTTTGTCGAAACGCCATCACGTTTCGGTCGCCGAGCTGATGTCGGTCAACCAATTGACGTCGCCGAACTTGAAACCGGGTCAAAAGTTGACGCTGCCGTCGGGTACGCCAAGCAAAGGCCCGCACCGGCCCTTGACGCGCCCTGAGACGCGCCCTGTCGAAACCGCCGCAGCACCGATCGCGCCACCGTCCGCCGATATCGCCGCGAAGTACACCAGCAGCTACACGGTCAAGCCGGGTGACAGCCTCTATGCCATCGCCCGCGCCAACAAGGTTCCCTACGGCGAACTGCAGCAGGTCAACGGCATTTCCGATCCGCGCAAGGTTCGTCCCGGCACGGTTTTGAAAATGCCAGCGGGTTTTGGGGGCGCGGTCGCGGCCGCAGAACCCGCGGCTGTGGCGGCGCCCGTTGCCCCGCCCGCGGCGCCGGTGACGGAAGCCCCGCGCGCGATTCAATCGACGACACAGCCGACCAGCATTTTAAACGGCGGCAAGCAAGTCGCGGCTCTGCACGACAAGGCCAATGACGCTCCCGCCGAAGCCGCACCCGCAGCCGCTGCGAAAGTTGCTGCCGCGGCGCCGCAAGCCGCCGCACAAGCTGGCGACAGCAGCAAGCTGCGCTGGCCGGTCAACGGCAAAATCATCGCTGGCTTTGGCGGCCGTCCTGACGGCACCCATAACGACGGCGTCAACATGTCGGTGCCGCTCGGCACGGAAGTTCACGCCGCCGAAAACGGCATTGTCGCCTATGCCGGTAGCGAACTCAAAGGCTACGGCAATCTCGTCCTCGTCCGCCACGACAATGGTTGGGTGACGGCTTACGCTCACAACGACGAGCTGCTGGTCAAACGCGGCGACAAGATCAAACGCGGACAAGTCATCGGCAAAGCCGGCAAAACCGGCACCGTCGATCAGCCGCAGGTTCACTTCGAATTGCGTCAGGGTTCAAAGCCCGTCGATCCGACGCCGTTCATGGAAAAAAGTTAGTTTCGTTTAAGCGGCTTGGGGCAAACCACCAGTTCGCCACGCGCGAAGCAAAGAGGGAAACTAAGGGCCGGGTCAGAAATGATCCGGCCTTTTTTATTTGTGAATTTCGGCTTTCCTGTTCGCGGCTCCCGGCTGGCGCAAACGCGGTAACCGGCCTATAATGGTGTCTTAATTTCGCCCGGCGCAAGGAGCGTCCTTGGCACAGGAGGCATTGTCATGCTGCAGGGTTTTGTTTCAAAGACTGTTTTGGCTCTGACGGCTGTTTTCATGATGTCGGTCAGCCTGCCGCAAATGGCGGGCGCGAATTTCGGAGAGCCGTCTAATCCGTGCGACAAATTCAAGAAGGGTACGAAGCCTTGGAAAGACTGCATGGGCCAGGTCAAAAGCGATGACGGCTCAAGTGCGGACGAACAATTTGCACGCGGCTATTGGCTGGCTAAGACGGGCGCGTATGAGCAAGCCATCGCGGTTCTGAAGGCGCTTCCCAACCAGAACGATCCCGGCGTGCTGACCATGATCGGCTATGCGACACGCCACTTGGGCCGCGTCGATGAGGCCCTGGATTACTACGGCAAGGCCCTGGCGCAAAATCCAAACCTGACCAACACGCGGCAATATTTGGGCGAGGCTTACTTACAGAAAAATGACGTCGCGATGGCCAAGCTTGAACTGGCCGAAATCGCGCGCATCTGCGGCAACGATGCTTGCACGGATTATCGCGATCTCGCGCGGGAGATCACGGCGCACGAAGCGAAGGGGTGAGAACCCTCTCCCGTCCAAGCGTAGCTTGGCTTCGCCACGGCGGGGGAGAGGAGACTTACGGCACTCGCTCCGCGCCGCCCGGCAAATTGCTCGAAGTCAGGCTCTTGAGAAACGCCAGCAGTTGCTTCTGCTCGGCCTCGGTCAGCCCGAGCGGCTTGACACGAGCGTCTTGTTCCGGATCCACCGAGCCGCCCGCATTGTAATAGGCAATGACGTCATCAAGCGTTTTGAGTGAGCCGTCGTGCATGTAAGGCGCGGTCAACGCGACATTGCGTAAAGTTGGCGTGCGGAATTTGTAGCGGTCGTCCCGCTTGTGGGTGATTTCTTCGCGGCCGCGATCGGAAAGTGCCTCAGGCGTTTCGGCCGCGCGGCGCGTTTCGCTCATGTACCCGACGCCGGTGTTGACGAAGGCGTTGGCGCTGAAAATCGCACTTTGCGCGTCAATCGGATGGCACGCGGCACAGCCAGCTTTGCCCGTAAAGAGCTTGAAGCCGGAACTGGCTTCTGGAGAAAGTGCGGCTTCGTCACCGCCAACGCTCCAGCGGTCGAAGGGCGAATCCGCCGCGATGAGCGAACGCTCGAAGGCGGCCAGGGCATGGCTGAGATTCTCGCTGGTCGGACGGCTGGCGAAGACCTTGTCGAAGGCGTCGCGATATTCGGCTAAGGCGGCAAGACGATCCGACAGATCATCGAACGTCGTGTTCCCCATCTCGGCCGCATTGAAGAGCGGCGCCAGCATTTGCGCTTCCAGCGTCGGCTCGCCGCCGTCGTGATGCAACGGCGTCGCGTAAGCCACGTTGAGCAGAGACGGTACGTCGCGCCGAAGCCGCGTGTCGATTACACCAGGCCGCACCGGCGGCTTCGGGTTCGTGAATGCGTGCGCGGGATCATGACACGAGGCGCACGACATCGTGCCGTCGATCGACAAGCGCGGATCTGAAAAAAGCTTCGCCCCCAAGGCGATTTTCTCCGGCGTTGGCGGATTTCGATCGGGGTAGGGCACCGCCGAAAGGCCAGTGGGCCTGCGAATGACCTCAGGTGGTGGGAGCAACGCATCTTCGGCTTTGAGGTCGAAATGACCGGTGGCTAAGAGAAGTAGAATAACTAGATACAAACTTCGTACCCAGACAGTGCGGTCTTCGGATTTGTTGGTTGCGGTCGAGCGATAGCGACGCCCCAACGAATACTTCCAGGCACAACGCCGGCATGCGGATCGCGACGCGACGGCGTGTTGGGTCTGCGCCGACGCTTGACGCCAACCTACGATTTTCATTCCAACCTCACGCCTAATCGCCCCGCCAAATCCTGGATGAACTGCCACGCCACGCGGCCGGAGCGGGCGCCGCGCGTCGTCGACCACTCAAGGGCGTCGCGCTGCATTTGAGCGTCATCGGTCGCAAGCTTGAAATGTTTGGCGTAGGCGCGAACCATCGCGAGGTAATCGTCCTGGCTGGCGTTATGAAAACCAAGCCAAAGCCCGAAGCGATCCGACAGCGAGACTTTTTCTTCGACCGCTTCGGCAGGGTTGATTGCCGTCGAGCGTTCGTTCTCGACCATCTCGCGCGGCATCAGGTGGCGGCGGTTCGAGGTTGCGTAGAAGATGACGTTGTGCGGCCGGCCCTCGATGCCGCCTTCGAGCACGGCCTTCAAGGATTTGTAGCTGGTGTCGTCCTTGTCGAAGGAGAGGTCGTCGCAGAACACGATGAAGCGGTGCGGACTGCTTTTGAGATGCGCGAGGCAGGCCGGCAGAGAACCAATGTCCTCGCGGTGAATTTCAATGAGGATGAGGTTCACCGGTGATACTCCTCCCCCCTCGTGGAGGGGGGAATCCCGTTTGCCAATAGCAGTGGTGGGCCCCCCCCCCAAACCCCCCCCCCCAGGGGGGGGGGGCGGCGACCCCGGCACCCCCCCAAGCGCGGGCGGCACCCAACAACGGTTACCCAAGCCCCGCGCGCCCC
>JANLYX010000069.1:0-57418 GCA_031365865.1 Hyphomicrobium sp. | reverse complement strand
ATGGACCGTCGAACTCCTTGGTCGCGCCGTCCTAAAGGTTTGGCGGGCGGTTGTTGGCCGCGCGTCGCCGAGCCCATCGAAAAACGAGAAGAATACGTGTAGAAATGGATATATTAGGAATACTATTCCTATTTAAGAGTAAAAATATGATTTACATGGAATTTTATTGCATCTTATGTTATTCCTCACCCTTAATGTTGGGCAGCGGCCTAAGCGGACACGAACGACCGTTGGAGTGAGGCGTTTTTGCGAGTGCGTAATTCCTGGCTTATGCCTATGACTGCACGACATACGGCGAACCCGCGATCCAAGTGATTTGCGCCATTGTGGCTGCTGCCTTTTGGAACCGGCGCTCGCGCTCAGCGGCCTGAGGGGCCAAGGAGACATTGTGACGACGACACCACTTCTGCCGAAGAACGCGCCGTTCTCGCCTGAGGACATCGACGCCCTCAATCGCGTGGTCTCGAAGACGACTCCTGTGCAGCGGAGCTGGCTGGCTGGATTTTTTGCAGGATTTGAAGCGGCGCAAGGTGGTGCGGCGCAGCCCCTCGCGGCCTTGAAGCCGCGTGCGCCGCTGACTATTCTGTATGCGTCTGAAAGTGGCAATTGCGAAACACTGGCGTTGAAAGCAAAGAAGACGGCGCAAAAGCACGGCCTCGATGCCAAGGTCTTCGACATGGCCGACTCTGATCTGGCGCTGTTGGCAAAGGCCAAGAACCTCGTCGTTTATGCCGCCACCTGGGGCGAAGGCGATCCGCCAGGCCGGGCCATCGATTTTTATAACGCCCTGATGAGCGATGCAGCGCCGCGCCTGGAAGGTGTCAGGTTTGCTGTCCTCGCACTCGGCGACACAGCTTATGCGCAATTCTGTCAGACCGGCAAAAACATCGATGCCCGGCTTGAAGCCCTTGGTGCAACGCGCGCCGCCGACCGGCTCGACCTCGATCTTGATTACGCCAAGCAAGCGGCGGAGTGGACCGACAAAACGCTCGCCAGACTTGCCCCCGCTGAAACCGGCGCCGACGCCAAGGTCGTGCACGTCGATTTCTCTGGCGGGGCTGCGCAGGACGAAGACGCCGAGCCACAATTCACAGCGGAAAATCCGCTCGAAGCCGAGATTTCCGCGCTCATCAATCTCAACGGCACTGGCTCGACGCGCGAAACCTGGCACGCCGAATTGGCAAGCACTGAGCCGGGCTTTACCTACAGCCCGGGCGATGCCATTGGCGTGCTCCCGGACAATGATCCAGAACTCGTCGATCAGGTGTTGCGCGCGGTCGGGCTTGGCTCGGACGCAGCCCTCATGCTCAAGATCAAGAACGGTTTCGATGTCACGACGCTGTCAAAGGCTTCTATCGAAAATTACAGCAAGCTGACCGGCCGCACCGACGTCAAAGCCTTGCTCGAGGGCGATGCCTTCGCGAAGTTTTCGAGAGATCGGCAGCTCGTCGATCTGTTCGAGATCTACAAGGAAAAGCTCTCCGCCGAGCAATTGCTGTCGCTGTTGCGGCCCTTGCCTGGGCGTCTCTATTCGGTGGCATCCAGCCTGAAGGCTCATCAAGGCGAAGCCCACTTGCTGGTCGGTGCGGTGCGCTGGCATTCGCATGGCAAGAACCGCAAGGGCGTCGCATCGGGTTATTTTGCCGACCGCCGCAAGGTTGGCGACAGCGCTCGCATCTACGTCAAGCCAAACCGGCATTTCCGAATTCCGGTAGATGGCAACCGGCCTATCATCATGATTGGCGCCGGCACCGGAGTCGCGCCTTATCGCGCCTTCGTCGAAGAGCGCGTTGAGGCCGGCGCCAAGGGCCGGAATTGGCTGATCTTCGGCGAACGCAACTATACCAACGATTTTCTGTATCAGCTCGAGTGGCAAGATTATCTGGCGGCCGGCCAGCTCAATAAAATCGACGTTGCCTTCTCGCGCGATCAGCCGGAAAAGATTTACGTTCAGCACCGGCTTTGGCAGCAGCGCGCCGAGATTCAAAAGTGGCTCGCCGACGGCGCACACCTTTACGTCTGCGGCGACGAGCAAGGCATGGCGAAAGACGTCGATGCGACGCTCGTCAAAATCTTGGCCGAGAGCGCTAAAGGCGACGACGAGGCGGGCCGGGCAAAGTTGAAGGAACTCACCAAAGCAGGCCGCTATCAGCGGGATGTATATTGAGAGATTTCCCCTCTTCCCATTCCTTTAATGGGGAGAGGGCTAGGGTGAGGTGCAGCTGCTTGCTCCAAACCCGTTTCTGCCCCTCACCCCATCCCTCTCCCCGTTCCGTCTACGGGACGGACGGGGAGAGGGGGACGACCAGACCCAGCGAGACCCCATGACCGACAAACGCGCCAGGAACGAGATCATCAAGGAAAACAGCCATCAGCTGCGCGGCACGCTTGCCGAGGGTTTGAAGGATGTCTCGACCGGCAACATCGCCGAAGACGATCATCAGCTGATCAAATTCCACGGTTCCTACATTCAGGACGACCGCGATGTGCGCGGTGAGCGCGCCAAGAAAAAGCTCGAAAAAGCTTTCTCCTTCATGCTGCGGCTGCGCATTCCTGGTGGCCTGATGACAGCCAAGCAGTGGATCGCGCTCGACGACATAGCCTCGACCTACGCCAACGGCACGTTGCGGCTAACGACGCGTGAGACCTTCCAGTATCACGGCGTCATCAAATCCAATCTTCGCCGGACCATGCAGGCGATCAACGCCGCCGCGCTCGACACCATTGCGGCTTGCGGTGACGTCAATCGCAACGTCATGACGGCGGCCAATCCGCATCTCTCAAAGGCACACAAGGCGGCCTATGACCTTGGCAAGGCCATCAGCGAGCATCTGCTGCCGCGCACCGGCGCTTATCACGAGATCTGGCTGGACGGCGAAAAGGTCGAGGATAAATCGCGGCCCGCGCGCAACGACGAAGAGCCGCTCTACGGCGTCCACTACCTGCCGCGTAAGTTCAAAACCGTCATCGCCGTGCCGCCTGACAACGACGTCGACATCTACGCTCACGATCTTGGCTATATCGCCATTGTCGAGAAGGGCGAAGTCGTGGGCTGGAATGTCACCATCGGCGGCGGCATGGGCATGACCCACGGCGATCTCAACACCTTCCCGCGCACCGCCGATCCAATCGGCTTCTGCACGCCCGAGCAAGCTATCAAAGTTGCGGAATGCGTGCTGACCGTCCAGCGCGACTGGGGCAACCGCGAAAATCGCGCGCGCGCGCGGCTCAAATATACCATCGAAGACCGCGGCCTCGAAGCGTTCCGTGTCGAAGTCGAAAAACGCGCCGGTTTCAAACTCGGCAAGGCTAGGCCGGTCAAGTTTTCAGGCACTGGCGACGTGCTGGGCTGGCGCCAGGGCGACGACAAGAATTGGCATCTGACGCTGTTCGTCGAGAACGGCCGCATCAAGGATACCAAGGGTCACGCGCTTCGCACCGCCTTGCGCGAGATTGCGGACGCCTGCATTTGCGAATTCGTCGCGACCGCCAATCAGAACGTCATCCTCGCCAAGGTTTCGGCCAAGGCAAAAGCCAAAATCGAAACCGTGTTCGCGACCCACGGTATTTCGCTGGAGGTCTCGTCGCGGCTGCGCGCCAACTCGATGGCTTGCGTCGCGCTGCCGACCTGCGGCCTAGCGTTGTCTGAGAGCGAACGGTTTCTTCCCGGACTGATCACTGCGTTGGAAGCAGGGATTGAGCGCGCGGGTCTTCGGGACGACGATATCGTTATCCGCATGACGGGCTGCCCGAATGGCTGCGCCCGGCCATATCTCGCCGAGATCGGTCTCGTCGGACGCAACCCCGGGCTCTACAACCTCTATCTCGGCGCCGCCTTCGACGGCTCGCGTCTGTCAAAGCTTTACGCTCAGGACGCCGGCGAGGTCAGAATCGTGCAACTGCTCGAGCCGCTGTTCGTGCGCTATGCCAAAGAGCGCAAAACCGGCGAACGTTTCGGGGATTTTGTCGTTCGCGTTGGCGTCGTCAAAGCCACAACCGCAGGCAATCAGTTCCACGCCGATGTGAAGCTGGCCTAGCGCCGCGGGACGTTTTCAAAACCGGAATTGCTCCGCCAGAACGCGCTCTTCCAAGCTGTGATCGGGATCGAACATCATCAAGAGCTCGACGTTGCGGGCCTTTTCGATTTCGACACGCACCACGTCGCGGGTTTCGAAGTGGTCGGCGACCGCCGAGACCGGGCGCTTCTCGGATTCGTTCACCGTGATGGTGATATGGGCCTTGTTCGGAATCAAAGCGCCGCGCCAGCGCCGAGGCCGGAACGGACTGATCGGCGTCAAAGCCAGCAAAGGAGTGTTGATCGGTAGGATCGGGCCATGTGCCGAGAGATTGTAAGCCGTCGAACCGGCTGGCGTCGCGACCAGCACGCCGTCGCAGATCAGCTCTTCAAGCCGGATCTTGCCGTCGATGGCGATCTCGAGCTTGGCAGCCTGATGGCGTTGCCGGAACAGCGAGACTTCGTTAATCGCGACTCCCTTGTGGGCTTTGTCGTGCCGGTCATAGGCGATCATCGACAACGGGTGGATGCGGTTGATGTTGGCGGCGGCCAGCCGCTCCATCAGGCCATCCTCTCGGTAGGTGTTCATCAAGAAGCCGACCGAGCCGCGGTTCATGCCATAGATCGGGATCTTATCGTTGATGAAGCGATGCAGCGTCTGTAGCATCAGGCCGTCACCGCCGAGCGCGACGATGGCGTCGGCTTTTTCCGGCGCGACTTCGCCATACCGTTTGGCGAGCGCGACGCGGGCCGCTTCAGCTTCCGGCACGTCGCTGGCGACGAAGGCGATGCGCTCGAAGCTGGTCTTGTGTCTGCTGGCGGCGGTTCGCGACATTGGCGCACGGCTCATGATGGGTTCGAATGTCTAAAGATGATCGCGGGTTGCACGTTAGGTCCAGGAGGCTGGCTCAGTTGGCGGAAAACAACAAGTCCGAGGTCGCCCCAGGGTTTACAGAGCCCGTTCTCGAAGGCACAGCGGCCACAGACATTGCCGCAGTATTGGTTTACGCAACATTTCCGTCGGCTGAATTGGCCGAGGAAACGGGCCGGAAACTGCTCGAAATGCGGCTTGCTGCCTGCATCAACATCTTGCCATCGATGACGTCGATTTACCGCTGGCAGGGCGCGATCGAGACGGCGCAGGAGGTTGTGCTGATTGCCAAGACGATGCCAGCGCGCGCTGACGCGGTGACGGCAAACATAATCGCCGCCCACCCTTACGAAACGCCGGCGGTACTCGTCATTCCAGTGATGGGTGGATCCGCAAGTTATCTGCACTGGATCGGCCAAGAAGCGACCGGTCGAATGGGCGATTAAAAGGGCTGCGGCTTCTCGAACTTAAACCTGAACCTAAAATGCTTCCGGCCAGGGCTTGCCCCGGCCGGAATAAACACGGCAAGTTCACACGGCTAGCTCAGTAAAAACCACCCAGCGATTGCATCATGTTGTAGTGCGACGGTGCCAGGCGCGAAGGATCGCGGTGATGGGATCTGACGCCCGAGTTTGACGCGTAGTAATAAACCTTGGGTCTTGGGGCGCTGTAGACAACCACGGGCGGAGGCCGGCGAACGTATTGCTGAGGGGGATGGGAATGCCGCGGCGAGGTGGTAGTCCGCTCGCGATAGAGAGCCCGATCGGGCGCCCGACGGTGAGCGGTAGGGCCAGACTTCGTCCCTGCCATACCTTGAACAGCCGGACCTGATTTGGTCCCTGGCATTCCTTGGACGGAGGGCCCTGACTTGGTGCCGGGCAATTCTTGCACGGGCAATTTGGCCTGCGGTGGCGTGGCCGCGGCGGGTCGTTGGTTCAGGATCGGCGCTGCCGACGGCTCCTTGACGGCGTCGCCGGATTGCAAATCGGGCTCGGCGTTCAGTGCAACGATGCTCTGACCGGCATTGAGAGTTTCGTGGCGGGGACCGCCAATGGCCATCATGCCGGGCGGAGGCGCAGGCCGGTCCACGGCGGCAGGGGAAGCCGTCGCAGCGGTTGATTGCGTAGCCGATTGTTTGGCCCAAGGCAGTTCTTCAGCGAGCTGAGCTGACGCCAAGGTTTGACGTTTACTGTCCTGGGCAGCCTGGGCAGCCTGGCCAGAGGCTAGGCGCGCCGCAGCTATGCGGTCGGCATCGGCTTTGGCACGCGCGCCAGCGAGCTTGCGCTCGTCGGCGGCCCGGCGCTCCATGGCAACCTTCTGCTCGTCCGCCGCGCGCCGCTCTTCGGCAACTTTACGTTCTTGCGCCGCCTTGCGATCCACAGCCTTGCGTTGTTCTTCGACGGCTGCAACCCGGCGCTGTTCTTCGCGCTGAGACTTGCGTGTTGCCTGCGCCATAACGGCTTGCGGAACGCACCGTCCGTCATTGGACAAGCTTTGGCCCGACGGGCACGTTGCACCGCAAGCGGTGGCGGTGTGACCTTGGACGAGCGTCAACAAGATATAATCGGGCTCTTCAACGGGCAGCGTGGCGTTGACGCGATCCATGAAGGCGCTCATGGCGCGCTTCGTCGATGGCGTCCAGCTACCCGTAACTTCGCCGCTGTAGCAGCCGACGCGTGCCAACTCGCGCTGGAGATCGCGGGTCAATTGCAGACGCGTCGCGTCGTCACCCGGCTTCGAGGACGTCAGGCGACCTTGGGATTCTGCTGTGACCACAGTTGTCCAAGGCTTAACCTGAGTGACTGCAGGAACCTCGACAGGCTTGTTGGGGTCAATGGATGCCGCAGCGGGCGTGGTGCCTTTTCCAACCGCCTGCGCCATACCCGTCAGAGGGGCTGACGGAGAGAAGCTCCGGCTTGGCGATTGGGCGCTTCGGGTATCGCGATCAGGAGCTGCCGAAATCCGCGTAACTTCCGCGAGCTTTTGTTCTGCATCTGGAGCAGGGGGGAAATACGAGTATGCCCCGATTGCAGTACCCGCCAACACCAACAGCAATCCGCTTAGCCGTTGCATGACTGAACTCCTTCTCCCGGCCCGTCATGAGCCTTTACGCATACAATCGTGACGTCGTGAGATGTGTGGTGCCGCAAGTTGCCATATTCGCATCCCGTCAAACGTGGCAACCAAGTCGTTGGTTGCGAACGACTTACCCGGTGGGCGCGCCGTTCGAAAGACAGTATCGGTCAGAATGCATCATATTTTTATAAATGATAAACGAAAAACTGTTATCTGCAACTGAAAGCAGAATGGCTCGTGGACGAATTAATGCGTGCTGTGGAGGCAACACCACGCCACAAGATCATGCGCGCCAGCCCGGTGCACAACTTCGAGCAACTGGGGACGAGCGGTTGATAAGACCTTGATTGAAGCGGGGATATTCGCCCAACATCGGCGCGTGATTTGGCTGTCGCCTGGCAACAACAGGGCCGCCGCCTGGTGCGCAATTTGTTAAAATCCCCTAAACAAATCAAATCGAATCACCTAGCAATCGTTAACGAGGGGGACTGTTCTGCGTTCCATCACTTGGAGCCTTGCGTGTGGCTCATGAGTTTATCCACAGCCCCAGTCGAGCGGCGATGAACGGAGTTGGATAACTCAAAAACCACAGTGAGGCGCTAGCTCTCGAGCCAGCAGTCGCGTGTTCCAGTTGTTGTCTGCCGGTTCCATGGGGATGGAGCCGGAGCTCACGGACCTCAAATGGGTTTCGCGGTTAAGTTGTGCTCTGTTTGGCGTTGGAGCGAGTTGGTTGCCTGTCACTCCCTCAGGGTGACCACAAGAAATCGGCCGGGCTTTTTTCAAGTCTCTCGTATGAAGAATCGGCCCTCAGGAGAGGGCACACGAAAAGATGAGACACCTCCTAGGTGTACTAGGGGTTCTCGCAGCCGGCGTATTACTCGCCGTGTCAGCTGCGATGAACTGGCGATTTGGGTTCAGTCTCGGGCGAACCGAGCTGGACGGCCAAATCTACGGCGCGGCATCCGCCGCGGCGGACTGTTTGAAAGCACTGGTTCCGTTCTTCTTCTTCGCCGCGATACGAAACAAGATGTGGTCGCAAGCTGTCGCGTCCGCGCTCGTCTGGGTAGTTGTTACTGGCTACTCCATGACATCGGCGCTCGGGCACGCTGCCTTGAACCGCTTCGATTCAACCGGTCACCGCGCGCAAGCGGCTCAGGCCTATAACGACCTGAGAACCGATTTGAAGCGGCTCGAAGAGCAAGCCAAGTGGAACCCGCAGCACCGCCCTTATGAAGCGGTGATGGCGGCGATCGAAAGCCACAAGGCGCAGGGCGGATGGAAATGGTCGAGCGGCTGTAAGGACGTTTCTTCGAAGTCCGAACAGAAGTACTGCCAAGCCTTCCACAACCTCGAAGCCGAAGCCGCTGCTGCAAAAGCGGGGACCTCGGGCGACGCGCAAATCGCAGACGTCAAAGCTCGCATAGCTGAAATGGAAGGGTCTCCGGCGTTGTCGGAATCCGATCCGCAGGCCAAGGTTTTGACTCAACTCGCATCGACGTTCTTTCCCAATATCAAGATCGACAACGTGCAGATGGCGATGACATTGTTCGTCGCCCTGCTGCTCGAAGTCGGCTCTGGTTTTGGCATGTACGTCGCCTTCAGCCAGTGGCGTCTCTACGACACCAAGGCTCCGGCCGCCCCGAGAATGGCGCGGACCGAAGACAACACCGTTGCGGCAACGGTGGCGATCACGGAGCGGACTCCGTATATCGTTCAAGCTAAGAAGCCGCGTTCTGGTGCCAACGACAACAAGACGGTCGAGAGACCTCTCGAAAAAGTGGCCGAGGCGCAAGGCGTCGAGCCCAAGGTTGTCGCGGCGAAACCCGCCCAAGTCGAGGCGAAAGCTGCACCAGCTAGACTTGTTGCTCCCGAAACCGATGTTGAGCGTTTCTACAAGGAGAATGTCGAGGTCCAGGACGGATCGAGTGTTACTGCTACGCAACTTTACGAAGACTATTGCTCGTGGTGCGAAACCAAGAGCAAGGAGCCTCTCGCTCTGCCAAGCTTCGGCCGTGAATTTGCCGATCTCGGAATCAAGAAAGAGCGGATCGCAGGTCGTGTGCGGTACATTGGAATTTCGTTGAGAAACACCACTGGACTCGCGGGGGCTACGAATTTGCCGGCCTTTCGAGCTGACGCAGCCTAGCGCTGCCTCCCTATGACGAAAGGCCCGCTGCGAAGCGGGCCTTTTTGTTTGTGGGGGGTGTGTTGGTGATTTGCTTCACGTTGGTGGGGTTTGTGGTTCGACAGAAAGTTTGAGGCCCAGAGCTCCGATGACGCGCAGCACTGTCCCAAGTTCCGGGTTGCCATCGGCACCCAGCGTTTTGTAAAGGCTCTCTCGCGTGGTTCTGGATGGCCAATTTAGCGCGGGCCCAGAAATTTTCCGATGCGCTTTTGGATTTGGCTCAGGTTCCGCGTCTCGCAGTCCCAGATGACGAGGACGTGCCAGCCTCAAGCTATTAGCACTTTATACCGCTGTTGCAGTAAGGGTGGGATAATTGGCCGTTATCGGGACATCCTTTTCCGCCTTCTCTCTTGGGCATAATGTGGTCGTACGAGACGGCCTTAGATGCGTCCAAGTAGCCGCCACAAATCTTGCACCGAATTGCGCTTTTGAGTGCATCCTGGAGAAAGATGGCCGATTTTGTGTCGTCGGAAAATCCTTGGGGAGCATCAATAATCTTAAGGTTCCCTGCACGCCCTTTCAGACCAAGAAAGTTCAATAATTCCTGATCGCCAATCTTCTTGTCGTCGGTGCAACTCGCCACCAATTCACCGAGCATGCTGCAAACGCGGTCAATTCTTTGCCTGCTGTTGATGTTGGCAAGGCCCTGATTGATGAGAGACTCTCGCGTTGGAAATCGGGCTTTCGAAGAAACTTAAGGAACGGGCTCGTGCTCGATATCTGGTCAATGATTAGCTTCTCACCGAGCTCAATTGTTCTAGCTTCGGCTTGTAACGCGAAGTCAGCCCGCTTTATCATTGCATCCAAAGTTACTCTGCCTGCCATTTTGGTCTGTTCCTAATTGATCAAGGGCCGACGAAAAATTAAGCGATTGCGCAAAATTTGCGTCACAATACGCTTGAAGTCGCGGTCTGGCGCACGGAAGTTGCGAAATATAATGTGCCATTCACAGAATTCGCTGGCTTGATGATGTCATCAGCTCCCATAGCCCGCAATAAAAACGCAGATCGTAGGGTGCATAAGCCGGGCTCTGCATGGCGCTTCGGTTGCTCAGTCTTGCCGGAGGCGAGCCTACTTTCAGCAGGACACAACCGCGCGCGCGGCGTCATGCTCCGTCGGGCACAGGTGGACGGTGCAAGGCGGCGCATGACGCTTCGCAACGCTGCCGGAGGCGTCTTTCTCAAACAGAGTGCAGCATGCGCAGCTTATGCGCCCTACGCATCGCGCATCGCATCAAGGTAACCGCGCGCGGCTTACGCGCCGCCGATCCCACCGCCGCCCGATCTGAACCTGCGATGAACGGCGGATTCGCGCCGCGTTCAGGTCCGTTGCGCGATTGTAAAACGACGGCGCGCGACCGCCGGCAATTTTAACAACAAATCTCATCGCGGAGCATTTCCCATGCGAACACATCTCCTCTCCCTCGCAAGCGTTCTGGCTTTGACTGTAGCTGGTGCCTCAGCCTCTCAGGCAGCAAGTTTCTCGCCCCTCTCGAAAGGCATTGCCGGCACGGCCACCAATTCCCTGATTGTGCGCGTTCACTCGGCCGACGCTGCCCGGGACACGCTGGCGCGGCGTGGCTTCTACGATATTCGCGACGAGCGGACGGATAGTCTGCCCTACAGCTTCATCGCCTGCAAACGCGGCGCCCGCTATCATATCCACGTCAGCTGGTACGGCGAGTTGGAGCAGGTCGACGAGGTTGGCCAGTGCTATGATCGCGACCAGCAATCCGAATATCGCCGCCCCCATCGCTCGCACTATTACGGCGGCCAAGGTTCTCGCCGCTGGTCACGCGATTCCTATTGATCGAGACCTCAGACCGATGGTTTAGATTTGGTCACGGCCGCCCCCACAAAGGGCGGCCGTGGCCGTTTAGGCATAAGAATAAACGCCCCGTGCGGGGGACACGGGGCGTTCTTCGGGGGCTCGGTGCCGGGGGGGCACCGCATACACCCTCTCCGCGGGGAGGGACCGGGAGAGGGAATTTCGCTTACTTGAAAAATGCGTCGGCGCGCATGCCGGGGACGAAGGGGACTTGGCCTTCGAGATCGATCGTCACTTCCATGACTTCGACGTCGGTCGGGCGGCGGGCTCCGCGGAGCGCGAACTTCGGGCTGGCCAATGTCGGCGCCAGTTCGGCAACCTTGCCTTCGAATTCGCGGCCTGGATACGCGTTGCTCTTGACGGTGACCCTGCCGCCGACCTTGACCTTGGCGACATCATGCTCGTCGAGCTCGGCCTTGACGCGGACCAGCGACATATCGCCGATGACGGCAAGCGCCATGTCGGGCGAAGGCGAAACCATTTCGCCGGCCTTGGCGGGCAGTTGCAAAATCGTGCCCGCGACGGGCGCACGGATGCGGGTTTTTTCGAGCACGGCTTCGGCGACCGCAACATCGGAGCGAGCGGCTTGCAGCGCAGACTCCAAGCGGCTCGGCGCGGGTACGTCCTGCTTCGATTGCGCGGTGGCGTAGGTTGAGCGCTCTTTGTGGAGCTTGTCGCGGGCGTTGCTCAGCGAGCGGCGCGCGTCAGAGACGCGGGTGTCGGAACCGGTGCCGGCGCGCTTGGCCTGCAATTCGTATTCGAGTTCGAAGCGGGCATTGGTCATTGTCCGTTCGGCATTGAAGACGGCGTCCTCGGCCTTGCGAACGTCTTCGCGCGCCTTGTCGAGTGATTGGGTATCGCGTTCGCGTTTGCGCGAGGCGGCCTCGGTTTCGGCGGCTTGCAGGCGGGCGCGGGCTTCTTCGTCATCGAGCCGGATCAGCAACTCGCCGTCCTCAACCAGGTCATTGAGCTTGACGCTGACTTCGGCGATGCGGCCCAACAGTTGCGCGCCGACTCGGATTTGACCGGTGCGGGGTTCGACGCGGCCCGGAGCGGCGGCGAGCCATTGGGTTTGCGTGGTGACAGCTTTGAGGGGTTCGTCCTTGGCGTAGCTGATCGAAACACCGGAACGGGCGATACCGATGGATCCCAAGGCGCCAGCCGACGACGCGGCGGCCAGTAAGAGAGCAATTTTGCCGATGCGGCGGGCTGACGATGTCATGGTGGTGTCCTCCTGAAAGTGTTTTGTTCGTGGGTCGCGCTTGAACGCTGAAAGGTTCAAGCACGGGTTGTTTGAGGGCCTACTGGCAGAGTTCGCGCAGCGTCCAGCCGACGATTTTGCAGTTCTGGCCGTTGGCGTCGCACTTGCGCTGGGGCAGGCGCTGGTAGTCGCAATAGTAGTTGCCGGCGTGCCCCGAATAGCCGTGCATCGGCTTATCGAAATGATAGTCCTGCTCGAAAATCTGGCGACCGCCGCTGCGGGCATGAGCGGGCGAAGCCGCGACGAGGGCAGCGGCGGTGAAGGCGATGGCGGCGGCGGTCAGCGTGGCTCTGATGATGGTCATGGCAGGTCCTCCTGATTGTGAGCTGCTCAGCTCGTTGTCCGTGAGACGCAATCTGGAGCAATAAGGTTCAAACCGCTGTTCCCCGCGGCACAGGACAATTAAGATTTGCGCGCGCGATACGGATCAGCCGTCCATTCGTTTCAAGAAAAAGCCTGTTCACACAGTATTGTGAGCCGTGAACACGAACGCGCGAGGCCGCGAAACGTTAGGCGCTCCGCCCCGTAACTCTGAGCATCGGTCGCTTGTGACCGGTTCAAAAAACCCAGAGGATACGACACCATGACCAAGCTCATTCAGTCGGCACTTCTTAGCCTCGCATTGATTGCCGGCGCCGCTTCCGCCAACGCCGTTCCGTCGTACGACAACAGCGCGATGCACGATTATTGGATCGGCCGTTAAACGGTCATTTGAAAATTTCTGAAACCTGAAACTCAAAACTCACCCAACTGATCTCAACCTTGGAGAATTAAAAATGAAGACCTTCATTCAAACGACGTTTGTTGCCTTGGCCCTCATTGCGGGCGCAGCTTCCGCTA
This sequence comes from Hyphomicrobium sp., assembly GCA_031365865.1. Lineage (GTDB taxonomy): Bacteria > Pseudomonadota > Alphaproteobacteria > Rhizobiales > Hyphomicrobiaceae > Hyphomicrobium_B. The sequence goes on along the minus strand of JANLYX010000069.1, from coordinate 44,343 downwards.
ATGCCGGCCTGATGATCGATGCCACGCACGGCCCGATCGTGATTACTGTCGACGGCAGCCGCTAATCGTCCAAGCAGACACGCGTAGAGCAGAGATGGTGAGCCCATCTCTGCTCTAGCCTCGTCTGATCTCTTTTCGACGTCGCCTCGTAAATCTGCTAATGTCAGGCAGGGCCGGGAGAGATCATGAAAAAGTTTTTCGCAAGCGCACTCAGTTTGCTGTCTATGCTCGCCACCAGCGCGAGCGCCGAACCCTCCGGTTCGGCAACGGGCTCGGCGTTCGATTTTCAGTTTCAGTCCATCGACGGCAAAGTCATGCCGCTTGCCGATTGGCAGGGCAAAGTCTTGCTCGTCGTCAATACCGCGTCGTTCTGCGGCTATACCAAACAATATGCCGGTCTCCAGGAGCTTTGGTCGAAGTACCAGGACAAGGGGTTGGTGGTGATCGGCGTACCCTCGAATGATTTCGGCGGTCAGGAACCGAAAGCCGAAGGCGAGATCAAAACGTTTTGTCAGGGGGCCTTCGGTGTGACGTTCCCGTTGACCGCCAAAGAAGCCGTGACGGGTTCGGCCGCCCATCCGTTTTACAAATGGGTGACGGCCGCCGCGGGCTCAGACGGCGCGCCACGCTGGAATTTTCACAAATACCTGATCGGCCGCGACGGACGCTTGCTGCGGACGTTCACCAGTACCATGACGCCGATGTCGGACGAAGTGACGGGTTGGGTCGAGAAAGCGCTGAGCCAACCTCAAAAAGCCGCCGATAATCGTTAAGGTAAGGGAGCTTTGGGATCACTTGCGGCTGCGTGACGGATCGGCGCGGTCTCAAGCCTCTGGTCTGGCCATTGCCCATGATTTAGGCTAGCGCAAATCTCAATTTGCTCCAGCCGTCATCAGGGAACTCGCGGATGGCCTCCAGGCTCACGCGCCGAAACGTCGTTCAGGGTGCCGCCAGTCTTGGTCTATTAGGCGCCGGCTCTCATTTTGCCGGGCTGGCCCAGGCTTTTACGGGGCTCGACCCGGCGGAGCTTGGGCCAGCGACCCCATTCTCATTCGAGATCTTGAAGCAAAGCGCTGAGACGCTCGCCACGTCTGAGTATGTCAAAGCGGTCGTGCCGTCGCCCGATATCTTGGACGCGATCGACTACGATGCCTATCAACAAATTCGCTATAAACCTGCCAAAAGCATCCGCCTTGATCGCGAGGGTCTGATCCCGGCGCAATGTTTTCATCTCGGCAAATACGCAACCGAGCCGGTGACGTTAGCGATCGTCGAAGGCGGCAACGCGCGTGAAATTATTTACCGGCCAGAGCTCTTTGACATTCCAGCCGGTCATCCCGCACGCGATCTGCCATCGGGCGCGGGCTTTGCCGGCTTCCGGATCATGAGCTCGGACTTGAAGACCGATTGGCTGGCCGCCGTTGGCGCGTCGTATTTCAGAACCTCGGGTCCTTACAACCAATATGGCTTGTCGGCGCGCGGCATTGCCATCGATACCGCCATGCCGCATCCAGAAGAGTTTCCGCGTTTCAGCGGCTATTGGTTGGAGGGTGGAACAGACGCCAAAGCGCCCTTGACGATCTACGCTCTTCTCGACGGTGTGAGCATGACCGGCGCCTATCGTATGCGCTGCGAACGGCTGACCAACGCGCGTGACGTCCATCGCATCACCATGGAGATCGACGCGATGCTGTATGCGCGCAAGGATATCGAGCGCCTCGGCATTGCGCCGTTTTCGAGCATGTTCTGGTATGGCGAGGCTAGTCACAAACGCACCGCCGATTGGCGCCCCGAAATTCACGATAGCGATGGTCTCGCGATCTGGACGGGATCGGGAGAAAGAATCTGGCGGCCGATCAGCAATCCCCCGCAAGTCATGACCAGCGCGTTCGTCGACCGCGATGTCAAAGGCTTCGGGTTGCTTCAGCGCGACCGCGATTTCATTCACTACCTCGATGATGGCGTGTTCTATGAGCGGCGTCCTTCCGTATGGGTCGAGCCGTTGGAGAACTGGGGCGAGGGCGCGGTTCATCTCGTCGAAATTCCAACCGACGATGAGACAAACGACAACATCGTCGCGTATTGGGCACCGAAGGATCAATTGAAGGCCGGTGGCAATCGCAGCTACCGCTACCGGCTGACGTGGCTTGACGACATCGCTTTTCCCGACACCATCGGGCGGGCGACCGGCACATGGACCGGCATGGGTGGGCGGCCGGGATACAAGCGCCCCGATGGCGTGCGCAAATTCGTCATCGATTTTCAGGGCCCGGTATTTTCGGGGCTCGGCCGCAATGACGGTATAGAACTGGTTGTGACGGCGTCGCGCGGCGAGGTCTCGAATTCGTATAACCACCCGGTCGTCAATCAGGCCGAGCGCTGGCGGGCGTTTTTCGACATTAAGGCGCAGGGCCAGGAGCCACTAGATCTGCGGGCTTTTCTGCGCAAGGGTAACAAGGCGCTGACGGAAACCTGGATCTATCAGTATTTCCCTGAGAGCTTGTGAATGCCATCAGGCCGCGAATTTGATGGCTGCGACTGAGCTGCTTCGGTGATCTGCGGGCAGACCAGGGTCTTTGAGAGTGCGTCGGTCAACTCTTCAATCGAATTTGTCGGAACGAACAATCCGCCCGTCTCTTCGGCGAAACACGAGGCGTGAAAGCGCGGACGCGATCCCAGTTTGAAGCCGATGATGTGAACGGTCAGGCGGGAAGCATTGGCGGCAAGGGCGCGCGCGACTTCGCACGGATCGCGGCCGCAGTTTTCATCGCCGTCGGTCAGAACGACAACGACAGCCGGACGATGACGGTAATCAAGCGCTTCGGCTGCGGCTTCAACGGCTGACGACAAAGGTGTCTCTCCTTCCGTCGTGATGTTGTCGATTTCGGCCAGAATCGCCTCGGCGGCATCAGGTTGAGGTGGTACTTTAAGCTGAATGTTGACGCATTGATCGGCGCCGCCGGGGCCGTAGGTCATGAGCCCGAGATTGCGATTGCGGGCGGCGGCTGGGATCACTTGATGCGCGGCTATGCGTGCGAGATCGATGCGGCCGGGGCCGATGTCGGTCAAGTTCATCATCGAACCTGAGGCATCGAAGACCAGCATGGCATCGTCGCTGCATAGCGTCTCGTCGGCCAACGCCACGCCACTCGGCGACCAACAGGCGGCGATTGTTGCGAGACGGCAGACAAATTTTCTGAAATTTGGCGTTCTTGTCATGACAGCGGCCTTGGGCCCGCGCTAAATACCGCGCAATTCGATTACGCTGTCATGCTGCCGCCGGATCGCCGACGAAAGCGTTTACTTAGGTGGCTGGTCCCGTCACGACCGGAAGGCCATTACCTTCCTGGCCCCACTCGGCCCAGGAACCGTCGTAAACGGCGGCGTTGGATTGACCGAGAGCCGCCAGTGCCAGCGCCAGTATTGAGGCTGTTACGCCCGATCCGCACGTCGTCACCACCGGTTTTTTTACGTCGATGCCGGCGGCCTTGAAAAGCTTGCCGAGTTCTTCCGCGGATTTAAAAGTCCCGTCCGGGTTGAGGAGCTGTTGCGAGGGAATGTTCTTGGCGCCCGGCATGTGACCCTTGCGCAATCCGGCGCGCGGTTCGTCATCACGGCCTTCAAACCGGCCGGCAGGACGAGCGTCGACGATTTGCGCACCGGCCTTACTGACGAGCGCTTTCATCTCGTCGAGGTCGCGGATGATCTCGGTATTCTGCAGCGGTGTGTAATGACGCTCCGAGCGCTTGGGCGGTTGGCCGTCTTCGAGCGCGCGGCCCTCGGCCTTCCATTTCTTCAAGCCGCCGTTGAGTACAGCCACGTCGCGGTGGCCCATGGCGCGGAACGTCCACCAAACCCGGGCGGCCGAAAATATCCCGGTCGTATCATAGACAACGATGCGGGCACCGTCGCCGATGCCCATCTTTTTCATGCGCGAGGAAAATTTTACAGTCGACGGCAACATGTGCGGCAAGCTCGATTTGTCGTCGACGATGTCGTCGATGTCGAAGAACAGCGCACCGGGAATATGTTCAGCCAAATATTCGGCGCGCGGGTTGCGATTTGCAGTCGGCAAATGCCAGCTGCCATCGAGCACGATCAGGTCCGGCGAGGATAAGTGGCTGGCGAGCCAGTCCGTTTCAACAATCCAGTTCTTGGCAGTGATCGGCAATTCCGCCCCCAGCTTGGTTATGTTCCCGCACCATCGCGGTGCTTGCCACCTGCACATAGGCAAAAGTTAACGGGCCCGCAAGATCAACAACAGTGTGTCAGCGAAACTGCGCGCCGAACGGTGATTTCGGCCTTTGTTTCAAAAAACGACGCCGCTTTACCGGCCATTAACCGGTCTCGGTACAGATTGACCAGGCAAATATGTGGTCTGCAGGTCTCCGTCAATTCGAGTGCCTGTCTCTTAGAGGGTCTAAGCCAATGAAACTGACACTTAAGGCTGGCATCGCCTCGGCAGCACTCGCTTCCGTTGGCCTGATCGCTGGTACGGCATCCGCGGCCGATCTCGGCGGCAATCGTGGCGGCAACGCCGGCGGCTCGGTCAAAGACGGCGGCTACGTCCAGCCGATGCCCGAAATCGTCCGCGGTGCCTCGGGCCCCTGCTACTTCCGCGCCGACGTTGGGTATTCCTGGTCGCGCGATCCGGAAATCAAGTGGCCGGTACATGCTGACACGATCACGGTTCAAGACGACGGTTACGGCAACATTAAAGAGATCAGCCGCTCGTCGGTTCTGGTTACCGACCAGGTTAATAACACCAGCCGCGAAAACGGCGCCTTCGGTGAAGTTGGCTTTGGCTGTGGAATGCAGCTTGGCGGTGGTTCGGGTCGCGGCATTCGCGGAGAACTAATGTTTGGCTTGCGCGGCGATCGTGACGTTCAGGGTGAGCCGGGCACGTATTCGATCGATTATGTCACCTTGGCGCCACCGCCCCCGGCCATTCCGCATGCACCACCGACGCCCCCGATCTCTGTTCCCGTCATTGACGATCCGCTCCACACCTCGATCAAGTCCTACACCATGATGTTCAATGCCTATAAGGACTTAGGCACCTACGGCAACATCACGCCCTATGTCGGCGCCGGTATTGGCGCAGCTTACCACCAGGTCAAGGAAACCTACTTCACGGGCAACTACAACCTGGTCAATAAAATCGAAGGCCATAACGATTTGAGCTTCGCCTGGTCGGTGATGGCAGGCGTCGGCTACCAGATCTCGGACCGCGCGGTCATCGATCTCGGCTACCGCTACATCGACATGGGCGACGCTTCGTCGGGCCGCGTCGACAGCGCCGGCTTCGTCAATCCCCGCGTCAACTTCGACGACCTGACGGCGCACGAAATCAAGATCGGCCTGCGCTATTCGTTTGGCCAGTCGGATTGCTGCGCCCAGCAATACGTTCCGATGAAGTAACACCTTCATCGTTAAGTTCGATGATTACCCAGAGCCGGGCCGAAAGGTCCGGCTCATTAGTTTTTGGCCGTCCACGAACATTAAGACGGCCCTCTTGGCAAAGACCTTGCATCTCCTCCTGACAACCCTCCCGAAACATCGCGGGCGGGCGGGTTCCGGGAGACTGAGATGCAGTACAAACTCTACGCCACATTGGGCCTGATTACGGTGGTCATGCTTTTGATTTGGAACGATGGCGATCTGTCGGGTCTGGGCGATGCTCTGACGAAGCTGGCTTGGAAGTAGTCCGGGCGAACGTGTCGTTCGGGCCGGTCGCGGCATCGTAGGCTTGGACCCCGCCGCCTTTGCCGGGCATTGACTTGCCGGTCTCCGATCGCCTGTCTTTGCCGTCTCCCGGCGTGCTGTCCTGGCTGCCTCCGGCGTGCAGTTCTGGCTGCCTCCGGCAGCGGTGCCATTTGCTCGTTGATTTTCAGCCCCCATGCCCTGTAAGAGGGAGCATCCTAACCCTCGCGGGCTTCGAGGGGGTCTGAGCCATCGCGCCCAGGCCTTGCCGCAGTATTTGCAGGCACCAATTCGAGGCTGCGGGGAAAATTGGGATATGCTAGGCGCTCGCGCCTTGTGTAATGGGTTATGGCAAGCGGGCGTGGCGGAATTGGTAGACGCACTGGATTTAGGTTCCAGCGACGCAAGTCGTGGGGGTTCGAGTCCCTTCGTCCGCACCATAAAATAAAAGAGAGTTGGGAATAGGCAGTAGGGAATTGGGAAGTGAGCCTGCGGCCCCCTATTCCCAACTCCCTACTCCCCAAAAATCGAGCGAGATAACGATGCAGGTCACGGAAACAGGTCGAGACGGTTTGAAGCGCACCCTGAAAGTGGTGGTGGCGAAGGCCGAACTCGGCGAGCGCTTCTCGGTCCGCCTGGATGAGATCAAGGATCAGGTCCAAATCAAGGGCTTCCGCAAAGGCAAAGTGCCGGTGCCGCATCTCAAAAAGATGTACGGCAAGGCCTTGATGGCGGAAGTTCTGGAGCAAGCCGTCAAAGATACCTCGGCCAAAGCCATCCAGGAGCGTAACGAGCGCCCGGCCGTTCAGCCCAAGATCGAAATCGTCGACCAAAAAGACGATATGGTCGACCGGATTTTCAACGGTCAGGACGATCTGGCGTATTCGATGTCGTTCGAAGTGTTGCCGCCGATCCCGCTCGCTGATTTTTCGACATTGAAACTCGAGCGTTTGGTGAGCGACGTCGATGACGAAGCGCTGAACTCCGCGCTCGATCAAATCGCCGAACGCAATATGGCGTATGAGCCGGCCGAGGGCCACGCAGCCGGCGACGGCGATGCCGTCAACATGGACTTCAAGGGCACGATCGACGGCGAAGCTTTCGAAGGCGGCTCTGGCGAAGGCGCTAACCTGGTGCTTGGCAAGGGCCAGTTCATTCCCGGCTACGAAGACGCTCTCAAAGGCGTCAAGGCTGGCGAAGACCGCACCATCGATGCAACCTTCCCGGCCGACTACCCGGTGCCGGAATTGGCCGGCAAGGCCGCCCAATTCGCGGTTAGCGTCAAGTCGGTCTCCAAGCCTAAGAAGCCGGCCATCGACGATGATTTCGCGGCCGGCCTCGGAGCTGAAAATCTCGAGAAGCTGAAGGAATTGGTGTCGGGCCAGATCAAGCGCGAGTATGATCAAGCGTCGCGCATGAAGTTGAAGCGCGAATTGTTGGACGAACTCGACAAGGTCCACACCTTCGAATTGCCGGGCTCGCTGGTCGATTACGAATTCGAGAATATCTGGCGTCAGCTCGAAACCAATCTCAAGAACACCGGCAAGACCTTCGCTGACGAAGGCAAGACCGAAGACGAAGCGCGCGCCGAATATAAAACCATTGCCGAACGGCGCGTGCGTCTTGGTCTGGTCGTTGGTGAAATCGGCGAAAAGAACAAGATCAAAGTCACCGAAGACGAATTGCGCCGGGCCCTGATCGAGCAGGCGCGCCGCTATCCGGGCCAGGAAAAGATGGTCTACGAATTCTACGAAAAGCAGCCGGGTGCACTGGCCGAACTGCGGGCCCCCATTTTCGAGGACAAAGTCGTGGATTTCATTCTCGATGCGGCCAAACCGGTTGAGAAAAAGGTTTCAAAGGACGATCTCTTCAAGCAGGTTGAAGAAACGACTCAAAACTAACGGCGAGGCTTGGCGACATCCTTGCCCGCCAATTCGGGGGGCTTGCCTTCCGAAGGCCTCGATCACAGATATAAGACCGGCAGCGCGCTGATCCTAAGTGCCGCTGCAAACCGCCAACAGAGGAATACCGCTTCATGCGCGATCCGATCGCCACGCTGACGAATACGTTCTGGCCGATGGTCGTCGAACAAACGACGCGCGGCGAGCGGGGCTACGATTTGCCGTCGCGGCTCTTGAAAGAGCGCATTATTTTCGTGACCGGCCCGGTCGAAGACCACATGTCGGCGTCGATCTGCATGCAGTTGCTGTTTCTCGAAGCCGAAAACCCCAAAAAAGAAATCTCCATGTACATCAACTCGCCCGGTGGCGTGGTGACGAGCGGCATGGCGATCTACGACACCATGCAGTTCATCAAGCCGCAGGTCGCGACGCTGTGCATCGGGCAAGCCGCCTCGATGGGATCGCTGCTACTGTGCGCCGGCGCCAAGGGTATGCGGTTCTCGCTGCCAAACTCGCGCATCATGGTGCACCAGCCTTCGGGCGGCTTCTCAGGCCAGGCGTCCGACATCGAGCGCCACGCCGAGGACATCGTGAAGATGAAGCGCCGCTTGAATGAAACGTACGTCCGGCACACCGGCCAGCCGTACGAAAACATCGAGCGCACCCTCGACCGTGATTACTTCATGTCGTCGGAGCAGGCCCGCGATTTCGGCCTGATTGACAAAGTCCTGCAAACCCGCGACGAAGTCGAAGGTGGTCTATTTGAAGGCAAGGCTTCGTAGGTATCGACAACGACCGGTGCGACGCCTTGGTTTTCTGCCGTACCGGGAACGTGTTGGAACATATCCGGTACATGCCCCAATCACGGCGTATTAGGATACTATTGACCACATTGCGCGTTTTGAACAGAAATCGACGAAACTGTGACATTCGCGCCGCTTAGGGTGTGGCGACACCTATGTGATATTAATCCATTCTTGATCTCGAGAACGCTAGCGTGTTCAGATTGGTTTAGAGATTCAAGGTGCCATGCGGCTGGCTCAAGCAGCGCGCCCTGACGACCGGGCCAAAGGGAGAACGTCCATCCGTGGATGTGCCTCCCAACTAGAGTGAGACAAGGAATGGCTCAAGAGAAGAACACGCTTTACTGCTCCTTCTGCGGCAAGAGCCAGCACGAGGTCAGAAAGCTGATCGCCGGTCCGACAGTGTTCATCTGCGATGAATGCGTCGAACTGTGCATGGACATCATTCGGGAAGAGAACAAGAACACGCTGGTCAAATCGCGTGATGGCGTTCCCAGTCCACAGGAAATTTGCGGCGTGCTCGATGGCTATGTCATTGGGCAGAGCCACGCCAAGAAGGTTTTGTCGGTCGCGGTCCACAATCACTACAAGCGCTTGAACCACGCCTCCAAGAACAACGACGTCGAACTCGCCAAGTCGAACATCCTGCTCGTCGGTCCAACCGGCTCGGGCAAGACCTTGCTGGCGCAGACCCTGGCGCGCATCCTCGATGTGCCGTTCACGATGGCGGATGCCACGACGTTGACCGAAGCTGGCTACGTCGGCGAAGACGTCGAAAACATCATTCTCAAGCTTCTGCAGAACGCCGACTACAACGTCGAGCGGGCACAGCGCGGCATCGTCTATATCGACGAAGTCGACAAGATCTCGCGCAAGTCCGACAATCCGTCGATCACGCGCGACGTCTCGGGCGAAGGCGTGCAACAGGCCCTATTGAAGATCATGGAAGGCACTGTTGCCTCCGTTCCTCCGCAAGGCGGCCGCAAGCATCCCCAGCAGGAGTTCCTGCAAGTCGACACCACCAATATCCTGTTCATTTGCGGTGGCGCGTTCGCGGGACTCGAAAAGATCATCTCGCGGCGCGGCAAGGGCTCGTCTATCGGCTTTGGCGCTAAAGTCACCGGACCAGATGAACGCCGGACCGGCGACATCCTGCGCGAAGTCGAACCGGAAGATCTGCTGAAGTTCGGCTTGATCCCGGAATTCATCGGCCGTTTGCCGGTCATCGCGACGCTTGAAGATCTCGACGAGATCGCTCTGGTGCAGATCTTGACCGATCCGAAGAATGCGCTCGTCAAGCAGTATCAGCGCTTGTTCGAGATGGAAGACGTCAAGCTGACGTTCACCCAGGAAGCCTTGAAATCGATTGCGCGACGGGCGATCGAGCGCAAGACCGGTGCTCGCGGCCTGCGCTCCATCATGGAAAGCATTTTGCTCGAATCCATGTTCGACCTTCCCGCTTTGAAAGGCGTCGAAGAAGTCGTCATTGGGCCGGAAGTCGTCGATGGCGCCGCCAGACCGCTGCGGATATATTCCGACCGCGCCGAGGAAAAAGGCTCGACCGCCTAGTATGATCGTTCGGGTTGGCACTCGCGATTGCGGGGGTTATTTTGGACATCTTGATCTTGGGGATTAGGTCCCTATTTGTTCGGAGGGAGATTAACCGGCTGTCCATCTCAAGGCCTCATTGCAACTGAGCCCGAACTGGAACAGTCCCGTTTAATCTTTCCGCGCTCTGTGGTGTGGACGGCCGAATGTCGCCATAAATGGGACAGTTGAGCCGGGTCATAAGTGGAACGGGGCGTGCAATGGGCGAGGGGTTGGATGCTCCAGTCTCCGCCACACGCGAAAGCAGGTAATCATGAGCGACGAGAAAAAGACCAAAGACAAAGCCGGGGCTGCCGGGGCCAAGGAACTGTTTCCGGTTCTGCCTTTGCGGGACATCGTGGTCTTCCCGTACATGATCGTGCCGCTCTTTGTAGGGCGCGAAAAATCGATTGCCGCACTTGAAGAAGTCATGCGCGCGGACAAGCAGATTTTGCTCGCCGCCCAAAAAAATGCCGGCGACGATGATCCGGCAACCGATGCCATCTATGAAATCGGCACGCTGGCGTCGGTGTTGCAGCTGTTGAAACTCCCCGACGGCACAGTCAAGGTGCTGGTCGAAGGCAGCGCGCGCGCCAAGGTTACGCGCTATGTCGAGAACGCCAATTACTTCGAAGCCGAAGTCGAGCGCGTCACCGATCAGCCGGGTGCCAAGGACGAATTGGAAGCGCTCGCCCGTTCGGTCGTCTCGCAGTTCGAGAGCTATGTGAAGCTCAACAAAAAAGTTTCGCCCGAAGTGCTCGGTACGGTCAGCCAGATCGAAGATTATTCCAAGCTCGCCGACACCATCGCCTCGCACCTGGCCGTCAAGATCTCGGACAAGCAGGATGTGCTTGAGACGGCGACCGTCTCGGAGCGGCTCGAGCGCGTCTACACCTTGATGGAAAGCGAAATCTCGGTTCTCCAGGTCGAGAAGAAGATCCGTTCGCGCGTCAAGCGCCAGATGGAGAAGACGCAGCGCGAGTACTATTTGAATGAGCAGATGAAGGCCATTCAGAAAGAGCTCGGCGACACCGACGAACGCGACGACATCGCCGAGTTCGAAGAGAAGATCGAAAACACCAAGCTGTCGAAGGAAGCCAAGGACAAGGCTCTGGCTGAGTTGAAGAAGCTCAAGCAGATGTCGCCGATGTCGGCTGAAGCGACGGTGGTGCGCAATTATCTCGATTGGTTGCTGTCGATCCCGTGGGGCATCAAGGGCAAGATCAAGAAGGATATTGCGGAAGCGCAAGCGATCCTCGATCTCGAGCACTATGGCCTGGAAAAGGTCAAAGAGCGCATCCTTGAATATCTAGCGGTCCAGGCTCGCACCAATAAGCTCAAGGGTCCAATTCTGTGCCTCGTCGGCCCACCCGGCGTCGGCAAGACCTCGCTTGGCAAATCGATCGCCAATGCGACGGGCCGCGAGTTCGTGCGCATGTCGTTGGGCGGCGTTCGGGACGAAGCGGAAATCCGTGGTCACCGGCGCACCTACATTGGTTCGATGCCCGGCAAGGTTATCCAGTCGATGAAGAAAGCCAAGCGCACCAATCCGCTTTTCTTGTTCGACGAAATCGACAAGATGGGCCAGGATTTCCGCGGCGATCCAGCTGCCGCATTGCTCGAGGTCTTGGATCCCGAGCAGAACTCGACGTTCAACGACCATTACCTCGAGGTCGACTACGACCTTTCGAACGTCATGTTCGTGACGACGGCGAACACGTTGAACATTCCGCCGGCCCTGATGGACCGCATGGAGATCATTCGCCTCGCTGGCTACACCGAAGACGAAAAACTCGAGATCGCCAAGCGCCATTTGATGGCCGAACAACAATCCGCGCACGGCCTTGAAGCCGGCGAGTGGAAGGTTGAAGATTCCGCGCTGCAGGAGATCATTCGCCGCTATACCCGGGAAGCCGGCGTGCGCTCGCTCGAGCGCGAAATCGCCAAGCTTGCTCGCAAGGCTGTGAAGGAAATCCTGACGTCGTCCAAAACGTCGATCACGGTATCCGCGGCCAACGTCCAGGATTATCTGGGCGTGCCGAAATACCGTTATGGCGAAGCTGAGCTTGAAGATCAGGTCGGCATCGTCACGGGTCTCGCCTGGACGGAAGTCGGTGGCGAATTGCTGACGATTGAAGGCGTGATGATGCCGGGCAAAGGCAAAATCACCGTCACCGGCAACTTGCGCGATGTGATGAAAGAGTCTGTTTCAGCGGCCAACGCCTACGTGCGTGCCCGCTCGCCGGACTTCGGCATCCATCCTTCGCTGTTTGAAAAGCGCGACATCCACGTGCACGTGCCGGAAGGCGCGACGCCCAAGGATGGACCGTCGGCGGGCGTTGCCATGGCCACCGCCATCATCTCGGTCTTGACTGGCATTCCCGTCCGCAAGGACGTGGCGATGACGGGTGAGATCACGCTGCGCGGCCGCGTGCTCCCGATCGGCGGTTTGAAAGAGAAACTGCTGGCGGCGCTTCGCGGCGGCATCAAAACCGTCGTGATCCCGGAAGAGAACGCCAAAGACCTCGCCGACATACCGGCCGAAGTTAAAAACAAGATGGACATCATCCCGGTCGCGAGATTGGATGACGTCTTGAAGGTGGCGCTGATCCGCACTCCGGAACCGATCATCTATGATGAGGCCGCGGAGGCTGCGGCGGCGGCTCTCGAAGCCGCAGACAAGGAAAAAGAAAAGGGTGCGGCCCGCGTGACCGCGCATTAGTCATGGGGCATTAATTGCGCCGTTGGCTGCTCTTTTTGGTTCTGTCAACCCCCGTGCTCATCGAGTGCGGGGGTTTTCCGTTCAACATGCCGCATCTCACGTCAGTTTGACGCGCTTTGACAGCCTTTTTTGGGTGATTTTCTCTTGACGGAGCGAATGATTGCGCGCTTCTAAGCGGCTTCAAACTAGGCGGGCCGTTCTTCGGCCGCCCATAAGGCAGAAGGCTCTGCCCCAAGAGTTTGCTTTTCCAAAGCCATAGGACGGACCCCATGAGCAAGAAAGACCTGATCGACGCCGTTGCCAAAGAATGCGAGCTGACGAAAGAGAAAGCGACCAGTGTGGTCGATGCCGCGCTCGCTCATATTCGCGGTGCGCTGAAGAACGGCGAAGAAGTCCGCATCCCCGATTTTGGAACCTTCAAGGTCGCCAAGCGCAAGGCGCGCGAGGGCCGTAATCCAGCAACCGGCATGACCATCCAGATCCCGGCTTCGCGCGTGCCAAAGTTCACGCCCGCGAAAGGTCTGAAGGAAGCCCTCAACGTCAACTGACGCGAGCCCCGCTGTGTCACAATTTGGAAGCGCGCCGCACCGAAGCGGCGTGCTTTTTTATTGGAACACGGCAAAATGCTTGACGCCGCCGGTTGCGCGTCACGCGCGAGCCCGATAAGTACTTGGCCATCCGGGAGGTTAGCTCAGCGGTAGAGCGTCTCGTTTACACCGAGAATGTCGGGGGTTCGATCCCCTCACCTCCCACCATTGCTGCAGCATTGCGCATTGAGCAAAGGCTGGCCGCTAAAGCGCAAACATTGCCCGCGACGATTGTATGGTTCCGGACAAAGATTAAAACCTGTAGACCAACGTTACTGCAAGGCAGCCGCCGCGGCCGGCCGATGCAAACCTTTCTCGTTCCCTTGACCCGAGGATCTTCCATGAGCCTTTCGATGTATCAGGCGTCGGTGCCTGCGTTCGTAAAAACCTTGACGGCGCTGTCGGCCATTCTCGACAAGGCCGAGGCCTACGCCACCGCCAAGAAGATCGATCACACAACGCTCGCTGGCGCGAGGCTCTTTCCAGATATGTTTCCGATGTCGCGCCAGATTCTGATCGCTTGCGATTTTGCCAAGGGCGCAACGGCGCGTTTGGCTGGCAAGGACGTGCCGAGCTGGACCGACACCGAAACCACAATTCCAGAACTCAAAGCCCGTATCGCCAAAACCTTGGAGTTCGTCAAAGGCTTCAAGGCCGCCGACATCGACGGCAGCGAAGGCCGCGATATTTCGCTGAAGGTTGGCGGCCAGGACATGAGCTTCAAAGGCCAAGCCTACCTGACGGATTTCGTGCTGCCGAATTTGTATTTCCATGCGGCGACGGCTTACGGCATCCTGCGCCACAACGGCCTTGTCATCGGCAAGAGCGATTTCATGGGCCAGGCTGGGTAAGATCGGCAGATCGGGGAGGAGACAGCGACATGAACGTCTCGATGTACAAGGCCTCTGTCGTGACCTTTCAGAAGCACCTGCACGCGCTCGACGGCATTCTCGATAAAGTCGCCGCCTACGCCGAGGCTCGCAAGATCAATCAGAATATTCTTCTCTCCGCCCGCCTCTACCCCGACATGTTCAATATGAAACGGCAAGTTCAGGAGGCGTGCACGTTTGCCGCCTCAACGCTGGCGCGGCTGATGGGGCAACCGGTTCAGGCGGCGGCGAACGACGAAGAAACCATTGCCGACCTCAAAGCCCGCATCGCCAAGACGATGACAATTTTGGATGCCGTCAAACCGGAACAGTTGGCGGGCGCCGCTGAGAGAGAAATCAAACTCAAAGTCGGCCCGAACGAAATGACGTTCTTGGGCGAAGATTATCTGCTGCACTTCGCGCTGCCGAATTTCTATTTCCACTGCACGACGGCTTACGCCATTTTGCGGCACAACGGCCTCGAGATCGGTAAGCGCGATTTCATGCGGCGGAGTTGATGACGGACGCTGCAAACTAACTGTGGTCAATACATCCTCCCGATGCCGGGGCAATGCGATCACACTCTCCCTACGTCATCCCCGCGTCGCGCACGGCGACGATGGCGAAGCCATCGCAGGCGGGGATCCAATCAAGCATCAGTTGGAAAAAAACTAAGCTGCGTTTACGAACGGCTTGATCGACTGGTCCGGTAATTTCGTGCCTCACTGCAGCCTGGGTGGATCCCTGCCGCCGAATCCGTTCGCCTTCAGCGAACGGCGCGGGGATGACGTTGCGGGGAGCGGCAGCGAAACCGGGCTTGACGGCGGGACGCCACTCAACTATTGCGATGGGGTGGCTCGCGGGCGCTTTTGGCGCCCGTGATCGTTTGGAATGCGGGAGTAGCTCAGTTGGTTAGAGCGCCGCCCTGTCACGGCGGAGGCCGCGGGTTCAAGTCCCGTCTCTCGCGCCATTCCAATTTTTTTCGAACTAAATGATTCGTTGTCCGCGCGGCCGGTTCGAAGACCGGGCCTGCCGCTATTCGCCGGGTTGCGCTGCAATAGGGGCTGGGTTAACACGGTTGTGTGCCACGATCTGGCGACTCCCTCCACCTCGGTTGCGGTTAGCGGAGCGGCGCGATTGCCGGCAAGGACCGTCACAGGACCCAAGCATGAGCGAACTCTTCACCCAGTATCTGCCGATCGTGATTTTTCTCGGGGTCGCGCTGTTCATCGGCAGTGCTTTGATGCTGGCGCCGTTCGTGATCGCGGTCAACAATCCCGATCCCGAAAAGGTCTCGGCCTACGAGTGCGGATTCAATGCGTTCGACGACGCCCGCATGAAATTCGATGTCCGCTTCTATCTGGTCTCGATCCTGTTCATCATCTTCGATCTCGAAATCGCGTTTCTGTTCCCCTGGGCCGTGGCGTTCAAGGACATCGGCGATTTTGGGTTCTGGTCGATGATGCTGTTTCTGGCCGTGCTCACCGTCGGCTTCATCTACGAATGGAAAAAAGGCGCGCTCGAATGGGAGTGATCCGCGATAACGACGCGCAACTTTTTGACCGCGTGTTCGATAAGGCGCGCGAGGGCGCCGGCGGCGGCAGGCCCGGTTTGCCGAGTGGCATCATCCGGCCCGACGATCCGTTCGTCACCGGCGTCAATAACGAGCTTGCCGACAAGGGCTTCCTCGTCACAACTACCGAAGATCTGATCACCTGGGCGCGCACCGGCAGCCTGATGTGGATGACGTTTGGTTTGGCGTGCTGCGCGGTCGAGATGATGCAAGCCTCGATGCCGCGTTATGATCTCGAGCGCTTTGGGTTTGCGCCGCGCGCCTCTCCGCGCCAATCCGACGTCATGATTGTCGCTGGCACGCTGACCAACAAGATGGCGCCGGCCTTGCGCAAGGTCTACGATCAGATGCCGGAACCGCGCTATGTGATTTCGATGGGCTCGTGCGCCAACGGCGGCGGTTATTATCATTATTCCTACGCCGTGGTGCGCGGTTGCGACCGCATCGTGCCGGTCGACATCTACGTACCCGGCTGCCCACCGACGGCGGAAGCCCTGCTGTACGGGGTGCTGTTGCTGCAGCGGAAAATTCGCAGGACTGGGACGATTGAGCGGTGAGTTTCGGCAGCCGAGACGGGAATATGTGGTGTCTGACCCTTCGGGTCTGACACCGGACAAGAACCGGCACGGCGCAGTGGTGTCAGACCCAGAGGGTCAGACACCATCCCTTACCAACCTACAAGTGAAGAACCGATGACCGAGATCGAATTGAAGCTTGAGTTGGCAGCAAAGTCGCGAAGCACGACAGCGCGCGGCGAACAGACTTTGACGATTGCGCCGGGCGATATCGTTGAGATTCTGACGTTTCTGCGCGACGACGCCAAATGCCAGTTCGAAGTCTTGATCGACATCTGCGGCGTCGATTATCCGGAACGCGAGAAGCGCTTTGAGGTCGTCTATCATTTACTGTCGCCGCGTTTGAATCAGCGTATTCGCGTCAAGACCTCGACCGATGAGGCAACGCCGGTCGCCAGCGTCAACGCCGTGTTCCCCGCCGCCAACTGGTTCGAGCGCGAAGCTTACGACATGTTCGGCATCCGCTTTTCCGGCCACCCGGATTTGCGCCGCATCCTCACCGACTACGGCTTTCAAGGCTATCCGCTGCGCAAGGATTTTCCGCTCACAGGCTATGTCGAGGTCCGCTATGACGACGAACAAAAGCGCGTCGTCTACGAGCCCGTCAAACTCAGCCAAGAATTCCGCAACTTCGATTTCGAAAGTCCGTGGGAAGGCCTCGGCGGCGTCCTGCCGGGCGATGAGAAGGCAAAGGGGCAGGGGTGATGTTATGCAAGCCGATCACCTGATGGATCTGCAATAGGAATGGGAGCCGAACCACTAGTTGCAGTTTGGGCTGTTCTGGTTTTAGCAGGATTGTTTGTTGGATTGATCCGCGGATGGAACGGAGCACCACCGTCTAGTATATTGCGAATTGCGCTGATTAGTTTTTCGCCTGTCGCCATTTTGTACAGTTTGTTACTCGTGGAAGCGCTAACGGAACAAACTATGGGTTGGGTCCGCTTCGGCGGATGGCTAAGAGAGATATTGGGATTAGCTTATTATTCGGTTGTCACAGTCGGGGGTGGATATGCCGTCGGCAGGCTGTTCAAGTTCGTATCGTCATGAGCCGATACGTTGCGGAACGTTTTGGCGAGTCCGGCACCGAGAGCGAAATTCGTAGGTTGGGTAGAGGCCGCCTTGCACTCGGCCGAAACCCAACAATCAAGACCAGCGCACGTTGAAGCAGAGTTGTTGGGTTTCGCGCGGAGCGAATTTTGGAATCTGATTTTGAAATGCGGGCCGCGCTCTACCCAACCTACGAGTGATCGAGATCATGAAGCCGACATTGATAATAGGCGCACGCGCAGAATTCTCCTTCCGGGTTCCAGCGGAGAAGACGGTGCCGCATTTGTTTCCCGAGGCGCCTGAGTTCGCGCAGATGCCCACAGTATTCGCGACTGGCTTTATGGTGGGCCTCATGGAATGGACATGCATGAAGGTGATCGAGGCGCATCTGGAGGAGGGCGAGGGTTCGCTCGGCGTCCACATCAACGTCTCGCATGTGGCGGCGACGGTACCCGGGCAAACCGTGACGGTCGAAGCCGAGTGCACCAAGATCGACGGCAAGCGGCTGACGTTTCACGTTCGCGCCCACGACGGCCTCGATCTGATAAGCGAAGGCGAGCATGAGCGGGTCGTGGTGGCGTGGGAAAAGTTCGTCGCGCGGGTAAATGAGAAGGCGAAAAAAGCGCGGGTTGGTACGATTTGACTTCCTTCTCCCCTTGGGGAGAAGGTGCCCGGTGCGAAGCATCGCTTCGTGATGACGGGCGGATGAGGGGGCGGACATCGTTCCCTTGTGACCACGAGGACCACCCCCTCACCCTAACCCTCTCTCAAAGGGGAGAGGGAACTGAGTGGCGCAAGATCAGAGACGAGACAAAAATGCCCGAAACAGAAATCCGCAACTTCAACATCAACTTCGGGCCGCAGCATCCGGCCGCCCACGGCGTCTTGCGCCTCGTGCTTGAACTCGACGGCGAGGTCGTCGAGCGCGTTGACCCGCACATCGGGCTTTTGCATCGCGGCACCGAAAAGCTGATCGAACACAAGACCTATTTGCAAGCCATCGGCTACTTCGACCGCCTTGATTACGTGGCGCCGATGAATCAGGAGCACGCGTTCTGCCTGGCGGCTGAAAAGCTGCTCGGCCTCGACGTGCCGCGCCGGGCCAGCCTCATCCGCGTGCTGTACTCTGAAATCGGCCGCATCCTGTCGCATCTCTTGAACGTCACGACGCAAGCCATGGATGTCGGCGCGCTGACCCCGCCGCTGTGGGGCTTTGAAGAGCGCGAAAAGCTGATGGTGTTTTATGAGCGCGCGTCCGGCTCGCGCATGCACGCCAAATATTTTCGCATCGGCGGCGTGCATCAGGATCTGCCTGAGAAGCTCATCGACGACATCCACGCATGGTGCGATCCGTTTCTCGAAGTCGTCGACGATATCGACGCATTACTGACCGGCAACCGCATCTTCAAACAGCGCAACGTCGATATTGGCGTGGTGTCGTTGCAAGATGCTTTCGCGTGGGGCTTCTCGGGCGTGATGGTGCGCGGCTCGGGCGCGGCTTGGGATTTGCGCAAGTCGCAGCCCTATGAGTGCTACAGCGAATTCGACTTCGACATTCCGATCGGCAAGAACGGCGACAACTATGATCGCTATCTGATCCGCATGCAGGAAATGCGCGAGAGCGTCAAGATCATGAGGGCGGCGTGCGAGAAGTTGAAATCAGCGGACGGCCAAGGTCCGCACGTCGCGGACGCCAAAAAGATTGTGCCGCCGACACGTTCCGAGATGAAGCGCTCGATGGAAGCGCTGATACATCATTTCAAACTTTATACCGAAGGCTTCCACGTGCCGGCGGGCGAGGTTTATGCCTGCGTTGAGGCGCCCAAGGGCGAGTTCGGCGTTTATCTCGTGGCCGATGGCTCGAACAAACCGTATCGTTGCAAAATCCGCGCGCCGGGATTCCCCCATCTTGCCGCCATGGACTTCCTGAACAAGGGCCACATGCTCGCGGATGTTTCCGCGATTTTGGGAAGCATCGATATCGTATTCGGGGAAATTGATCGGTAGGGTCGCTCCCCTCTCCCCGTGAAGGACGGGGAGAGGGAGCAGGCAATGCCTTGCGCCTCACCCTTCCTGATGATTCTCCAAAGCGTCACGCCACCTCATCTCCCTTCGTCACCCGGCCCTTTCGGCCCGCCTTGCGAACGATCTTGAGGGCCTTTGGAACGTTGGCACGGGCCGCGCGCTTGGCAATATAATCTTCGGTCTTCAAGGCCGAGACCTTTTCCGCAACGGCCATATTGATCAGTTGATTGAGGGTCGTTCCCTCGGCGGCGGCAATTTTCTCAGCCTCTGACTTCAGGCTCGCCGGTAATCTCAAGGCATAGTTCGATTTCGTCATTTCAGATTTCCTTTCCGGCTGCGCCAAGCGGGGCCCGGTTCTTCAACGGAGATACCCCATCGCTCCGATCCGGCAAAATCGCGAATATTGAATGTCAACAAAGCATCGGCCCGGCCCAGAGCCGCTGTTTCCAGCACCATTTCGTCACCAGGATCGCGCAACATCGGGCGCCATAAATACTGCAACTCCACGGGTTCGCAGAGCTTACAGAAGGCATCCAGCAGGGCCCCGACCTCGCTTTTCTCGAGGTTGGAAGCCGCGAGATTATCCTTCCTGCTAAGAACAGCTTCGTACTGGAGTCAGCTCTCCTGATGGCTCTCCAAAAACGCAACCGCGGCGTCGACGTGCATGAGCATTTCGCTGGCGGGGATCGTGTCGCCATCGAGCGCCAGGCTCTTCCAGTTGCCCTCGACCACGCCGTCGAGCATGCCGATCCAGCGGTTGTAGGTCGTGACATCGACCGTGTCGTCATCGCCGAGATCGGCCAAATGCTCGCGGACTTTTTCAAGCGCCGCGATTACGGCGGTAAGGCGAGGGTGGGGGTCTGTCATGGCGTGCCAATCCTGTTGGAGACGGCGGCAGAGGGACTGCCGGATTCTTTGCCAAGTCTAGACACAAGCCGCTGGAGCCGTATACGGCCTGTGGTATGATTGTCCTCATGACCGCGCTGCCGAAGCACAAAATGACCGTTACGGAGTTCATCCCCTGGGCCCTGGCTCAGCCAAGGGGACAGTTTGAACTGGTCGGCGGCGAAGTGGTGGCGCAGGCGTCGGAGCGGGCGCGGCATAACCTCGCCAAATTGGCGGTGGCAAAGGCGCTGCAAAACGCCGTCAAGAGGGCAAACTTGCCCTGCACCGTCTTCACCGATGGCATGACAGTGAAGATCGACGAGTACACCGCGCGCCAACCGGATGCCTCCGTTCAATACGGCGCGAAGGTCGATCCCGACATGATCATTCTGGACGCCCCGTTGATTGTCGTCGAGGTCATATCGCCGTCGAGCGAAAAGGACGATACCAGCACCAAGCTCGCCGAATATTTCTCGGTGTCCTCGATCAGGCACTATCTGATTGTCGACGCCGGCAAGAGATTGATCATTCATCACGCGCGGGGTGCCGGCAGCGAAATCGCGACGCGCATCCATGCCAGCGGCGACATCATCCTCGATCGGTTCGGTGCGACGCTCGATGTGACAGAAGTCCTCGCCGGCGCTTGAACGGCGGTGGCCGCACTTTACGCCCGTAGACGCACAATGGCCGACCTTACCCATCCCGGAGAAAAGCCATGGCGGCTGAGGTGCTCAAGTTTCTTGCGTCGCTGTTTGTGCTGACTGTCACGGCATGGGCAGGCCGGCAAGGATCGACGTTACTCAAGGGTATCCTTTTAGGTGTTCTTGCCGGTGCGCTCATCAGCTTTTGTTTGGGGGCGGCACTTGGGTTCCTGAACGAGGTGTTGCCGTTCGGTCAAATAGACTTCTGGCTGGCGTCGAAGTGGTCTCAACTCTTCGGCTCGTGAATATTCCCAGACGACACAATGCCGCGTCAACTCAAAACCTACTCCTATTCCCAATTCCCCCATCCCGCTTTAACCTCATCCGCGCAAGCATCTAGCGGATGCCACAAAGCCTTGATAATCATGGCCCGGACAATGCCTCGTGCCAAAAGCTCGCGCCCGGAGACGCACCTCATGGACAACCTGTTTCTGCTCGCCATCGCCGCCTTTGGCTGGGGATTGAGCCTCGCAACGTACCGGCTTTTTGCTCGCAACAATGGGTGGCCGATGGGTGCATTGCAGTCCGATTTGCCAGTGATCCCGGTATTACTCGGCATTGCGGCCCTGGTTGCGGGTTTGCTGTTTGCAACCGCCAGGGGCGTCGAAGAGGGCGGCTGGTATATCGTCATATTCGGCGGGCTGCTGGCAATCCTGTGGACTGGGCTATTCCGGGTCGGATCGCAGATCTCGCTGTTTCTGGCCCCGGCCGCGGCGTTCCTATTGCTGCTCGGCTGGCTGTCGGTGCCGCTCGGCTATGGCGAGCGCAAATGGGCCAACGAGCGGCCGCTCGAATCGTTGCAGCGCAAGGGCTACATTACAGACAAGTCGAAAGAGCTGCAGGTCACGCCGCAGCCCGGCCAGAGCCAGTAGCCCCAAAATCGCGGGGCCTCGTCACGCGAATCACATATCGCTGATGTCCATCGCATCCTGCCGGTTCCACAGCGCGGGATGCGGTACTTTTGGGCAACTTGTGGGCACCTTGCCACAGGCGGCGTATCCTCGTAGTTGAGGAGCAACCGCGCCGGGCCAATTGCCGTATCCTAAAGGCATTTTGGATGGGTTATCCCCGCAGTATTGCAGTGCGCTATACTGCGCGACGAAAGTGCCTGC
Source organism: Hyphomicrobium sp. (assembly GCA_031365865.1). Lineage (GTDB taxonomy): Bacteria > Pseudomonadota > Alphaproteobacteria > Rhizobiales > Hyphomicrobiaceae > Hyphomicrobium_B. Next base: position 22,253 of record JANLYX010000069.1, on the reverse strand, counting down.
CGTCACACGCCTTGGAGCCCCGTTCATGGCCGTTCGCCGCCTCAATGCCGAACAACCCACCCAGTTTGCATTTAACCCTGAGAACCTGGCGTGGGCCAAGGCGCAGATCGCCAAGTTTCCGCCGGGGAAGCAGGCGTCGGCGATTTTGCCACTGATGTGGCGCGCGCAGGAGCAGGCGGGATGGTTGACAGAGCCAGCCATCCGCACCGTCTGCGATATGCTCGGCATGGCGTATATTCGCGGGCTCGAAATCGCGACCTTTTACACGATGTTCCAGTTGTCGCCGGTTGGATCGGTGGCGCACGTGCAGGTCTGCGGCACGACGCCGTGCATGTTGAACGGGGCGCGGGCGCTTGTCGAGGTTTGCAAGAATCGGATTTCGCCTGATCAGCATCACGTCTCGGCCGACGGTAAATTCTCCTGGGAAGAGGTCGAGTGCATGGGCGTGTGCGCCAACGCGCCGATGATTCAAATCGACAAGGACACGTACGAGGATTTGACTCCGGCGCTGCTTGATCAGGTGCTCGACGGCTATGCGGAGGGTCATCCGCCAAAGCCCGGATCGCAGATTGGGCGCACGGCCTCGTGCCCCGCTGGTGGTCCGACGACGTTGAAGGATCCAGCGCTGTACGACGGCTCGACGATCGGGGCCTGGAAGAAACGCTTTGATGAGATGGCGGCTCATGCGCCCGGTGGCGTAGACACGCCGGCGCCGTCGTCTCCGCCGACCGCTACACCTCAGGCATCGGCAGCACCTACAATCAACACCGGCGCGATGGCGGCGATGGCGAATGCCGGTCTGGTCAAAGATTTGGAAGCGCGGGGTTCAGGCAAGCCGCTCTCCGCCGATGATCTTGCCAAGATGAAAGCCGGTTCAGTCAGCCGCGCACCGGGTGTCGACAGCACAAAGCCAAAGGGGTGATGCGATGAGCGAGACCAAACCAGCGGGCAAATTAAAAACCACGATCTCGAGTGCGCCGTGGGTCCGCGTCATGCGGATCGTCATCGCCGCTGCGGCTGCGCTTCTGCTGTTTCACGCCGCCAAACGCTTTATGGCCGGAGCCTTGAAACCGACGGATGCTTGGCTTGTCGGCATGATCGGCACGCTAGGCTTGTCGGCTTTCGTCGAAGCCATCTGGCCCGACGGCAATCATGGCTTGCTGCAGTTTTGGTGTTTGACGGTGCTGGCAGCGTCGGGCTTGGTGTCGTGGGCTTCGGGCGGCGACAAGTGGATGGGGATCCTCGGCGGCAGCATGCTGGCGTTGAGCTTTGCGATCGCGGTGCTCGCGTCGGCGCGCTTGAAAAGGAACTCCGATGCTGCATGATCGCGATCGCATCTTCCGCAATATCTATGGCTTCCATGATGTCAGCTTGAAAGCTGCGATGTCGCGCGGGGCGTGGGACGGCACCAAGGTCTTCATTCAAAAAGGCCACGACTGGATCATCGACGAGATCAAGAAATCCGGTCTGCGCGGACGCGGCGGCGCTGGCTTTCCGACCGGTCTCAAGTGGTCGTTCATGCCGAAGGCAGATTCTAGGCCGAGCTATCTCGTCGTGAATGCGGATGAGAGCGAGCCGGGCTCGTGCAAGGACCGTGAAATTCTCCGGCATGATCCGCACTTGCTGGTCGAAGGTGCGCTGCTGGCGGCGTTCGCAATGCGGGCGCACACTTGCTACATTTACGTGCGCGGCGAGTTCATCCGCGAGCGTGAAGCCTTGCAGCGGGCAATAGACGAAGCTTATGACGCGCGCCTGATCGGCAAAGCTAATACCAACGGCTGGGATCTCGATATTCATGTCGCCCACGGCGCCGGCGCTTACATTTGCGGCGAAGAAACCGCGCTGCTTGAAAGTCTGGAAGGCAAGAAGGGCCAGCCGCGTTTGAAGCCGCCGTTCCCGGCCAATGTCGGGTTGTGGGGGGCGCCGACGACCATCAACAATGTTGAGAGTATCGCGGTGGTCGGCGACATTCTGCGGCGCGGCGCCAACTGGTTTGCGAGCCTTGGGCTTCCAAACAACACCGGCACTAAGTTGTTCCAGATTTCCGGACACGTCGAAAGGCCCTGCGTGGTCGAAGAAGAGATGGGCATTCCCTTGAAGCAGCTCATCGAGGAGCATTGCGGTGGCGTCACCGGCGGCTGGGATAATTTGCTGGCCGTCATTCCGGGCGGCTCGTCGGTCAGGTGCATCACGGCCGAACAAGCGACGAACGTGACCATGGATTTCGACGCACTCGGTAAATTGGGGTCAGGCCTCGGCACCGCCGCCGTCATCGTCATGGACAAGTCGACGGACATCATCGCCGCTATCCGGCGCATTGCGTACTTCTACAAGCACGAGAGCTGCGGACAGTGCACGCCGTGCCGCGAGGGCACGGGCTGGATGTGGCGCGTGTTAGAGCGCATGGAGCGCGGCGAGGCTCAGAAACGCGAAATCGATTTGCTGTTTGAAGTGTCGAAGCAAGTCGAGGGTCACACCATCTGCGCATTGGGCGACGCTGCCGCGTGGCCGGTGCAGGGCCTGATCAAGAATTTCCGTCCCGTCATTGAAGCCCGCATCGACCAGTATCAAGCGAAACACGCGCGGGAGGCAGCGGAGTAGCGAACAACAAGGTGTCTGACCCTCTGGGTCTGACACCAGCAAAGACCAGAGCGGTGAAGCGGTGTCAGACCCGGAGGGTCAGACACCAATCAAGCGAAGAACACATGACCAAGAAGCTCATCATTGACGGACGCGAGATCGAGGTTGAGGATCACTTGACGCTGATGCAGGCGTGCGAGCAGGCCGGCGCCGAGATCCCGCGCTTTTGCTATCACGAACGCCTTTCGATTGCCGGCAACTGCCGCATGTGCCTGGTCGAGGTGCATGGCTCGCCCAAGCCGATTGCGTCGTGCGCGATGGGTGTCGCCGACTTGCCGCCGAACAAAGACGGCTCGGCCAAAGTCGTTTCGACCAAGAGCCCGCTCGTCAAAAAAGCCCGCGAGGGCGTCATGGAATTCCTGCTCATCAATCATCCCCTCGATTGCCCGATCTGCGATCAGGGCGGGGAATGCGACTTGCAGGATCAGGCGATGGCGTTCGGCATCGGCGGCTCGCGCTACAAGGAGAATAAGCGCGCGGTCGAGGAGAAATATATCGGGCCGCTGATCAAAACTTACATGACGCGCTGCATCCACTGCACGCGCTGCGTCCGCTTCATGACCGAGGTCGCGGGCGTCGAAGAACTCGGCCTGATCTCGCGCGGCGAAGATGCCGAGATCACCACCTATCTCGAGCACGGCATCATGTCGGAGATGAGCGCCAACGTCGTCGATCTTTGCCCCGTGGGCGCACTGACGCACCGGCCGTGGGCGGTCAACGCCCGGCCGTGGGAAATGACGCCGACGGAAACCATCGACGTCATGGATGCGGTGGGTTCAGCTATACGCGTCGATACGCGCGGGCCAACGGTGATGCGCATCCTGCCGCGCAACAACGATGCGGTGAACGAAGAATGGATTTCAGACAAAACCCGCCACGTTGCGGACGGCTTGAAGACGCAGCGCCTCGACCAGCCCTACATTCGCAAGGACGGCCGCTTGCAGCCGGCAAGCTGGAATGATGCGCTGGCGCTGGTCGCGAACAAACTCAAGGCCGCATCGCCGGAACGCATCGGCGCCATTGCCGGCGATCTTTGCGGGGCCGAGGAGATGTTCGCGCTCAAGGATTTGTTCGGCCGGCTCGGCTCGCCAAATCTCGATTGCCGGCAGGCGGGCGATAAGCTCGATCCCAAGCTTGGGCGGACGAGCTATGTCTTCAATACCTCCATCGAGGGCATCGAGAAGGCCGACGCGATTTTGATTATTGGCTCCAACCCGCGCATCGAGGCGCCGGTGTTGAATGCGCGCATCCGCAAACGCTGGCGGAGCGGCAACCTCAAGGTCGCGCTCCTTGGCGCACACGCCGACCTGACGTATCCGGTGGAGTATCTTGGAGGCAATGCCGATGTCCTGACGCAGCTGGCCAATGGCGAGCATGCATTCGCTGGCGTTTTGAAAGCCGCCAAGACTCCGATGCTGATCGTTGGCCAATCCGCCTTCGCACGCGCTGATGGGCTTGCCGTGTTGTCAATGGCAGCGCGCTTGGCGCTCGGCATGTCGGTTGGCAAAGATCCCGCCTGGAACGGTTTCAATATCCTTCACACCGCCGCAGCGCGCGTTGCCGGTCTCGATCTCGGCTTCGCGCCGGGCAAGGGGGGCAAAGATTTGAGCGCGATGCTGTCGGGAGGACTCGACGTCGTCTATCTGCTTGGCGCTGATGAGTGCGATCTCACGCGCGTTGGGGGAGCCTTCGTGATCTATCAGGGCAGCCACGGCGATTATGGCGCGGCCCGTGCCGATGTCATTTTGCCGGGCGCGGCCTACACGGAAAAGAGCGTGACTTACGTCAACACCGAGGGCCGGGCGCAGCTGACCGTGAAAGCCGCGTTCGCGCCGGGCGACGCCAAGGAAGATTGGACGATATTGCGGGCCTTGTCGGCGCTCATTGGCCAGACCTTGCCGTATGATACGTTGCAGTCCTTGCGGGCGCAGATGTTTAAGGCGGCGCCGCAACTCGCGGCCCTCGATAGCGTTGAGACGCGCGCCGTTTCGGGACTTGAAACCTTGGCGAAGCTGTCGGGTAATGTCAGCTCCGAACCGTTCGGCGTGGCGATCAAGGATTTTTATCTCACCAACCCGATTGCGCGCGCGTCCGCCGTCATGGCGGGCTTGAGCGCACTCAGGGCATCGACGGCTGGCCAAATGAAAGCGGCGGAATAGGCGGATATGATCGAGACGCTGAGTGGGTATCTCTCGTGGGCCTGGAGCTGGATCATCTGGATCCTGTGGCACCCGGTTACGATCATTGCAGGACAGAGCCTTGTGTTGCTCGTTGCACTCCTGATCATCGTCGCGTTTTTGCTGCTGATGGATCGCAAGGTCTGGGCGGCGGTGCAGCTGCGGCGCGGACCCAATGTCGTCGGTCCGTTCGGGCTGCTGCAATCGTTCGCGGACTTGCTGAAGTTCGTGTTCAAGGAGCCGCTCATCCCAGCCGGCGCCGACAAGATCGTGTTTTTGCTGGCGCCCTTGGCAACCGCGACGTTTGCGCTGGCGTCGTGGGCGGTGATCCCGGTCAATGAAAACAGCTGGGGCCGCTGGGTCATCTCGGACTTGAATGTTGGGATTTTGTACCTGCTGGCGATTTCTTCGCTCGGCGTCTACGGCATCATCATGGGCGGCTGGGCCTCGAACTCGAAATATCCGTTCATGGGCGCGCTGCGCTCGGCGGCGCAGATGGTCAGTTACGAGGTCTCGATCGGGCTCGTCATCATTTGCGTGCTGCTGTGCGTCGGATCGCTGAACGTCACCGATGTCGTCAACGCGCAGAAGACCGGCATCGGTACGGGGTTGGGATTGAGCGCCTCGCTGCTCGATTGGCATTGGCTGGCGTTGTTTCCGATGTTCGTGGTATTCTTTATTTCGGCCTTGGCCGAGACCAACCGGCCGCCGTTCGATTTGCCGGAAGCGGAAAGCGAACTCGTTGCCGGCTTTATGGTCGAGTACGCCTCGACGCCGTATCTGCTCTATATGCTCGGCGAATACGTGGCCATCACCACCATGTGCGCGATGACGACGATTTTGTTCCTCGGCGGCTGGCTGCCGCCCGTCGACATTTGGCCGTTGAACGCGGTGCCGGGCATCTTGTGGTTCCTGGCCAAGGTCATCTTCGTGTTCTTCATGTTCGCGATGGTGAAAGCCTTCGTGCCGCGCTACCGCTATGATCAGTTGATGCGGCTGGGCTGGAAAGTGTTCCTGCCGTTGTCGCTCATCATGGTCGTGCTGACGGCGAGCGTGATGCATTTCGGAGTATTGGCGCCATGAACATGTCTCGCGGCATCAAATCGCTGTTTCTCGCGGAGTTCGTTTCGGCGTTCTTTCTGTCGATGCGGTATTTTTTCAGCCCGAAGAAAACGCTGAACTATCCGTACGAGAAAGGGCCGCTGTCCCCACGGTTCAGGGGCGAGCATGCGCTCAGGCGTTATCCCAATGGCGAGGAACGCTGCATCGCTTGCAAGCTGTGTGAAGCCATCTGCCCGGCGCAGGCGATCACCATTGAAGCCGGACCCCGCCGCAACGACGGCACCAGGCGGACCACCCGCTACGACATCGACATGACCAAGTGCATCTATTGCGGGCTCTGCCAAGAGGCATGCCCCGTGGACGCCATCGTCGAAGGCCCGAATTTCGAATTCGCGACCGAGACCCGCGAAGAACTTTTCTACGACAAGGACCGCTTGCTGGCGAACGGCGACCGCTGGGAACGCGAGATCGCCAAGAACATTTCGCTCGACGCGAAGTATCGGTGAGGCACCATGACAAATAATCAGAATGCTTTTCAGCGCCTGTTGGAGAACCCGGCATTCTATGCGATCGGGATGATCGTGGGGTTGCTCGGCTGGGCGTTCCGGTATCTCGAGGATGGCCATTTAATCATCGTTCTTGGGGCTGGCACTGTTGGCCTCGTGCGCTATTTTCGTACGCGTCCAGGCCCTGGGGATAGCGCGCGCGGGGGGCGCGATTGATGGCCACGGCATTTTTCTTTTATCTGTTCAGCGCGCTGGCGGTGTTGTCGGGGGCGATGGTCATCCTCGCGCGCAATCCCGTGCATGCGGTGCTGTTCTTGATCCTGGCCTTCTTCAATGCGGCTGGATTGTTCGTGCTGCTCGATGCCGAGTTCTTGGCGATGCTGCTGATCGTCGTCTACGTCGGCGCCGTGGCGGTGCTGTTCTTGTTCGTCGTCATGATGCTCGACGTCGACTTCGCGGAACTGAAAGCCGGCTTTATCAAAAATGCCAAGATCGGCGCGCTGGTCGGTGGCGTCGTGCTGGCGGAACTCGTGGCGCTGTTCTCGACGCGGGCCTTGTCGTTTGCGTCGGGCAAGGCGGCAGTCGCGTCCGCTGTTCCCAAGGGCGTGTCGAACACAGCCGCGCTCGGTCAGATCATTTATACGAAGTACGTGTACTTCTTCCAAGGCGCCGGCATGATCCTGCTGGTGGCGATGATCGGTGCGATTGTGCTGACGCTGCGCCACCGCGAGGGCGTCAAACGCCAGTCGGTTTCGGATCAAGTCGCGCGCAATCCGAAGACGGCGCTCGAGATCGTCAAGGTCGCAAGCGGCGGCAGCGTTATTCCTCCAGCCCCCAAAAAGGAGGCGGCGGAATGAGCAAGACCAACGGTCATCGCGATCCCAATGTCACGTCGCTCGATGAGGCGAGGAAGCGCGCGGCGGAAAAGGCGAAAGCCGAGAAGCGCGCCAGCAAGCCGTCGTGGCGAGGTCCGCCGGTGCCGCCATCGGGGCCGCGCACCTCGCGCGATTGGATCATCGGCGGCATCATGATCGTGATGGCGATCGGGCTGGTGGTGTGGTTCGTGATGAAGATGCTGGGCAGGGTGGGGTGATGAGGATGGGTGTTACGGTCGCGGCATTGCCGTACTCCTTCCCCCTTGTGGGGTGGGCCGGGGTGGGGGAATTCTGGGAACGTTGCGGTTTGTCACATAAGATCAAAAACAATCTTCACGGTTTCCCCCCCTCCCTAACCCTCCCCCACGTCGAGCCGGAGGCTCGCCTTCGGCGAGGTGGGGGAGGGGATTCGAGCGGAGGGGGAAGATGACCATCACAATCGCGCATTATCTGACCGTGGCGGCGTGTTTGTTCACGCTTGGGATTTTTGGCATCTTCTTAAACCGCAAGAACGTCATCGTCATTCTGATGTCGATCGAGCTGATGCTGCTTGCGGTCAATATCAATTTGGTGGCGTTCTCGCATTTTAATGGCGACCTTGTAGGCCAAGTGTTCGCGCTGTTTATTTTGACGGTTGCGGCGGCGGAAGCGGCCATCGGCCTCGCCATCGTCGTCGTCTATTATCGCAATCGGGGCTCGATCGCGGTTGAAGATATCAATCAGATGAAAGGGTGAGAAGAAGGGAGCGGGGAATAGGGAGTTGGCTTTGGGCGCGACGGTGAGATCATACAGAGACTTGGTGGTCTGGCAGCAGGCCATGGCGCTGGCCGCGTCTTGCTACAAGGCAACCAAATCGGTTCCAGCGTCCGAAGTCTATGGAATGACTTCTCAAATCCGCCGTGCAGCCGTCTCGATACCCGCCAACATCGCGGAGGGGAACGGCCGCGAGAACACCGGGTCTTACATTCATGCTCTGCGAATCGCGCAAGGATCGCTGAAAGAACTCGAAACACACGTGTTATTAGCGGAGACCGTAGAGCTAATGATCAAAGCCGATTCGGAACAATTGTTGGTTTCTTGCGATAGCGTTGGCAGGTTACTTAGGGCCCTGATCCGCTCACTGCAGAATAAGGTCGCGTCATGATCACCGGTGTCCTACTCCCCACTCCCTACTCCCAACTCCCTCAAGGCGCCGCCACATGATCTACACCGCCATCGTTTTCCTGCCCTTGCTCGGCGCGCTCGTCGCGGGCCTCTTCGGCCGCGTCATCGGCGACCGGGCCAGCGAGGTCATTACAACCGTGCTTCTTGGCGCGTCCGCCGTGCTTGCGTGGACCGCGTTCTTTCAAGTCGGTTTCGGTCATGAAACGCTGAAAGTGCCGCTGATGCGCTGGATCGTGTCGGGCGAACTCGATACCTCGTGGGCGCTCCGCATCGACACGCTGACAGCGGTCATGCTGGTGGTGGTGACGACGGTGTCGTCGCTCGTGCATCTCTATTCCATCGGCTACATGCACGAGGATGACTCGCGGCCGCGTTTCTTCTCGTTCCTGTCGCTGTTCACGTTCGCCATGCTAATGCTGGTGACCGCCGACAATCTGGCGCAAATGTTTTTTGGCTGGGAAGGCGTCGGTCTCGCGTCTTATCTCTTGATCGGCTTCTGGTACAAGAAGCCCGAGGCAAACGCCGCAGCCATCAAGGCCTTCGTGGTCAACCGCGTCGGCGACTTTGGTTTTGCGCTCGGCATCTTCGCGCTGTTTTTTGTTTTCCGGTCGATCAATCTCGATGCCATCTTCGCTGCTGCGCCCGGCGTCGCTGGCAAGACCTTCTCGTTCGCCGGACACGACGTCGACATCTTGACCACGATTTCGCTGCTGCTGTTCATGGGCGCGATGGGGAAGTCCGCGCAGTTCCTGCTCCACACCTGGTTGCCCGACGCCATGGAAGGCCCAACGCCGGTTTCCGCTTTGATCCACGCCGCAACCATGGTGACGGCGGGCGTGTTCATGGTGGCGCGGCTGTCGCCGGTCTTCGAATACGCGCCGGAAGCCCTGAAAATCGTCACGCTGGTTGGCGCGGTCACGGCGTTCTTTGCGGCGACCGTCGGTCTCGTGCAGAACGACATCAAGCGGGTGATCGCCTACTCGACGTGCTCGCAGCTTGGCTACATGTTCGTCGCCTGCGGTGTCGGTGCCTATAGTGCCGGCATTTTCCATTTGTTCACGCATGCCTTCTTCAAGGCCCTGCTATTTTTAGGCGCAGGCTCCGTCATTCATGCCATGCATCACGAACAAGACATGCGGGCGATGGGCGGCCTCAAGGACAAGATCAAGCTGACGTGGGTGGCGATGCTGATCGGCACGCTGGCGCTGACGGGCGTTGGCATTCCGCATCTCGGCGGGTTTGCGGGCTTCCATTCCAAGGACGCCATCGTCGAAGCCGCCTATGCCGCGCACACGCCGTCGAACTATGCGTTCTGGCTCTTGGTGATCGCGGCGCTGATGACGTCGTTCTATTCGTGGCGGCTGATGTTCATGACGTTCTATGGTCAAAGCCGCGCCGATCACGAGACCTTCGATCATGCGCATGAAAGCCCCAACACCATGCTGGTGCCGCTCGGGCTGTTGGCGCTGGGCGCGGTCTTCGCAGGCCTCGTGTTCGAGCGTTATTTTATCGGCGAGGGCCATGAAGAATTCTGGGGCAAGGCGCTGCACGCGGGCGAAGGCAATCACATCCTGCACGCCATGCACGAGGTGCCGGCCTGGGTCGGGTTCGCGCCGACGCTTGCCATGATTGCAGGCTTCGTGACGGCTTACGTTTATTACATTCAGGCCCCCTGGCTGCCGGCCGCGACGGCTCGGACATTCCGGCCGCTGTATCTGTTCCTGTTGAACAAGTGGTACTTCGATGAACTCTACGATTGGCTGTTCGTCAGACCGGCGTTCGCGCTCGGACGGTTTTTCTGGAAGGGCGGCGACGAAGCGATCATCGATGGCACAATCGACGGTACGGCGGCGGGCGTTGGCCGCATCACCGGCCGGGTCGTTAAACTGCAAACCGGTTACGTCTACACCTACGCGTTCGCGATGCTGATCGGGGTCGCGGCGCTGCTCACGTGGCTGATGTACAACGGCGGGCTCGGGGGCCTCAAATGACCAACATACTTTCCGTCATCACTTTCTTGCCGCTCGTTGGCGCCATCTTGATCGCGTTTTTGAACAAGGACGCCAAGGGCAACGCCCGCTGGATCGCGCTGTGGACGACGGTGCTGACGTTTATCGTTTCGCTAGCGATCTGGATCAACTTCGACAAGGTCAATCCGGGTTTCCAGTTCGTCGAAGATCACCATTGGCTCGGCACGCTGCGCTACAAAATGGGCGTCGACGGCATCTCCATGCTGTTCGTCATTCTGACGACCTTCCTGATGCCGATTTGTATCTTAGCAAGCTGGGAAAGCGTCGAGGACCGCGTCAAGGAATACATGATCGCGTTCCTGGTGCTCGAGACCTTGATGCTCGGCGTGTTCTGCGCGCTCGATCTGGTGCTGTTCTACCTGTTCTTCGAGGGCGGTCTGATCCCGATGTTCTTGATCATCGGGGTGTGGGGCGGACCGAGACGGGTCTATGCCAGTTTCAAGTTTTTCCTCTACACGCTGCTGGGATCGGTATTGATGCTGCTCGCCATGATGGCGATGTACTGGCAGGCCGGTACCACCGACATTCCGACATTGCTGCAAACCCGCTTTCCGGCCGACATGCAGTGGTGGCTGTGGCTGGCGTTCTTTGCCTCGTTCGCGGTCAAGATGCCGATGTGGCCGGTTCATACCTGGCTGCCGGACGCGCACGTCGAAGCGCCGACAGCGGGCTCGGTCATTCTGGCGGCGATCCTGTTGAAGATGGGCGGTTACGGCTTCTTGCGCTTCTCGTTGCCGATGTTTCCAATCGCTAGCCATCAGCTAGCGCCGTTCGTGTTCACGCTCTCGATCGTGGCGATCCTTTATACCTCGCTGGTGGCGCTGGTGCAGGAGGATATCAAAAAGCTGATTGCGTATTCCTCCGTCGCGCACATGGGCTACGTGACGATGGGGATTTTTACGGCATCCCAGCAGGGCATCGACGGCGCGATCTTCCAGATGCTCTCGCATGGGCTGATTTCAGCGGCGCTGTTTTTATGCGTCGGCGTGGTCTACGACAGGATGCACACGCGCGAGATTGCGGCCTACGGGGGCCTCGTCGAGCGAATGCCGAAGTATGCCTTCGCCTTCATGATCTTCACGATGGCCAATGTCGGCCTGCCCGGCACCTCTGGCTTCGTCGGCGAGTTTTTGACGCTGCTGGCCGCCTTCAAGGCCAACACCTGGGTGGCGATCTTTGCGACCGCCGGGGTCATTCTGTCGGCGGCTTATGCGCTGTATCTCTACCGGCGCGTCATCTTCGGGCCGCTGGTCAAGAAGAGCCTGAAGGGTCTGCTCGATTTGTCGCCGCGCGAGATCGCTATTTTAGCGCCGTTGGTGATCTTGACAATCTACTTCGGCATTTATCCGGCACCTGTCCTGGATGTGACGGCGCATAGCGTCAGCAAGCTGGTGTCAGGTGTCGACGCGGCGCTGAAGGCTTCAACCGCCGCTTTGGCGCACTAGGGGGTCACATGGATCTTTCGCTGTATGCGCCGGCACTACCTGAGATCGTGTTGGCGGTTGGCGCGCTCGTGCTTTTGATGGTTGGCGCCTTCACGCGCAATGGCGAAGCTGCCGGGCGGTTGACCTCTTGGGCGGCGCTTGGCGTGCTTGGCCTTGCTCTATTTCTGGTGTTGCGGACGCCGCCGGCGGCGCAATCGCTGTTCGATGGCGCCTTCGTCATCGACGGGGCGGCGCGCTTCATGAAGGTCCTGGTGCTGGTTGGCGCGGGCCTGGCTTTGCTGTTGGCTTTCGACGATTTCGCGCGCGCCAAACTTCTGATCTTTGAATATCCGGTGCTGATCCTGCTGGCGACGCTTGGCATGATGATGATGGTCTCGGCCAACGATCTAATCGCGCTGTATCTCGGCCTCGAATTGCAATCGCTGGCGCTCTACGTCGTGGCGGCGTTCAAGCGTGACGATGTTCGCTCGAGCGAAGCGGGGCTTAAATATTTCGTGCTCGGCGCCTTGTCGTCGGGCATGCTGCTGTACGGCGCGTCGCTGCTTTACGGCGTTACCGGCTCGACCGGTTACGGGCCGATTGCCGCTGCCGCCAAGGCGCAAGGCATGGCCGCAAATCTCGGGCTGATTGCGGGCCTGGTGTTCGTGATGGTCGGCCTCGCCTTCAAGGTCGCGGCTGTGCCGTTCCACATGTGGACGCCGGATGTTTATGAAGGCGCGCCGACGCCGGTGACTGCATTCTTCGCGGCCGCGCCAAAGGTTGCTGCCATGGCCTTGATGCTGCGCTTCACGCAAAGCGCGCTTCCGGGCGTTTCGGCGCAGTGGCAGCAGATCGTGATTTTCATATCTCTGGCGTCGATGGTGCTCGGCGCATTCGCGGCCATCGGCCAGACCAATATCAAGCGGCTGCTGGCCTATTCCTCGATCGGTCATGTTGGATTTGCGCTTGTCGGCCTCGCCGCCAACAACGGCGAGGGCATCGCCGGACTGCTGATCTATCTTGCCATCTATGTGGCGATGACGCTTGGGGCGTTCGCGTGTGTGCTGTCGATGCGCCGCAAAAGCGGCAACGTCGAAGAGATCAGCGAGTTGGCGGGCCTTGCCAAATCGGATCTGCCGCTGGCTTCGATCCTGGCTGTGCTGATGTTTTCGCTGGCCGGTATTCCGCCGCTCGCCGGCTTCTGGGCCAAGTGGTACGCATTTTTACCCGCCATCAAGGCCGGGCTCTATCCGCTGGCCATTCTCGGCATCATCGCCAGCGTCGTCGGCGCGTTCTATTATCTGCGCATCGTCAAGCTGATGTTCTTCGATGCCGCGACCGAGCCTTTTGAGCGCGTTGAACGCAAGGCCAAGTTCGTCATGAGTGCCGCGGCGCTCTTTGTCGTGTTCTTCTCACTGCCATTCATAGGCGGCACCATCGTCGATGCTGCGACGGCCGCGTCGGCGTCGTTGCAGTTGCCGTCTCAGCAGACGCCGGCCGGAAAATAGCGCCAGAATGAACCCGTCCGGCCGCCATCGCATCATCGAACTCGACGAAACCGTATCGACCAACGCCGACGCCATGCGCCTCGCCCTGCAAGGCGAACCTCTGCCGCTATGGGTGTCAGCCCGCCGTCAAACGGGTGGGCGGGGCCGGGCCGGGCGGGGCTGGCAATCGGACGACGGCAACCTGCAAGCCAGTCTGGCGTTTCTTTGTGCAGGTTCCATGATTGTCGCGCAGGAACTGGCGCTTCTGGCGGGCGTGGCGGCGATTGACGCCATACGCGGCATAAAACCCCTTGCGTCAGATGTCGGTCTACGTCTCAAATGGCCCAATGATATACTGATAGGCAACGCCAAAGCCGGAGGCATATTGGTCGAGAGCACCACTGCACGCGGGGAACCCGGGTTCCTGGCGGTGATAGGTATTGGTTTGAACGTTGCGACCTGCCCTTCAGGATTGGGGCGGGCGGCGACGTCGCTTGCTCAAAATGGCCTCGTGACAACGCCTCGGGCCATGCTCGACGAGGTCGCAGACCAATTGGAGCGCTGGCTGGCGGTATGGGACGCCGGCCGGGGCTTCAGCCATGTCCGCGAAGCTTGGTTGTCGCGTGCGGGCACAATCGGCGAAGCCATTTCCGTCCATACATCTTCAGGGCGACGCACCGGCACCTATCGGGGCTTGAGCCCATCCGGCGCACTTCTGGCCGATTTCGACGGCTGTCTTGAAACCATTACCGCTGGCGATGTCAACCTTGCCGCAAATGACAACCGTGGCGGGAGGCCCGGGAGCGTATGAACAAACAATTGAAGAAGAAGACCGTCAAATCAGGCGGCGGCGACGAACTCGTTATGATGGCCTTGGGTGGCCTCGGCGAAATCGGCATGAACGTCTACCTCTACGGCTTTGGGCCCGAGGATAACCGGCAATGGCTGATGGTCGATCTCGGCATTACCTTTCCAGGACCCGAGGAACCCGGCGCAGACGTCGTGCTGCCGGACCTGCGCTTCATCGTCGAAAACCGCCAATCGCTGGTGGGGCTTGTCTTGACGCATGCCCATGAAGACCACATCGGCGCCGTCATCGATTTGTGGCCGCAGCTTGGCTGTAAAATTTATGCCTCGCCCTTCACGGCGGGAATGCTGCGCGCCAAGCTCGGCGAATTCGGCCGCAACATGAAACTGCCGGTCACGGAAGTGCCGCTGGGCGGTCGCGTCAAAATGGGCCCGTTCGACGTCGAGTTTGTAACTCTGGCTCACTCGATCCCCGAGCCGAGCGGCTTGGCTATCCGAACCCCGGCCGGGCTGATTTTCCATACCGGCGACTGGAAACTCGATTCCGAGCCGCTGGTCGGCCAACCGCCTGACGAAGCCAAGCTGCAGGCCCTTGGCAACGAGGGCGTGCTGGCGATGGTCTGCGATTCCACCAACGCCATGCGCGAAGGCCGCTCGCCGTCCGAGACCGAGGTCGCCAAATCGCTTGCCAAGATCATATCTAAGGCCCCGCGCCGGGTGGCGGTGACGACATTTGCCTCCAACGTCGCCCGCGTCAAAGCCGTTGCCGACGCAGCCCGGGCTTCAGGCCGGCAGCTGTTGATCGCGGGACGGGCTTTGCACCGGGTCATCTCGGTTGCGATCGATACCGGCTATCTGCCGGAAAATTTCGCCTACCTCGACCAACAGCGGTTTTCAGATATCGCCGCCGACAAGGTCTTGGTGATGTGTACCGGGAGCCAGGGTGAAGCCCGCGCCGCCATTGCACGCATCTCCGAGGACGAACATCCCGACGTCTCGTTCGACCAAGGCGATTTGATTATTTTTTCCTCGCGGACCATTCCCGGCAATGAAAAGGCCGTCGGCAAGGTTCAGAACGCGCTAGCCCGGCGCGGCGTCGATATCATCACCGACAACGAGGCGCTGGTTCACGTCACCGGCCATCCGCGCCGCGATGAGTTGAAACAGATGTACGCCTGGATGCGCCCGGCCATCGCCATTCCGATGCACGGCGAAGCCCGCCACCTCAAGGAGCACGCCAAACTGGCGCGCGAGGCAGGGGCCAAGGAAACATTCATTCTGCTCGATGGCGACATCATCAAACTGTGGCCGGGGCCTGCCGGCATCATCGATGAAGCACCCGTCGGGCGGCTTTACCGCGACGGCAATCTGGTGGTGCCGGACGCCGACGGCCCGGTGCGGGAACGCCGCAAGCTTTCGTTCGCCGGCATGGCGGTCGCGTCGATGGTGTTCTCGCGCAAGGGCGAAATTTTGTGTGAGCCCGAGTTGACGCTCGAAGGCATTCCATCAACGGCCGCCAACGGCGAAGCCATGACGGAAATCGTGCTCGACGCCATCGACGGCACGCTGCGCTCTATTCCCCCTGCGCGGCGCAAGGATCTCGAGATGGTGCGCGACGCCATGTACAGGGCCATACGCAGCTCCATCAACGACGCCTGGGGCAAGAAGCCCATTGTTAAAGTGCTGCTGTCGGTGGTTTGAAATCCAGCGCTGAATTCACGCGGCCCACAATTTTCTCGGACGGAGACTGACGCAATGATCGGACGCCTCAATCACGTTGCCATCGCGGTCAAGGACCTAGCCAAGGCGACGGCCGTTTACAAGAACGCTCTCGGCGCCAAGGTGACCGCGCCAGCCGCCCAGCCGGAACACGGCGTGACGGTGGTGTTCGTCGAATTGCCGAACACCAAGATCGAATTCCTTGAGCCGCTGGGCGAGAATTCGCCGATCGCCAAGTATCTCGAAAAAAATCCGGACGGTGGCATCCATCACGTCTGTTACGAAGTCGACGACATCATTGCCGCACGCGATCGATTGAAGGCGCAAGGTGCGCGCGTACTTGGCGACGGCAATCCGAAGATCGGCGCGCACGGCAAGCCGGTGCTGTTCTTGCACCCGAAAGATTTTTGCGGCACGCTGACAGAACTCGAACAGGTCTGATCGAGACCGGGCAAGGCCAATCATGAAAGCGTCCGTCGCCGTTGCCACCTACTTTTGCATCTGGTTCATCACCCTGTTCGCGGTGCTGCCGTTTGGCGTCAAGACCCAGGAAGAGGGCGGGGACGTGGTGCCGGGAACGCCGGAAAGCGCCCCGCATAAGATCAACCTGAAGCGGCTGTTTGCGATCAACACGATTGTGGCCTCCATCGTGTTCGCCGGCGTCTATGCGGTCATCGCCAGTCTTTGAAGGTGCATTTTCCCCCTCTCCCTTGGGAGAGGGTGCACGTTAGGGCGGGTGAGGGGCTTCGGCTGGAGAATGCTTCGGGCAAAAAATCTTCGCGTCACGCACTGATCAAAGCCCCCTCATCCGGCCTTCGGCCACCTTCTCCCCGAGGGAGAAGGAACCGGGGACGGACTCTTTCGTTACGTCATGGTGCCATTGCGCATGAGGGGAGATGGGCGTCCTCGTCACCCCGCTGCGTTTTAAGGCGCGTTAAGACTCCGCCAACTTGTCTCTGCTAGCTTGGGGGCAACCAAGGGTCGCCATGCAAAGCGCGCTTTTAAATCCGTTACGTCCGGCCATGTGGGACATCACGCAGGCGCCCGCTTCCAAAGGCGGCGCGGTGGTCAGGCTTGGCAAGCGGCATGTTCGCATTGCTGAGATCGAGAGCGTGGCCTTGGAGGAAGTCCAAGACCGCAACACTCAAGGTGCGGTGCTTGGCGCCGTCGCTTTCATGTGTTTCGCGACGCTGCTCAGTTACCTCGTCATCGATGCCGGATGGCGGCCGCGCTTTCTGCTCGGCTCCGGCTTCTTGAGCTTTTTGGGCTGCACCGCGTTTATCGAGATGGCCAAGCTCAAGACGCTCAGCCTTTATGAGATGTTCGTGACCCTCAAATCCGGCGAAAAAATCGTCTTCACCAGCATGGACCGCGCCGATATCGAAACGCTGGCCTTGCGGATTACCGCCCTACAAGCGCGCGGCGGCTGAGTTTCAAGCCCGCTCTTGTCTTTGGCCATAAGGTCGGCTTAGGTTCGGCCTTCCCCGCGCCAATTGCGAGACATATGCCCGATGACACCGCCCCGATGACCCCAATTGTCCGTTTTGCGCCGAGCCCGACCGGGCGCCTGCATATCGGCAACATCCGCACCGCGACCTTGAACTGGCTCTATGCCCAAAAGCATGGCGGCACCTTCATTTTGCGCATGGACGACACCGATCTCGAGCGCTCGACAGCGGCATTCGCGCAAGGCATTCGCGACGATCTCAAGTGGCTGGGTTTGACGTGGGCGCGGGAAGAACGCCAGTCCGACCGGACCGCGCACTATGCAGCGGTGGCGGAACGCTTGAAGACGGCGGGTCTGCTTTACCCATGCTATGAAAGCGAGGACGAGCTCGACCGCAAGCGCAAGCGTCAGCTGGCCATGCAGCGGCCGCCGATTTATGACCGCTCGGCTCTCAAACTCAGTGCCGAAGATCACGCCAAAATGGCCGCTGAGGGCCGAAAGCCGCATTGGCGGTTTCGCCTGCCCAACACCACGCCCGAGCAGAAGCTCAATCCGCAGCCGACGATCGTGTCGTGGAACGATCTCATTCGTGGCAACCAGACGGTCGATCTCGGCTCGCTGTCGGATCCGGTGCTGATCCGTGGCGACGGCTCGTTCCTCTACACCTTCACCAGTGTCGTCGACGACATCGATTTCGGCATCACCACAGTCATTCGCGGCGAGGATCATGTCACCAACGCCGGCGTACAGGTGGCGTTGTTTGAAGCCTTGGGTGCGACGCCGCCGGCCTTCGGCCACCACAGCTTGTTGATCGGCGCGGACGGGCAGGCGCTGTCGAAGCGGCTTGGCGCGCTGTCGGTACAAAGTTTCCGCGATGCCGGGCTCGAGCCGATGGCGGTGTTGAGCCACGCAGCACTGGTTGGAACCTCGGACGCCATCGAGCCGCATCGCACCACCGATGAACTGGCGGCGCTTTTTGATCTCAACAAGATTTCAACGGCGCCGGGCCGCTTCGATCTCGAGGAACTCAATGGCCTCAACGCTAAACTCCTGCACAAGCTTCCTCATGAGGATGTGAGCACGCGATTGAATGCCTTCGGCATTACCGGCGGTGCGCCGTTCTGGGAGGCGGTCAAGGGCAACCTGACAGTGTTGAGCGATGCCAAATTATGGTGGCAGGTCGTCAACGGCGACATCAAACCGGTGATCGAGGACGCGGACTTTGTTGCCAAGGCCGCGAGCGTTTTGCCGCCGGAGCCGTGGACTGGTGAGACGTGGAACCAGTGGACCAGCGCCGTAAAAGCCAAGACCGGCGCCAAAGGCAAGGCGCTGTTTCATCCGCTGCGCTTGGCTTTGACGGCTCAGGAAGCGGGCCCGGAATTGAAAACGCTGCTGCCGCTGATCGGGCGCGCCAAAGTCCTGAAGCGATTGGGCAGGTAAATGATCTTTGCGCGGCTTGCCGTGAA
This sequence comes from Hyphomicrobium sp., assembly GCA_031365865.1. Taxonomy (GTDB): domain Bacteria; phylum Pseudomonadota; class Alphaproteobacteria; order Rhizobiales; family Hyphomicrobiaceae; genus Hyphomicrobium_B. Next base: position 3,449 of record JANLYX010000069.1, on the reverse strand, counting down.
CCCCCTCCCCCCTAAAAAGGGGGAGGGGTTCTTTGCCGTTTCAATAATCAACGTCTAGGTTTACTGAGGCGGCTGAGCGCCGGAGGATTGCGGAACGCGCGTGGCTGACGGCGGCGGAGGCGGCGCGGCAGGGGCGGGTGGTGCCACGGGCGCGATTTCGGGCATCGGAATGGGCGGCAGATCGGCTTCGGGCGCGGCGTCGTCGAGTGCGGTCGCGGATGCGGGCGGAGTTGCGACGGCGGCGGCCGGAACTGTAACGGCGGTTGGCGCAACCGGCGCAGCAGCGGGCGATGTTCCCGCGACTGGCGCAACGGCCGGCTTCACTGGCGTAATAGCGCCAGTGGTAATTTGCGTGCTATCCGGCTGAGCGGCAGCATTGGCTTGCGGCGCGGCCGAATTGTTTTGCGGATTGCCCTGGGGGGCCGCCGGCATGGATCCGTCGGCGCGTTTGCCGGGATTGACCTTGGCGGCGGGCCCGCTGCCAGCCGGGCTTTCGGCCTTCTTGTCGGTCGCGACGGTTGCGGGCACGAACTCGGCTTCCTTGCACGAGCAGCCGTTGACGAATTCCTTGCGGTAGCGGAACGCCACCTTCAACCGCGTATACGGCTCCTGGCTTTTCAAAGCCAGCGCCTGATCCATCGAGCCGCCTGGATTGGGATGATAATAAAGCTCGGTCGGCGCCGAGCATTTCGACTGGCAGACTTCGGCGTCCTGCGGGAAGTGACTTGGCAAGGTCGCGAAGCTGACCGGGAAATAATAGCCGTCGCACAATCTCACGCACAGGGTCCGGTAGGTCGCGACACCAGTGCCGGTCTGCGGCGACCAGTTGTTATGACCGACGCTTTCTTCCTCTTGCCACATCCCGCCGCCGCCGCCATCGCGACGGCGCGCCTGATCGACGTAATTAGCGCCGCAGTTGTTGCGCGCCAGCTCGCGCACGATATCGTCCTGATGCGAGCGCCCGGCCGATCCCACGATATCCTGACGCTGGACCTCGAGTTCGGCGAGCCGGCGTTTGGCGACCTCGACCTGCTTCAAAAGCTCTTTGCACTGCGGGCTGGAGCGGAAGGATTTCGTGAACAGGAAATATTCGTAGCAGGATTTATCGAGCTGGCTCTGGCCGGTATTGTAGGTCTTGTCGACCTGATGAATTTCGGCTTCGAGCTTCGGCAGCTGATCACGTGATTGGGTGCCCTTCTGACCTTCCTGGATCAGGCGCTGCTCAAGCTGCAAGCAAATCGGATTCTTGGTCGACCAATTGGCGGCGCCACCTGGCGCTGGCGGCGTGCCGGGCGGCGGGGCTTGGTTTGGAATGGGGGCGGGTATGGGTTGCGGCTGGCGATAGACCGGTTCGCGCGGACGGGGCGCTTCGTCATTGCCGCCAAACGGCCACCAGCTCTGGGCGTTGGCCGGCGCTGTTGCCAGTCCGGCCGCGAAAAGCCCGCACGCCAGCCCACACGCCAACCGGCGCCATGAAGCCGGGTGCACAAAAGCCGCGACGATCTTCAATTCCCGTTGCACGAATTTTCTCAACTGTCCCGCCAGCGCGCCGCGACTCGAAGTTTGTAGGATATAACGCCCCCACTTTATTGCGTTCGGCTTTAAGGGGTCAATGCGGAGCCTTTATGGCATTTGAGGTTTTCCGTGTGTGACCAGCGCCTTGACGCTTGATTTCGGGGCTCGCATAAGGTTGTTCCTTGACATTTGCGGTGACGTCTTCCCCCTCTCCCCATTTTTGCACTTAATGGGGCGAGGGTCATGCCGCAGGCATGTCTTGGACATGACGGTGAGGGGCAGCAAAACGTTCGAACAAGCGGCTGCCCCTCACCCTGGCCCTCTCCCCGTTCGCGCGTTAGGGCGCGACAGGGAGAGGGGACGAAGCGGCGCCTCCCGCAATAGGCCCAAAGGATATGACGTGACGCTGAAGCTCTACAACACATTGACCCGCGACAAGCGCGCGTTTGAGCCGATCGACGCCAACAACGTGCGGATGTACGTGTGCGGGCCGACGGTCTACGACTTCGCCCATATCGGCAACGCCCGGCCGGTCATTGTATTCGACGTGCTCTATCGCCTTCTCAGGCACCTGTACCCCGGACCTGGTGCGGCGGCCGATGGTTCGCGGGTGACCTACGTCCGCAACATCACCGACGTCGATGACAAGATCAACGCCCGGGCGCTGCGGGATTTTCCTGACTTGCCGTTGAACGATGCGATTGCCCGCGTGACCGAGAAGACGGCGAACCAGTTTCACGCCGACGTCAAGGCGCTTGGATGTCTGCCGCCGACGGTTGAACCGCGCGCGACGGATAACATCGCGCAAATGATCGCGATCATCGTCGCGTTGATTGGCAAGGGTCACGCTTACGTCGCCAGCGGCGAAGTGCTGTTCGACGTCATGTCGATGCCGGACTACGGGCAATTGTCGAACCGCAATCTCAGCCAGCAGCAGGCGGGGGCGCGCGTCGAGGTCGAAGCGCACAAGAAAAATCCCGGCGATTTCGTGCTGTGGAAATTGTCTTCGCTTGAAGAACCGGGCTGGGACAGCCCGTGGGGCCGCGGCCGTCCGGGTTGGCACATCGAGTGCTCGGCGATGAGCGAGCGGTATTTGGGGCAAGTCTTCGACATTCACGGCGGCGGCTTGGATTTGATCTTCCCGCATCATGAAAACGAAATCGCGCAATCGCGCTGCGCGCATGGCACCGACGTGATGGCGAACGTCTGGATGCACAACGGCTTCCTGCAAGTCGAAGGCGAAAAGATGAGCAAGAGCCTCGGGAATTTCGTGACCATCAATGAGTTGCTGGCGACTGAGAAGTTTGGCGGGCAACGGTGGCACGGTCAAGTGGTGCGCCTCGCAATGCTTATGTCCCATTATCGTCAGCCGATTGACTGGACCTCCGATCGTTTGTTCGAAGCAAGAGACAAACTATACGACTGGAACATGCAATGCTTCGCTGCTCCCGTCGATGGTATTGCCGTCCCGGATGAAGTTCTTGGGGCTCTCCGCGATGACCTCAACACGACGCTCGCAATTTCTGGACTCCAGAAGCTAAGCCGTGACCTTGGGGCGACAAATATTGGGCCTGAGATGGTACGCGCAGCAGGACGATTGCGCGTCGCCCTAGAGCTTTTAGGGCTTTACGAAGCCCAGCAATCTATAAACTTGTTGGCGCAAGACGTTCGTGACCGCGTCTTCGACTCGAAAGTGCAGCAGCTTGTTGATGCGCGAAAAGCCGCGCGGAAGGCTAAGGACTTCAAGGAGAGCGATCGCATCCGCGACGAACTCGCGAAAATGGGCATCGCGCTCAAAGACAGCAAAGACCCCGCGACCGGCGAAATAATCACCACCTGGGAGGTCGCAAGATGAGGCCCCGCTCGGATCCCCCTCCCCAACGTGCCGAAGGCGCGCCTCCGGCACGAAGTGGGGAGGGGCTAGGGGTGGGGGG
>JANLYX010000065.1:0-197844 GCA_031365865.1 Hyphomicrobium sp. | reverse complement strand
GCAATCTTGATCGAGATCGACGAGCAATGGGCCGCTTCAAAAATCCCATACCTCAACTGCAACAATACCGGCGCGGATTAAATCCACAGCTCAAAGTCCAGACATCAGGTTGCGTTATCGAGAGGAATGACGCTCGAGCGGTTTTTCGGTTTTCTAACAGAAGCCCTGCCACGGAAACGGCAATAAGCAATACTTCTGCGATAAATACTGACGAATAAAGCAGCCTTGTCGACTGCGAAATTAGAAGCCAAATATTGGTGACTGCCACCCAGCCAAAGAAAAACAGACTGGCTTCAGATAGAGAGGGTTTCTTTAAGGGTATCATCTTTTCGTTCCGATATTGCAATCAACAAGAAGGTTTATTTATTCCGACTGGGCGCCACATTTCTCTTCGCAGGTGTACTTGGCTTCTGCGCCACAACCTAAAACTCCCATTCCGCACACGACTGCAACGCATATCGGTCTAGTCCACGTCGAGTATTTCCCAAGCATTTTCGCATCCGGCAGTATTAAGCAAAGTGCGCACCAGGTTCCATAACCGGCTACGCAAGTATTATATTCCTTATTGTAACACGCATCGTAACCCTCAGAACATTGGTCATCAGCCTTGCATTGCAACGTCGGAGGTTTGGGCTTTGAACGGCCCCCGGACAACAGTCCGTGCTTGTCGATTCTTTGCAGCGGCGAACTCGTGGCATACGCATACACACTCGGCCCGTCGACGAAGCCGAGCGGGTCGGGCTGGGTGTAGCGGCCGAGTGTCGGATCGTAGTGCCGGTGCCAGTTGTAATGCAAGCCGGATTCGAGCTGGAACCACTGGCCGGGGAAGCGGGTGTTCAAGGTTTGCGCCCCCGTCGCGGAGTGGAACGCGCCCCCCCCGCGCCGGAGGCGCAAAGAATTGGGGCGTGAACTCGACGGACCAGACAGACGCCTTGGCGGCATCCGTCATGCGGACCGGCCGGGCGAGGTGGTCGGCGTGGCTCTTTGCCTTGCGCTTCGGTTGCCCACTCGCAACCGCGCATGCGCGTCACCGGGCTCGCGGTGTCGTGCCGGAGGCACGCGAGACAATGACGGCATCCACCACCGCGACGGGCAGGTCCACTTGCGTGCGGCTGCCCGTCCAGCCGAAGGCTGGCGAGAAACGACTCGGCGAGATCTCGGCCTCGGGCAGATAAATGTACTCGCGCGTCCCGCTGCAGGCGGGCCAAGTAAAGTGGGGCGCACCGGCGCTGGTGAGTGCGTCTCCAACGACTTTCGCGAAGGACCTGTGCCGCCTCGTGCGGAAAGTCGTTGACAAACTGTTTTAACCGGCCGCTAACGCGCCTCTTGCGCCGCCAACTTCAATTCCTCGCCGCCGCAAGGAGAAAGTGTCTGCGCCACTGTCCAGCATCTTGATCTTAACGGCGCGCCCTACTCCCCCATCGGCTTGTTCTTCTCGAACGCTTGAAGTTTGTCCGCGCTCGCATCTTTCTGGTTCTGCGCCTGCCAGTCTTTGTAAGGCATGCCGTAGACGATCTCGCGGGCGTCGTCTTTGCTGAGCGCCAAGCCCTTCTCGGCGGCGGCGTCCGCCATCCAGTTCGATAAGCAGTTGCGGCAGAACCCGGCGAGATTCATCATGTCGATGTTCTGGACATCGGGACGGCCGCGCAAGTGCGATACCAGCCGGCGATAGGCGGCGGCCTCGAGTTCGAGCGTTGTTTGAGGATCGAAGGTTTTCATGTGAGGTACTCCAGGCTCGGCCTGATACCCTAGGCCGATTGTTTCATTAAATCATATAGGACCGGCAGCGGCTTTCGTCACCGCCGTTCCCTGCCAGACTTCGCGATGCTTCCCTGTTGCGCTCCGCGCGGGTGTCATCCCGGGCGGAGGCATTGCGCGCGTGCGATGTTGTCGTGTCGAAGACGCGCGAGACAAGGAAACCCGGGACCTAGCGTTTTCTTGCTGAAGAAGGGCTGGGTCCCGGCTTTGCGCGAGAGCGCTTCGCGCCGTCGCTCCGGCCAGGATGACACGCGAGAAGCCGCCTGCGGCCTCCTATTCCTTGACGTGGGGAAGCCGATTGCGCAAACAAAGACCAAAGAACGCCCGCGCCGGTGCCGAAACACCTCGCCAGGGCTGAACAATGGGCGGCTGCAGCCTTAAGGGTCGAAGATGGCGGGGAACGACGACATGGCAGGCAGGGACTCCTCAGCCGCGCGCGGCTTGCTCAACGCATTGTATACCGCCGCCCACACGACTGCCCATCCGGCAACTTGCCTGCCGCCGCACTTGCCGCCCGTACCCGGCAACGGCCGCATCATCATTATCGGCGCCGGCAAGGGCTCAGCCGCCATGGCGGTTGCAACCGAGCGCCACTACATCGGCCTCGGCCAAGGCGACAAAATCTCTGGCCTGATCTCGACCCGGCACGGTTTTGGACTGCCGGCCGAGATTATCGAAATCCTCGAAGCCGGGCACCCCGTTCCCGACGCCAATTCTATTCTCGGCGCCAAGCGCGCGCTCGAACTCGCCAAGAGTGCCGGACCCAACGATCTGGTGTTGTGCCTGCTCTCGGGCGGCGCATCGGCACTGTGGTCGGCGCCGGTCGAAGGTGTCAGCTTCGAAGCCAAACAGCAGTTGACCAAACAGCTTCTGAAATCCGGCGCACCGATCTCCGAGATGAACTGCGTCCGCAAACATCTCTCGCGCATCAAGGGCGGCAAGCTCGCCGCCGCCGTTCATCCGGCGCGCCTGCTGACGCTTTCCATATCCGACGTGCCCGGCGACCATCCCGACGAAATCGGCTCGGGTCCAACAGCCGGCGACCGCTCAACGCTGGTCGAAGCCCGCGCCGTTCTGGCGCGCTGGAACATTGCACCCGCACCCGAGATCATGGCTGCCCTCAACGACCCTGCGAACGAAACCGTCAAGCCCGGTGACGCCAAACTGTCTTCGTCGGCGTATAAAATCGTGGCCGCGCCGAAAGCCTCGCTCGAAGCCGCCGCCAAAATCGCGCGTGCGCAGGGCTACCGCGTCGACATCCTCGGCGATGCCCTTGAAGGAGAAGCCCGCGAGGTTGCACGCTTTCATGGCGCAATGGCGCTCGATGCCAAGCGGCGCGGCGAAAAAGTGGCAATCATGTCGGGCGGCGAATTGACCGTGACCGTCAAAGGCAACGGCTCGGGCGGACCGAATCAGGAGTACGCTTTGGGCTTGGCGATCGCGCTCAATGGCGCGCCGGGAATATGTGGACTTGCAGGTGATACCGATGGCATCGACGGCGGCGGCGGCAACGCCGGCGATCCGGCCGGCGCGCAGGTTTTCCCCGACACTTTGACGCGTGCGGCCGCCCAAAACCTCAATGCCGCCCACTTCCTGGAGAACAACGACTCGACCGGATTTTTCAGGGCCATACATGATCTTATTTTGTGCGGTCCGACCCAAACGAACGTCAATGATTTCCGCGTCGTCCTCGTTGATCCCTAAGCCGCCCTTCAAGACCACCACTCCCAGGAGCTTACGCGTGAGACACCGCCGTTTGCCGCACCGATATGCGGTTGTTACAGGCTTGCTGGCGGCCGCCGTGATCGCGGTTGGCGGCGCCCGCGCCGATCTCAAATTATGCAATTCCACCGCCAGCCGCGTCGGCGTCGCCATCGGTTATCAGGACCCGACGGGCTGGGCGACGGAAGGCTGGTGGAACATCGCGTCGCAAACCTGCGAAACTCTGCTCAAAGGCGCGGTCCCAAGCCGCTTCGTCTACGTTCACGCCGTCGACTACGACCGTGGTGGCGAATGGGGCGGAAAGAACGATATGTGTACCGCTGATAAATCGTTCGCCATTCGGGGGGTTCAGGAATGCCCAAAACGCGGTTATAAGCGGTCGGGCTTTTTTGAAGTAGACACGGGCGAAGCCAAAGAGTGGACCATTCGTTTGACCGACCCCGAGGGGCAAGGAAAGAAATAACCATATGAGACGGAACCGGCGGGTCAAGATTGTCGCGACGCTTGGACCCGCGTCGGCTTCTGCGGAAATGATCGAGCGCCTTTTCATCGCGGGCGTCGATGTCTTTCGCATCAACATGAGCCACTCCACGCACGACGGATCGAAACAGCTTTACAATACGGTTCGCGCCTGCGCCGCGCGTCACCGCCACTCAATCGGTATTCTTGCCGATTTACAGGGTCCGAAATTCCGCGTCGGCGAGTTTCAAACCGGACGGGTGATGATTGCCGAAAAGGCCCTCTTCAAATTCGACCGCGACGAGACGCCCGGAACGGTTGATCGCGTCTTTCTTCCGCACGAGCAGATTTTTCACGCCGTTGAGCCCGGCCACATGCTGGTGCTTGACGACGGCAAGATCCGCATGCGCGTCATCGACAGCAAAAAAGATCAGATCGTTTGCGAAGTCACGGTCGGCGGCATGCTGGCCAGCCGCAAGGGCATTTCGATGCCCGACTCGTTGCTCGCTATCAGCCCGCTGACCGAGAAGGATCGCGTTGATCTCGCCCACGCCCTGAAGCTCGGCGTCGATTGGGTGGCGCTGTCGTTCGTTCAACGCGCCGAAGACGTCCACGAAACACGCCAGCTGATTGGCACACGTGCCGCCATCCTGTCGAAGATTGAAAAGCCATCCGCCGTCGCCGACCTCGAGAATGTCATCGCGGCGTCCGACGGCATCATGGTCGCGCGCGGCGACCTCGGCGTCGAAATGCCGGTCGAAAAGGTGCCGGGCTTACAGAAAAAAATCACCCGCCTGGCACGCTCCGCCGGCAAGCCGGTGATCGTGGCGACGCAGATGTTGGAGAGCATGATCTCCTCGCCGATGCCGACGCGCGCTGAAGTGTCAGACGTCGCGACCGCCGTGTTCGACGGCGCCGACGCGGTTATGTTGTCGGCTGAAAGCGCTGTCGGCCAATATCCGGTTGAAGCCATCCAAACCATGGACCGCATCGGCATCGAGGTTGAAGCCGATCCGCTCTACGAACCGATCTTGCACGCAACCAAAATCCAGCCTCTGCCAACCGGCGCCGACGCCATTGCCGCCGCAGCCTCGGCCGTCGCCGGCACCGTCAAGCTTGGCGCTATCGTCTGCTACACCGCGACCGGCTCAACCGTGTTGCGGGTGACGCGCGAACGCCCGGGCATTCCGGTCATCGGTCTCACGCCCGTTGAAGCAACGGCCCGGCGCTTGTCGCTGGCCTGGGGCGTGCAAACGATTTTAACGGGCGATCCTGAAAATCTCTCGCACATGGTCCGCAAAGCCTGCCGAATTGCCTTTGAAGAAGGCTTCGTCAAAGCTCGCGACGGCATCTTGATTACGGCTGGCGTACCCCTTGGCTCGCCTGGCGCGACCAACATGATCCGCATCGCCTTTGTCGACGAAAGCGGCGCGCCGATCGCGGAAGATATTTGAGGCATCGTCGCGAACGAATGGCGCTACTTGAGAGCGCAGCGCCGCCGGGGAACAATTGCGCGACTTGAGCGTTTTCCCGCCACTGATAGTTCCGATCAAACGATCAAGGAGAACATCCCGTGAGGACGCAATTCTTCGCGGCTGCGGCAGGGCTTTTCGCTTTGTCTGCAACCGCAGCCTTCGCTCTGCCAGTTGGCACAGCTCAACAAATCCATCTCAAGAGCGCCGGTGTGATAACCCCGATCGCACACGATGACGATGATCACATTAATCGACGCCGCCGCCATCACAGTGGTATTCGGCTTCAGCTTGGCGACAACGACGATCGGCGCAGCTATCGCTATCGTCATCGCGATGATGATGATGACGATGACGAGTATCGGCAATATCGCGGCTGGCACCGCTACAGCCACCGTCCACGTGGTTGGGAAGACCGCAATTGCGTTTCGGTGGGACCGCTTTGGTTCTGCCCATGACCTTGAGGATCTAAAAGCCGTTTTGCAAATTACTGAAAGAGAGGTCCAGCGCGCCGAGCGGTGGACCTCTATTTTTTTGTCTAAATGCCTTGACCCTCGACGGCCTTGCGGAGTTCCTCCGTCGCGGTCTTGAGACCTTCCATGCGCGGGAAGACTTTCAGTAACTGCTCATAGGCTTTGAGCGCACCCTTTTTCTCGCCCGCTTCAATCAACAATTTGCCCATGCCCTCAAGGGCGCGAAAATGATTGGGCTCAAGCGCCAAGACCCGGCGCCAGTCGCCCAAAGCCAAATCGGTATGGCCCAACCTGGCATGGGCAAAGGCGCGGCGATTCCAGGCTTCGGCATAGTCGGGAGCGAGATCGACGGCGGCATCGAGAAATTTGACGGCCTTGTCGACTTCGTTTTTCTGCGCGGCAATCTCGGCGCGGTCGACCAGCAGATTGACGGTATCGCCGCCGGGCAATCGCCAAAGCTTTTCGACCGTAGCGGAGATTTGTAATCCCAGCCAATAGTCGTCGGTCTTGGCGAGTTCGGCGAGCAGAATGCCGAGGGTCTTGTTGGCTTCTTCCGGTGATCTGGGAAACGGATTGCCGAGCAGGCCCGGATCGCCCTTTAGGGGATCCTTCTGAAACGCTTCAGGCGTGAACGGCCGATAGCCTTTCTCGCTCTTCTTGCCCTCAGCCTTGGGCGCGTCCTGGTCAGGAGCTGGGGCGGCCCCAGGCGGAGCGGGCGCGGCCCTATCTTCAGCGGGTGGCGAGGCTTCCGAGCCGCCGGCGGGGGTTTGGACCTGAGCAACACACGGCATCGCCGCGGCGACAATTGCCACTACACAAGCAAAACTAAAAATTTTGGCGTGTTTCATCATGCCTCGAACCTAGTCGAGGCGCCTGCAACCGTCAAAGGAGGATCGATCACCCAAAGGACCTAAATCCAAAAACTCTGAATCAGCCCTGCCGCGCCTTGAAGCGCTTGTGCGTCTTGTTAATGACATAGACGCGGCCCTTGCGGCGCACGACGCGATTGTCGCGGTGGCGCGAACGAAGGGATTTCAACGAGTTGCGAACTTTCATGACGATTCCGGTTAAAGATGGTGGGCACTACAGGGATCGAACCTGTGACCCCTACCATGTCAAGGTAGTGCTCTACCGCTGAGCTAAGTGCCCTAAGGAAGGTTGCCTTCTAGAGTTGCCGCCCTGCCGGGTCAAGCCCACACTTAGGCTTTTGTGGCCATTACCTTGCGGTGTCAGGCCGCAAGCAGACGGTCGACCTCACGGACCAGGTCCTTGAGATGGAACGGTTTCGACAGAACCTTGCTATCTTTGGGCGGCGCGTGATCGGAATTCAGAATGACCGCCGCAAAGCCAGTGATGAACATGATCTTGAGGTCGGGGTCGAGCTCACTCGCCCGCCGCGCCAGCTCGATGCCGTCCATCTTGGGCATCACGATATCTGTCAGGAGCAGCGTAAATGGCTCGTGTTTCAGCCGCTCAAAAGCATCTTCGCCGTTTTCAAAGGCGACCACGTCGTAGTTGGCTTTTTCCAAGGCTTTGACGAGGAAACCGCGCATCGAGTCATCGTCTTCAGCGAGCAGAATGCGGCGCTGTGGCAGGCTGGAAGGCTTTGCGGTCATGGTCACTCGCCGGACTAGAGACTTTCAACGACAGGCTCGATACTATCGTCTGCCGGTCATTGCTGGGACTCAAATTTGACGTGAGGATGGTAAACGGACCATGAAGCTGTGGAACAGTTGTTCGGGATGAGCGGCTCTTTTGCCTCGTGCCCAAAAATTCCACCGCGGAATTTCGCGCAAGGAGCGCCGGACGTGGACAGAATGCCGTGATACGGGCAAATTGCGCCGCTACGCATGACGCCACGACGATATCGCTTCGTTGGGCGATTAGAGTTGCAAGGATCCAGGCTGTCGATGCCCGCCGCTGACCGAAGCGCCATACCGAGCCAGTTTTTCCCGCCCTTCGAGCTGTCGCGCCCGAAAGCGCAAACCGTGCCTTTTGTATTTTCTTCGCCCCATTCGGGACGCATCTATCCCGAGGGATTTCTAGCGCTGTCGCGGCTTGACCCTATGGCGTTGCGCAAGTCCGAGGATTGCTATGTCGACCGCTTGTTTTCTCGGGTCGCGGAGCTCGGCGCACCCTTGCTCAGCGCTCGCTTTCCCCGCGCCTATCTCGATCTCAATCGCGAGCCCTATGAGCTTGATCCGGAGCTAGTTGCCGATCCGTTACCCGCCCACGCCAACAGTCAATCCGTCAGGGTGGCCGGTGGACTTGGAACGGTGGCCCGCATCGTCTCGGATGGGGAAGAAATTTATCACCGTCAACTCTCGCTTGCGGCCGTTCTCGCGCGCATCGAATACTTGTATTTCCCATTTCACACCGAACTGACGCGATTACTCGATGAAACGCGCAGGATTTTTGGCTATGCCGTCTTGATCGATTGCCATTCCATGCCCTCGAGCGCGATGGCGCCGGGCGGTGGCCCTCGGCCCGATGTCGTTATCGGCGACCGCTTCGGCTCGTCCTGCGACGGTCGGCTGACGCTGCTCCTTAAAGAAGCCTTCGTCCGGCGCGGCTATGACGTGCAATTGAACCGTCCCTACGCCGGTGGCTTCATTACCGAACATCACGGCCGGCCGGGGCGTGGTGCGCACGCATTGCAGGTCGAGATCAACCGCGGCCTCTATCTCGATGAGCGAATGTTGACCGAGGGCCCCGGCTATGCTCGCCTCGAGGCCGATATTCTCGAAATCGCGGCCGAACTTTTCCTCTCTGTGCCTCAGTTGTTTGAACACCGTGCCGCCGCTGAATAAGCCAGGCACCGTTTGATCTCGCTGCGCTCCCGCGGAAAAAAAACCAAAAAAAAGGCCGTCCAGCTGGACGGCCCAAGTCTAGGGAGGAAACGCCCAAGAAGGGCTGCGACCGGCGAGCATGGCTCGCCAATGTCGCAATGCAAAAACTAAGGGTGCGATGCACAATTGGCAACTGCGATTCTTGCATAGCCGCAAGAACTAAGACGCAGGGCTGAGAGGTGGGGGGCTGAGGAAGCCCGACGGTGCAAGCCAGGGGCTTGATATCCCAATAAAAAAGGCCGTCCGACTGGCGAACGGCCCAAGTCTAGGGAGGAAACGCCCAAATTGGGCAACGATTGCGAAGAAGCGTGTCAGCGCGATCGTTGACTTACGATGAGCTGCTTCGGCCTCTCGGACAATCACGATCATGGTTACACAGAGACATTAACATTCAGATGTATCGACGGCGCAACAATCAGTCGTCGCGTGCCAAATGGCGACTTTTACGTGAACTACTGCAAGTATCGCGACATGTCTTAACCGCTTGACAAGCAAGATCATGAAAAGACGGGAGAAATACTTTGGCTGGAAGTGCGCATAAGACTCCCTTCAAGGACTTGATGGCGTTTGGCCACGACGTGGCGGACTTAACGGGCAAAACCGTTCTCCCATACTTTCGCACAGGCCTGTCTGTGGAAAACAAAGCCGCCGCTGGCAATTACGACCCGGTGACCAAGGCAGACCGCGCCGCCGAACGTGTGATCGCGAGAGCCCTCAAAGCCCGTTTTCCCGATCACACGCTGGTTGGCGAGGAGTACGGCACTTCGCAGGGCACAAGCCGCTATCGTTGGGTCGTCGATCCCATTGACGGCACCCGCGCCTTCATCATGGGCAGCCCGCTGTGGGGCACGCTCATCGGCCTCATTGACGGCGACGAGCCCATTTTTGGTCTCATGGACCAGCCCTTCACGGGTGAACGATTCTGGTCGGATCAAAAGGCCAGTTACCTGCGCGTACGCGACGGTAAACCCAAGCGGCTAAAAACCCGCGCTTGCAACAGCCTCAAAGAGGCAATCCTAACCTCAACCCATCACAACCTATTTGAAGATGCCCATCAAAAAGCGGTGCTGACGCGTTTCAACGAGACCGTCCGCATGACGCGCTACGGCGGGGATTGTTACGGCTGCTGCCTGCTGGCCGCCGGCTTCGTCGATATCGTCATCGAGCCGGGGTTGAAAACCTACGACATCGTTGCGCTCATACCGATTATCGAACGGGCGGGCGGCAAGGTGACGAGCTGGACCGGTGGACCGGCATCGAGTGGGGGAAATGTTATCGCCTCGGGCGATCCGAAACTCCACGAAGCCGCGCTCAAGCTGATCGCGAAAGCGGCACGCTCGTAGCGGACGGAATGCCGACACTCATATAGGCGTCGAAGGCCGCCCAGAAGCGCTGCCGGATGGAATCGTTTTCCTGCAAGATCTCGTGCCGCGATCCGGGCATCAAGATATGCCCGCCGATCTTCAATTCGACCGCAAAATCCTCGATCGTGCGTGACGAGACCACTTGGTCGGCGCCTGCCGCAAAAAGCAACATGGGAACGGTCACGTACTTTGGATAATCGGGCCGTTGAATCATTGCGCAACTTCTCAGAGCCGATCTGAACCAGCCAATGGTCGGGGAGCCGAGCCCTAACTCCGGGGCCTGCTCAATGACGGCTTTATTGCGCGACCAGCGCACGAAATCGCTGGTCAACACGTTTCCTTCGAACTCGAGGATCTCTTCGGGAATGTCGTCTCCGCCCTGCACATACGCGGTCGCCAACCCGAACACGCTTGCAAGCTCGGCATAGGTGCGCGCCGTCTTGCGGCCGTAGCCGATCAGAGCATCGCTGATCTGGATCATGGGTGCCACCAGCACCATGCGTTCAAACCAGCTGTTCTCGACCTGGGCGTTGCGCAGCAGAATATTGCCACCCATCGAGTGCCCCAACCCAATGTACGGCGGCGCGTGATTGGGCAGCACGATCTCCTCCATGAAACGCGCGAGGTCGCGGTCATATTCGGTAAAGCCGACGACATGACCTTTGCGCGGATTCGAGAGCGGCCTCTCCGAGCCGCCTTGGCCGCGCCAATCAAGGATCGCGACAGCAAAACCGCGTCTGCGCAAGTCGGCGATGACTTCGAAATATTTCTCGATGAATTCGCCCCGGCCCGGAAAAATACAAACCGTGCCTAGCAAGGGACCACGCGTCGCGTCCCAGCGCGCATAGCGCAATTTCGTTTTGTCGTAGCCCTCCATCATGGCGACGGTTGCGCCCGCCGGCACCGGATTGATCGCTAATGATACCAACGTCATGACGTACCCCATCCGCCGTCTAGCAGCCCGCCCCCGGGGGCCATTTGCAAGGCATCATAAACGAAAGCGCTGCCCGGAGACACTGTGGTTGCGCAGTGGTTGAGCAATGGTCCTGCAATTCCGAGTGCGTAGCTCTTGAACCCCAACAAACCCTGCTTACCTAACCTTTGCGCTCGCCGGACTTTGGGAGCGCGACCAACCGCCTGGCCCTTAAAAGGCAGGCAAACACATGTTGCTTCATCATGGAGAACTTAAACTATGCGCCAAACAGATTTAACCCCCTTCTATCGCTCGGCCATTGGTTTCGACCGGCTGTTCCAGATGCTCGACCAGAGCGCGGGATTCGATAGCGAAGGCGGTTTTCCGCCCTACAACATCGAACGGACGGGTGAAAACGAATACCGCATTACGATGGCGGTGGCCGGCTTCAAACCCGGCGAACTCAAGATCGAGGTCAAGGAAACAACTTTGACGGTCTCTGGTGAAAAGAAACCGGAAGTCGAAGAAAAGACCTATCTGCATCGCGGCATCGCGGCCCGCGCGTTCGAGCGCCGCTATCAGCTCGCGGACTACGTTGACGTCAAGGGCGCCGGCTTTGAAAACGGCCTCTTGAATATCGACCTCGTGCGGAACTTGCCGGAACGCATGAAACCGCGCCAGGTCGAAATCACCAGCACCGGCAGCGTCAAACAGATCGCAAGCTAACAAAAATTCAACCGTCATTCCCTGCCCAGTGCAGCGTCCTTCACGGTGCACTGCAGACACTGAATCTCAAACGCGTGGATAAAAAATCGGGCGAAGGCGGCCTCCGTCTTCGCCCTTTTTATTGGGCTTCAGAATACAGAGCCCCAACACACAATTGGCGGGCAACGGACGGCTGCGCCGACACGTTGTTCAGCGGAATTCAAATTGGCGGCGTGAGAAGCGGGTTTGCGGCCCGGTTAAAACAGTTTGACGACGACTTTCCGCCCGAGCCGGTACAGGTCCTTCGCGAAAATCGTTGTAGACGCACCCCCCCCCCGCTCGTGGTTATTATGCAGACGGATTATCCTTTCTCTTATGCACTCCGCCATCTAACCCGCCGCAGCCAAAATCCCCTGAACCTCAATCTGGCCCCAAGATTTGCCGACACCGGAGCGTCGAGGAATGGGGATGCGGATGGAGTTCATTGAAAAATCTCGGACGAACGATAAACACTTATGGCGAACTTTGCGCCGCGCCCGCAGTAAAGTTCTCTACCGAACTCTATTGCGCCTTGAATACGTGAGGCAAGCAATGAACGTATTTTTCTCGACGGCGCTTTTTGCTGCAGCGTTAGGCAGCGCCGCCGAATCCCAATTGGAGTTGCCTTCGTTCAACACTGAAGTCGTTTGCGCCAAAGAAAAAGACCAAAATGCACGGACCTCTTGCGCCAATCTTGAAGCGGACGGGCATCATTGGCTTTCAGAGTACTGGTCGTTTGCCGCCGAAGGCGCGCAACAAAATTGCAGAGAAAGC
The DNA here is from genome assembly GCA_031365865.1 of Hyphomicrobium sp. Lineage (GTDB taxonomy): Bacteria > Pseudomonadota > Alphaproteobacteria > Rhizobiales > Hyphomicrobiaceae > Hyphomicrobium_B. The sequence goes on along the minus strand of JANLYX010000065.1, from coordinate 185,316 downwards.
GTAGTTTCTTATGTGACCCTAGCGGAATGTATAAGTGTAAAACTCAGTGCGGGATTAATTCACCAGGAACGTTTATCGGGGTTCTTTGGCAAAAGAGGTGACAAGTCGTTGTTAATAGGTTGTTGGCGGCGGCATGTTGGACCGCAGGCCACCCAAGACTGGTGTTTTACCGAAGACGGAAACTTCGATGTATCAGAGTTGGCGAGCGGCCATGGAGTACGTTGGGAAGGCCGATGGGACTGGTTTGCTCCGAACCGCCTGGTGATATCGAACATAAACAGCACTTCTCAGAGTTTTAATTGCGAGGTGTCGTTTGATATTGAATTTACGAGCTTTGCGCAAACAGGGTGTCGCAGTTCCGATGACCGGCAAGAATTGATTTTTGGAATTCTTAGACGCGTGAAGAGTTGAGGACAACGAGCGGGCTGATCGAAATTGGTTTTGTAAAAGCAGGAGGATGGTATCATGGCCGTATTAGCTGTCGACCCAAATGCTCTGAATTCCACGTTTGTCCAATCTCTGATCGATGAGTACAATGCCGCGGGTGCTGTCGCACAAGGCTACCTAAATTTTACCACAAACAATGGATCGCCAATTAATGTGGTAACAGATAATCCGAACAGTGCAACCCTATCACTTGGCAACAGAAATTACATAAATAGTGTTCTCTCAAATTTACACGGGCATCAACAGAATAAACCCGACGCGGCGCCAGCAATTTTCATTAATCCGGCAAATACAGGAAAGCCGGACTTAAACATTCTTATTCACGAAATTGGTCACTTCAAATGGCAGGGACTAGGTGTCAACAACGACGCACATACCCCCTTATTCTATAGATATCTCTCCGATTCATTGATAAGTTTCGGAATCACTCCGCAAGCATACGATACGAAAGGGGCACCTTTCATAGGGCCTACGGTGCCTGAAGGACTGGGAATCCCGACATACTCGTACAACACAGGCAAGGTGCCGAGCGGTAGCTCTAATCCGGATCTAATCGGTCCCGGCAGTTTGTCTTGGAACGTAACCCAGTCACCATTGACCGGCGAATTCTTGCAGACGGCGACGTCCCTCGTTACAGGCCTTAAAGTTTTCGAGTATTCTTCCATCACTGATGTTTTAGGGCAATTGGTCACCAACGATATTCGTACGTTCTTCGCAGATGGAAGCTCCACAAGCGAACTAACTAGTTTCGTCGCCGGGATAGCAAACACTGAGTCGTTCACAACTAGGAATGCCGGCAGCGCAATCACCGACCAGCTAGTTGATAGCGACGCAAACGGCACGTTCGAAACCCACAATGGCTTCTTGGGTAACGACACCCTCACAGGTAGCGCCATCGACGACAAGCTTTACGGCGGCGTTGGCAACGACACCCTCATCGGCAATGGCGGGAACGACATTCTCGACGGCGGGCTTGGCGCAGACAACCTGCAGGGCGGGGCGGGCGACGACATCTACTTTATCGATGCCACGGATACGATCAGCGATGCGCTGAACGCCGGCACCGATACGGTCAATGCGGATTTTACCTACACGCTGCTCGCCAATTTTGAAAAGCTCACCCTCACCGGCACCGCCGCGATCAACGGCACCGGCAACGCGCTCGACAACGTCATCATCGGCAACAGCGCCGCCAATACGCTCTCCGGCCTCGACGGCAACGACACGCTCAACGGCGGCGATGGCGCGGATACGCTGTTTGGTGGCAACGGTAACGACCGGCTCAACGGCGCGCTCGGCGCGGACGCGATGACCGGCGGCGACGGCAACGATACCTACGTCGTCGATAACATCGCGGACGTCACGACCGAGACCAACGCGGTCGCAGCCACCGGCGGCATCGATACGGTCGAATCCGCGATCACCTGGACGCTCGGCGCCAATATCGAAAACCTGACGCTGACCGGCACCGCCGCCATCAACGGCACAGGCAATGCGCTCGACAATGTCATCCTCGGAAACGCCGGCAACAACGTCCTCGACGGCGGCGCGGGCAACGATACGTTGATCGCCGACGGTGGCGACGACACCCTGACCGGCGGGCTTGGCGCGGACAACCTGCAAGGTGGGGCGGGTAATGACATCTACTTTATCGACGCCACGGACACGATCAGCGAAGCGCTGAACGCCGGCACCGATACGGTCAATGCGGATTTCACTTACACGCTGCTCGCCAACGTCGAGAACCTGACGCAAACCGGCACGGCGTCGATCAACGGCACCGGCAACGCGCTCGACAACATCATTCACGGCAACGCCGGCGCCAACACGCTCTTCGGCCTCGACGGCAACGATACCTTGACCGGCGACGGCGGCATCGACGCGTTGTTCGGCGGTAACGGCAACGACATCCTGGCGGGCGGCGCGGGCGCGGACAATCTGCAAGGTGGCGCTGGCAACGATACCTACGTCATCGACGCCACCGACACGGTGGTGGAAGCAGCAGGCGCGGGCAACGACACCGTCTACGCCGATTTCACCTACACTGTCGGCGCCAACATCGAGAACATCGTGCTGACCGGCGCGGCCGCCATCAACGCCACGGGCGACGCCGTCAACAATTACATCTACGGCAATGACGGCACCAACACGCTGACAGGCAACGGCGGCGACGACGTGCTGTTCGGCGGCCTCGGCAATGACACGCTGTATGGCGGGATCGGCAACGACATTCTTTATGGCGGATCAGGTACCGGCATCGACGCTTTGTTCGGCGGCGCGGGCGCGGATCGTTTTGCGTTCTCAGGGCTCGGCGACAGCCCGGTGACCGCCGGATCGGTGCGCGACTTCATCCAGGACTTCGAGGGCGGCAGCGACAAGATCGATCTGACCGCCCTGCATTTAACGGCGGCCGATATCGTCATCCAGAATGTCACCTCGGGCGGCATCAATTACTCGACCGTCGGCGTCGACGCCAATCACAACGGCGGCTTCGACAACGGCGAGTTCGCCATCTCGGTCAAAATGACGGCGAGCGTGTTCGTAACGCAGAGCGATTTTCTGCTGTAAGGTGAGCATGGTTTGGCCGCGCTGAGAAGAGAAGAACGGCCAAGCCAGCCATCGTCCCACATACCGCATTGTGCATTACTTCGGCTTTGGAGCCGGGGCGGCACCGGGCGTTCCATCAGGCTGCTCGGGTTTGATGACCGGCATGTTGCTGTCAACTGGCGGCATCGGCTTGACGATGTCCGGATCGACGCCGGTTGGTGGCTTGACCACCATGCCCTCTTTGTTGGCCGGCTCTTTTGGATTGTCTTTTTTGTCAGGAGCGGCATTGGGCGCCGGAACGATGTCTCCCGGCGGGTTGGGCTCGGGCGCCGATTGGGCGTTGGCGGCGGGTGGTAGCTCTGCCACTGTCAGCACTCCGGCGGCGATCATTGCCAGTGTCATGATTTTCATGTCTTAGGGCCTTTCGAAGAAATGCCATCGGCGTCTGGCGGAACAACGCGCAATTCGCCCGTTCGTTCGATTGAGTTGGCAATCGTCGGCCCGTCGCAGGGAAAGTAATAATATTGCGATAAGTCACAAAAATTGTTTTAAAAATAACCGTAGCCTATTGCCGGTGTTCCCGCTTGTGCCCAACCTTGAAATCTGTAGAATTCATCATATAGGTCAACAATGCTGTCCTTTGTCGAGACCCTGAGGGCGGCAGCAATTGCGGCTGCGGATGTTGCATAAGCCTAAGCCCAAACGTTTGGCGAACGCGACGTGCAGGTTGGAGATTCAAGCGGCGATGAGACAGGGATTGGTTGTGCGTGAGACGCCGCAAATATTCGGCCCAAAACGGCATTGCCGGCATTGCCGGATGACCCAATCTCCGGCGGCAAAACGAAAACACGCCGATGCATGTGTCCCAGCGGCCGAGACAGACCTCAGCCAACCGGCTTAAATACTTCAAGGCCGCCAGCACGAACCAAAGTGCGGCCGGCAAAGCGGCCCAACCAGCGATAAAACTGACGACGCCCTGCGCGGCACCGAGGACGAAACATGAGTGAAGGAATACTGCCGCCAGTCGACGACGAGATGTACGACGCGTCCGGCCGTCCCGTTGCGCAGGGCCTCTACGACCCATCACACGAGCGCGACGCCTGCGGCGTCGGCTTCATTGTCGATCTCAAAGGCCGCAAATCGCACAAAATCGTCTCCGACGCGCTCGACGTCCTTCATAACCTCGAACATCGCGGCGCGGTCGGCGCCGATCCGTTGTCGGGCGACGGCGCCGGTATTCTGATTCAAATCCCGCATGAGTTTCTAGCCGCGGAAACCAAGGCTCTTGGCTTTCAGTTGCCCAAGCCCGGTAGCTATGCCGTCGGCCACGTATTTTTGCCGCAGGACGAGCGTCTACGCGCGCACTGCGAGCGGGTGTGGGCGCGCTGCCTGAAGGAAGAAGGCCTCGAGCTTCTTGGCTGGCGCTCCGTTCCGGTCGACAACAGTTGCCTGTCGGAATTGGTCAAGGGCACCGAACCGGTGCATCGTCAGGTGTTTGTCGGACGGCCCAAGATCGTCAAGGATCAAGACGAGTTCGAGCGCCGTTTATACCTGGTGCGCAAGGTCGTCTCCAATGCGGTTCACGACGCCTACAAGGGCCGCGACATCGGCCATTACACGGTTTGCCTGTCGACGCGCACGCTCGTCTACAAGGGCATGTTCCTGTCGTTCCAGGTCAAGGCCTATTACAAGGACTTGTCCGATGAACGGCTGACCTCGGCGCTGGCGCTGGTGCATCAGCGGTTTTCGACCAACACGTTCCCGTCCTGGAAACTTGCGCATCCCTATCGCATGGTTGCCCACAACGGCGAGATCAACACGCTGCGCGGCAACGTCAACTGGATGGCAGCGCGCCAAGCGTCGGTGTCATCAGCGTTATTCGGGAACGACATTTCCAAGCTCTGGCCGATCTCGTACGAAGGCCAATCCGACACCGCCTGCTTCGACAATGCGCTCGAGTTCCTGACCATGGGCGGCTATTCGCTCTCGCACGCCGCCATGATGCTCATTCCCGAAGCCTGGGCCGGCAATCCGATGATGGACGGCAAGCGCCGGGCCTTCTACGAATATCACGCCTGTCTGATGGAGCCGTGGGACGGCCCGGCTGCGATGGCCTTCACCGACGGCCGTCAGATCGGCGCGACGCTTGATCGCAATGGCCTGCGGCCCGCGCGCTATCTCGTCACCAAGGACGACGTCGTCATCATGTCGTCGGAATCTGGCGTGCTGCCGGTCGGCGAAGAAAACATCGTCAAGAAGTGGCGCTTGCAGCCCGGTAAGATGCTGCTCATCGATCTCGAAAAGGGCCGGATCGTTTCGGACGACGAATTGAAGTCCGAGATCTCCGCCAGCCATCCTTACGAGACGTGGCTGAAGAGCACCCAAATCAAAGTCGCCGATTTGCCGTTGCCTCCGAAGCGGCCGACCGCCAAAACCAACATCGCGCTGTTGGATCTTCAGCAGACCTTTGGCTACACCCAGGAGAGCTTGAAGTTTCTGATGGCGCCGATGGCCGAGACCGGCATGGAGGCCGTCGGCTCGATGGGCAACGACGCGCCGATCTCCGCGCTGTCGTCGAAATCCAAGCTGCTGCACAGCTACTTCAAGCAGAACTTCGCGCAGGTCACCAACCCGCCGATCGATTCCATTCGCGAAGAACTGGTGATGAGCCTCGTCTCGTTCATCGGCCCGCGGCCCAATATTCTCGATCTCGAAGGCACGTCGAAGGAAAAGCGCCTCGAAGTCGACCAACCTATTTTGACCAACGAAGACCTCGAGCGCATCCGTGGTATCGGCGCCGTCAAGGACAACAACTTTTCATCCGTCACCATCGACATCAGCTATCCGGCAGACAAGGGCGAAGCCGGCATGGGACCAGCGCTCGATTGCGTGTGCGCGGAAGCCGAAGAGTTCGTGCGCTCGGGCGAATACAACATCGTCATTCTTTCCGACCGAGCCACCGGCCCGGACCGAATTCCGATACCGTCACTGCTCGCGACGTCCGCCGTCCATCATCACCTGATCAAGCAGGGCTTGCGAACCTCTGTCGGCCTCGTCATCGAAACCGGCGAAGCCTACGAGGTCAACCAGTTCTGCACGCTCGCCGGCTACGGCGCGGAAGCCATCAATCCCTATCTCGCGTTCGAAACCCTCTACACCATGCTGCCGGACCTTGGAGAAAACGTCAGCAAGGACGACGTCAAGAAGCGCTTCATCAAGGCTCTTGGCAAAGCCATGCTGAAGGTCATGGCCAAGATGGGCATCTCGACTTACCAGTCGTATTGCGGCGCCCAGATTTTCGACGCCATCGGCCTGCGCACGAGCTTCGTGGCCAAGTATTTTACCGGCACGCACACCCAGATCGAAGGCATCGGCCTGCGCGAGATCGCGCGCGAAACCGTCGAGCGTCACAAGTCCGCGTTTGGCAACGTCCCCGTCCTTGAAAACGCCCTCGACGTCGGCGGCGATTACGCGTTCCGCATCCGCGGCGAAGCCCATATGTGGCGGCCAGATACGGTCGCAAATCTCCAACATGCTGTCCGGGGCACCGATAACAAGGATGCGATGAGCGGCAAGATCCCGCAGAAATATCGCGACTTCGCAAAATCCATTGACGATCAATCCGAGCAGCTGATGACGATGCGGGGCATGTTCCGCATTCGCCAAGCTGAAGCCATGGGACGCAAGCCGGTTGCGATCGACGACGTCGAGCCAGCTGCTGAAATCGTCAAGCGATTTTCGACCGGCGCCATGAGCTTTGGCTCGATCTCGCGCGAAGCCCACACCACGCTTGCCATCGCCATGAATCGCATTGGCGGTAAATCCAACACCGGCGAAGGCGGCGAAGAGAGCGACCGCTTCAAGCCGATGGCCAATGGCGACAGCATGCGCTCGGCGATCAAGCAGGTTGCGTCCGGCCGCTTCGGGGTTACCGCTGAATACCTCGCCAACTCCGACATGATGCAAATCAAAATGGCGCAGGGCGCAAAGCCCGGCGAAGGCGGTCAGTTGCCCGGCCACAAGGTTGACGCCACGATTGCTCGCGTTCGTCATTCGACGCCCGGTGTTGGCCTGATTTCGCCGCCACCGCATCACGACATTTATTCGATCGAGGATCTGGCCCAGCTCATCTTCGATTTGAAGAACGTCAATCCGCGTGCCGATGTCTCCGTCAAGCTGGTCTCGGAAGTTGGCGTCGGCACGGTTGCGGCCGGTGTCGCCAAAGCCCGCGCCGATCACGTCACGATTGCCGGCTATGAAGGCGGCACGGGTGCGTCACCCTTGACGTCCATCAAGCACGCGGGTTCGCCGTGGGAGATCGGCCTCGCCGAAACTCATCAGACCTTGGTGCTCAATCGCTTGCGCGGCCGCATCGCCGTGCAAGTCGACGGCGGCTTGCGGACAGGCCGCGATGTCATCGTCGGCGCGCTGCTTGGCGCGGACGAGTTCGGCTTTGCGACCGCGCCATTGATTGCCGCTGGCTGCATCATGATGCGCAAGTGCCATCTCAACACCTGCCCGGTTGGCGTCGCAACGCAGGACCCAGTCCTGCGCGCGAGATTTACTGGCAAACCCGAACACGTCATCAACTACTTCTTCTTCGTCGCCGAAGAGGTGCGCGAGATCATGGCGGCGCTCGGCTTCCGTACCTTCTCCGACATGATCGGCCACACCGAGTTCTTGGACAAAGAACGCGCCATCGAACATTGGAAGGCGCGCGGCCTCGACTTCTCGAAATTGTTCCATCGCCCGTCAGTGCCGAAAGGCGTCGCGATCTTTAACAGCGAGCGTCAGGATCACGGCCTCGACAAAGTTCTCGACAACGAACTTCTGAAGATCGCCAAACCAGCATTGGACAGCAAGAAGGCGGTCAAGGCCGAGATCGCGATTCATAACGTCAACCGTTCGACCGGCGCCATGCTATCGGGCGAAGTCGCCAAGCGTTACGGTCATGCGGGTCTGCCTGAAGATACCATCTGGCTATCCTTCAAGGGCACTGCCGGCCAAGCCTTCGGCGCTTGGGCCGCCGCCGGCGTCACCCTCGATCTGTGCGGCGAGGGCAACGACTATGTCGGCAAGGGCTTGTCAGGCGGCAAGCTGATCGTGCGCCCCGATCCCAAATCCGGCATCACGCCGGAACAGAGCATCATCGTCGGCAACACCGTGTTGTACGGGGCAATTTTGGGTGAGTGCTATTTCCGCGGCGTCGCAGGCGAACGCTTCGCTGTTCGCAACTCCGGCGCTTATGCGGTTGTCGAAGGCACCGGGGATCATGGCTGCGAATACATGACCGGCGGCGTGGTCGTCGTGCTTGGCCCGACCGGGCGCAACTTCGCCGCCGGCATGTCGGGCGGCATCGCCTATGTGCTGGATGAGAAGGGCGATTTCGAAACCCGCTTGAACAAGGAAATGGTCAAAATCGAAGACTTCGCGGCCGACGAAGCGTTGATCGACACGCTGTCGAAAACCAACGGCGACGCCGTCACCCGCAAACTGGCCGACGTCATGGGCGACATGCGCGATCAGGATGCCGAGCGCCTGCATGCCCTCATTTCCCGCCACGCCCACTACACCAACTCGAAAACGGCGCAGGCGATCCTCAAAGACTTCGCGGCCTTCCTGCCGAAGTTCAAGAAAGTCATGCCGGTGGAATACCGCCGGGCGTTGACGGAACTGGAGAAGGCGAGGGAAGTCAGCGATAAGGCACAATTGCGAACATGAAACCGTTCCGCATAATTGTAGGCCTTGGCGCAATGGTTTTTTTAGGCACTCCCGCGTTTGCCTGTTTTGCTGGCTTGACGCTGTTGGGCGTAGACCCAGATGTGGCGAAAGCAACCAAGCCACCTTTGTTGGCCTTTTTCGGCCGCATAACAGAAATTGAGGCCCGCCAAGCAGCTGACCGAAGATTCAACATTTTGGTGCCGAGCTTCTCTGTCAGGTTAGATGTTCTCGAGAATGTTAGCGGCAATCTCATGGGCGCGGTAACAGTCAAACTTGAGGGTTCCTGCGTCGCCCTTCCGGATAACGTCGATCAAATGATCGGAATGAAGTTATGGATGGTCGCAAACCATGGCGAAGACGGTCAACTTTATCAAGTCGGCGGTAAGAGATTTTGATCGAATACATGAGTGCGAGCCTGAAGATCGGTTGGTTCAAGCACTCGCACAGTTTCGACTTGCACGAAACAACCCTGGAGCCGATGAAATGCCACACGAACACATCAGCGCCGACTAGGAATGGAGGCTAAGACATGACACACGATCGCATCGTTTGGGACCCCAAAATCATGTCGGGGAAACCCGTCATTCGGGGTACGCGAATTCCAGTTGAGACAATTTTAAGATGGCTCGGAAAAGGTACGACCGTCGATGAGCTATTGACCGAGTATCCAACACTCATGCGCGAAGATATCCATGCGGCCCAATCGTTTGCCGCTGATTTCCTCGCCAACGAGCGGCTCATTACCGCCGCGGAGTAGCTCATGCGATTTCTGGTGGACGAATGTTTGCCGGAAAGGCTCATATTAGCCCTCAGGGCGAAAGGCCATGATGTCGTTTGGGCCAGCGAAATTTGCCGCTCGCAACCCGACGAGATCGTTCTGAAAACGGCGACAGATGACGGACGCATCGTGATCACGGAAGACCGCGACTTTGGCAATTTAACCATTAGACATGGTTTGCCGGCCGTTGGCATCGTCATTGCTGATATCGACAGCTTCCACGGAGGGATATCGCATGCGATCCCTATTTTATGCGAAAGAGTTGACGCGCTTGGCACAAGCCTTATTGGAAAGCTGACGGTCATAGAAGAGCATCGCATACGCCAACGCCAACTATCTGCCAAGAATTAGGAAAGTGAATTGGGTCGCCCCAGTTCAACCAGCGAGCTACTCGCAAGATTAGACGAGACACCAAATGGGCAAGCCGACTGGATTTCTGGAACTCGACCGCGCCGACCGGACCTATAAGCCGGCGGAAGAGCGCGTCAAACACTGGCAGGAATTCGTCGTTCCGCTGGCTGAAGGCGACGTCAAGAAACAGGCGAGCCGCTGCATGGATTGCGGCATCCCCTTTTGTCATACGGGTTGCCCGGTCAACAATCAGATCCCAGACTGGAACGACCTCGTCTATCACGACGACTGGAAAGAGGCGGCCGGCAACCTGCACTCGACCAATAACTTCCCCGAGATCACGGGCCGCATCTGCCCGGCGCCGTGTGAAGCCGCCTGCACGTTGAATATCGACGACAAGCCGGTCACCATCAAAACCATCGAGTACGCGATTGCCGAGCGCGCCTTCAAGGAAGGCTGGATCTTGCCACGGCCGCCGGAAAAAAAGACCGGCAAGAAGATCGCCATCATCGGCTCCGGCCCCGCCGGTCTTGCCGCGGCCCAGCAACTGGGGCGCGCCGGTCACGACGTCCACGTCTATGAAAAGAACGCGCGGCCCGGCGGCTTGCTGGTCTACGGCATCCCCGATTTCAAAATGGAAAAGGACATCGTCGCCCGCCGCGTCAAACAGATGGAAGCCGAAGGCGTCACCTTCCATTGCGGCGTCCACGTTGGCCAGGATCTGTCGGCCAAATATCTCGAAGGCAAGCATGACGCCGTGCTGATCACAACCGGCTCTGAAAATCCGTTCGACTTCTTCGCCAAGTCGCCGGGCCGCGATCTCGATGGCATCCACTACGCCATGGACTTCCTGCCGCAACAGAACAAGCGCGTCGCCGGCGAGGCCCAAAAGCCGAAAACCTACGAGATTTCCGCTTTAGGCAAACACGTCATCGTCATCGGCGGCGGCGATACCGGCTCCGACTGCATCGGCACCTCGTTCCGCCAAGGCGCCAAGAGCGTCACCCAACTCGAGATCATGCCCGAGCCGCCGGTCAAGGAGAACAAAGCCATGTCATGGCCGCACTGGCCAATGAAGCTGCGCGTCTCCTCCAGCCAGGCCGAAGGCGCCAAGGTCGAGTATGCGATCTCGACGACCGGCTTCTCTGGCGAGGACGGCAAAGTCAAAAAGCTGCACTACACCCGCGTCAATTCCAACATGCAGCCGGTCAAGGGCACCGAGGGCGCGCTCGACGCCGGCCTCGTGCTGTTCGCGATGGGGTTCTCCGGGCCAATCGAGAACGACGTCGTCAAGGAGCTTAGCTTACCCGTGGTCGCGCGCGGCCGCTTCAAGGGCCTCGACGCCAACGACAAGACCTACAAGCTCGCCACTTCGCCGAAGTTGTTCTGCGCGGGAGATATCCGGCGCGGCCAATCTCTGGTCGTGTGGGCCATCCGCGAAGGCCGCCAGGCCGCCGCATCAATCGACCAATTCCTGATGGGCGCGACGACGCTTCCAAGGTAGACACGAACAGAATTTGGGATCAATCTGCCGTCATGAACGTAACCGTGACATCGGACCGGAAAATTGTCGTGCCGCTCGACTCGCTCGTCGGCACGTTCCGGACGTTTGGGCATGTCGGGCCGGTCTATGAGATTATAAGTGTTTGCGAACCTTCGTCTGGACCGAGCGTGAAATTACGAATCCGCATTGTCGAATCTAGCGAGGAACTCGACTATTCTCTGAGCGACGCACTTGACGATCCTCTGGCCCGCTGATGTTCGCGATAGCCTTCGACCTCGTTGTTGAAGACACCAAGCGCAAACATCCTAAAGGCGTATCTCAGGCCTACTCGGACATTGGCGAAGCACTCGAGCGCCTTGGATTCGAGCGAATCCAAGCAGTGTCTACGTATGCGAACGGGAAGACTTGGCTAACCTGTTCGAAGCCATGAATGCGTTGAAGTCCTTGCAGTGGTTCGCAGGCTGCGTGCGCGATATTCGCGCGTTCCGGATCACGAATTTCTTTAAGGCTTGAAATTACAAAGCTTACGTCAGAAAGATTCTTGCCAGCCAAGTTCGCCGCCTCTATCGCCCGTTTGCGCCCGGGCGTGAGGTAGGCTAGCGCGACGCGGCTTTATGCGCTGCGCCGGGCTCGGCGGGCCCTCGCATTTGCTCGCGCGGCGCAGCCGAATTCCCTCTAAGCAGTGGATCATCCGTCTTCAGACGCTCGAAAAACTTGATGCCGGCAGCATCGCCGTCGGCCCAGCGCACCTCGCCATAGAGACCGCGCTCATATGGCAACGATACTTCGACCTTTGCCCCGCGCGCAAGCCGCGCCACGCCGTCCAGTCTGCATCCCCCAACCGAAATATCGCGAACGGTCACGTCGCGGATCATATCGCCGCATATCAACGTCGCCGGTAGAGCGACCGGCACGCGCTGGCTTTCGCCGCGCTCGGCCCGCAAAAAAATTTCCGGCAACGCAATCGATGGGCCGCGAATACAAATGTTCTCGCCATAGCGCACCCGCTCGAGCCACATACGAACATCGTTCAACTGAGCCGATGACGCTTTGTCTGTCAATTCCGCGGATCGCAACGCAAGTTCGCCGAGCAGAAGATCGCAAAAGACCGCAGCGGTCTGTATGGCAACGACAAGCTCGTCGACGTCCTTGGCCGCCGGATAGCGCGCGGGCGATGACTGATTGAGAAAGGCCGGCACCAAGCCTCGTCCGACATCGAGGTAGTGACGCAGTCCGCGATAAGCCGAAACGAACCGATCGGAAAATAAGCCCGTGTTGCGCGCTTCAATAAGCGCGGATAACGCCGAAAAATCTCCGGGTTCGTAAAGCTCGAATCCTGGAGGGCAAAGCACGCGGCCCTCGCTCTTTTGCAGGTTGACCAAACTTAATATAACCGCGCAGATCTGGGCGGCGTATATCGCTTCATCGCTGCAATGCTCGAGAAGTTGGCATAGCCGTTCGTTGCCGGCGTCCGCAACCAAGCCAATCTCCAGCTCCAGCCGGCGGCGAAATTGCCGGCCGATACCATGAACAACCGCATCCATTTTACGTCTCAAACCTGCGTTGGCCGGTTACGACTTAAGTTTGCACAGGTGCGTACGCGCTGGCTGCCAAGCTGTTGCGCAGGTGATAATATGCGGCAGATTGGTTGGTGCTTCGTAAACGAAAGCTTGTCGCACGGCTTTGTTAGCGTTTGGGTCCGGTGCCGGCAGCGGCCTTTGCCGGAGTATCAGGGGCCGCATCGCTTGCAGCGCCACCCTTGACCGGCCAACTCGTATCGTCGGCGCGGCCGGGCTTCGGATTGAGCCGCTCGCCCTTGACGAGCAATCGGAAGTAAGGCGCTTGCGACGGCGCCAGCTTGCCCCGGTTTTTATTGCCAGCCGGGGTGATGGAATTCATCAACGTCAATCCACCGGAAATCTGGTCAATGAGCAGATCGCCGCCTTGCCCGGCGGCCTCGCGCCGCGCCATCAAGGCCACGACGGACGCTGGAATGGCCGGCCGCAAGATTTCGACCACCGCCGTCTCATCGCGGCCGCTTGCCCCCGCAACCTTGAACGTAACCTTGCCGCTGTCGGCTTTCTGATCGCCCGACGCATCGGCACTTGGCGGCGCGCCCGGCGGCCCTTCGGCGCGAATGATCTTAACGCCCGAGGTATCGCGCGCGGCAGTAGGCGCACCATTGGGCGCGGTCGAGGATGCAGACGGTGTTGCAGGCGATGCCGCCGCAGCTTTCTCGGGGCTTATTTTGGCCTGTTCGGCGTCTGAACCCAGCAAGGGCACGGCGCGTTCGCCTTTCGCCTGGGCCAGGTCGCGCCGCAATTCTTTTTCCACGAAATGCGCCAGCTTGCGATTACCAGCTTCGGTAAAATGGACGCCGTCGCCATCGCGCAAAACCCTTATCTTGCCGGCGAGGTCGGGGCCATAAGCGGAATAAGCACCAAGCTCGTCTGAAAATCCCGCGAACGCATCGATGAATTTGAAGCCGTTGAGGTAGGCGCGCTCGCGCATGATTTCATTCATCATCTGCGCTTGTTCGTTGGCATCTGTGCGCGACAAGGTCGGTAATCCGACCCAATAGATCGCCGCGTTCTTGCGTTTCACCGACTTCATCAAGCGATCGATGCGGCGGGTATATTCGGCCTTCCATTCGGCGCTGCCGATCGCCACAAGTTTCTTGCTCGACGTGCCCTTGAGCGCGACGCGATCATCCTCGCCGACCATGACGACACCAATATTCATCGGCTCTTTGGCCGTGGCCTCGTCAAGCTCCCGCATCTTGGCTTCGAAATCGCCGCTCATGACGCCTTCGACGCCCCGCACCTTCTTTTGGATATTGAGGCGCGCGTCGGTGCCGGCGGCCTCGACCAGGCCCGAGAGCAAACCGCTCGCGAATGTGTCGCCAATGACAGTCAATTGATAAACGTCGCCATCGGGAAACGGGGTCAGGAAACTGGCGCTCTGATCATCGTCCGCCGCGCGCGCACCCGGCACGGCAAGCATGACCGCCACGAAAAGCGCGGCCGCCGCTGTCAGGAGCTGATTCAATTTGCGCATCGAAGGTGTTAGCTTCTCGCATCTCCCTTTCCCCCTGGGGAGAGGGTCGGGGTGAGGGGGTGGAAATGTAAGTTTACGCGTATCCAAACAGGCAAGCCAGCCCGTATGTCGTTATTTCCGGGCATTGCTATTGGCGTGCGCGAGGACAGAATCCGATGGCCAGCAATCGATTCTGAGGCCATTGGCTTTTTCATAGAGGCCGATTTGTTTGCGGGTATTTGAGCCGATCTTGCCATCTGTCTTGTCCATCGGAAACCCAAGCGCCTTTAGCCGAACCTGCAGATCATGAACGGTCTTGGTCTTGGGTTGCTCGTACTTGGCCCAGGGAGACGCAAAATCGCCGCCGCCCCGGATGCGATCCGATAAGTGGCCGACAAACAGCGCATACAAATCGGACGTGTTGTAGAGGCGGATGACTTTAAAGTTTTCCGGCGCCAGAAAGGCCGGTCCGTTGGTTCCTGCCGGCATCATCAGATAAGCACTCTGCTTGAGTTCGGCGGCGCTAAATGGTTTGCCGTTGCTGCGCGTAAATCCCATCGCGACCCAATCGGCGATTGGGCGTTCGTCCGGCGGGCCCTCGAGCGAACAATCGGCTTTGGCGCCAAGGCGAACCTCATAGCCCCAGCCTTCGCCGCGCTTCCAGCCTTTACCTTCGAGCTGGCGCGCCGCCGACGCGAGCGCATCGGGAATCGAACGCCAGATATCGGCCTTGCCATCGCCGTCGCCATCGGCCGCGTACTTGAGATATTCCGACGGCATGAATTGCGTCAGCCCAACCGCGCCCGCCCAAGACGAGCGCATGTCGGAACGCGGAATTCCCATCTCCAGCATTTTCATTGCGGCGATGAGTTCGACACGGAACATGTCCTTACGGCGCCCGAGATAAGCTTCCGTTGCGAGTACCTTGATGGCGTCGTGCGGAAGTTTGTAGGAGCCGTAAGCCGTTTCCCGGCCCCAAATGGCGACGAGAATATGAGGATCAACGCCCGTCGCTTGCTCGATACGCCCCAGCGCCGCTTTGTGCTGATTGAAAAACACCCGGCCTTGCTGGCTTAGATTTTCCATATACGATTTTTGAATGTAGTCGGCTGCGGTCTTGGTGAATTCGGCTTGACCAGAATTGTCGACTTGCGGCCTGCTTGGCAGTTCGAGATCCGGCAGGCTGAGATCGGGTGTAATGCCGTTAAGCGCCGAATCAAACGTCGCGCGGCTGATGCCCTCTTTGCTGGCATCGGGCCAAAGCCCGGCCACGAAGTTTTGAAACCCAGCGTCCGCGTTGGCACCACTTGCCGTCATCGCCATGGCGGCGGCCAGAATGACAGTAGCGAGGCTACGAAATCGAAGAGCCTTGAAGCGTGCCAACGTCCCCTCCGCAAATGACCCAAGCGGAGCGCGTGTGGAAGACGTGTCTCCGCCCGTCAAGATGCTGCGATTCGGGGCTTTTTTACGACTGGAGCCGCTTCAAGAGGCCGCCTTCAGACGATCGACGCGTTTTTCCCAAGCCAAGGCTTGTGTCACGATCTTCGCGAGGTCGTCGTGCTCCGGTTTCCAACCCAAGGCTTCGCGGATTTTGGCCGACGCCGCCACAATGGCTGCCGGATCTCCGGGACGGCGCGGCGACAGCACAACCTTGAAATCGACCCCTGAAGCCTTCTTCACGGCGGCGATGACTTGGTGGACCGAATAGCCCTTCGAATATCCGCAATTGAAAATATCCGGCTTGCCGCCTTGGCGCAGATACGCCAGCGCCGACATATGCGCCCGGGCCAGATCCTTGACGTGAATGTAGTCGCGCACGCAGGTGCCGTCCTCCGTCGGATAGTCGGTGCCGAAGACCTCCATCTGCGGGCGTTTGCCCAGCGCCGTCTCGCACGCGACTTTGATGAGATGGGTGGCGCGGGGCGTCGATTGACCAGACCGGCCGGCAGGATCGGCGCCGGCGACGTTGAAATAACGCAACGCCACAAACCGGAAATCATGGGCCCGTGCCGTGTCGGCCAGCATCACTTCCGTCATGAGTTTGGACGAGCCATACGGCGACATCGGTGCGGGTGTTGCGAGTTCGGAAACTGGGTTTTCCTTCGGGTTCCCGTAAACGGCGGCGGTCGAAGAAAAAATGAAATGCTTGACGCCGGTTGCAACGGCCGTTGCCATCAGCGACCGCGATTTAACGGTGTTGTTGTGATAATAGCCAAGCGGATCGGCGACCGAGTCTGGCACGACAATCGAGCCGGCAAAATGGATGATCGAGCTGACTTTATTCTTGCGGATGACGGTGCGCACCAAATCTTCGTCCGCCACGTCGCCGACGACCAGCGTCGCGCGCGGATCAACGGCCCAGCGAAAACCCGTGGTCAAATTATCGACCACGACAACCTGTTCGCCTGCGTCGAGCAGTTCCAAAACCATATGGCTGCCGATATAACCGGCGCCGCCGGTGACCAAAACGCTCATTAACGATAGCTCCTCGAGTTTTACCGGCATCCTGACATCGGGTCGGAACACGTCAAACCCCCGATTGGCAATGCCGCGCTCGCCAAAACGGCACAATTTAGCTGTCCCGGGCGTTATATTTTCTGCACGCACCCGTCCTATTCAATTTACACACCATACCGGTTATCAGTTCCACGTTGACAGCACCTTTCCGCGACAGAGAGAATTTCCATGTCCCAGATAAAGAAGCGCATCCGCAAAGCCGTATTCCCCGTCGCGGGTCTGGGAACCCGATTTCTCCCAGCGACCAAGGCCATGCCAAAAGAAATGCTAACGGTCGTTGACCGTCCGGTCATCCAGCACGTCGTGGACGAGGCGCGCGAAGCCGGCATCGAGCATTTCATTTTCATCACCGGTCGCAACAAAGGTGTCATCGAAGACCATTTCGATAGCCAATTCGAGCTCGAGCAAACCTTGAGCGAGCGCGGCAAAAAGAGCGAATTGGATTTGCTGGCTCGCGATCTCCCCGGCGCCGGTCAAACCAGTTTTACCCGCCAGCAGGCCCCGCTTGGCCTAGGCCACGCCGTGTGGTGCGCCCGCGAACTCGTCGGCAACGAACCCTTCGCGCTGCTCTTGCCGGACATGCTGCATCATGCCGCCCGGCCGTGTCTCACGGACATGATCGAGGCTTATGATCAAACCGGCGGCAATCTGGTTGCGGTTGCGCCCGTGCCCGATGATCAAACCCACCAGTACGGCATTGTCGGCGTCACGGACGTCAAAGCCAAGGTCACGGCAATAACGCAAATGGTCGAGAAACCAAAACGCGGCACCGCGCCTTCCAATTTGCACATCACCGGCCGCTATATCCTACAGCCGGAAATTTTCGAGCTACTCGGTCGGCAAGAGCGAGGCGCGGGCGGAGAAATCCAGCTCACCGACGCCATGATCCGCTTGTTGCAGGATCACAAGCAGGCGTTCTCGGCGGTTCGCTTCGACGGCAAGATTTATGATTGCGGTTCGAAAATCGGCTGGCTGACGGCCAACATCGCCTACGCTCTAGCGCATAAGGATAAGGATTTGGCGGCAGCGATGAGGGAAGAACTCAAGAAACTGATGTAGGCGATCCGCCCCTCCCGAGGGCGAGGGGATCGGCACTCCGCCTCTCCCTTGGGAGAGGCCGGCGCGGCCCGCTTATTCCGTAATGTGCCCGCTCTTTATTCCGCGACGGGTGAGGGGGAGTTTAATGAGGCGTCGAGAACGGCCCCCTCACCCCGGCCCTCTCCCGAGGGAGAGGGAGCTCTCTACCGTCTAATCCGCAGTCCCACTTTGACTTCGTCGGACTGATAGTCGCTAAGCGAACCAACCGCATCGAAATTGGTGTGGGCGTAGCGCGTAAACAGCATAGCCTCGCGATTGACGTAATATTCAAGGCCGAGAGTCGCGCGCAGTTCATTTTCGTCGATGACGCCGTCCTGGCTGTCCTGCGTCGCATACGACAAGCCGGCCGTTGCGATGACGTAGCGGCGGAGCGAATGGCGAGCTTCGACGCTCAAGAACCGGTAGAAGGCGCCGCCGACGTTGGTTGTCGTTGTTTCAGATACGTCCGATCTGGCGGTGAACAAGAGCGACGTGAGTTCGCTCGGGCGCCACGTCGCGTTGGCGTCGATGATCAGCCCGTCGAGGCTCTTGAGACGGCCATCATCCGGCGTTTGCACGCCGTAACCGAGGCTGACCTCGCCGCGCAGCTTCTGGCCGGTATTCCCGAAGGCGACACCGGCGCGATAGCGTTCGCCCGTCGATGTCCGGTTGATCAGATCGCTGCTCGCGACAGAATCGTAATTGCGCTGGTTGACCGCCACTTCCGCGAACGCCGACAGCGACGGCTTGAATTCCCAACTGGCGCGTGCGGTTTCTTCAAAGACATTGTAATCGCGATCGGTATTGCTGCTGATGATACCGGCGTTCTGCGTGTCGCCGAAAGCGTTATCCGTCACGCTGCCGCGAAACTGCAACCCTAAGCGATTGAAACGATGATTGGCGGTGACCTCCGCGCGATCGATCGTAACATCGGCCCGGCTGCCAACGGTACTAGCATCGAGCGCCGATCGGCTCTCCTGCGCGACGTCGTGGCTGACCAGGGCCTCGACTTTGGTGCGCCGTGTGACGTCGAGGCGGCCGCGCGCTTCCAGCGTGTAAGCCTTGTCGTTCTCGGAATCGAACTGGCTGTAGTAACTAAGATGGCTCGCGGCCCGGAACTCGAGGGCATGCTGCGACCAGTTCGACACCAGACGCGCTGCCGGGCTCACTTCGCCTGCGGTATCGGATCTCGCCGACGGCGAGCGGAAGACGTTGGAATAATAATCGCCGCTGAATTCCACTTCCGGAAACAGAATAAAGCTTCCGATTTTGATGCCCAGCGGATCATAGGGTTCGCCCCGGAACAGCCGCGTCGTCGCGCGGTTGTCGAGGACGGGATCGAGATCTTCAATCTGGAACAGCAGCGGATCTGGGCGAGCGCCCGGGTCCTGGAACGGCTCGATCTCTTCAAGGGTGCGGGTGTCAACGACCGTCGGATCCGTGCCGTCGGCAGGGGCTTGCGGTTCGCCGACATCGACGATGCCGTCGCGCGGTTGCGCCGGCTCGGGCGGATAATTGGGGTCGCCGTCTTGCACAACGGGACGCTGGCCCGTGCCCGGAACGGGATCGAGCCCGTCCTGCTCTTCAGGCGTCCGGCTTGGATCGTCGTCCGGAATGGGTTCTGGAATGCCCGGCGCCGCAAAGCCGTCTCCCAGATCGGACGAACCTTGCTGGGGGCCGCGTCCCGGCTGGCTTGGACCGTTTGGATTGGTGGCGCGGGTCCGCTGTGGGGAGTCTTGGGCGTGCGCGGACGGCGGCGAGAGGGCCGCGCCATAGAGCGTCGCAGCCGCAAAGCCAACGAGAAACCAAACGATTTGCCGGCGGGCCATTGCGAAGGCGCCCCATGATCAGACATCACACGAACGCACAACCACAACTATCCCCGACATTAGAAAGCTTAGGTTAATTCCAGCTTAAGTGCGTCCCGATTTGAGGCGGGTGGCGGCAGGCGGCCTGGTTTGCTAGAGAAGTTTGCTAGAGAGGGTCTTGGCCTCAAGATTGCGGTGCCCGGCCATTCGCGGATCGCGGACGAGCCTGGGCCCGCGCGGAACCTGGAACATCATGCAAAAGGCTATGACCAAGTCGATCGCTGGCGGAAAGAAAATATCCAAGCCCAGCACGGCCAAAGGCCGCGATGGCCCCATTGCCGCCGCACTGCGAACCTTGCGAACCGAAGCTGATGGCCTCGAGCAGCTTGCGAGCGCTCTGGCCGGTCCGATGTCGGCGCCGTTCGTAGCCGCCGTCGAACGCCTGGTCGCCATCAAAGGCCGGGTTATTGTCACTGGGATTGGCAAAAGCGGCCACGTCGGTCAGAAAATCGCCGCCACCTTTGCTTCGACCGGAACCCCGGCCTTTTTCGTCCACGCCAGCGAAGCCTCGCATGGCGATCTCGGCATGATCCAGCGCGCCGATTTGATTCTGGCGCTGTCGTGGTCGGGTGAGACCGTCGAACTGACGCCGATCATCACCTATTCCCGGCGCTTTTCCGTGCCGCTGGTCTCGATCACCTCGCGCACCGATTCAGCGCTTGGCAAACAGTCGGACGTGGTCCTGCAATTGCCGCGCGCCATGGAAGCCTGCCCGCACGGCCTGGCGCCGACGACCTCGACCACCATGCAACTGGCGCTTGGCGACGCCTTGGCGATTGCGCTGCTTGAAGCCAAAGGTTTCAGCGCTCGCGATTTCAAGGTCTTTCATCCGGGCGGTTCGCTCGGCGCCAATTTGAAGCACGTCTCCGACGTCATGCACAAAGGCGATGAGTTGCCGCTCGCCGGTGAGAGCGAGGTGATGGCGCGAGCCCTCGTCACCATGACAGCCAAGAGTTTCGGCTGCATCGGCATCCTCGACAAAAAGGGCAAGCTTGCTGGCGTCGTGACCGATGGCGATCTTCGCCGTCACATGGGCGACGGCTTATTGCGAGCCCGGGTTGGCGATATCATGACCAAGAAGCCCAAGACGATTTCACCCGATTTGCTGGCTTCGGCCGCACTCGAAATCTTGAATTCGTCGCGCATCACGGCCTTGTTCGTGGTCGACAAGGGCAAGCCCGTCGGCATCCTCCACATCCACGATCTCCTGCGGGCGGGGGTGGGTTAGCGAGTGCCCGGCCGCTGGCGTCCCCTTCTCCCTCGGGGAGTATTCTTAGCCGAGCCAGCCATTCCGTTCGCGAGGCCGACCTCAATCGTCCTCAACAGGTTGTTCGGGGTCGATAGGATCAAGCCGCATCTCAAGCTGTGGCTTCATGGGAGGCGCGGGCAGTTCATCTAGCCCGAAGGCATCTATTCCGGCGGCCTTTGCATGTTGTCGTTGGTGTAGATCGCCTTGGCGCCGACGACGCGGGCGATCGCAACGATCTGGCGATCGAACTTTACCTTGGCCCAGTCCGCCCCCGGCGTCGCGCCGCGCTTGTCACCACCAGCCTTAGCTTCGCGGTGAAGTGCTGCCGCCTCGACGGCCGCGCGCGCTCCGAACTCGACAATACGGAAGAACTTCGAGCGGGCCACTATCTCAAGGTACTTCGGCCCAGCATCGCCGGCCTTCACCAGCAGCTCGCTCAACGCTGGTGTCGGCACCATGATGCGCTCACCAGTCTTCTGGATCGTCGCGACGAGGTGATCAATGCGGGGATCGCTGCCTACGCCGCCCTTGATCTTCGGATCGAGAAAGTAGATCAGGAAGTTAGCGTCGAACACCACCATTAGTTCAGGCCCTCGCCGGAACGAAGGCGCGCGAGGTCGGCGATGGGATCGTCACCCCACTCAGCGCCGGCAACACCATGAAGTCGCTTGATTACGTCGGCCAAAGGTGCGTCGTCGAGCACCTCGAAGTCTTTGATCTCGAACGATCGCATCAGCCACGCGCCGGTAGAGAGTCGCATCCAGCTGCCGCTACCGGAGACACGCAAAAGCCCGGCCTTGTAGTGCTTGGAAAGCTTACTGTCTAGGGGCCGGCGGGCGGAACAATTCTTGTAGACGGTCTCACTGTCCTGCAGCCAGATCGGCACGCTCGAACCGCTGCCGCCCATCTTGATTACAACGCCTTCGAGCACACCATCTTCACGGAATGGTCCGTACTCCAGTGGCTTTGGGCGGTTGCGCCCTTGGAAGGCAATAATCTCGGCACCGGCCTCGTCGAACACTTGTCCGATGGCATTGTCGTTGGCGAGCATGTCGTCAAGTGACTGTAGCGCCTTCAACGCAACAGGGTCGCCCTGGCCTCGTGAAGCATCCGCGATACGGCGCTCGACCTTCGGCACGGCCATGTCCTCGACACGCGCTCTCAATACTGCGCTGCCGGCCTCCACATCGACGAAATGCACGCGCTCAGGCTCGCCTAGCAGCTTGGCGAACTGCAGCATGTACTCCGCGAGACGCTCCATCGGGAGCGTCTCGGGGGTGAACACATCGATCTTGAAGAGGCGTTCTTTGTCCTTGGTCATCGTCTTTCTCCACCCCTTGTTCTTATCTTGTTCAAGGCGGGGTTGACAGTCCCTTTACAGCAGGGACGCCGACGAATTAGCTCCGGCCTCAAACCCAATCCTTGTCGGCGCGTTCGACAACCAGCACCGTTCCGTTGACGCCGGTGACTTCGACTTTCGAGCCCTTGGCGGCGTCCTCGCCTTCCGCGCCCCAGACCGTATCGTCGATGCGGATGCGGCCACGGCCGTTGACGATCGCTTCCTCCACCACCGCGACGCGGCCGATGTATTGCGCGCCGCGCACATTCAAGTCCGGAGAATCGCTTTTGACCATCCCTGGATCGGCGTAACGGCGCACCGAGAACACCGTCGCCACCGCAACAATCGCGAACAGGATCAACTGCCACTGCCAGGCGATCGGCAGCAGCAGTGCCAAGGCGCCGACGATCAGCGCCGCCACCCCGAACCACATGAAGTGCACGCCGGGCACCAGCGTTTCCATGGCCAGCAGCGCCACGCCACCCGCGAACCACAACCAAGGGCCGAACTTCGCGATTGCATCCATAATCATCTCAGTGATCCATTCTTAACGTCGCGGCACCCTGAACGTCGCGGCTTAAACCTGCGGCACCGAGCCCGGACGGAGCGGCGTTCGCGGCTGGCCAGGTCTGGGTGTTGGCGCATTGCCGCCGCCGAAGGCTTCGCCGGTGATTTGCGCCAGGCCCGCCAGCGAGCCGATGACGGATGAGGCTTCGAGCGGCATCATGATCACTTTCGAATTTGGCGACGACGCCAGTGCTTCCAGGGCTTTGACGTAGTTATTGGCGACGAAATAATTGATGGCCTGGACGTTACCACCGGCGATGGCGTTGGAGACCATTTCGGTCGCCTTGGCTTCGGCTTGCGCCGAGCGTTCGCGGGCTTCGGCATCGCGGAACGCCGCTTCCTTGCGGCCCTCGGCTTCAAGCACGCGCGCTTGCTTCTCGCCCTCGGCTTTGAGAATTGCGGCCTGACGCAAACCTTCCGATTCCAGAATCTGCGCGCGTTTCTCGCGTTCAGCCTTCATCTGCCGGGCCATGCTGTCGATCAAATCGCGCGGCGGGGCAATGTCCTTGATCTCGATGCGGGTGAGCTTGACGCCCCAGGCTTCGGTCGCCGCGTCGACGACATGCAGCAACTTGGTGTTGATCTGATCGCGGTTGGACAACAGCTCGTCCAGATCCATCGAGCCCATGACGGTTCTAACGTTCGTCATGGTCAGATTGACGATCGAATGCTCGAGCTGATCGACCTCGTAAGCCGCCTTGGCGGCGCTAAGGATCTGGTAGAACGCGACGCCGTCGACACGGACCATGGCGTTGTCGCGGGTGATGACATCTTGGCTCGGAATGTCCATCACCTGTTCCTTCATGTTGATCCGGTGGCCGACATGCTCGATCACGGGAAACAAAATGTGCATTCCGGGATTGAGCGTCTTGGTGTAGCGGCCCAAATTCTCGACTGTGTAATTATAGCCTTGCGGCACGATCTTGATCGTCGACCACAACCCCCAAACCACCAGCGCAATGACTACAAAACCGAATATTTCAAAACCGCCGAAAAGACCGTTCATGGCCTGCTCTCCCAAATCACGCTTGTCGCCGAATCAGATAGGCGTGCGTCGAGAGATTTAAAGTGGCGACCACGAAGAATTCGTAAACGGACTATGAAACACCGTGAAATCTCGGCACAATAAATATTTTATTAACCCGTCAATATTCCGTCGTAATTCTAAGAATTCGGGATATTGGCTTAATTCCGGGGCCGCAACGCCAAACTTATATCCAGCCCATCAATTCCCGCCGGACGACGGCTTCGATAACGTCGATACCTTCGCTGCTATCGTTTAGAGCTGGCAGATAAGCGTACTTTTCGCCGCCGTTTCTCTCGAAATACCCGCGATTCTCCACGTCCAACTCTTCAAGCGTCTCGAGGCAATCGGCTGAGAAGCCGGGCGCCACCAAAACGAGTTTTTTAACGCCCGACTTTGCAAGGGCCTCGACCGTCTTGTCGGTGTAAGGCTGCAGCCAGGGATCGTTACCAAAGCGCGATTGAAACGTTGTCAGCCATTTATCTTTGGGAATTCGAAGTTTCTCGCGCAACAGCCGGGACGTCTTTTGACACTGACAATGATAGGGGTCACCAAGCTTGAGATATGTTTCGGGCATACCGTGAAACGTCGCAATTATTTTTTCCGGCTCGAAATCTAATTTAGCCAAGCTGGCCTTCATCGATCGCGCCAAGGCATCGATATAAGCGGGATCGTCGTGATAAGGCGGCGCCACCCGGACTGCTGGCTGCCAGCGCATTTTCATGAGGGCGCGAAACGCTTGATCGGCAGCGGTCGCGGTTGTAGCGGCTGCGTACTGAGGATAAAGCGGCACCAGAAGAATGCGGTCGCAGCCCTGAGCTTGAAGGGCGCGAATACGTGACTCGGTCGAGGGATTTGCATAGCGCATTGCCCAATCGACAACGATTTGCGGCATACCTTGCAGGCGCTCCGCCAACTGTTCCGCTTGGCCCCGCGTGATGGTTTTCAGCGGTCCTTCGTTCTTATCGTTATTCCAGATCGAGGCATAGTCTTTGCCTTTCTTACCGGGCCGCACGGTCAGAATAACCAAGTTGAGGATCGGCCACCATTTCCATTTCGGAACTTCGATGACCCGCTCGTCCGACAAGAATTCCTTCAAATACCGCCGCATCGGCCAGTAGCTGGTGCCGTCGGGGGTGCCCAGGTTGAGGAGAAGAACGCCAATTCGTCCGAGAGCCACGTCTGGGTGACCTTGTGGCCACGCCGCTTTGTCCGTCACTGATGTCATGGCTTGCTTCGTTCGTTCCCCGGATACACCGCCGCAATCGACGGTGGCGCGAACTTATCCGATCAGGCGCGTTTCCGCGACGGGACATTGTCACGCGTGGGGATGAGACGGGGCACGCTATCGGTTTTGGACTTTTGTTCAGGCCCGGGCTCAAGCTCCGGCTCTTGGTGGGCGGAATCGTTGTCGATCGCGCCTCTGACCGGCGTCGCGCGCTGACCCGATTGCCAGTAGATTGCAAGCCTGCGGACGAAATCGTCAGCCGGCTCCGCAAAAATACGCCGCGCCCGCTCATGACATTCGCCGCGTAATTCTTCTTGGGCCGCCCGCGCCAAGCGAATGACCGCTGAGAAATCCTCGGTCCCAGCCTTGCTCATGGCCTTCGCAGCATTTTGCAGGACCGCCAAGTCGTGGTCATCGCCCAGCAGTTGGCTCAGCTCGCGTGCCGCCTGGATGCGAACCTCGAAATACTCGGGCCAAGCGCGCGACAACAAGGTCATATGCCGCCAGTGCCATTGCACTGTTTTGCGCAAATCGTGGAAGGCTTCATGCGATGGCGACTTATAGGCTTTGACAAGCCGGCGCCGGCCCTTGTCATAACTTTGTTCAAGCCCCGCCGCCACGACCTCAAAGCCTTCGCCCTTCAACTTCAGTTTCCCGAGACGTCTGCCTTCGCGCTCGAGGCGCGTCCGCAACGCGTCAGCGGCCGCCGGGGCTAACGTCGTTGGCGCCTCGCGCGCCGCCTTTTCAATCGCCATCTTAAACGGCGCCAGGATCGCGACCGCGCCGTCGCCGAGATGGCCCTCGAGTTTGATGACGGTTTCCGTCAAAACTCTGCTTTCGCGCTGGCGCGACAGCATGAGACCGGCGTCACGCAGTCCAGAGTTACTGGCTTTGAATGCCTGCTCACCGATTTGCGGCCTGATCAAGCGCAGCAGCGCCCGCAAGCGCTTCATGGTTTTGCGGATCTCGTGCACGCCTTGATCGGAAACGCCCTTCTGTCCGATCTCGTTCAGCGCCCGGGCGCTTTGCTCGCGCGCAATCCGGCGGAACCCCTTGTCGAGGCGGTCATCTTGTTTGAATTTGTAGGCCATCCGATCAGAATCCGCAGGCGGTCGCAACGGCACCAAAATCCGCCGGACGCAACAAATGTCATGGCGCTGTCACAATCGACAGAACTCCGTGATTTGGTTAACCAGCCAGAGATATCCTAGCGGCTTTCCGCCCAACTGGTCCAGGTCTTGATGCGCTCGACCGGATCCGGGTGCGTAAGAAAATCCGTGATGACGGCAATCGAAGTGGCGCCAGCGGCCACAACCAGAGGTGCGCGGTCAGGTGTAATGCCGCCAATGGCAACCAGAGGAAGAGGGCCAATAGCTCGCTTCCATACGGTGAGCCGATCTAAGCCCTGGGGAGCCCATGTCATGGCTTTGAGCTTGGTCTCGTAGATCGGCCCCAGTGCGATGTAGTCGGGCTCGGCGGCCAGCGCAACGTTTAGCTCGGCCTCGCTATGCGTTGAGATGCCAAGCTTTAATCCCGCACGCTTAATGGCCGCAAGGTCCGCCGCCGCCAAATCTTCCTGGCCGAGATGGATCCACCTTGCCCCTTGCTCGATCGCCAGCCGCCAATAATCGTTGACGATCAAGGTCGCCCCATGCGCCTTGGCGATCTTGAGGCTCTCGGCGATTTGCCGGCGCGCTTCGCTCTCGCTGGCATCCTTCAAACGCAATTGCACGGTTTTGACACCGAGCGGAACAATGCGCCTCAGCCACTCAAGATCCGGCACGATCGGATAAAACACGTTGATGTCGTGAGAAATGTTTGAACTCATTTGCCGGGTTCAAGATCGAAAAAAGGCGTGCCCGCAACCGGGGTCGACGGCACCGCCATGTCGCGCGGCCCCATTAGCCCGGCATGCCAGCCGCGCCGGCCAGCGCTCACCGCTTCCGCGAACGCCGCCGCCATCTGGATGGGATCGGCCGCTTTAGCGATCGCGGTATTGAGCAGCACCGCGTCATAGCCAAGTTCCATGGCATGGGCGGCGTGCGAGGGTGCACCGATGCCGGCGTCGACGATCAGCGGGACGCCGGGCAGATAGGCCCGTAAGGTTTTGAGCGCCGTTTCATTGGTGATGCCGCGGCCTGTACCGATCGGCGCTGCCCACGGCATGATGACTTCACAGCCAGCCCGCAGCAATCGTTCGGCCACCGACAAGTCTTCCGTCGTGTACGGAAAAACCTTGAAGCCATCGCGCGCCAGCACGCCCGCGGCTTCAACGAGGCCAAATACGTCGGGTTGCAACGTATCGTCGTTGGCGATGACTTCGAGCTTGATCCAACTTGTGCCAAACAGCTCGCGCGCCATCTGCGCGGTCGCGACCGCATCGCGCACGGTCCGGCAGCCCGCTGTGTTAGGGAGTACGTGCGGCGCCAGGTTGGCGATGATTTCCAGAAAGCGTTCGCCGATCTGTCCGCCCGCTTGCTCGCGCCGCAACGAGACCGTAACGATGCCGGCGCCGGCGGCTTTGACAGCGCTGGCCATGACATCGGGCGATGGATAACCAGCGGTGCCGACGAGGATACGAGACTCCAGCCGCGTGCCATACAGCTCGAGCATACCGGCATCATGGATTTTCTTGTCGCGAACGTTCATCACCAATCTCGACTTCGACAAACTCTACGTGCTGGCCTATCCGCCCTGCCGGGCAGACACGATCTCGATCCGGTCGCCGGATTGTAGAGGTGTCTTAGCACGTTGTGGTTCGGCAACGAAATTGCCGTTAAGCGCGGTTGCAATTTTGCGCTCGCCAAGCTTCTGTTCCTCGATGAGTTCAAGCAGCGAGCGCGCCGCCGTTTCTGTTTTTCTGCCGTTCACCACCACGTCCATGGCGTGCATGACCTAATTCTTCCGTTAGCGTTTTTAACCGTTCCCGGCATCGGACAGGGCCGACGATATGGGCTCGCCGGGTGGCCTTGCCAAGATATTGTGCGTTTTTTTAAGGCTGTAGTGTCAATTCAACGAGATAGTCCAGAAATCGCCGCACTTCACCCAATCCTTTCGGCGCAATCGCAACCGGGGACCCCCGATGTTCACGTCGCTCATGACTGCCCGGCGCTTTGCCGCCCTGTTCTGGTGCCAATTTCTATCGGCCTTAAACGACAACTTGCTCAAGAACGCGCTGGCGATGCTGGTCGTCTATAAGCTCGCCTGGGACAAAGGCGCCGTTCTCGGCACGCTTGCTGGCGCCGTGCTCATAGCGCCGTTCTTTTTGTTTTCCGCACTCGCTGGCCAGCTTGCGGACAAGTATGACAAGGCCCTCATCGCCCGGCGAATCAAGATGCTCGAAATACCGGTTGCGCTCTTGGCTGCCACCGGTTTTTACCTCCAGTCGGTGCCGGTGATCTTTGCGGCGCTGCTGGCCTTCGGAACGCTGGCGGCATTTTTCGGTCCCGTCAAATATGGCCTGCTGCCGGTCCACTTGGCGACGCGCGAGCTGCCGGCCGGCAATGCCTTGGTCGAAGGTGCAACATTCCTTGCAATCTTGCTCGGGACCATCGGCGGCAATTTTGCAGCCGCGAGCGACATGCACGTCAATATGGTCGCCGTTAGTATCGCCGTTCTAGCCGTCTCAAGCTGGCTTGCCGCGCGCATGATTCCAGCGACCGGCGCGGCCGAGCCCGGTCTCGTGGTTGACAAAAACGTCGTCTCGTCGACCAGGACGCTCATCCAAGATCTCAAGGCCGACAAGCGGGTTTGGCAAGGCGCGCTGATCACCTCGTGGTTCTGGCTGGTAGGAGCCGCAGTGCTGGCGCTCCTGCAAAACCTCATCCCCCAAGTCATGAACGGCGCACCCGAGGTTTATACGCTCGCCCTCTTTGCTTTCGCAGTTTCCGTCGCTGCTGGTTCAATCGCAGCCGCGCGTGCCAGCCGAACGCGCCCGAATTTGGCGCTCGTACCGATCGGCGCGTTGCTCATGGGACTGTTTCTGCTCGATCTGGCTTGGCAATCGTCAACAATGGTGATGCCCGAATTGATTGGCGGCCAAGCGCCTGCTAAAATCGGCATCGGCGAAGTCCTTGCCTCATTCTCCGGCATTCGCGTGTTGATCGACCTCGCAGGCATCGCCTTCGCAGGCGGACTCTTCATCGTTCCTGCTTTCGCGGCCGTGCAGGGCTGGGCCCCGGTCGAGCGCCGCGCCCGCGTCATCGCCGGTTGCAACGTCATGAATGCGCTCTTCATGACCATCGTCGGGCTGATCATAGCGGCGCTCCAATACAAAAAAATTGGCCTGCCGTGGATCTACGCCGCTCTTGGCGTCGCCAATCTCTTAGCCGTCGTGCTGATCCTGCGGGCCTGGGGCAACGAAGGTATCAAGGATGTCGGCGCGTTGCTGTTCAAGGCCTTCCTGGGTCTCGAAGTCAAAGGCCTCGAAAACCTCCCCGAGCCCGGCCAACGCGCCATCATTGCCCCCAACCACGTCAGCCTGCTCGACGCAGCATTGCTGCACTCGATCATGCCGTCGCATTCGTCCTTCGCGATTGACACCGGCATGGCCAATACCTGGTGGGTCAAGCCGTTTCTGAAACTGGTCAAATATTTCCCCATCGATCCGACCAAGCCACTCGGCACCCGCCATCTCATCCAAGCCGTCAAAGACGGAAACTCTCTTGTTATCTTTCCGGAGGGCCGTCTGACGGTGACCGGCGGCTTGATGAAAGTCTACGACGGCACCGCCATGATTGCCGACAAGGCGGCCGCGCCAATCATTCCCGTCCGCATCGATGGGCTCGAGCGCTCGCGCTTTGGATATTTAAGTTCGGCCCAAACCAAGAAAGTCTGGTTTCCTAAAACCACGGTGACCATTTTGCCGGCCGTCGATCTCAAAATCGATCCCGCGCTGCGCGGCAAAGCCCGGCGTCAGGCCGCCGGTCTCGCTCTGCAAGACGTCATGACCGACTCAGCCGTGCTGACGACTCCGATTGACCAGAGTCTTTTCGAAGCCCTCGTCCTCGCCAAGGAGACGCGCGACACGGGCCGCCCGGCCGTCGAAGATCCTCTGGGCGGCAAGCTCAGCTACAAGAAACTCATCGTGGGCGCGCAAGTTTTGGGCGCCAAGATTGCACCGCTGGCGCCCAAAGGCGCCAACGTCGGCGTGCTGTTGCCGAATTCCGCCGCCGTCGCCGTGACGTTCTTCGCGCTGCAATCGATCGGGCGTGTCGCCGCCATGTTGAACTTCACGGCGGGACCGCAAAACGTCGCCTCGGCCTGCAAGGCCGCCAACATCGCCGTCGTCCTGACCTCGCGCACCTTTGTCGAGAAAGGCCATCTGGAGGCGATCATCGAGTCCATCTCGAAAACCGCCAAGATCGTCTATCTCGAAGATGTCCGCGCTACGATCACCTTTGCCGACAAGGTCAAGGGCTTGCTGGCAGGCGGTAAGCCACTGGTCAAAACCGAGCCCAACGCGCCAGCCGCGATCCTCTTTACCTCGGGCTCGGAAGGCACGCCGAAAGGCGTCGTGCTCTCGCATCGCAATCTGCTCGCCAATTGCGCGCAGTCCTTGACCCGCGTTGCCTGCAACGGCTCCGACAAAGTCTTCAATGCGCTCCCGGTCTTCCACTCGTTCGGCTTGACGGCCGGCCTCTTGATGCCGTTGACCGGCGGCATCCCGGTTTATCTTTATCCGACACCCTTGCATTACCGGATCATTCCGGAACTCGTGTACGGCTCCAACGCTACGATCCTGTTTGGCGCCGATACGTTCTTGGCGGGTTACGCCCGCTGCGCCCATCCGTATGATTTCGCGCGCGTCCGCTTGGTGCTGGCTGGCGCGGAAGCCGTGAAGGACCGGACCCGGCAGATGTATATGGACCGCTTTGGCGTCCGCATTCTCGAAGGCTACGGCGTCACCGAAACCGCGCCTGTGCTGGCGATCAACACGCCGCTTGCCAACAAAGCCGGCACGGTCGGGCGTTTATCCCCCTTGATGGAAGCAAGGCTTGACCCTGTACCCGGCATCACCGAGGGCGGCCGCTTGTTCGTGCGCGGACCCAACGTCATGCTCGGCTATTACCGGGCTGAAAATCCGGGCGTCCTGGAACCGCCGCAAGACGGCTGGCACGATACCGGCGATATCGTCACCATCGACGCGCAAGGCTATATCGCGATCAAGGGCCGCGCCAAACGCTTCGCCAAGATCGCCGGCGAAATGGTTTCGCTATCGGCGGTCGAAGCCCTGTCGGCGGAACTGTGGCCGCAGTTGATCACGGTCGTCGTGTCGCTGCCGGACGCGCGCAAGGGCGAGCGCCTCGTCTTGCTGACCACGGATGCCGCTTGCACACGCGAACAATTCTCGCAATTCGCCAAACGCAAGGGCGCGACCGAACTGATGGTTCCTGCGGACATCCTGGTTGTCGAAAAAATTCCGCTGCTTGGTTCAGGCAAACCCGATTACGTCGCAGCTCTCAACGCCGCCAAGGAGCGCACTGCCAGAAGAAGTGCGGCTTAAACTGCTCAGCTATTCAACAACGCCAGGCGCACTTCGCCGATTTCCGCCGGCGGATCGTCGAACCGCTTTATTGCGTCGCGGTGATTATACGCGGCCATGACAAACCGCTTTGTCAGTTCCTCGACCGAATAGCCGCGCGCGCTGGCGTCCCACATTGCGTTCAGCAGGATCATCGCTTCCATGCCTTTTTCGGCCGCTTCTTCGGTCCGGTACAACCAGCCGAGCGAGCGCCGCGGCCGTTGTTTTTTCTGGCATGACAACAAGACGCCGCGATCGATGCGGGTGATGCGGTAACGGTAATCGCAATCGGATTTGGATTGGATGACGTCATACATGGCCGGCGGGCTCCTACGGGCCTCCGCGATCGAGAGGAGTCAATCGCGCCGTTTCTCGAGCGGGCTCTCGGGCCGGCTCACTCATGCAACGCCGTATGTTTCCGCAACGCGCAGAAACTTGCTGATGTTCGGAATCCATCGGCATATGCCCAATGTGTACGCATACCTGAATGATTTCAGATCTGCCGAACCAGCCTTCTTTGACCCCACGCTTGGCGGCTGCGCAGTCAGCGTCGTCTTCCGTCCGGACCGCAGGATCGGAATGGGCACATTCGTGGGCGAAAATGAACTTCTGCACTGGCAACGCATACTTGTCGAGGATGACGCGGTTAAGGACGATCAGCTTCAATCCAGGAAGATAATATGCTGACGACGATGCGTGATTGAGATTGGTTTCGACGTCGTCGACACCGGGGCAGCTGCCGAGCTGACCGGCGGCAGCACTGTAAATTAGGCCGCATGCAACTAAACTCGCAGCCGTCGCGCCACGAAGAATGGTTCGGAGAAATTGCTTTAGGTGCTGCCCCATTGCGGTTCATCCGGCTGAAATCTTTTCGCACGTCCAACGATGCCAACTTTAAGAGACATTGACAAACAAGCAACGCCCCCAACTCGTCCGTGTTCCGTCTAAAGCGACGCATCGATACACAAAAGTACTACGATTCGCCAAGATCAGCGGATCAACACATTCTTCGCCCCAGTTTCTACAAAGGCCGCCACCGCATCGGCCAGCACCGGCGCCAGTAGAAAACCGTGCCTGTAAGCGCCGTTGACATGGATTGTGCGACCATCTTTGGAAACGATGGCACGAGGGACATTATCAGGAAACGCCGGCCGGACACCCGCACCCATATCGATGATCGCGGCCTCTCCAAATGCGGGATGCAGTGCATACGCTGACCCTAAAAGTTCCAGCGCCGAGCGTACCGTCATCGGGGAATCGTCTTCGCGCTCGATGACGGTTGCGCCGATGACGAAACGACCGTCCCCCTGCGGCACGACGTAAATCGGCTGACGCGGATGTATGAGCCGCACTGGCCGCGACAGCGTCACGTCGCGGGTTTCCAATACCAGCCGCTCGCCGCGCACGCCGCGCAAAGTCTTCAGGTCCCCGCGCGCCGCATAGCCCCTGCAATCAATAACGAGTCCGTCGTTGGCGCCGCTCCACGTTTCACCAAACAAAATCTCGACGCCCAATGTCCGCACGGCCTCTAGAAGACTTGCCAGCGCAGCTGCGGCATTCATATGGGCTTCGTTGCCGTAAAAAAGCCCTGCATCGAACCGGCCATCGAGATCGGGCTCTAAGTTGGCAATCTCTGTGGCACCAATTTTTTCATAATGTTCCGTCACGCGCGCGAAGCGGGCGATCTCGGATTGATCGCGTGCCGGCGCCACGACCAGCGTGCCATTTTCAATGACGCACGGCACCACCGCGCGCCACGCCGCCAGACTGCCGCGCCCTAAATCGCGCACGAGCGCGGGCGCCGATTCAGCCTCGCATTCCGGCGCGATCATCGCGCCCGCCCAACGGCTGGCGCACTCGCTGAAGGGCGTGCGACTGGCTTCGATCAGCCTCACGGCATGGCCGTCTTGCGCAAGACGCAAGGCCTGCCAAAGACCCAGGACACCGGCACCCACGACTGTAATTGATTTTTTCAAGCCAAGAATTCCTGCGCCGCGTTGTAAGCCGGAGTTGCCATCAGTCGCCCAGCGCCACGCCTTCGCGACGCGGATCGGCGCCACCTTCGAGTTTTCCCGCGCGCCGCAATATTGTGTGCACGCCGGAGGTCATGTCCTCGAACGCGATCGCGTGCCCATAGCTCTTCAGACTCAGCGCCGGCCACAGCGCCTCGAACTTGTAGTCGAACAGCATTGGCCCGCCCTCCGAGCCAAAGTTTACCAGCGCCGCCGCCGCTTGCGGGTCCAGTCCCCAATCCAACATGGCCACCAAGGCTTTGACGACGAACAAAATGATGCGGCTGCCGCCCGGCGATCCCGTCACCGCTTCGAGATCGCCCGCGACGTCGAACACCAGCGTCGGCGCCATTGATGAGCGCGGCCGCTTGCCCGCTTCGACGGCATTGGCGATTTTTAGACCGTTCTGATCGACCGGCCGGAATGAGAAATCCGTCATCTGGTTGTTGAGCAGAAAACCCGCCGCCCACAAATGCGCGCCAAACGCGCTCTCCACCGTCGAGGTCATCGCCAGCGCATTGCCGTCATCGTCGACGATAGAGAGGTGACTGGTGCCCGCCGCCTCGCGCGTCGCATCCAGCCCCCTGGACTTGTGCGCCAATCCCGGCGGCAGTCCGGCCGCGGGCTTCGCCATGGCGTGCGCAATATCTATGAGTTTGCGCCGCTCTGCCAAGTATCCGTCGTCGAGAAGTCCGTCAGGTATGCTGACGAAGTCTGGATCGGCGATGTAACGGTTGCGATCCGCATAGGCCAGCTTTTCGGCTTCGGCGATAATATGCAGCGCCGGCGTGGCAAGCCGCGCCCTCGCGCCTTGCACGGCGGCAAAGGGCTCGATCAGTTTCAGCGTTTGCGCAATCGTCAGCGCCCCCGACGACGGCGGACCCATGCCGCAAATCTTGTGCACCCGGTAATTGAAGCACACTGCGGCCCGTTCCTTGGCGCGGTAGGTGGCGAGATCGGCAGCTGTTAGATCGCCTTTGAGGGTTGGCGCATTCGCAACCGCCGCGACAATCTCATCCGCGATCGCGCCCTCGTAAAGCGCGCCCGCACCCTTTTCAGCGAGCACATGCAGCGTTTGCGCATAGGCGGGGTTTTGCAAAACATAGCCTGTTGGGCGCGCAACACCGGCACTGTCAAAAAAGTAACCGCGCGCGGCGGGCGCAAAACTTGCCGGGCCGTTTGCTGCGAGCAGCGCACTCAGGCGGGCGGGAACGGGGAAGCCTTTTTCAGCGAGCGCGATTGCCGGCTCAAACAGCTTGGCCCACGCGAGTTTGCCGTGTTGCTGGTGGGCAAGTTCCAGCGCCCGCATGACGCCCGGAACGCCGACGCTCAAACCCGACGCCACGGCCGCGTCGAACGCCATCGGCTGACCGTCGCGTAAAAACCGGTCCGGTTTGGCGGCGGCCGGCGCCGTCTCACGGCCGTCGTAGGTCGTGACGGTTTTCGTCGCCTGATGCCAATGCACGATGAAAGCGCCGCCGCCCAGGCCCGACGATTGCGGCTCAACCAGACCCAAGACAAGCTGCGTCGCGATTGCGGCATCGACCGCCGAGCCGCCGGCCCGCAGCATGTCGCGGCCCGCTTCCGCGGCAATCGGATTGGCGGCGGCGATCATGTGCTTTTGGGCCGTGCTCAAGCCCTTGGCGTAGACCCCTGTCGCGGCTTCCGGCGGGCGCGCGCTGTCCTGGCCGCTCGCCGTGAGGCTGAGCGCCAGAAAAACCCAGAAGCTGATCAACCCGCGTAACATTCCAATTCCTTTTCGTCTCGCGAACGCAGTCCTACTCTCCCAGTATAAAGCACCGCCAAGCGACGGGGATAACTTTGCCTGTTACGATTTCTTTGAACGATTTCAGAGGCCGTTATGTTTAACGCAAAGCGGTTAGGGTTACCGCTCCTCTCGCCTCAATGAAAATCCCGCGACTTCGGGATGATGCGGACATTTCGCGGGTGGTTCGGGCGCGGGTGGTTCGGGCCTTCGGCACGGGCGGCGTCGCGGGCAAAGCGTGGATGGACGCGCTTGTCGTCGCGGGCCTTGGATCCGCGTGCCGAGCCTGGATCGGGACGGCGGACTTCGTCGGCATTGGCGAGCGGCACTTTCATGTCGTCACCCCATTCCGACAGCCGCATCAGCCAATCGCTGCGATCGATAAGTTTCCCCGATACGATATGGATGATGTCCTCGTGACGCTGGACACGGCCCTCGATCAGGATCAATCGCGCGCCCATCACGACGCGGCGATATTTTTCCAGCATCTTCGGCCACACCACCGCGTTGGCGACGCCGGTTTCGTCCTCGATGGTCATGAACACCACGCCCTTGGCCGAGCCCGGACGCTGGCGAACCAGCACGACACCCGCAACCGCGACGCGGGCGCCGTCTTTCAAAGCCCTGACCTCGTCACAAGCCAACACGCGGGCGGCGCGGAAATCGGCGCGCAGGAAACTCATCGGATGCGCCTTCAAGGACAAGCGCAGGGTCTGATAATCGTTGACGACATGCTCAGACAACGCCATCTCCGGCAGCGCCACCTCGGGCTCGGATCCGGATTCCCGCGTCGCGCTCCAGGAAAACAGCGGCAAGGGATCGCGCGCCGTCAGCGCCTTGACCTCCCACAAAGCTTGCCGGCGATCGAGACCCAGCGAGCGGAACGCATCGGCCGCCGCCAGTTTTTCTAACGCCACAAGCCTGACGCCCGCCCGCGTCCACAGATCGTGGACATCGCGGAATCCGCAAGCGCGAACGGAGACGCTTCCATCATTTTCACTTCGGTCAGCTACATGATCGCGCACCGATAACAGCTTGCGGATTTCCGCTTCCTGCACACCGTCGATCTGGCGCAAGCCGAGGCGGAGGGCCATCCCCCTCCCCCTCTGTGGGGAGGGGTTAGGGGTGGGGGGAATCCCGGAGGGAGCGGTGGGGAGAATCCCGGAGGGAGCGGTGGGGAGAATCCCGGAGGGAGCGGTGGGGGAAATGCCAAGGGCCGGCTGTTGGGATTCCCCCCCTCCCGGCCTCCCCCACGTCAATGCGGAGCATTGCTCCGCGAAGGGGGGAGGGGAAGAAAGAGTGTCCTCAAGCGTCGAATCCCATTGCGAGAAATTGACGTCTACCTCGCGCGCCGCGACGCCATGATCGCGGGCATCGCGGACGATTTGGGCTGGCGCATAAAATCCCATCGGCTGGGAATTCAACAAGGCGCACGCGAACGCCGCCGGGTAATGGCACTTCAGCCACGACGAGACATAGACGAGATGGGCGAAACTCGCCGCATGACTTTCCGGAAAGCCATATTCGCCAAAGCCCTTGATCTGCGCGAAGCAGCGCTCCGCGAACGTTTGGTCATAGCCGCGCGCCACCATCGAGGCGACCATTTTTTCCTCAAGCAACCCGATGGTGCCGCGACGCCGGAACGTCGCCATGGCCTTGCGCAACTCGTTGACTTCGGCGTCTGAAAACTTGGCGGCGTCCATGGCAATCCGCATCGCCTGCTCCTGAAACAGCGGCACGCCTTTGGTCTTGCTGAGAATCTGGCGCAGCTCGTCTTCAGGGCCATGCTCGGGCGCGGGCGCCGGATAAACTTCCGCTTCAAGCCCCGAGCGGCGGCGCAGATACGGATGCACCATGTCGCCCTGGATCGGACCGGGGCGGACAATCGCAACTTCGATGACGAGATCGTAGAAGGTGCGCGGCCGCAAGCGCGGCAGCATGTTCATCTGCGCCCGGCTTTCGACCTGGAAGACGCCGATCGAATCGGCCCGGCACAGCATATCGTAGACGGCTGCATCTTCACGCGGAACTTTGGCCAGCGTCATTTCCAAGCCATGATGTTCGCGCAAAAAATCGAAAGCCTTGCGGATGCAGGTCAGCATACCAAGCGCCAGCACATCGACCTTCAACAGCCCCAGTGCGGCAATGTCGTTCTTGTCCCATTCGATGAAGGTGCGGTCCGCCATCGCGGCGTTGCCGACCGGCACGACCTCGGTCAACGGCCCGCGCGTCAGCACGAAGCCGCCGACGTGCTGCGACAGGTGGCGTGGAAATCCGATCAGTTCCTGCGTCAAGTCCAGAACCGTTGCGAGCAGCGGATCCGCCGGATCAAGACCGGCTTCGCGGACATGTTTTTCCGGCAAGGTGCCGCCCGAGCGCGAGCCCCACACCATGCCGGCGAGCGCGGAGACGGTATCTTCCGACAAGCCCATGGCCTTGCCGACATCGCGCACCGCCGAGCGCGCCCGGTATGAGATGACGGTGGCGGCGATGCCGGCACGGTGGCGGCCATAGCGGGCGTAGATGTATTGGATGACCTCTTCGCGGCGCTCGTGCTCGAAGTCGACGTCGATGTCGGGCGGTTCGCGGCGCGACTCCGAAATGAAACGCTCAAACAGCAGATCGACCTCGGTCGGGTTGACGGCGGTGACGGCGAGACAATAGCACACGACCGAGTTGGCCGCTGAACCCCGGCCCTGGCACAAAATGCCTCGCGAGCGCGCGAACGCCACAATGTCGTGGACGGTCAAAAAATACGGCGCGTAATCGAGGCTTGCGATCAGCTTCAATTCGCGTTCGATGGTGGCGCGGACTTTGTCAGGCACGCCATCGGGGAAGCGATGTGCGGCGCCAGCCCACGTCAGCGCTACGAGATGGGCCTGCGCAGTCGTTCCGGGCGGCACCGGCTCGTCGGGATATTCATAGACCAGCTCATCGAGCGAGAACTTGCAGGCGTCGACAACGTCCAGCGTGCGGGCAAGCGCGTCCTCGTGGCCTTTGAATAGCCGCGCCATCTCGAGCCCGCGCTTCAAATGCCGCTCGGCGTTGGCTTCAAGTTTCAAGCCGGCCTGGTCAATCGTGGTGTGCTCGCGCACGCAGCTCAAAACGTCTTGCAAAGGCCGGCGATGGGCGGCGTGATAGAGGACATCGTTGGTTGCGAGCAGTGGTGTTTGCTGGCGTTGCGCAATGGCGGAGAGCGCGGCGATACGGGCACGGTCATCGCCACGATAGCTGTTTGACGCGGCGAGATAGAGCCGGGCCGGGCTCAAAGCCTGCTTGGTAGCGCGCAAGCGGGTTTCCAGAGTTTTTATCGCGGCCGGAGCATGAGCGCGGTGCGAGCCGCCAGCCGGAAAAGTCAAAATTTTTGCGCTTTCTGTTGCCTCGTCTTCCCGCCGCGCCGCCTCGCGCCAATTCCAATCCTCCGGCACGAGGCTGA
The DNA here is from genome assembly GCA_031365865.1 of Hyphomicrobium sp. Taxonomy (GTDB): domain Bacteria; phylum Pseudomonadota; class Alphaproteobacteria; order Rhizobiales; family Hyphomicrobiaceae; genus Hyphomicrobium_B. Next base: position 146,327 of record JANLYX010000065.1, on the reverse strand, counting down.
CAAAAATCTGGCCCTCGGCGTGCGCGGCGACATCGGCGAGAAAAAGCCGGCACTTGCCTTTTTCAGCACGGCCTTGGCCGAGCGACAGCAATTGGCACAGACGGCCATAGGCAGCGCGGTCTTTCGGAAAACACAGCAGGCTAAGCCCATCCTCCAGATCGAGCCTGGCGCCGATCACCAGCCGCAAGCCCGCATCCTTGGCGGCGACATGCGCGCGCACCACGCCCGCCAAGGTGTTGCGATCCGTCACCGCGATGGCTGCAAGGCCCAGCGCTTTCGCTTGCGCCACCAATTCATCGCCATGCGAAGCGCCGCGCAGAAACGAGAAGTTGGTCGTGACCTGTAACTCGGCGTAACGCACGGATTGTCCTCTCTTACGCAAACTTTCTTCACGCGAACTCTTTTCATGCGAACTCTTTTCATGCGAACAGGCCATGCAGGAACCAGCGCGGGCCATCATCATGGCCGTCGTCACAGCCGTCTTCATCGCCCCCGCCATAAAGACCGTGACGGAAAACCCAATAGGCGGCGCCTTGCTCGTCCTCGATGGTGAAGTAATCGCGCGGCCGCGCCGGGTTTTGTGTTGGCGTATCTTTGGTACGAAGATGCCGCCACCATTCCGGCGCGATCCGCTCGGGTCCTTCGGCGCGCGCGATGCGCCGCTCGACGCGCCGCCATGTGAAGCGGGCGGGCGGGCCATCGGGGACTTCCGCAACAACCGCGATTGGTTCTGGGCGCGTCAACACAAACGGCGGCCGGCGTGGACCTTTGCCATAAGGCCACGGCGGCTCATATTTCGACGCGGTTAAACTTCGCTTTCGCTCCGTATCTCCGCTGGGGCGGATCCCAGCCACCCGCACTTCCGCGCGTTCGGGAATATGCGATGACTGCGCCGCCAAACGCGTCACCGCGTGCGCGCCCAAACGATTGGATAGCCGGTCGATCAAGGGACCTGGATCATAAGATTCGAGAGCTTCGCTCTCCGCAAAACCCGTCTGCGTACTTTGAAGCGGGTCGGTGTTGACGGCCGCCAGCAGCAAACCGTCGATGCCAAAACCGGCATCGACCGCCATGAGTTTCTCTTTGAGCAAGCCCATCATGTGGCGGCCATCGCGGCAGGGTGACCGCATGCCGGCCTTGACCTCCCCGACCGTACCGTCGGCGCGATACAGCAAGAGAGAAATGTAACGTGCGCCAAGGCCGCGCTCCGTCAGTTGGGCCGCGAGTTCCGCGCAAAGTTCGCCGGTGATGTTCTCGATGGCCTCCGACGAAATCAACGGCTCGCTGAAATTGCGCTGCACCGCGCAAGGTGGCGGCGTATAAAGCGAGCGTAGCGGCTCGGCTGTCACAGCCAGCGCCTGATCGAGACGGATCAACACCACCCCTGCCACATCCTCGGAGCGAAAGCGGCGCGCCAAGCTCTCGCGCGGCAGCGCGTAAAGCTGACCGATGGTGCGCAAGCCGAGACGCCGCAACAGCACAACCGCCGCCGCATCGAGCCGCAGACCTGCAACCGGCAGATTGGCGAGAACTTCGCGGCTGGCGTTGGCTGGCGCCAGCACCCACGGTCTCTCGGCACTGGCCACGAACCGCGCCAGGGCATGAGCGCACCCGAGCGTATCCGCGAGGCCCACGCGCGCCGGAATGCCAAAGGCTGCGAGACGGCGGATAAGATCCTCAAGCATGGCGTCTTCGCCACCATAGAGATGGGCGACGCCCGTGACATCGACCCATAAACTGTCATCGCCGTCCGTGTTGCGGTAAGGACCATAGCGGCCGGCCCAGCGGATCAGTTTGAACAGCGCTGTCGTATCGGCGACCCGCTCAGCCGGGCGGGCACGCAGATCTGGCACCAAGGCGCGAGCGTCCGTCAGCGGCGTTCCGATTTCAATACCGGCGCGCGCCGCCACCGCATTGACGGCGGTGATGACGATGCCGCGCTTGGCAAGATCGACGAGCACGAACGGAACATCAGCCGGAACGGCGGCTGGCATGACGCGTTTGAGCCGGGTGATCGGCCAGGCCGGCAGCCACAGCGAAACGATGCGTTTCATCGGCCCACTCCACAGTCAAAGGCTGAAGATTGACGTGCTCTGGCGCAGCCCTGCAGCGTTCGAGCGCAACGGTAAAACAGGTTTTTCCCGGGCTACGCGGATCGAAGGCATGCGGACGGCTTGGCGCCCTGGTTGTTCGCCAGCGGCTGGCGGTTGCAGCCGTTGCGGAGCGGCCTGGATGAGTAACCAGCAGACAGGGCGTGTGGCCTGCGTCTGCCGCCAAGCTCAACCGGCGCGCTGGCGTCAGGGCCACCTCATTGAAGATGCCGGCGGCCAAACCCAAGCTCTTCGATTTCAAACCGTCTTCGAGTGCGATCAAGGCTTCGCTGGCGCGCGCGGTCTCGACAAACAGGATGCGGGCGGGATCAAGTCCGAGATGAGCGAGACCCGCAAACGATGGCCGGCCCAATTCATCAGCCAGCGCGCGCGGCCAGCACCACATCAGCCAAGGTCGGCTGGCCGGGTTTTCAAGCTGCAAGGCATCAAGACGGCGAACGGCGAGGCGCAGCGCAAACCCGAGCGCCGTCATCCAATCTGCCGCCGCGGCACCCGTCTGCGCAGCTCCAGTATGCGCAGCAGTCAGGGGCTTCGAACTTCCCGTCTCCATCGCCGCCTTCGCGGCGTTTGAGCTTGCCGCCTTCGCGGCATTTGAGCTTGCCGCCTTCGCGGCGTTTGAGCTTGCCGCCTTCGCGGCGGTGGCCTTGACCTCGTGCACGGCGTCGCTCTCGATGCCCAAACTCAAGCGCGCATCATCGCCGGCAAGACCAAGCTGCCAGTTCAGCCGCCGCTGAAGGCTTTGCGGTTGATCCTCGAATTTGGGGTCGTGACGCTCAATGTTGCGGATGGTCTGGCGTAAGGCGCCAAGAAGCATGGCGCGCGGTTCCGGACTTCCTTCCACCACCGGACCGGCAAGCGGGGTGGCTGCCGGTCCGGTGGCTGCGGAGGCTGGCGGGCATGAGGTGAGGGAAACATACCTGCCAGAATTGGGCCTGCCAGAATGAGACTTGCCAAAATTAGCTCTGCCAGAATTGGGCTCGCTAATGTTTCCCCTCTGCTCCGTGTCGGGAGAGGGGCGGGGTTCATCTAGAAATTCATCCTCCAGATCCATCGGCAACGCCTCGCAGGACAGAACACACAGGACATCTAAATGTTCTATTTTTGTTCTAAATCTGCCTGCGATGTGCGTCAAGTAAAAAAGAACAAATAGGGAATAATCGCAAAGACGCCCGCTGACAGTCATTGTCGCGGCGTAATTTTCTGGAACCAGTTGTCGCAGGATGCGGATGGAGGCTGTGTGTGCATGAGGCTCAAGTTTGCACACGTCTCATGAGGACGAGAACGTCAGCGGAGTGTGACTTCCATGCTCTGCCCACCAAACCGAGACCGGTATATACGGTCCGTTCACCATTTTGCAGACAAGGATGACGCTCTCATCCTCGCTGATTCCTTTGGCGAATCGAACCCGGAGCATCCCTAGATGAGTTTTCGCGCCACCTTTCTGAAACTGGCTTTCGCGGCCGCCGCCTTTACGGGTCTCCACGCTCATACGGCCAGTGCCCAAGGCTTCGACTTCCTCTGGGGCGGCGACGCCGAGTTTGGCGGCGGACGTCAGGTGATCTCATTCAATCCGCAATATAAACCCGGTCAAGTCGTGGTCTCGTTCTCGGACCGCCGCTTATATCTGGTCACCAAACCCGGCCAGGCCATCACCTATCCTGTGGCGGTGCCGACCGGCGAAGCCCGCTGGCAAGGCACAACCTTCATCTCCGACAAGCGCATCAATCCGGCCTGGACGCCAACGCCGGAAATGATCGCGAAGAATCCGCGTCTGCCCCGCTGGGTTCCGGGAGGTCACCCGCTCAACCCGCTCGGCGTCCGCGCCATGTATCTCGGGTCGTCCGCCTACCGCATCCACGGCACCGACGCGCCCTGGACGATAGGCCAAGCCGTTTCGCACGGCTGCATCCGGATGTTGAACGAGGACGTGCTTGATCTCTATCCGCGCGTTCCCGTCGGCGCGCGCGTGACGGTAACCTGGCAGCACTTCTCCGGTCACGCGGTGGCGGCGTCCGAGCCATCTGCTCAAAATCCGGCAGCGGCAGGACGCCCGCGCAAGTATTATCGTACGGCGCAGCCGCCGAGAAATACGCTCCGCCATTCGGCCCGCCCTGTGGCCGCCGTGCAAGAAGCTGCGGAAGCTCAGTAAAAATCAGACGCGCGGAAATCATGATCTTTGAAACGGGTGGTCTTGAGGGCCGCCCGTTTTATTTTGGCCCGGCGCTGAAACAATCGAGCATGCTGCGCGCGAGATTGTGCATCAGTTCAAAATACAGTTCGGGCCCAGGCTGCAGCGCAAGGCCCTCAGGATCGAGCGTGCCGGTCTTGGCTTCGGTGCCCTCGGTCACGGCCGCGACCAGGGCGGGTTGAAAACCAGGCTCGGCGAAGACGCAAACCGCGCCAAGTGCGGATATTTTTTGACGGACTTCGGTCAAGCGTTTAGCCGACGGCTGAACCTCGGGGCTGATCGTCACCGAGCCTGCGGCGCTAACACCATAGCGGGATTCAAAATAGTGATAAGCATCATGAAAGACGATGAAGGGTTTGCCGCGCGCCGGCAGTAAAGATTGCGCGAGTTCGCCATCGAGGCTGGCAAGTCTTGTCAGCAAAGCCGCGGCATTCGTTCGAAATCGCTCAGCGTCGGCGGGAAAGCGGTCAGCGAGAACCTTGCTCACCTCGGCGACAATCGCCTTGGCGTTCTCAGGGTCGAGCCAGATATGTCCGTCAATGCCGGCGCGGTCCGCGTCGCCGTCTCCAGCATGCTGTTCGTGGTCTCCATGCGTGTCATTGTCGTGGTGGTCGTGGGTTTCGAATGTACCGCCTCGCCGCTGCGCGATAACGTGGATGCCGGGTGCCCCAACCAGTGTCAGCAGCGTGACGGTGGGAGGCAGATTCTCGACGACCCTGGCTGTAAAGGGCTCGAGCGATGGCGAGACCCGAATGAAAATATCCGCTTGCGCGATCGCGCGCGCCGCCGATGGCTTGAGAGCGAAAGTGTGCGGGGACTGCGCACCATCGACAAGCAATACCGGTGCACCAGCACCGTCCATGATCGCCGCAACCAAGGCATGCACCGGCTTCACCGTCACCACCACCTTGGGTGACGAAGCAGCAGCCGCAAACGCCGGCCAAACCAGAATGCAACCAATGGCCAATACGGCCCGCGCGCATTTGCCGATGATGTCCGTCCTCCCAGTCACGTCTTGATTGCGGTATCGGATTTGCGGTTTCACGGTGTCGAAGGTAAGTCCCCGTCGGAATGTGGCGAGGATCGTCTCTCCAGACCAAGCCAATAGCTTGAACCTGCTTTTGGCAAGTGAGATTACGGGCGCTGGCTGGCAGCGGAACCGCGTCTCCAATTGGCACAGCAGTTAACCACCGCTTCAGATGTAAGCTCTCTTGTACTCCCAAATCGTTAGTGTCTGGCCTCGGCCTGTCTTTCCGGTCCAGAGGTTCCGTCGATGCGTGCGTCCGTTCCGTTCCTGCTATTCGTGGTGCTGTTTGCATTTCCGATTGCCGCCAGTCGCGCCGGGCTCGATTTGTCGGCGCCGGTTGCCAGCGGCGCCAACGTCGAATTGATCGTGGTGGAGGCCTCGGAGTGCATCTACTGCACAGTGTTCCGGCGCGACGTCTTGCCATCCTACCAAGCTTCCGAGCGGGCGCGGTCGGTGCCGTTGCGTTTCCTTGACGTCAACGATCGTGCGGTCGAGCAACTTGGGCTCGATGGGCCCATCAACATCGTGCCGACGTTCGTGGTGATGAAGAACAACAGAGAGATTGGCCGCATTCCTGGCTACGTCGGACCGGAAAATTTCTATCACACCATCAACTATCTGCTTTCGACCGCCCCTTAGCTCCGCCGGATCGAGACTTGGCCTCCACACACAAAGATTGTCAGACGCATCGCGATCGGGTTTGATGGCAGCTTGTCGCTGGGCATGACCGCCTAGATCTAGATGGAGTGTGCGCGTATGCGCCGGCGCGATTTCTTGCGAACATCCGGAATTGCCGCAACCGCGCTCGGAGCGAGCAAAGTCGCTGGCGCGGCCGTGCGCATTGCGAAGCCGGCCATCGTCAGCAATCCGTTGCACCTTGCGCTTTGCAGTCCCTGGCCGCGCGGCCGGGGCGGTTATCCGGACCGTGCTGGCGATTTCGTTCGAGCCTTGCAGCTTGCGGCCGGCCCGGGTTTGCGCGTTCGCACACGCGAACACGCGGCAAGCGGCATAGACTGCGTGACAACCGGCGCGGCCGACATATGTTTGGGTCCCGCCCAAGACAACGTTGCCCACCATCCCGCACTGGGCTTTTTCGCCGGGCTGCCTGGTCATAGCTCCATGAGCCCGCACGACCTCCGCGCTTGGATTGCCGAGGGCGGCGGGCAACCGCTTTTGGACGAGATGTCGGCGCGCTTTGGCGTCAAATGCTTACTCGCAGGCCATAGCGGGCCAACACCGGGATTTTGGTCGACCCGGCGTATCCGGTCGCTGGCCGATTTTTCAGGCCAGCAGATCTATGCCGCGGGCCTCGGGCGTGAGGTGGTCAGGGGTCTCGGGGCCACCCCGGCGATGGCTCAAGCCGGCGATGTTGCCGGCCAATTAGCTCGCTCTGAGATCTTCGCTGCCGAATGGGGAGGCCTGACGCACAGCCTTGCGGCCGGATTTCCAGCCGTTGCCAAGTTTTGTTCGACGACCGCCATTGCCTTACAAGGCAGCGCTTGGGCGTTGACCATCCGGCGATCGGTTTGGGATGGCATGGAGCCTTCGTTGCAGGAAGTCATCGCGCACGTCGCTACACAGCACATGAGCAGATCCGTCCTGGACGCCAGCGCCAGCCACGACATCATGCGCCGCGCGCTTGCCGAAACTCTCCAAATTGAATTCGTAGCCTTGCCCGCCGACACGGCCGCAGCGATCGACCGGATTTCTGGCGCAATCGTTGCCGACGCCGCCACCAAAGACGAGCTGTCCGCCCGGATTAACCGGAGTTACCTAGATTTTCGCCGGCGGCCACCCAGAATGGCGTAACAATTGAACGGCTCTTAGGCTCTTTTTGTAGATAAATTGGCCGGTTTGGCACTTTGAGCGCTGAATCCCGCTCGATTTTTGCCAAAACGGTCGATAAAGTCCGCACACCTTCCGTTTGTTCCGGTTCTAGGAGATGCACAATGGCCACGGATTATCTTGCCGACCTTAAGCGCTACCAGCCCGCACCCAACGAAAAGGCCGTTGCCGGCATTATCAAACATCTCGGAATTGCTCTCAAAAGCACCGACGCCTCGCTGGTATCGTGCTCGAGCAAGGACGAATTGGCCCGAGTTCGCGATAGCTGGCTGAAAAAGAAACTGGCGCTGACCGAAGATAACGCCAGCCTCGATAAGGCCATTTCCGCGGTCTGCGCGACCATGAAGGCCGACAGAAACAAACAACGCGTTACGTTTTATTACCTGCTGGCCGAAAAGTACGGCAAACTCGCCATGTTCGGCTGAGAAAACGTCGGGTCCGGCGCGGATTTTGCGGCGGCTGACAGTCCGACTCCGCTCGCGGGATGAAATGAGTTATTTCAACCCTCTGGCCCGGATTGTTGACACAAACATGCACGAGTTTCCCCGCCGCGACGCCGAGGCGGGAAACCTAACTATTTGGAAATCGTAAGATTCTCTTTCGCAGCGGCGTCCGATATTCTAGATTTGTCCGGGGTCCACAGCACAGTTGAGTACAAACAATGAATGCGAATTCGCCGTCGCTTTCGGAAATCCGCAATGCGGCGTCCCGCGATATGGCGGACGAGAAGATGCAACAGGTGCGCGAACTCCTCGTTGGCGACACCCTGCGCCGGATGGAAGCACATCTGGCTTATCTCGATGCCCGCCTCAACGAAATGGAATCCGTTCTCAGCCGCCAGCTCGATGCCCTTGAGGCACGGATCGGCGGAATGGCTGGGACCTCGGAATCGGAGCGGCGCGCGTCGTTCGACGCCCTCGCCAAAGGCATGACGGATTTGGGCGAGCAAATCCGACGGATTTCGCGCGGGTAAATGCTGTGAAAAGAGATGTAACGAGTTTTGGTAGTCAGTCGTTAGTACCGGGGCAGCGGGCCTCGGAAGGACCCATGTCGCAAACCGTAGACCGGCTTAAAGAACTTCTGTTCGATGGCGAGGCCCAGGCCCTCGCCGACCTTTCGCGACGCATCGACGATGAAGCGCACACCACCGCTCGAGTCGCTGTCGAACTGACCCGGAAAATCGACACGATTGCCGAACTGGATAATCGGGCGCGCGAAGAACTGCGCCAAAAACTCCAACAGGTCTTCGAAAAAGTCGGCACCAATGAACGGCTGACCGCGAACGTCGCGGCCGTCCTGCAAGATGCGCTGCGTCAAGCCGAGGTCACGCACCACGTCGAACTCTCAAGCGCCATCGCGCCGCTCGTCGTCACCACCATCAAGACCGAGTTGAGAAACAGCCAAGACGAGATGGTTGAGGCGCTCTATCCGATTACCGGCCGCTTGGTGAAATCGTACGTCGCCAGCGCCATCAAGGATCTAACCGCTCAGATCAACCGCAAGCTTGAACAAAACCCAATCATGCTGCGGCTGCAAAGCCTGACCACCGGCCGGTCGGTCGGCGAATTGGCCCTGGCTGGTACCGGGGGCACTTTCAAGGCAGAAGAGTTGTATTTGATCCGCCGCGGCTCGGGTGATTTGGTCGCCCACTGGCCTGACAAAGGCTCAAATGGCCGCGAACAACTGATGAGCGGCGTGCTCGCAGCCGTCAATGAATTTGCCAACCATGCCTTTGCCGCGGACCAGTCGTCGTTACGCCAGATCGACTTGGGAGATGCAAAGGTCTATCTGCGCGCCTCGCCCTTGTATTTGCTGGCCGCCAAATGTTCAGGCGCCGCGCCAAGAGGCGTCGAACAGGTGCTCGACGAAGCTTTCTTGGCCGCCGTCGAACTGCAGCACGAGATCACCTCGCAACCCATCAGCAGCAAAGACGCGGCGCGTGAGCAAGCGGCCCTCCTCGCTGAACTCGGCGGCCACCTGGAAACCAAGATTGCCGAACAAACGGCTGAATTTTCTGGTGCCGGCCGAGGCGCGCCGCTCAAAGGTCTGGTCGCGCTCATCTTGTTACCGATCATCGGCTGGTTGGGCTTTAACTGGTACACAGGCCACGAGCGCTCGCGGGTCGAAGAGGCCGCAACCCGTGTCGTCGCCTCGACCAGCGCCATGCAGGGCTATCCAACGCATTTTGAAACGTCGCCGCTTGGACGCGTGATCACGGTTTCGGGCCTTGCGCCCTCGGCTGAAATCAAAGCCAAAGTCTTCGATCGCATGTCGAGAGTTTTGACCGGAACCGAAATCCGCGATCAGCTCGCGGTCGTGCCCGGCGGCAACACCGTAACCGTCAACGCGCCGGCCCCGCCTGCCGCTCCAGTCGTCGTGCAAAATCCCAATCTTGCCGAAGAGATCACCGGCCAGGTTACTGGCAGAGTCGCCGGACAGGTCGGACAGGTCGCCGGCCAGGTTGCTCAGGTGGCGCAAGTTGCCGAGCAGATCGGCAAACAAAACGCCGAGTTAAAGCGGTCGTTCGCTAATCTTGAATCGCAGATGGCGTTTGTGAGCGTCAAGCGAAACGTCGATCGCGCCGACCGCCGCTTGCGTCAGGCTAACGCCGATCTTGATCGTACCGCCAAAGCCACCGAAGAGCCCGAGCGTGTGATCGCGCTCAAACGCATCACCCAAGGCATCGACATCATTTCTCGCGATCTGACGGCGAACGGTGCCGTCATCAACGGCCCCGAAGCCGACGCCGCCAAGGCCGCGGCTCCACTTATGGACATCGCCAACCGCATTGAAGCCTTGGGCGGCGATGTTGCAAAATACATGAGCGGGGAAACGCTGCAAGGCGGCCCCGCCAAAAAGGCCGCCAAGACCGCGGCTGATCCGGCTGCCGCCGGCGTCTCTCTCGACTCCGCTGCCGAAAGCGTCGCGGCGGAATCTGAACGTCTCGCCGCAATGGCCGCGACCGTTGCACTGACGAGCAATAGCAGGGCCCGTACGCCTGTCGCGGCGGCTGCCGAACTTGGCACCCGCGAACGGCTCGAAGGTTATGCCCGTTCGCACGCAATCTTCTTCGGCAATGCCGCCGATTATCGCAATCCCGAGATGGCCGATAAAATCATGAAAGAGATCGCGCCCTTGATCAGGGACAGCGGTACGATGATCCGGGTTGTCGGCTATACCGATGAAGCGGGTGCCCAAGGCCGCAACACAACGGTCGCGCTGGAACGCGCCAGATTGGTGCGGCAAGATTTGATCGCGCGCGGCGTTCCGGAAAACATGCTGACCATTGCCGGCCGTATCAAGACCGCCGATCTCGGTCAGGCCGTAGGGCCGACCAGCCCTAACCGCCGGGTCGAATTCGAGTTGTCATTCGTCGGCGAAGGCCCGCAATGATCGCACGTAAGGTTATGCTGCTCGGTGAGATCGGGGTTGGAAAATCCTCTCTCGCCAGGCGGCTGGTCTTCGACAAATTCGAATTCGATTACAAGCCGACGATTGGCGTCGACGTTTACCGCTACGAAGTGCCGGATGCGCCACCGCGACCCCAAATGACACTGATTGTCTGGGACACGGACGGCAATTTCGGCGACGCCATCTTCCGTCACGTCTACATGAAGGAAGCGGCGGCTGCCCTGATCATCGGGGATCTCAGCCGTCCACCAACGCTCGACTGTATGGCCAAACTTGGGGCTGGATTTACCGAGATGTTTCCGGGCCGCCACATCGGCTACATTGTCAACAAAACAGACCTTATGCCCAACCCCGAGGCTGTGCCGCTTCCATCCGAACTGACACGGCCTGGGATCTCCCTTCTCCGCACCAGTGCAAAGTCCGGCGACAATGTCCAAGATGCCTTCGTCGACGCCGCCGCCTCCATTGCCCGCCGTGGGCTCTGAGACCACGCGAGCGAACAGATTCCCTCCCTCCGCTGGCGGCTCGCCGCGAGACTTGGCCGCCGCGCTTGCCGAAGCCTCAAACCTGGTTGCCGGTTTCGGTGCCTTCGGGCTCGTTTGGCTTGACCGCGATTTGAACGCAACCCGGCGCTACGGCCGCCTCGTCGACTTTGTCGAGCTTGCAGCGCCGATCACCAAGAGTGTTCTGGCACTGATTGGTCTTGAAGACGAAATCCGGGCGTTGCCGCAGAAAAAGGGACGCATTCTTGAACTTCCAGCCGTTGGTGTTGGCACCCCAGACGGCGATACCCAGCGCCTCAATTTTTCAATCTTCTGGCAACCGGGCCAGGGGGCGTTTCTCGTCCTCATTTATCGCGTCGCGTCGCAGACCGAACTCGAAATGGAGCTGAGCCGTCAGATCCGCGCCCGCCTCATGGCAGAAGCAGCGACAACGGCAAAGTCCAAGGAATTAGCGCGCGCCAATGCCGACCTCGCATCATTCGCCGAGATTATATCTCACGACCTCAAAGCCCCGGTGCGGCACATGCGAAATCTGGCTCGTGAACTTGCCGCAGATCGGAGCGTCCCCATCGATCGCGAACTTCGCGATCGTTTAACCGAAATCGAATTCCAGGCTAAACGCATGTCGCACATGCTGACTGCGCTGCTGGACTATTCAAGTCTCGGGCGTAAGTACGAAGCGATTAAAGAGATCGACAGTCAGGCCCTCATCGATAGCATCGTCCAGTCGCTGCCCCAGAGCGGCATCGACGTTTGCCGGTCGGGTGATTGGCCGAAGCTTTCGACTTTGGCGACACCGCTTGATCTGGTCTTGCGCAATCTCATCGATAACGCATTGAAGCATCATGATCGCCCCGACGGCGCCATCACCGTTCATTGCAGCGACCAGCCGCAATCACTCGTTATTACCATTGCCGATGATGGACCCGGCATTGACGCCAAGCACCATCAAACCGTCTTCCTGCCGTTTCGCACCCTGCACCAAAGTACCGTCCATCAAGGGGCCGGCATGGGGCTGGCGATGGTGAAAAAGACCGTCGAGGCGGCCGGCGGCTCAATCTCACTGGTGTCGGACCCAACCCAAACCCGGGGCACAAAATTCGTCGTTCAATGGCCAAAATGCATTTTGACGTAGCAAGTTCCGAAGTCATCGATTAGGGGAAACTGGCAAATTGCGTGACATAAAGGCCTGTTCGCGCCTAGTGTAGCCGCAAATTCCGCCCCTGCCTCCAGGTTTGGCGCCAAATTCTATTTCCGGTAAGTGGATCTTAAATCGGCATGGCATCGTCACCACCAGGTTCGGGCGGAGATTTCCTCGCCAAAAAAAGCGGCGTCATCCGCGCGCGCGCCAACCTGCCCAATCTCACCGATGTCCTTGTCGTCGAAGATGAGAACATCGATTCCGATCGCATGTTTGCAACCTTGCGCGTGATGTACGGATATGACGTCAAGGTCCGGTGCGCCGCCACGCTGGCCGCAGCCATCGACGAAGTCCTCAAGGCCAAGCCGCAGATCGTGTTTCTGGACGATATTCTAAAACCAAGCGATGACGCCGCGCAGTCCATCCCGTTTTTGCGGCGTGCTGGCTATGACGGCCCCATCGTCGTGGTTTCCGGGCAGGTCACGCGCACGCGCCGGACGTTCCTCATGGGGGCAGGCGCAACCGACGTCATCCATAAAGACGACGTCGACAGTGTTCGCCTGACTGAAGCCCTGCAACGGGTCTTCGGCAGTGGACCTCAAAAATCGGGGATTTAGGTCATAACGCCCAAGACCAGCGGAATACGGCGCCTAGAAACAATTCCTCATAATATGTGACACGGTTCGCATATAAAACTGTGTGTTTTCAAGGCATCGCCGTTCATCATTTCCTCAGTAATCCCGAGACTTTCTGTCGCTCAGACGGCACTCTGCCCTTTTTCGGATCTAACTTTATGGTGCAACGCACCATTCTGAAAGAATGGTCGAGGGATACATGATCAAGTTTGCCATGGTGGCCGCAATGGCCGTGGTCGCAGTCACTGCCAAAGTGGCCGCGGAAGATTACCAATTGCCGCCCGAAGTTACGCCGGCCCTGAAAGCGGCTTGCGAAACCGACGTGCGCCGTCTGTGCATTGGGCAAAATCCGACGGAAAGCAGGGTCAAGAGCTGCGTCGCGGCCAAATTCATGCAGCTTGGCCACCGCTGCCAAGTCCAGCTGGCGCTCGCTGGTTTCAAACCCTAGTAGTCAAGCGACACCTTGCAAAACATAGTTCCACCGCCACCTCGCCAAACCGGCGGGTGGCGGTTTTGTTTTGAAAGTTAAAGGGCCAGCGGCGCCAAGCTGGAAACGATCTGGTCGGCCGCGAGATCGGGATATTCGTCCGGGGCACCTGTGCGATTAACCCAAATGGCCTTGAACCCGAAGGCCTTGCCACCGGCGATGTCCCAGCGGTTTGAGGACAGAAACGTGATGTCTCCGGGCTTCACGCCAAACACTTCGGTTGCCAACGCATAAACCCGCGGTACCGGCTTGAAGGTGCCGGCGACACGGACTGAGATCAAGGCATCGAACAGCCCTTCGAGACCGGCGTTTTTGACGATGTCGTCCAGCATATCCATGTCGCCGTTCGACAGGATGGCAAGCTTGGCGCCGTTGGACTTGAGGTGATGCAAAACCTCCGGCACTTCGGGATAGGCTTGCAGGCGCTGATAGGTCTCCAGCAGGCGCGGCGCGATTGATGCGTCGAGACCGCACACGGCCAGCGCATATAACAAGCCCTGCCGGGTCACATCCCTGAACGGGATATGCCTGTCCATGCCAGCATGGATCCACGTGTATTCGAGCTGTTTGGCGCGCCAGATTTCCGACAGCCGCGTCCAAGCGGGGCCGATCGCATCGGCATGTTCGCGGGCGGCGGAGTGAACATCAAACAAGGTGCCGAAGGCGTCGAACACATAGTGACCTGACGCCTTCGCCATTTTCTTTCTCGCTTGCTCTTGCTTAGGCCGCGGCAGCCTTGGCGGGCGCTGCGGTCTCGGTGAGGTACGTCATCGCCGCCTGAACGCCACCCTTCTTGTGGGGCACACCGGCGAGATCAAAGCCCATCTCGACGCCGGTCAAAGCACCGAGCACCGTCAGTTCGTTGGTATCGCCAAGATGGCCGATGCGAAACACTTTGCCAGCGATCTTGTTGAGCCCTGTGCCGAGCGACATATTGAAGTTATCGAGAACCAGCTTGCGATAGGTGTCGGCATTGTGGCCGTCCGGCATGACGACGGTCGTCACGGCTGGCGAATAATACTTGGGGTCACGGCATTGAATGTCGAGGCCCCAGGCTTTGACGGCGCGGCGCGTGGCTTCGGCTAAGCGCTCGTGGCGCGCAAAGACGTTTTCGAGGCCTTCCTCGTGGATCATATCGATAGCCTCGGCCAAGCCATAGAGCAGGCCGGTCGCGGGCGTGTAGGGGAAGAATCCGGTGGTGTTGGCCGCCATCATGTCGTCCCATGAAAAGTATGAGCGCGGCAGCTTGGCGGTCTTGGTCGCTGCCAATGCCTTCTGGCTGATGGCGGTGAATGACAAGCCGGGCGGCAGCATCATGCCCTTCTGGGAGCCCGAGATGGTAACGTCGATGCCCCATTCGTCGTGACGCAAATCGGTGCACGCCAGCGATGAAATGGTATCGACCATCAGCAGGGCGGGATGACGGGTTGCATCGATAGCCTTGCGAATCTCGTCGATGCGCGAGCGGCAGCCAGTCGAAGTCTCATTGTGAACGACGCAGACGGCTTTGATCTCGTGCGCTTTATCGGCCTTGAGCTTGGCTTCGATCAGGCTGGCGTCGGCGGCGATGCGCCAATCGGTGGCAATGATATCGGGTTTTAAACCGAGCTTATTCGCCATCACGCCCCAGAGAACGGCGAACTGGCCGGTTTCGCACATCAGAACCTTATCGCCCGGCGACAGCGTGTTTGTCAGCGCCGCTTCCCATGCGCCAGTGCCGGACGACGGATAAATGATCACCGGCCCTTCGGTCTTGAATAGCCCCTTGACGCCGGCGAGCACGCGCAGACCCAGTTTTTGAAATTCTAATCCGCGGTGATCGAGAATCTGCCGCGACATGGCAGCGAGGATGCGCTCGGGAACGGGCGTCGGCCCGGGGATTTGCAGAAAATGGCGGCCGGCGCGACGAAGTTCTTTCGACATGTGTTCCTCTGGCATGCTCGTCTGTAGCGCAGGTTCCTTACGTCAGCGGACAGGCAGCGCAATACAACGCCGGTCTTAAGATTCGCGCGGACTGGATCGTTTCCTGCAGAAGCCGTTGTCTTAGGTGCCAAGTTCACGGCCCGTCAAGACTGATCGGCGGCAAAAGGCTAGACTTGTGCCTTGAAAGTCGCCCGAAGGTGACGCATCACAGGCGGAAATGCCATTTCGCCGCGCGGGCGAAGCGGGGAACAGGAAAACGCCCATGACCGGCATCGACCCAAGTGCAATGACGGCCACAGAAGCCGTGGCAGCCCTGCAATCCCGCAGTCTGACCTCCCAGGCCATAGTGTCCGCCTGCCTCCACCGGATCAAAACGCGCGATTCTGACGTCGAAGCGTGGTCCTACCTGGATCATCAGGGGGCGCTTGAACAAGCCCGCAAGGCCGATTACGCTGGCTCGTTCCATGCTTCAAGGCCCCTCAGCGGTATTCCCGTTGCCATCAAAGACATCATCGATACCGCCAATATGCCGACCGAATACGGCTCAGCCGTTTTCAAGGGCCACCAGCCAACTGGCGACGCCGGTATCGTCAGCCAACTCAAAGCCGCGGGCGCCATCATCATTGGCAAGACGGTCACGACCGAGTTCGCCTTCTTTGGACCCGGCAAAACCAAGAACCCAAGACATCCCGCTCACACCCCGGGCGGGTCATCGTCGGGCTCGGCTGCAGCGGTGGCAGACTTTCAAGTCCCTCTGGCCATCGGCACGCAGACCGCCGGATCTATCATTCGTCCCGCTTCGTTTTGTGGAACCATCGGATTTAAGCCGACATTCGGCTACGTCTCCCGCTCAGGCATTCTCGCGCAATCGCCGCCACTCGACACCGTTGGCGGATACGCCCGCTCCGTCGATGACATCGCGCTTTTGATGGACTGCATGTCCGCCTTCGATCCCCGCGACAGCGACATGTCGTCGGTGCCCAAGCCATCGCTCGCTTCGGCATTGAAAACACCCCTCGGCCGGCCGCCGCGCTTTGCGTTTGTCAAATCCCCGTCGTGGCCGGGCGCCGATCCTGAAACGCAAAGACTGTTCGAAGCTTTTGCGGCAAGTTTTGGCGCTAAAGCCGAGATCGTGGAAACGGCTTTAAGCCCGGACTTCGACGGCGCCCTACGCTTGCAGCAGATCGTGCAGTTCTCAGACATCGCGCGCAATTTCGGGCCGATCGCCGATGCCAATCCGCAAGCCGTCAGCCAAAAGCTCAAAGACGTCATTGCAGAGGGACGATCGCTGTCGTCCGCCGACTATGCGGCCGCCCGCGCTGAACGCGATCCGCTTTACGACGCGCTGCGGCCGGTGCTGATCAACTACGACGCGATTTTAACACCCGCCGCACCGGGTCCGGCACTGCAAGGCCTAACTGCCACCGGCGATCCGATGTTCAACGCGATTTGGACCTACCTCGGGATGCCGTGCATTTCGCTGCCGCTCCTCGAGGTTCGGGGCTTGCCGCTCGGCGTCCAGTTGGTTGCCGCGCGCGGCGATGATGGCGGATTGCTGAGGGTCGCGAAGTGGCTGATGAGCGCGACGGCAAATGGGCTGGGATAGTTCTTACCTCAACCCTTGGCTTCCCGGTCCAACAGGCGGCGTTTGCGTGCGACGCCCCAGCGATAACCCGACAGCGCGCCGTCGGTTCTAACGACCCGGTGGCAGGGAATAACAATTGCGACGCTGTTGGCGGCGCAGGCGCCAGCGACGGCCCGCACGGCCTTAGGTTCGTCAATACGGCTGGCAAGTTCCGCGTAACTAACCGTCGAGCCTGTAGGAACGTCGCGCAGCGCCATCCATACTCGATGCTGAAAGGCGGTGCCCTTAACATCCAGAGGGAGATCAAAGTTCGCGCGCGGCGTTTCGACGAAGGCGATGACTTTCGCGACCAGTCGTTCGAAAGCCCTATCGCCGCCGATCAAATTGGCTTTCGCAAAGCGTTTTTGCAAATCGCGCACGAGGCTGTCAGGATCATCGCCGAGCCAAATCGCCGTGATGCCTTTCGCACTCGCCGCCACCAAAATCGCACCCAGCGAACACGCTCCAACAGCGAAACAAATATCGGCGCCAACGCCGCCGTTGCGATAGGCCTTGGGCGTCATGCCCAAAACCTTGGTGGACGTCGCATAAAACCGCCCGCTCGAATTAAAACCGGCGTCGAAGGCAGCGTCCGTCACGCGCTTCGCGCTTCTGAGATTTTCACGGACCTGGCCTTGGCGATGAGCGGTGGCATAGGCCTTCGGGCTAACGCCTACGATTTCTTTGAAGACACGCTGGAAGTGAAATGGGCTGAGGTCCGCCATCGACGCCAGTTGGGCGAGCTTGGGTTCGTCTTCGGAGTTTTCGATGTGTTTGCAGGCCTTCGTCATCAACGCGGCCATGTGCGCGGCGCGCGCGGGGCCGCGCGGATTGCAGCGCTTGCAAGCCCGAAAGCCTGCTGCCTCTGCCTCGCCGCAGCTTTGATGAAAAGTGACGTTTTGGCGCTTCGGGAGACGTGCGGCGCAGGTCGGGCGGCAATAAATTCCGGTGGTCTTGACGCCGACGACGAATTGCCCGTCGAACGCCGGGTTTTTCTCGACGACGGCGCTCCAGCGCACATCATCCGTGATATCCGATTTCTTCAGGGCTTTTATCAAAGGCCTCGTCATCGCTCGTAACGCCCGTTCGTTGCAGACTTTATGCGAAATCTAACTGATCTCAACCGGCCGGGCACTCTGATCCTTGCGCTTGAATTCAAATATGTTCACAGCAGATAAACGTCACAATCTTCTGCCTAAGTGCCGAAAATACAGCCTGAACGGGGAAAATCATGAAGCCGCTGCGTTGCGTTCTTGCCGCCGCCATTGTCTTGGCCGTGCAGATTTCCCCGGTGCTGGCTGCAAAGCGCGTGGCGCTCGTTATCGGCAACGCCGCCTATAAGCACGCCGGCGCGCTCGCCAACCCCAAAAATGACGCCACCGACATGGCCGCCAACTTGAAGGCGCTCGGCTTCGACGTCATTCTCGGCACCGATCTCGATAAGAAGGCGCTCGACGGCAAGGTCCGCGAATTCGCCCGCGCCCTGGAGAGCAGCGATGCTGGCGTGTTCTTCTATGCCGGTCACGGCCTGCAGGTGGCGGGCCAAAACTATATCATCCCAATTGACGCCAAACTGGAAGGCGAGCGCGATCTCGATTTCGAGACCGTGCGGCTGGATTTCATTCTGCGGCAAATGGAACTCAACCGCGAATCCAAAACCAACATCGTTTTTCTCGATGCCTGCCGCGATAATCCTCTCGCCCGCAATCTGTCGCGCTCGATGGGCACCCGTTCAACCAGCATTGGCCACGGCCTGGCGCAAGTCGATGCTGGGGTCGGCACGTTCGTGGCGTTCTCGACCCAGCCCGGCAATGTTGCGCTTGACGGCAACGGCCGCAACTCGCCGTTCGCATCCGCCCTTACCAAGCGCATACGCGAACCGGGCAAAAATCTCAACGCCATCATGATCGACGTCAGGAAAGACGTTCTCTCTGCAACTTCTGGCAAACAAGTGCCGTGGGATCACTCGGCGCTCACCGGAGATTTCTTTTTCGATCTCAAGGCGGCTTACCTATCGGTTCCGAAGTCCCCACCGAACGCGGCGCCTGGCGAGGATTCCAACGTCATGAAGGAGCGGATCAAGAAGCTTGAGGACGAGCTGAAGCGCAACGCCGACGCCACGCAATCTGCGGAACTCGAAAAACTCAAAGACCAGAGCCGCCACATCGAGGAGCAAAATCGCGAGGACTGGCAGAAGATTTTCGACCTCCGCCGCGAGGCGCCGTCTGAAGGCGACAGCAACCGGCGCCGCCAGATGGAAACGGAGGCCATGAACCTGCAAATGAAAATCTCGCGGCGCGGCATCGATCGCCAAAAACTCACCGACAAGATCGGAGAGCTCGAAAAGGCCACGGCCGCCAAGTCCGGCGAACCCGCCGACGCCGCGAAATAAACTGCGGCCGCCTCCCCTCGCGGTTCACGCCGCCTAAGTCCTAACGCGGCGTTAACGCGAATTTATCCTTTTTCAACCATGTTGCCGCCACCAGGGCGGGCGACAACCCTTCTACCGGCCTGGGGTGTAACTGCGTAACGAGAGGGACGACCGTCCATGAAGCAGAGCGCGTGCTCTATGCGAGCAGCCATTGCGTTGGCGTTTGCCGCCATTCCAGCCGTCATTCTTATTCCCACCAACGTCCAAGCTAATCCCCTGTCGCCGATCTGGACCGGCGCTTACATCGGCGCCCACGGCGGCGCCGTGTGGTCGGATCTCGACGTCACCGACTTTGGTAACATCAATACCTCGGCGCTGACGGGCGGCGGCCACGCCGGCTTCAATCTCGGATTTGGCGCGTTGGTGGCCGGCGTCGAAGGCGACATTAGCGCCAATGGCTCCGATCTCGGATTCTCAACAGCCAACGGCGGCACGGCCAGCCTGAGTTCCGACTGGACGGGCACCATCCGCGGCCGCGTCGGGCTGCCAGTTGGTCCAGCCCTTCTTTACGCCACCGCCGGTTTTGCCTGGACCGGCACCACTTTGACCGAGAAAAGTTCCGCCGGACTTTCGGCAAGCTCAAGCCATACCTTTGGCGGTGTGGTTTACGGCGTCGGCGCGGAATCCTACGTTCTGCCCAACATGTCGTTGCGGCTTGAAGCCCTGCGCTACGACTATGGCTCCGACAACCTGTCGATCACCGGTGCAAAGAATGCTTTGCAAGAGTTCGATCCGAGCGAGACCGTCGTTCGCGCCGGCGTGACCTTTCATTTGAATTGAACCGTCATCCTCAGCCGCTCGAGCGCACTGCACTGGCGCGAGGCGGCTGGGGGATCCAGCGTAAAAAGCGCCGTAGGTACCACATATATTTTGCGATAGTGAGTCTTGCGCCTGATCCCCAAATCGGGATGCAGCTTCTTTCCCGCGCGCTTCCAGCACGACGAGGCTGCGCCCGATTTGAGGATGACGGCTTAAGCCAACTTAAACGGCAGCTCCTTGCCGGCAAAATGCGCGTCGATGTTATCGAGCGCCTCGTAACCCATTTGATTGCGGGCTTCGATGGCCGCTGACCCCAAATGCGGAAACAGGAACGTGTTGGGCAAGTCGTAATAGCCCTCGTTGATCTTGGGCTCGCCGGCAAACACATCAAGCCCGGCATACGCCAAACGTCCCGACTTCAAAGCCGCGATCATGTCTGCGTCATTGACGAGATCGCCGCGCGCCGTGTTCACGACGATCGCCCCATGAGGGAGCTTCTCGATTGTTGCGCTATTGAAAAAGCCCCGTGTTTCCGGCGTCGATGGCGCGTTGATCGAGAAGAACTGCGAGACCTTCAACAAGCTATCGAGAGTGTCGTGATAGATCGCGCCCTTCTCTTTGTCGGGCGGCTGCCGGTAGATGTCGTAATAATGGATTTCCATGTCGAAACCGCGCGCCCGCTGCGCCAGAGCCTGGCCGATCTTGCCGAAACCGTAAATGCCGAGCTTCTTGCCATCCAAGCGCTGACCGACGAGTTGCAACGGCGACCAGCCAGGCCAGGAGCGGGTGCGGATCATCTTTTCGCCTTCGCCGGCGCGACGGGCTGAGCCCAGCAGCAGCAGCATGGCGATTTCAGCGGTCGCAACCGTGACGCCGTGCGGCGCATTACCCACCGAGATGCCGCGCGCCTTGCAGGCCTCGAGATCGAGGTGATCGAAGCCGATCGAGAATGTCGAAATGCATTTGATGTTGTCCGGCATCCGGTCAATGACGTCCTTGCGGCATTTCTCGTTCAGCGTGATCAGCAGCGCATCAACCTTTTTGGCGGCCTCGAGCATCTCGTCGATCGACATCCGCCGGTCGTCGGCGTGCTGGGTGACATCGTAGGTGGCCCGGGCGCGCGCCTCGACGGCATCCGGCAGACGGCGGGTGATGAGAATTTTTTTCTTGGACATTGGCTGCGCTCCCGGCGGCTTAGACTTTGGTAGGGTTTCCGCTTGTGCCTCAGGGCGCGCCGCCTTTCAAGCCCGATGCGGCTTGGCCAGCCCCTGCCGATCCCCAAGTGCGTCATGAAACCCTTTTTTCACCATAAGGCGCGCACAGTCGGATTTTCGCCGCCCCAGACCAACTCCGGGCAGCCCAATAAGGCTTTACCCTATGCGTAAGGTCGTCATGATCTTCGCGGCACTTGCCGCCATGAAAGTATGGACCCAGGACCGCTTTTACCGGTCCGTGATGCAGGATGCGCTTGTCATGGCGTATCGCGAGCGCGCGGTTCAGCTTTGCCAGAAGGAAGCCCAGAAACCCGGCAAGACCAGTATACCGGCGGCATGGCTTGGTCCCGCCACCGCCGAAGTTTCTATTGGCGCGCCCGGCATGAGCGTCGCCATCTGGGATCTCGATAACCCGTTGTGGGACGTCAGATTTCGCCACCCCCATTTGGTGCTGAGCGGCCCCGCCGGAACAAAAGGCCGATGTGCGTATGATCTGGTCGCAGGGCTCGTAAGTCTGAGCGCCCACTAGCTGCTGCCGCCGCCTGCGCCCTAGCGGCGCGTTCCCTGAAAAGCTATCTGAGTCATGAAAAGGTGGTCGAAGCGGCCCGCCGTCAGTCTCGAGATCAGCTCGGTGCGCGGACTGAAGGCGGTCACCGGCCCGATGTCGTCGCTGCGAAAGCCGGCATCCTCGAACATCTGCGCGAAGCTTTGCGGCGTAAACCAGCGCAGGTGCGTCCGGTCGAATACGCCTTGGTCCGCCAATTCAAACTTGCCGCGCACCAGTTCCCGGATAACGCGCCAATGCGAAATGTTCGGCGAACTTGCCAGCACCATGCCGCCGGGGCGGACAAAGCGCGCCAGTTTTTTCAAAACTTCACCCGGTTCGACCAGATGCTCCAAAACCTCTGAGAGGATGAGCGCGTCAAAACTGGCCGGCTGCCAACTGAAGTCCAAGGATTCGACATTGCCGGTGATAACGTCGCTCAAGACCTCGCGGGCTTCGTTAGCGGCCGCCTCGAACAATTCGACGCCGACATAGTTGCCAGCCCGGCCTTCGCTGAGCGCCAAGGCTCCGGTTGCCCCGGTGCCGCAGCCGATTTCAAGAATGCGGGCCGAGGGATCGCGCGGCAATCGATCGACGAAATCGGCGCGGGCATTGGAAAAATAACTTGCGGACTTCGCGGCATAAAACACGCTGAAGTTATCCGCTGTCGCTGAACCCGGTCGTGCCACGATTGCTATCCTCGCCCCATTCCAAACCTGTCATGACACGCCAACTCTGAAAACGCCGCTAACGCCGGCAGCGCCGCCGCTTATTCCATAATCGCGAAACACCGTTATTGGCCGGCGTTCTTAATTCCAAATTAACCGTCTCGCGCCATTTCTGGTGGAACCGCCAGCATGACTTCCCGTCATGCGGCACGAGTTATTGTTCCGGTCGAGCCATGGTCCTGCGTTTTCTGCTCGATAGTCCCGCCCGCATTGTCACGGCTGCCATCACGGCGGCGGTGTTGGCAGGCGCCTGCGCTGACGCTGGCATGGTCACCGGGCCGCAATTTGCAACGCATCAAGGCAAGCAGCCCATCCACCGGATCTATCGGTTGGGCGTCGGCGACAAGCTTAAAGTCTCGGTTTTTGGCGAAGAAAATCTTTCCGGCCAGTTCGAGGTCAACGCCTTTGGGCAAGTGTCGATGCCGCTGATCGGCGAGATGCCGGCCAAGGGTCTTGCCCTCAATGAATTCCGCGATCGCGTCGTTCATCGCTTGACCGAGGGATATCTGAAAAATCCCAAGGTCGCCGTCGAGATCTTGAATTACCGGCCTATCTACGTCCACGGCGAGGTCAAATCCGGCGGCGAGTTCCAATTCAAATACGGCATTTCGCTCAGAGATGCCGTCGCGATGGCGGGTGGTTACAGCTACCGCGCCAACCAATCGTATCTTTACATCGGACGCGAAGGCGAGCCCGACATCGCTGTTCAAATGCCGGCAGATATTCCCGTTCTCCCGGGCGACAATATTCGAATTCCAGAAAGGTTCTTCTGAGCCGGCTGCGGCGTAGGAAGTTCGATGTGCGTGTGCGTATGCGTAGGCCTGTGAGGCAAAGTTTCTGGTGTTCGCCGGCGCGGCTGCTTTGCCCGTTGCGGCTTGCCGTCTCGGCGATGGCTCTTGGTCTGATGCTCGGACAGCAGTCCGCGCTAGCCCTTGACCTCGACAGCACGGATGGCCTCAATACCGAGACCGTCGCCAGCCGGGACAGGCTCAAGTATTGGGACAACACGAAAAGGTTCGGGGCTGAAAGCGTCGGAACGCGCGACCGCCAGTACGTCGAGCCCGAAGGCATCAGGGCTGGCGAATTTCTGGTCTTTCCCTCTGCCGGCGCTCTCGTCATTTTCGACGATAACGTCTTGGCGCACGACATCGAGAGAAAATCCGATATTCGGACCGATCTGACACCGGGCGTGGCGCTGCGTTCGCAGTTTTCGCGCCACGTTCTCGACATGTCGCTAGACGGAAAAATCGTCAATTACCTCGACAACACCGATCAGAATTACGCCGACGTGCGCGCCAGAGTCGATGGCGCGCTGCATTTCGACAACGCCAACACCCTCGGCATCGACTTGCTGTCAGCTCTCGAGCACGAAGAGCGGGACGATCCTTCCTACCCGCTGACCGCAAAGGGACCGATCGAGATTTTTCACAACCGCGTAACTGCTGGCATCACCCACGATGTCAGCCGTTTGTACGGCACGATCTCGGCAACCGCGGAAAGCTGGAGCTACACCAACGCCGAAGCTGTCAACGGCACGACCCTGAACGAAGAAGCTCGCGATACGCAAATCTACTCAAGCCAGCTCAAGGCCGGCTACCGGATTTCGCCTGGGTTCGAGCTGGTCAGTAAATTCCGCGTACTCAGAGCTGAAAACCGCGGCGACCTCAAAATCGACCGCGACGCATGGGGCTTCGAGGCACTCGCCGGGCTTGCATTTGAAACCAACCCGCTTTTGCGCTGGCGCATTCTAGGCGGGTTTGGAAGCCGCGATTACGATCAAGCCAACTTGCCGGACGTGAGAACGTTGCTGGTCCAGGCGGATGTTCAGTGGTTGCCGACGCAACGGTTGACGCTCTACGCCACCGTCGCCCGCGAGATTCTAGATACAACCGACATCGCGTCGTCGACCGCCACCCAATCGAAACTCAAGCTGCGCGCCGAGTACGATGTTTATCACGACGTTGTGTTGAATGGAGGACTGGAGTTCCGCCGCGAAGAATTCGGCAGCATCGACCGCACCGACGACAGCGTAATCGCCAGCGTCGGCGTCGATTATTATTACACTAAAAACTGGCTGTTCACTTTTGGGTACGAACATCAGGTTCGTGATTCGACAACTGATTCGCAGGATATGCACCGCAACCGGTTCATGCTCGGCGCGAAGTTGCGCTTTTAAGGGAAAGAATGCAGGGCGGCGGCCAAGAGTCTGACAGCGAAGAAACGGGCAAAGGGGCGATGAGCCTCGAGCGCGCGATTTCGGCTGTCCGCAAGCGCCTCAAAATTGTTATGGCGTTGCCGGTCGTTGTAGGCGCACTGGTCGCCGGCGGCGTGTCGATGATCCCCAACAGATATGATGCCTCAGCCATCATCCAGATCGACCCCCGGCAAAAGTCGATCACGCATATCGATGGCGTCATACCGGATATGAAGGGCGATCAGCCCTCGATCGAAAGCGAAGTTGAAATCATTCGCTCCAGACCGATCATTCTGCAGGTCATAGAGGCTCTCAATCTTCGCACCGATCCGGAATTTTCCGAGCCGCCGGTGATGACGCGCCTGATGCGCAAAGCCGGCCTGTCGAAAACCCCCAACCCCATCGAATCGCTGGTTCGCCAGCTTCAGAAACCGCACGATCAAATCGCCGACATTCTGATCCTTGGCGAGCCCGGCCACTCCACGCCCGAGCGCGACGAAATTGCGGTGGCGTTCCTCGACAAGCTCAAGGTCATGCGCGTTCGCAATACCTTGCTGATCGAAATCCGCTTTTCAGCCAGTGAAGCGAGCAAGGCCGCGAAAATCGCCAACAC
The DNA here is from genome assembly GCA_031365865.1 of Hyphomicrobium sp. Taxonomy (GTDB): domain Bacteria; phylum Pseudomonadota; class Alphaproteobacteria; order Rhizobiales; family Hyphomicrobiaceae; genus Hyphomicrobium_B. Next base: position 120,949 of record JANLYX010000065.1, on the reverse strand, counting down.
CATTGCTGAAGTCTATCTCAAGGATCAGCTCGATTCCAAAACCCGCGCCGCCTCGACTGCAGGGGGCTTGCTCGAAGCCAAGATCGACGACATGCGTAAACGGGTCGGAGATGCAGAGCGCAAGGTCGAGCAATGGAAAGCTCAACACAACATCTTCAATTCCGAAGGCCAAGTGCTATCCGAAAAGCAGCTTGCGCGTCTGATGGAACAAACCGTCATGGCCCGCAACACGTCGGCCGAAGCCAGAGCCAAATATGAGCAAGCTCAGCGCCTCGCACGCTCCGGCGACACCGGCACCGCCATCGCCGAAGTCCTGCAAAGCAATACCGTCCGGCTTATGAAAGAACAGTTGGCGACGGCCAATCGCAAGTCCGCGGAACTCAGGACAAAGTATGGCCCAAAGCACCCGGACATTTTGAAAATTAATGCCGAGGTTGCCGAGGCTGAATCGCAAGTCCAAGCTGAAATCGCCAAGCTCGTCAGCAATCTCAAAAACGAGTCCGAAGTTGCCGAAGGCCGCGAGCGTCAACTCGCCGCCAATCTCGCGCAACTCAAGGATCAGGAAATTCTCTCCAAGGATGCCGGTGTCGAGCTTAAAGATCTCGAACGCGAGGCGACGACCTCAAAGCAGCTGTTCGAAGCTTTGCTGACGCGTTTCAAACAAACGTCTGAAACGCAAGGTTTCCAGCTCCCCGACGTGCGCATCGTCGAACAAGCCGACGTGCCCTTGTTCCCGACGTCTCCGAAACGAAAACAGCTTGTCATTGTTGGCGCTGCCGGTGGTTTGGTGCTTGGCATCGCACTGGCTCTGTTGCTTGAACTGATGGCGCCCGGCATCGGCCGCAGTGAAGATATCGAGCGCGTTCTCGATCTCACGCATCTATCATCCGTGCCCTTCGGCGCGGGTAATGACATGCCTGAACTCGATGCCTCAAAAGCCGTCCGCCTGATCGTGGCCGAACCCGCCAGCGCTTATGCCGACGCCATCCGCAACGCTCGCCGTGCCCTCGACATGAAGCGCCAGCCGTCTGCGGCGCGTGTCATCCTTGTGACCTCCAGCATGCCCGGGGAAGGCGCCGAAGTGATCGCCTCCAATCTGGCGCATCATTACGCCATGACGGGCGCGCGGGTTTTGCTTGTCGATGCCGACATGCGCCGCCAACCCCTGACCCGTCAGCTCGCCGCCGGCCGTCAAACCGGATTGCTCGAACAGCTTGTTGCCCGCCAGAGCGTCGAAGGCGCCATTCTGCGCGATGGTCTGACGGGCATGCACTTCCTGCCGGCTTGCGGCCCATCACAGGCTTTGGCATCGGTGCCGGAATTGCTGAGTTCGCCCGCCATGGCGGCGGCGTTTGCCGGTTTGAAGCAACGTTTCGAGACCATCATTGTCTCGGTCCCCCCGCTGATGCCGGTCATCGATGGCCGGATTGTCGCCGACTATGCCGACCAGATCGTTTTCGTCATGACCTGGCAGAAGACGCCCAAGCAGTTGGCCAAGAAAGCTCTGAAAACGCTCGGACTCAACGAACAAAAGATCGCCGGCGTGATCTTGAACGATGTAGCGGAAGCAGCGTTGCGCGAAGCCGAAGGCTTACCGCTGATCTTGCAGCGGCGCGAACCCGCTTCGAGCGCCAATCGGCCAGCCAACCGCGCTGCTTAAGTCATTTCTTTGCGCCGGCTCGCCAAAAGTCTTCAAAACACCTTTCGCCATTCAATCAAAATTTAGACAGTTAGGGTTAGATCGTCAGCAACGCTTGTGGCCGGGATCGGCAACCAAAGCGACATAAGTTCAAAATGTGGATTGGGTGTATGACCATCGAAACGGCTGTCATCGACGCATCGATAGATTCGCACGCCAGCGAAAATACGGCCTCGGCTCAACCGATGCGGCGCCTGTCGCGCCAGGTTGCGGCGGATACCGTCGCGATCGGCGACTTGCTGGCTGTACTTTTCGGCGGCCTGCTGCCCGCCCTCATCTACGCCGTCATCGGCCATGTTCAACTTGACCAGGTCCTGCTCGTTCAATCGACCCTGGTCGCTGCCTTCATCACCCACCTTTGCCTGCGCTTTCGCGGCATGTACGACACCACGCGCATGGATCAATTTCCGCAAGCGCCGTTTGAACTTTTCATCGGCGTTTGCGTCGGCCTCATTGGCGTTCTCGGCATCGGCTTGCCGCTGGCGCTGCGCAATATGCACCTTGTGGTCTGGTATTCGGCTTGGTTGTCCGCCAGCTTCACGCTGATCCTGATCAACCGCATGCTTTCGAGCATCATGCTTGGACGGCTTGCCAAGGCAGGCCGCTTCGATAAACGCGTTGCCGTCTTCGGCGCCGGCCCGATTGCGCGTCGCGTTCATGACTATTTGAAAGGGCCTGGTTTAGGCGTGTTTTTCGCAGGCGTGTTCGATGATCGCGCCGGCCAGGAACGCCTCAATCCGGAAGGTCTGACCGTCACCGGCAAGATCGAAGACTTGGTCGCGCACTGCCGCGCCGGCAAGATCGACCAGATCATCGTGGCCTTGCCGCCGGCCGCCGACCAGCGCATTGCCGACGTCATCAAACAATTCGACAGGCTGCCCGTCTCCACCCACATCGTCACCCACATCTCGTCGGACCTGCTCGACACGGGTGTCGTGCATCATGTTTCACAGCTCGGCCCGATCGGCCTTCTGGACGTAAAAAAAAAGCGCTAATCGACTGGCATCCAATCACCAAGCGCCTTGAAGACATCATTGTCGGTAGCGCGCTGCTGTGCGCTACAGCGCCGCTCTGGCCGATCATCGCACTCGCGATCAAACTTGAAAGCCCTGGACCAGTCTTTTTCCGTCAGCGCCGGCGCGGCCGCTATCTCCAAGTCATTCACGTGTTGAAGTTCCGCACCATGGGCGTCATGGAAGACGCTGGCGACGTCCGGCAAGTGACGTCCGGAGACGCCCGTGTGACCTGCGTTGGCCGCATCCTTAGACGCTCCAGCCTTGACGAGCTCCCGCAAATTCTCAACGTCTTGAAGGGTGAGATGTCGCTGGTCGGGCCGCGGCCGCACGCCTTGTTGCACGACGATGAGTTCACCCGCCTGCTCGACAAATATCCCGACCGCCATCAGATGAAACCTGGCATCACGGGTCTTGCCCAAGTCACAGGGTGGCGGGGTTCGACGTCGCTTCCCGGCAGCATTGAAGCGCGCGTCGAGGCTGATCTCGCTTACATCGAGTCATGGTCTCTCTGGCTCGATTTCAAAATTCTCTACCGGACCTTTGCGACCGTTATCACCGGCGAGAACGCCGACTGACTTTCTTCTTTGCCAACGACTTTCATCGCCGGACACGCACGATGACTTCGAGAAAAAAATTATGGGCGCCGCTACCGGTCATACTTTTGATCGTCGCCTTCCTGTGTCCGACCGAATTCTCGCTGTACCTCGGCGGATTGCGATTGCCACCGCATCGCGTCGCGCTGATCTTGCTTTTCCCGCTCGCAGTCTGGCGGCTGTTCACCCAACGCGGCTTGAAACTCCGGACTTTCGATGTCGCATTTTTGCTATTCAATATCTGGACCGTAGGCATCTACATGTACCACCAGGGTTCCGACGAGGGCATGGTGTACGGCGGCTCGTTGGCGCTCGAGAGTTTCGGATCTTATCTGGTGGCGCGGGTTTGGATCCGCGACGCAAGCCAGTTCCAGGCGACTTTGGCAGCCATGCTGACCGCAATCTGCGTCGCCGCCGTCATCGCCCTTCCGGAAACGCTGCTCGGCCGCATCTTCACTCATGATTTTCTGCGCGAAATCACCGGCTACAATCACCCGATTGCCGTTGAATCGCGGGTCGGGCTGACGCGCGCCTACGGAACTTTCGATCATCCCATTCACTACGGTACCTTCTGCGCGGCGTTGATGGCGCTGTTCTGGTATGGCGAGAGCCGCACAAAAAAACGCAATAAGAGCATCGCGCTTTTGGTCGCGGCGACCTGCCTTGGGCTATCGTCGGCGCCGATACTGTGTCTGTTTCTGCAGGCCGCGATGCTGGTTTGGGAGCGCTGCACTCGGGGCATCATGTCCCGCACCAGTTTAACGCTCGTCATCCTGACTGGCCTCTATATCGGGGCCGAGTGCGTTATGACCCGCTCGCCGATCATGTTCATCGCCACCGGCATGACGCTCGACCCGTGGACCGGATTTTACCGCACCCAAATTTGGGAGAACGGTCTCAATAATGTCTATGCCAACCCATTTCTCGGCATCGGCCTTAAGGAATGGGTGAGACCGTGGTGGATGTTTTCCGCGACCGTTGACGCGTTCTGGCTGGTGACGATGATGCGCGAAGGGCTAATCGCTTTTCTGTTGCTCGTCATTGGCATCGTTTGTCTGACGCGGGCCGTGGTTCGCCGGGGTCTCAAGGCCAAGGACCTGACGATCCGGCGCTTATCGCGCGGCTGGATCATGTCGCTCGTCGCGCTCTCGCTTGTCGCGACGACGGTGCATTTCTGGAACGTCCTGCACGCATTCTTTTTCTTCTTCATCGGTCTGGCAGGCTGGCTCGCCGATCCGCGCCGGGTCAAGGTGGCGGCAAAGTTGCAATCGATCAAGAGCCACGCCGGCTTCCATGTTCACACCATTGCGCCGCCGCCAGCACCGTGGCCAACTGGATCTCTGCCGCAAGGCACTTGAGGCTTACGCGGCCGAGCAGGACTTGGCCACAGTTGGCTTGGTTCCGGATTTCAATTCTTTGACCACATCGACCAGCGTTTCCGCCAAACACGCGGCCTTGGCGTCCCAGCCTTCCGTCGCGACGCGAGCCCGCGCCCCTGCGGCGTCGTAAGGCTCATCGAGGGCGGCTTGGATCGCTGCCGCAAAATCGCCGGGGCCTTTGGCGACGCGAACCAGATCGCGGTAGCGCCCAAGCGCCGGGAAGTCGGTTGTGACAACCGGCCGTCCCACGGCTAGATATTCTTTGAGCTTGATCGGATTGCAGGCTTGGATCCAGTCGCTATCGTTCCAAGGCATGATAAGAACGTCCATCGCCGCCATATATTGCGCGACGGATTCATAAGGCTTGCGCCCCAGCATTTTGACATTGGGCAGCGGACACCAGTTCTCCGGCAGCGAGCACCCGCCAATCAGAGCAAATTCGGCATGCGGCATGCGGCGCGCGACGCCCACAAACAACGCCGGATCGAAAGTGTGCGCGTCAATACCACCGATGAAGCCAACACGCGGACGTTTCAAAATGGCGACGTCGGCGGGACCTGGTGAGCGCGACCGTCCCGCTGCGATGAAAGTATCGAGATCGACGCCGTGCGTGATCAAGATTTGCCGCGAGACCTGGCCCTGTTCCTCGGTCAGCAGGTGCGGGTTGCAGTACACGACCAGATCCGCTGCCGCCTTCAAGGTCGCGATCTGCGCGCCAACGATAGTGGGATCGGCCTCTGGAAACGCTTCAAATCTGTCGGTGCGTTGCAGAACGAGTGCCGCGTGGGCAATGTCGCTGATCAAGGCGGCGCCGGGCGGACAATGGATCCACAGCAGCGGCCGCTTGATGCCGGCGCGGGCCGCCGCCATTTTAATTTGCGGCGCCAGCGCCCAATTGGAAAGCTTCTGACCCGTCGCGCCTGGCACCGAAACGGGCGAAAACACCCAGAATTTATTCTCGACGTTGACCAGACCGCGCGCCAGGCTTTTCAATTTGCGCGTTATCTTGGCTGCGAATTGGCCCTTATGGCCGAGCGTTGGCATACGGACCGCAAGGGAATTGACGAACAGCACCGGCCAATCTTCGGCTAAGCGGCGCATGATCTGGAAATCGAAGTGGCCGCGGTTGTGATACCACCAGTCTTCCCCGCCGATGCAGATAATGCCATCGAAGCCGTCGTACAACTCATGTCCGGCCTTGGCCATGTTCTCAACTCCGGCAGCGTGCGGCGAATCTCTTCTAACATTATGTTGCGTCGGAGCCGTTAAGGCTTCGTTAGCTCTTACCCAGCGTTACAATCCATTAACGATCGATTAGGCGGCGGCGGTTAGCGTTTTTAAATGCGATTCGTTTTCCTAAAAAGGTGCCTGCATGCGCCAGCACAGCCCGGTTGACGTCACAATACTTATTGTTAGCTACAACACAAATGCCTTGACCCGTGCGGCGCTGGATTCGGTCTACGCGCAGACCAAAAACGTCAGCTTCGAAGTGATCGTCGTCGACAACGCGTCGAGCGACGGTTCGCAAGAGACGATCGCAAACCATCCATCCCAACCGCAGTTCATGGGCTTGCGTGACAATATCGGCTTTGCCCGCGCCAACAATCTCGGTGCCCGACTGGCGCGAGGCCGCTATTTGTTGCTGCTCAATCCCGACACGATCGTTTTGGACGGCGCGATCGACAAGCTCGTTGCGTTCGCACGGGCAACGCCGAAGGCCAGAATCTGGGGTGGCCGGACTTATTTCACCGACGGCCGTCTCAACCCATCCTCGTGCTGGCGCAAGATGACGCCCTGGAACTTGTTCTGCCGCGCCACCGGCTTGACAGGGATCTTTCCTGCAAGCGAGGCATTCAACGGCGAGACGTATGGCGGCTGGCAGCGCGACCGCGCCCGTCAGGTCGACATCGTTTCTGGTTGCTTCTTCCTCATCGAAAAATCATTATGGGATGGCCTCGCCGGCTTCGATCCGTTGTTCTTCATGTACGGTGAAGAAGCCGATCTGTGTCTGCGCGCCCACGCGTTTTCAGCCCGGCCCATGATTACGCCCGACGCCACGATCGTCCATTACGGCGGCGCATCGGAAAAAACTCAGACAGGTAAGATGATCCGCCTGCTCGCGGCCAAGGCTTCACTGATCGACCGGCATTGGCAGCCCGAATTCGCACCCATCGGCCGCATATTGTTGAGTGGCTGGCCCCTCAGCCGCTATCTGGCATTGTCGGCTTTGTCCGTACTTCGCCCTTCAAAGTCTCATCGCGCCTTGGCTGCAGTGTGGCGCGAAATCTGGCATCGCCGTGCCGAGTGGCAACATGGGTATCCCAAAGCAAATGCTGCCGATACGACACGGCGCTCACTCGTCCCTCTTTCAAGTTGAGATCCGACAATGGCCGCCGTTCCGGACCAGCGCTTCAAAAGTTGTCCGCCCCGGATCCTGCGGCCGGAGGCAGAAGCGGCACCGGCGGGCGAGCCCCGCTACGCTATTGCTTCTCTGGTCTCCAACCGCGCCCAGTACGAAGCCATGCTGGCCTCGTTTCGCGCTGGCGGATTTAGCGACGCCGACTGCGAATATCTGTTCGTCGATAATACCGGACCGCTCCAAACCGGTGCCTATCAGGGCCTGAATGCACTCTTGAACGCCGCCCACGCGCCCTACGTCATTCTCTGTCATCAGGATGTGAGGCTGTTGGAAGACGGCCGGATCGCGCTCGACAAACGCTTGAGAGAACTTTCGCATAAAGATCCGGCATGGGCGCTGACTGGCAATGCCGGCGGTATTGGACCGGGCCGGCTGGCTGTGCGCATCTCCGATCCGCATGGCAAAAATCAACGGGCCGGAAATCTTCCAGCCCGTGTGACAAGTCTCGATGAAAACTTCATCGTTGTCCGGCGCGACGCGAGGCTTGGATTTTCGCGCGATCTCGAAGGCTTCCATTTCTACGGTGCCGACATCTGTCTTCATGCCGCCCAAATGGGCTACGCCGCCTACGTCATCGACTTCCATCTCGAACATCTCTCGCCCGGCAAAAAGGGCCCGGATTTTGCGGTGTCGGAAGCGGCATTTCGCGAAAAGTGGTCGCGCGCGCTGTCGCCACGTTGGATTCAAACGACGTGCAGCCTCGTGCGATTGACCGGCGCACCGGCGGGTGGACTTTTTGGGCGGCTCATCGGCACAGCCTTCGCCAAGATTGTGCGCCGTCTGCCAAATGCCAGCGGTTGGAGCAAACCAAAACCGGCGTCAGCGCTATGAGCGAGGCTGCCGAAATGCCGGCATCCAAACGCCACGTCGCCCGCCAAGGCGCTTTGCTGTTTTCGGGTTTCGCCGTATCTCAAGCCTTGTCATTTGTTCGCAACGCGGTCATCGGGCACGGTCTCTCGAAGGGTGACTTCGGTATCGCCGCGACAATCACCCTGATCCTGCAGCTCGTCGAAACGTTGTCTGACCTCGGATCTGACCGCTTGATCGTTCAGGCTGACAATGGCGACCACGCCAACTTCGTCGCCACGGCGCACACCGTTCTTGTAGCCCGCGGATTCGTCATCTTCGCGGTTCTCTATCTCGGCGCGCCCTATCTTGCTGGGTTTTTCGCCGTCGACCATGCCGTCTCAGCCTTCCGGTTCGCAGCGTTCGTGCCGTTGATCAAGGGCTTCACACATCTCGATTGCCGCCGCGCCCAGCGCCGCCTCGACAACCGGCCGCAGATGGTAATGGAGGTTGTGCCCCAAGCCGTGGCGCTGATGCTGACATTGCCGACCCTTGCCTTGACGCAAAACTACGCGGCCGTCGTCTGGGTGTCTGTGATGCAGGCCATCGTCGCGGTCGCCGTCTCCCATATTCTTGCGGAGCGCCCCTACAAACTGGCGGCTGACGCGCCTATCCTTCGCCGCCAAATTGCTTTCGGCTGGCCCATTCTTGCGAGCGCTTTGCCGTTGATCGCCGTCTACCAGGGCGACCGCATCATCATTGCCCGGCTGTCCGGCATGGAAAGTTTGGCCGCCTACACAGCCGCCTTCATGGTGACGATGGTACCGGGGCTCATTGCCGCGAAAGTCGGACATTCGCTGATGCTGCCGATGTTTTCGGATTTCATCCGGCGCGGCCGTAGTCTCAAAAGCCGTTTTACGTTTCTGACCGAAGTCACGACGCTTGCCGCCGCCCTCTATCTCGCGATCTTCCTGGTCGCGGGCGAACGCCTGCTGCCGCTCGTGTTCGGCGCAAACTATCAAGGTCTTGGTCCGGTTCTCGGCTGGCTGGCCTTGATGTGGGCGCTCCGCATGATGCAAGCCGTTCCCGGCATGGCCCTCATGGCGGCGGGACAAACCCGGCCGTTTCTGATCGCCGGATTAATCCGCGCGCTAGCATTGCCGGTTGCTTTGTGGTCGGCGCTTGGCGGCGCCAGCATCGCAACCATTGCCGCCATCGGCGCCGCCGCGGAGGCGATGTCTTTGATGTATGTCGGCGTTCGCGTGGAGCGCTTTGAAGCTGGGCTCGGATTGATAGCGTTGAGCCGCGCGCTGTTCATTGTACCGGCGGCCTTGACGGCCTATTTATCGGCGCAGGTCAGCACCGGCAGTCTCATAAGCGACCTTATTGCAACCATCGTCGTCACTTTGGCGATTGCCGGCATCGGCATCGCCGTGATGCCTTCGCTGTGCCTGCACGCCCGCCGACTTCTTGAGTCCCAGGCTGCACCAGCCACGACCTGACGGTGGAACGGCTTATTTCGAGGTCGCGGGCACACGTCGCGTCGCGACCCGTTTTTCAACCGGTGACAGGGCCATTTGGTACGCAGCCAATAACCGGCCACGCTCGTTCTCCCACTTGAGCAGCGCTTTGGCGCGGATCTGACCTTCGTCGCCAAGGGCGCCGCGCAGATCGATGTCATCGACGAGACGCAACATCTGGTGGGCCAGAACCTTAGGATCGTTGTTGCCGGCATAAAGCGCCGCCGCGCCCGAGGCTTTCTTGCCCTCGATCAAATCGAAGCTGACGAAGGGGATGCCGAGGCACATATACTCGAACACCTTGTTCATCGAGATTTTGTCGTTGTAGGTGTTCTTCGGATCGGGAATCGCGCCGATGTCGAAGGCCGAGAAGGCTTTGAGCAGCGGCTCGCCCGACAGGAAGCCCGTGAAGGTCACGTAATCGCCGAGACCCTTGGCGCGCGCCATCTGTTCGAGACGTGGCAACTCCGTGCCGGAGCCGACAATCGCGCATTGAATGTCCTGACGGCCTTGTGTGTTGACCATTTCGCTCATCGCATCGATCAGGAGATCGACACCGTCTTGCGCGCCCATGATGCCGACGTAGCCGATCAGATGCTTGCGGCCATTCTTAAGATCGTTGTTGGGCGCGACGCGTTTAAAGCGGGTCAGGTCAGGGACCGAGCGCACGACAAACACCCGCTCGGGGCTCATGCCGCCGCGCTTGACCGCGATGTCCTTGAAGGTTTCGTTGGTGGCGATCGACACGTCAGCGGTTTGGAACGTCAGACGCTCGAGCCAAAGCAGCAGCCTGTGAAAGGCGCCCTGCTTGCCGAATTTTGCTTCAAAGAGCTCGGGATTGATATCGTGATGATCGAAGACGAAGCGCTTGCCGAACAGGTATTTCCAAAAAGCCGCGATCAAGAACAACAGGTCGGGCGGATTGCAGGCCTGCACTACGTCGAAGCCAACTTTGAAATACGCTTTGACCGAAAGCGCGAACTCCCAGGCCAGCGCCCAGGAATATTCGAGCGCATAACCAAGCGCGCCATCGGCTTCGATTGGCAGCGGATGGCGGAAGATATGGATGCCTTCGAGAATTTCATAAGGCGCGGTGTACTTGCCGCCCTTGGGACAAACAACCGAGACCGTGTAGCCGGCATCTTTAAGCGCGCGCGCTTCCTGCCAGACGCGGCGATCGAGAGGAACCGTCAGGTTCTCGACGATAATCAAAATTCCCGGCGCTTTCGACACGTTACTCTACTCCACCCAGACGCGTCCCCGGGCCGGAGTGTGCACCCGAGAGGTAAAATATATCTCGATGCGAAGCCATTGTTTTTGCTTGAATATGTCCCAGAATGAAACACTGCAACGTGTGCACGGGATTTGCAGATGCCCTTGCTGAGACCGGCCGTTCCTGAGATAAGGAACGGGTTAATAAAGTCTTAAAGATTTTGTTGGCGACAGAGGGCGTTCGTATGTTCGAGCCAAATTCAAAAGCGTTTGCGTCCGCGCGTATCGATCTTGAGAGCGTGCGCGAGACCCTGCTCTATATCGAAAGCGATTTCCGCTACGCGCCGGGTTACGAAACCGTTGCCGCCGCCATTGGCGCAGTCCTCGGTGAGATCGACCGCGTCGAGGCCGAGATCGGCAAGGACAAACCTTCCCGCGCCATCGCCTCGCAATTTATGCCCGTGCCGTTTTAGCTCCTAGGTCCCGGCTTCTCACGCGATAACGCTTCGCATCATCGCTTCGGCCAGGATGACACCTGCGGCGACTTTTATTTCACATTGTCATCCCGGATAGAGAAATCGCACGTGGGCGATTTTGTCGTGTCGAAGACGCGCAAGACCAAAAGATCCGGGACCCAGCGCGCTTCTAAAACTTGATCCTCATGCCCGCGTAGAACGCTTGCGGCGCTCCGGGCACGACGGTGCGCGGATCGGTAAAGGTGATGGCGCCTTGCGCGGCTGCGTTTCCAGAATCGAGATTGAAGTAGTTGCCGAAGGTTCCAAACTTCTTGTCGAAGAGATTGTCGACCAGCCCATAAATCTGGACGTGATCGTTGATGTCGTAGGACGTGTGCAAGTTGACCTTGGCGTAGCCTGCGAGGGGCTTGTTCTGGTTGCCGAAATCGCCGAAGAAAACCTGGCTGCTTGAAGCGATAAGATCGGCGCCGAATTTCCATTCGTGCGTCAACCAATAATCAAACCCAGCCTTGAATTTGTGTTTCGGGATGCCGGGCAAGTTATCGCCCGGCACAACCGAAACGCATCTTGGGCCGTCGGCCGCACCGGACGGATCGCATAGCACCGCCACCGGATTGTTTGGCGACGCCAATGTCAGTGGCGTCTCGTAAGTCGCGTCGGTAAAGTTGTAATTTGCATAAACAAAATACTGCTCGGTGCGATAGCTGACGTTGGCCTCGACGCCTTGGCGGAGCGTTTCGCCGGCGTTCTGGAAGAAGCCGCGCCCCGACAACGGTGCTGCGACCGAGATGATATCGTCGGTATTGAGCGTGCGGAAAAGGGCGACGCCCCATTCGAACTTGTCTTTGCCGTCCCACGATTTTGATTCGCCCCGCAGACCCGCTTCCCAGGTATGCGAAACCACCTGCTTCAAGGGCGGATCGGCGGTCAGGAAGCTTTCGATGAGACACGGATTGAGCGGATCGGCGCAGGCAAGCTCTGTTGGCGTCGGCGCGCGATTGGCTTCCGAGTATGCGCCAAATACCGTCAGTCCTGGCACGAACGAATAGGTTGCACCCGCCTGCGGATTGAAGCGCGAAAAGCGGCTGTCGCTATTGAGGAATGGATCGTTGCCCGTCAAATCGCGAATGGACAGCTTGGCGACATTGTAGCGGCCGCCAACCGTCACGGCCAGTTTGTCGGTGACGTCGAGGGTGTCGGAGAAGAACAAGCCGTAGTAATCGTTGGTGGTGCGAAGGCTGCGCGGCGAGATGTCGTTGGGGGCCGTAAAACCGATGCCAACACTCGAGACGAAAAACCGGTCTTGAATGACACCGAGCGTGCTCGCAGCTGCATAATTGACTTTGCCGTGATCATAACTGGCGCCGGCGAGGAATTGATTGCCCAGCCCAAACAGCTTCGATTTTTCGACGCCTTGGATGGTGACGCCTTCGCTGCCGGCGGTCTGCGACGTCCTATCGATGGTTCCGAGCGGGCTAGCGATGCCAAACGGGATCGTGCCATCGGGATTGGTGCCCGGACCTTGACCCAGCGCCTGTTCGCCACCGATGCAAAGGGTACCGTCACCGCAATCGTCGCCTTCGAGAATATTAGCGTCGATGTGTTTCTGCGTGAAGCGGCGGCGGTAAGCAACGCCAGACAATTTCAAGGTATCCGTCACCGAAACCGTGCCGTTCAGCGACACCATCTTGACTTCGTTATCGGTCGTCTGCGGGAAGGTATAGGTGCGCGTATAATCGAGCGCGAGCAATTCAACGGGCGCCGCCGTCACCGCGCCGACAAAGTTTTTCGCGCCCGTGAAATTAACGTGGAACTCGGCATCCTCGGTCTTAAAGCCGAGATCGGCGTACATGCGCTTGATCTCGGAGGGCGAATTTTCGCGCCAGCCGTCATCCTTGGCGCCTTCAAGCGCCAGGTAAGCCGCAACCGCGCCGCTCCTTTGGCCGGTTTGCAGCGAGCCCTGCAACCGCCCGAACGATCCAGCGCGCGTATCGATCTCGGTGCCCTGGAAATTAAAGCCGTCTTTCATGCCGATGGAAATCGCGCCGCCGATGGCATTGAGACCGAACACCGGATTGCCGGCAACAACGGTGATGTCGTTGATGGCGACAGAGGGAATGAAATCCCAGTTGACGATATCGCCGAAAGACTCGTTGATGCGGACGCCATTTTGATAAACCGCCAATCCTTGCGGCACGCCATTGACGGGCGAGGACGAGAAGCCGCGATATTGGACGTCGGTCTGAAAGCCATTGCCCTGCAAGTCGGTGACGATGATGCCGGGCACGCTAGTCTGCAAAACATTTTGGATTTCGACCGCGCCGGTGCGCTGAATGTCCTGCGCCGACGCCCGGCCAACCGAGCCGGAGACCTTCGACAACGGAATTTCGCTTCCCCCCACCGGCGAGATCTTGATCTCGGTTGACAGCGGAGCCGCGATTTCAACGGGCGCCGTTACCGGCTGAGGTTGCGGTGCCGGGGCGACCGGTGGCGAAGCCTGGGTTTGCTTTTGCGGCTGAGGCTTGGGTTTCGGTTTTCCACCCGCCGGCTCGGGCTGGGCCTGAGGCGGAGGCGGCTTCTTAGCAACCTTCGGCGGCTGAGGCGCATCGGGCTTGGGCGGCTCGGGCGGCGGCTGCGTTTGAATGACCTCGACATCGGGGAGCTTGATCTCGCCCGCTGCCGGTGGCGGGGAGGCAGAACCGGCCGGCGGCGGCGTGGTTTGACCTTGCGTGCTCGGAGCGTTTCCCGTTGCCGGAGGCGGTGAAGGTGAAGTTGCCGGAGGCGGCGCAGGTGGAGCTGCCGGAAGCGGCGCAGGTGGCGTTGCCGAAGGCGGCGAAGGTGGCGGTGTCGCTGGCGCAGGATCGGTTGGAGCCCCCACCGGCGCGGGCGCAGGCGGGGTCTGCTGTTGCTGCGCTCCGGCCGCAGCCGCAAGCCCGGCGACAGTCAGACAAGCAGCGGCAGTGCGCAATCTCAACCGTCGCGACGGCATGCCTTGAAGTTCCCCCGTGAGCGGCTGGCAGGGCAGCTCTGTCCTTGTCGCTTTTTCTTCGCGCCCATACGCCACTGAATCGAATCAGGGCCTGCTTTCACCTCAAGGCCTTGTGACCCCAAGGGTCAAGCCGTCTTGGTGGCCCCAAGTCCGCGCGCACGGTTATGAAATAACCATGTTGCATCGGCGCATCAGGCGCCCCGGCCGTTAGGAACTTACAGCCCTGAAAACCGGGAAGATTTCCCGCTGCGTTGCAGCGCAAAAACGCCCTCGCTTTTTATCATCGATCAAGGCTAAAACCGACGGGAAAACAATGCCTGAGCCACCCGCGAGCTTTCCGCTATAACATCACATAAATTTGCGGTCACAGGCACTATTGCCGTGATCGCAAAATGGCTAGAGACAGTACGCTCCAACCGAATGACCGAGACAGAAAGTCGTCGCGTGAAAGTTAAGTTCGCCGCCATCGTCGCCGCCGTGGCTTTGAGTGCCGCCGCCGGATCGATCACAGCGCAAGCGGCCGACGCGCCAGCATCCGGCACCAGCCTGGAACTCAACAAGCTCGAGACAACCGACAAAGGCTGCCGCGCTTACGTCGTCGTCAACAACACAACAGATGTCTCGTATCCGGCCTACAAGCTCGACATCATCCTATTCCAATCCGACGGCGTCATTGGCAAGCGCTTCGCGCTCGATCTTTCGCCCTTCAAATCGCAAAAGAAAAGCGTCAAACTTTTCGATCTCGAAGGCGTCGCGTGCGACAAGATCGGCTCATTCCTCATCAACGAGGTGATGGAGTGCAAAACGGACGACGGTCCTGCGACAGACTGCCTCCAGCGCCTTACGACTTCGACACTGACCAAAGTTCAACTCTCTAAGTGAGCCGATTTTAAGTTTAAGCGAGTGGTGAAGACCTTGACCGAAACGTTGACCGAAGCTGGGCGCGACCTCTCTATCCTTGGCTTGTTTCAACACGCCGATCCCGTTGTGAGGGCCATCATGATTGGCCTGCTGCTGGCGTCCATCGTGTGCTGGGCGCTGATCTTTGAAAAGATGTTCCGCATCGTGCGTCTCAATCGCGAGGTCAAGGCCCTTGAAGGTGCGGCAAAGGCTGGCGCGTTCGCAGCGGCAAGCGGCGACGGACTTGTGAGCGAGATCAATACTGCCGCCGAGATCGAATGGGCGGAGGGCTCTAAATCAGCCGCCAACGGCGAAGTCCGCGACCGGCTTGAACAATCGATGCGCGGCGCCTTGAAACGCGAATTGAAAAGCATCGAGTGGGGCTTGCCGTTCTTGGCGACGCTTGGCTCGGCAGCGCCGTTTATCGGCCTGTTTGGCACGGTATGGGGCATCATGCATTCGTTCACTGCCATCGCTGCATCGAAAGACACCAGCCTCGCAGTCGTTGCACCTGGCATCGCGGAAGCGCTGGCTGCAACCGCCGTCGGCCTCGCCGCCGCTATTCCCGCCGTCATCGCCTACAACCAGATTGCCGTCTCGCTCGGCCGCGCCTCTGAAAAGTCCGGCTTGGCTTTAACGTCGCTCGCCCGCAGCCTTGCGCGCACCGGCCCTGCGACTGGCCCCGAGGGAGCACGCTGATGGGCATCTCCGTTGGCCAGAACGTTCACGACGACGGCGAGTACAAACCGCTTGCCGAGATCAACGTCACACCGTTCGTCGACGTCATGCTGGTGCTGCTGATCATCTTCATGGTCGCCGCGCCCTTGATGGTGCAGGGCGTGCCCGTTGAGCTGCCGAAGACGTCCGCGACCAAACTCGGGCAAGCGAAAAAGCCGATGGTCGTCACGCTGGCTGGCGACGGCAAGCTCTATATCCGCGACGAACAGGTGCCGCGCGGCAACCTCGTTATCCGCCTGATGGCCATCAAATCGCAGGAAGGCGGCGACGGTATCGTCTACGTTCGCGCCGACCGCAAAGTCGCGTATGGCGACGTTATGGAAATTCTCGGACGCGTCGGCGAGAGCGGCTTCGCGCGCGTTTCGCTTTTGTCTCAACCCGCACCGGCCTCGGCCGTGCCAGCGCAAAACTACTAGGGCAAGTGAGTGCGTCATGAAAAACCGTAAGGCTTTTGCCGGAGCCCTTTTTCTCTCGCTGCTTTTGCACGGCACGGGCGGCTACAGCCTCGGTAGCCAGAACGCGGCGCCCGAACGCATGGCGGCGTTTGAATCTGGCAACGGCAGCGACAAGTTCAACGTTGAGGCGGGGATCGCGATTGAAGGCATCGTCAAACTCGGCGACGATCTCAGCACAATTCAGACCGCGGCCGTCGCACCGGTCGAAGCCAGCAAGCCGCCGCCGCC
The DNA here is from genome assembly GCA_031365865.1 of Hyphomicrobium sp. Taxonomy (GTDB): domain Bacteria; phylum Pseudomonadota; class Alphaproteobacteria; order Rhizobiales; family Hyphomicrobiaceae; genus Hyphomicrobium_B. Next base: position 104,539 of record JANLYX010000065.1, on the reverse strand, counting down.
AGAAGAGATCAAGCCGGTCGACGAGCTGCGAGACGTTGTAACATCAACCGCGCCGGATGCGATTGAGGCTAAAATCGTTAAAATGATCGAGCCGCCGCCGCCGTTGCCCGTCGACCAGCCAAAGCCGCAGGAAATCACCCCGCAGGAACAGCAGCCCCAACAAATCGCCCTCGCAACCCAAGCTTCTACGGGCCGGGAAATGCAGGGTGGCGACATCACTGTCTTGAAGGAATATCACGGCAAACTTTCAAGGATTTTCCAAGCCTCGAAGTTTTCGCCCAACACCAAACTCAATGGCAAGGTTGAGGTTTCCGTGACCATTGGCGCCGACGGCCAAATGCTCTCGCGCCACATAAAGACAAGCTCGGGACATCAAATTCTCGACGACACGGCCGTCGCCATCGTTGACCGGGCCGCCACCGAATTTCAATCGGCGATGCCAAAAGGCATGGTGATGAGCCAATTTACGATCACCCAGCCATTCGACTTCTCGACCCGTTGATCCCACCTCAATTACGCGCCCTGGCTGGCGAAGCCCCGGCTGCGTTGTATACTCCTGGTGTGCCGGCTAAAACCATGATGTAGAGCGTGGCTCACGTTTGAGATTAATCGCCGGTGCGATTCAATCTCAAACGATCACGCTCCATGGCTGCATTTATGTGCGGCTGAGTATGCAACCGTGCAAAACTGACATGACCGTTAACCTTCAGTTAGGGCCTGATCTCTAGTCTGAGAGCACAAACAACCGTGACTCGCACCAGGCTTAAAGATGCTCAACGGGGCCTTCGGGAACTCGAAATCAAACTCCTTGATGAACCAATACGCGTCGCTGTTGGGCGATGCGGTGTTGCGCCATCGCGCCCGCGTCGCCGAGCATTCGGCCCGCATCGAGGCCGAGCTCGCGAGCAAGGTCAAATCCGAATTCATCGCCAATATGAGCCACGAGCTCAGAACCCCGCTCAACACCGTCATCGGGTTCTCGAAACTTCTCGCCGGACACAAGCGCCGCGCGCTCCCCGACGCCGACATTGTCGAATATGCCAGCCTCATCCACGATGCCGCCGGACATCTGTTATCGGTCATCAACGACATTCTCGATATTTCGAAAATTCAAAGCGGCAAATACACCCTGGATAGCCGCGAAATCAGGATGGACGAAATCCTGAGCGCCTGTGTCAGCTCGTTCCGTGTCATGGCGAGCGAAGCGGGGGTCGAGAACGTCACGTCGTTCGCTTACGACTTACCGACGGTTCGCGGCGATTCCGTCAAACTCCGGCAGATCTTCACCAACCTCATTTCCAACGCCATCAAGTTCACGCCGCGTGGCGGCACCGTCACGGTCGAAGCCATCCGCACCAACGATGGCGGCGTCACGGTGCTGGTGCGCGATACCGGCGTCGGCATGACGGAAGAAGAAATTGCGGTGGCTCTAACGCCATTTGGCCAGGTTGACGGCAGCCATTCGCGCTGGCGGGAAGGCACAGGCCTCGGCTTGCCGATCGCCAAAGCGCTCATCGAACTTCACGGCGGCGATATCGAAGTGCGCTCGACCAAAGGCGAGGGCACGGTCGTCGCGGTGGTTCTGCCATCAAGACATGACGTGTCTGTCGTCAATGATCACGAATTCGAACCAATGGGCGCTAAGGCGCTTTAACGACACCTCAAAAGGATGACGGCCATGCAATTGGCAGTACCCACAGATCGCAAAACCCGCACGGGCGACGTCTCGATAGGGCGCATCGTTTCTGTCACCGGTTCGAAGGCCATTGTGCTGCTCGACGGCCAGCACGACGGCCGCGTCCGCTCGATCAACGACCGGCCCGAGATGGGCACGTTGCTCGCGATCGATACCGCTAACACCATCGTCCTCGCCATCGTGTCCGCTTTGAGCGTGCCGGTTCCAGCCCAACGCGACGGCGACGCCGAAATCTGGATCGCGGAGCTTGGACTCGTCGGCGAGCTTTGGCGCAGCTCGGAAGGTAAAAAAGCCAGCTTCAATCGCGGCGTCACGGTTTATCCGGCGCTTGGCGATCGCTGCCGCGTCTCGTCAAAAGCCGAGCTTGAAATAGCCTTCTGCGGCGACACCGGCGCATCTGTCAGGGTTGGTTGCATCCGTCAGGACAGCTCGATCCCCGCGATGGTGCGCGTCGACGATCTGCTCGGCAAACACTTCGCCATTCTCGGTACCACGGGAACCGGTAAATCGTGCACGACCGCGCTGATCTTGCGCTCGATTCTGGATAAAAATCCGGCCGCTCATATCGTCTTGCTCGATCCCCATAACGAATACGCTACGGCGTTTGGCGATTGGGCCGAGGTCATCTCGCCGCGCAATATGCAGTTGCCGTTCTGGCTGCTGAATTTCGAAGAGATCGTCGAGGTTCTGGTTGGCGATCCTGAACGCAAGGCCGAGATTGAGGTTCTCCAGGAACTGATCCCGATTGCCAAGAGCCGCTATAGCACTGGCCGGACCGGCGACAGCAACAAGCTGCGCCGCGGCGTTATCGACACCGGCCGTTACACCGTCGATACACCGGTTCCCTACCGTATCTCGGATCTGACCAGCCTCATCGACGAGCGCATGGGCAAGCTTGAGAACAAGCGCGATCTGGCGCCTTACCGTCAGCTCAAGAACCATATCGAGCAGATCTCTCAAGATGGCCGCTATGCCTTTATGTTCGGCTCTCTGACCGTTTACGACGGCATGACGCAGGTCCTGAGCCGGATCTTCCGCGTGCCCGTCAACGACAAGCCGATCACCATCCTCGAATTGACCGGACTGCCGACTGAAATCGTCAACGTCGTGGTTTCGGTGCTGTGCCGCATGACCTTCGACTTCGCGCTCTGGAGCGAGGGTCAAGTGCCGGTTACGCTGGTGTGCGAAGAAGCCCATCGCTATGTGCCAGCCAACGCGTCGCTTGGTTTTGAGCCCTGCAAGCGCGCCATCGCCAAGATCGCCAAAGAAGGCCGCAAATACGGTGCCTCTTTGTGCATCGTGACGCAGCGCCCCGCTGAAATCGATCCCACGATCCTATCTCAGTGCAACACCGTGTTCGCACTTCGCATGGCGAACGATAAGGACCAAGCCATCGTGCAATCGGCTGTGTCCGATACCGGCTCGGGCCTGCTCGAATTCCTGCCCTCGCTTGGTCAACGCGAAGCCATCGCATTTGGCGACGGCATGTCGCTGCCGGTCCGAATCAAATTCGACGAGTTGCCGAAGAACTGCCTGCCGCGCTCCTCGACCGCTCGCTTCTCCGAGAAGTGGCAGAAGTCGACTGAAGACGAAGGCTTCCTGGAACAGGTCGTCGACAAGTGGCGCGCTTCGGGTCTTGGCTCCGGCGGCGACATGGGACAGCAGTTGGCCATGATGGCCGATGCGATGGGAATTACCGGGTCTCCCGAATTGGAAAACAGCGTGCCGGCCACCGCCGCGTTAGAGGCGACCAACGGCCGCCAGGCGATCGCAGGCCCCAACCAGAATTATCCTTCGGTCACCGGATCGCAACGCGGTACGCCGGCTTTACGCAAGGATTTGCCGTCCGCGGCTGCAAGTACTTATGGCAGCCGCCCCAGCGGGCTGGTGGAACGCCGCCCGAGCGGCGCGGAAGGGGATGCCGGCACCCCCGCGCCAAACGCGTCGAGTTCGCTGCGCTCGCTTCGTGAACGGCTGACGCGACCAAGCGGCTGAGTTGCGTTGCCTCTGGAACGCACTGGTGATAGTTGATTTCCGCGCGCAAGATCTTGCCCCGGACGCCAAATAAGCTGGTTATTCGTTGGCTGCGAATCACAACCACGTTCCGCGATAAGCGTTTAGTTGGAGTTCGGCTTGCCGAAGGCGGGCTAGCACCCTACCGTCGCGACGAATAGGCCCCTGGGCGTCAACAGAACGCACAGCTCACTTCAGAGGCACACGAAATCATGAGCGCTATTTTTCCAGTCATTCTGTCAGGTGGTTCGGGGACGAGGCTTTGGCCGCTGTCGCGATCGATGTATCCCAAACAGTTCATTCGGTTCTTCAACGGGCAAAATTCGAGCTTTCTCGCCGCCGCCTTGCACCGCTTGAAGCCGGATGCCGGTTTCGCGCCGCCGATCCTGCTTTGCAATAATGACCACCGCTTTCTGGTACGCGAAGAACTCGACCGCGCCGGCATTACGCCGCGAGCGATCATCCTGGAACCAATCGCGCGCAACACCGCGCCGGCGATCACCGTCGCGGCGCTCGCAGCAGTGCGTGAAAACCCCAGCGCGATTCTCGCCGTCATGCCATCCGACCACGTCATCAAGGACGACGTGAAGTTTGCCGAAGGCGTCAAACGCGCGGCCAAGGTCGCCGCCACCGGCAAGCTCGTCTTATTCGGCATCAAGCCGGACGAACCCCACACCGGCTATGGCTACATCCATCAGGGCGCGCCGCTCGAAGGCTTCAACGGCGGCGCTTATTCGGTCGCGGCCTTCTATGAAAAGCCCGACCGCGTAACGGCTGAAAAATATCTCGCCGACGGCGGCTATTTCTGGAACAGCGGCATCTTTGTTCTTAATGCCCGCACCTATCTTGAAGAAATCGCGCGTCTCGAGCCGCAAATTCTCGAGGCCGCGCGCGTCTCGCTCGCCAAGTCGACCGATGATCTGGGCTTCATCCGCCTCGACAAGACCAGCTTTGCAAATTCGCCCAATATTTCCATCGACTACGCTGTCATGGAGAAGACCACCACCGCCGCCATGCTGCCGCTCGATGTCGGCTGGAACGACGTCGGCTCGTGGTCGTCGCTGTGGGATATCGCGCCGCGCGACGACAAGGGCAACTACATCCACGGCGAAGCGGTGTTGGAAGACACCGAAGGCTGCTACGTCCACAGCGAGAAGTCGATCATCTCAACCATCGGCGTCAACAATCTCGTTATCATCGACACACCCGACGCCCTACTGGTCGCCGATAAGAGCCGGACCCAGGACGTCGCGAAAATCGTCGCCCGCCTCAAGAAATCCAATCGTAAGGAGCAGGAACAGCACCTGCGCAACTACCGGCCGTGGGGATATTTCGAGACCCTCAACATCGGGCCGCGCTTCCAGGTCAAGTTGCTGCACGTCAAGCCCGGCGGCAAGCTGTCGATGCAAATGCACCACCACCGTTCCGAGCACTGGATCGTCGTCCAGGGCACCGCCAAGGTCGTCATCGGCGATATCGAGAAGCTGATGCGCGAGAACGAGAGCGTCTACATTTTTGCAACGCAGTGGCACCGCCTCGAAAACCCGGGCAAAGTGCCGGTCGAAATCATCGAAGTGCAGATCGGCTCGTATCTCGGCGAAGACGACATCATGCGCACCGACGACATCTATCACCGCGCACCTGAAGAAACGAAGTAGTGCCTTCTCTTCCCCTCCCCCCTTGTGGGGGAGGTTGGGAGGGGGGGGAATCCGCGACTACCGAATTTTGTTTCCGACGACAATCTTAACCCTCGGTGATTCCCCCCACCCCGGCCCTCCCCACGAGGGGGAGGGAGAAAAACTCAAGCAGCTTCGCCGCCGTCTCGGCCGGATACATATCGGGAAAAAAGTGTCCGCCAGGCAGTGTCGCTGTCTGCAAATTGGCGCAGCGTTTGCGCCACTCTGCTTTCATATCGAACAGCTTTCCCATCACGCCGTCTTGGCCCCAGAGTACTAGCGCCGGGCATTCGACTTTGCGAGCAAAGTCCACGCCATCGTGCTCAAGATCGATGGTCGCCGCAGCCCTGTAATCCGCGCATGAGCCGTGGATCATCTCCGGGTCACGCCAGCAGCGCCGGTACGCGGCAAGTTGCTCAGGCTCGAAATCCGTGATTTTGGCTTTGCCCCAGCCAACCAGACAGGTTTCGAAAAAGAAATCTGGGTTAGCAGCGATCAAGGTCTCCGGAAACGGCGCCGGCTGGGACAGGAAATACCAGTGCCAATACGCCCCGGCGATTTGGCGATTGGTCTCCATGAACATCGCCCACGTCGGCGCAATATCGAGCACGGCGAGCGATAAGACTTCGCCCGGATGATCGAGCGCCATCCGATGCGCGGTTCTGCCGCCGCGATCATGGCCAACGACATGAAAACGCTCGAACCCAAACTGGCGCATGACCTCGACCTGGTCGTTCGCCAAGGCTCGGAACGCATAGTTCGAATAATCCGGCAATTCTTTGGGTTTCGCACTCTCGCCATAGCCGCGCAGATCGCTGCACACGACCGTAAATTGGCCGGCCAGCCGCGGCGCAATTTGCGCCCACATGGCGTGCGTTTGCGGATAGCCGTGCAATAGCAGCAGCGGCGGCCCCGACCCGCCGACGACGCAGTTGATCGTCACTTCACCTACTGCAATCCGCTTTTTCTCAAATCCATCGAACATCGCTCGACCTCGGCGCTTAACCAATTCGATACGGAACTTAATCCGTCGCTCCATAGTTATAGCAGCGCAACTCAACACAACAGGAGACGACTTATGGGCAAGGAGACGACTTATGGGCAGCACGGCTGATAAGGCTAAAGGCTACACGAACGAAGTAGTTGGTAACGTCAAGCAGGGCGTCGGCAAGCTCGTCGGATCGGACAAGCTGCAGGTCAAAGGCGCAGTTCAGGAAGCGAAGGGCGAAGCCCAAGTGGCCGCTGGTAAAACCAAGGCAGCCATCAAGGGCGCCGCTGACAAAGCCGCCCGTAAGATCAACGAAAAGCTCTAACAGAACGCCGCGAGATAGGGGCTGGTCGACGGACCGGCCCTATTTTTTAAGGGAGATTTCATGAAAATCGAAAAATTGAGCGATGTGTTCTCAGCATCGCGCCGATTTCAAGCTGACCAAAATCGCCGAGTCGCATTTGAACAGTGAAGCGGTATCCTAAAGTCATGCAAGTGAAGTCGCGGCCCTCGTTAATTAGTCAAAAACTACCGGCGCGTCGGCCATCAGCGGCTGCATCTTGTCCTTGGCGGAAAGCTCGGCGTCGCGCGCCGCCACCGGCCATTGAATCGCCAGCGCGGGATCGTCCCAGGCGATGCCGCGATCGAGCGCGGGCGAATAATACTCCGTCACCTTGTAGATGACCTCGGTGTCGGGCTCCAGCGTGGCATAGCCGTGCGCGAAACCGACCGGCACCCAAAGCTGCGCCCAGTTCGCGGCTGAAAGAACAGCCGTGACGTGCTGCCCATAAGTCGGCGAGGATTTCCGGATATCGACCGCGACGTCGACAATGGCGCCGCGCACGCACCGGATCAGCTTATCCTGACCCTTCGGCGCCAACTGGAAATGCAAACCCCGCACCGTGCCCTTGGCGCGCGACAGGGCGTGATTGTCCTGCACGAATTTCGCGTCGATGCCGGCATCCTTCAAGCCTTGCGCGTTCCACGTCTCCGAAAAAAAACCGCGCTCGTCGCGAATGATCCGCGGCGTGATCAGCTTGACGTCAGCAATGGCAAGGCTTTCGATTTTCATCACTCACGTTCCGCGTGGAGGTTCGCCCGGCCGCATTGGCAGCACTCTGCCGGTGGTTGAGGAAGTCGCCGGAGCAGCCGGCGCAGCTGGAGGTGGCGACGCCGAAGGTGTTGCCTCCTTGCTCACGCCAGAGCCGGCCACGCCGGCAGAGACACCTTCTTCACCATCCTTCGCCTTGGTTTGGAACCGCCGCCAGCTTATGGGCACGACCGCCAGATAGGCCAAGGTTGAAAGTGCCAGCGTCTCGTAAGGATAGGTCGCCAGCATCGCGACATAACCTATGGCCAATACAAACAGCGGCAGCACAAGTTCCCGCTCGACGCGCTCACCGAGAAGTTTTCCCGAATAGGTCGGAATCGTCGACACCATCATGAAGGCGATAAACAGCGTGTAGATGAGCACGACAGTCAGGCCGAGGGGTGACTTGACGGCGTCAATTCCGAGACGCTCGATATAAACCGGCAGCAGCACGCAGATCGCGGCGGCCGGCGTTGGCATACCGGTGAAAAAATTCGATTGCCACCTCGGCTTATCGTCATCGATGGCGGCATTGAAGCGCGCCAATCGAAGGGCGGAAGCGAGCGAAAAAATCATGACGCAGATCCAGCCCGCGCTTTTCATGGTGCCGAGGCCCCAGGTAAACACCAGGAACGCGGGTGCAACGCCGAAGTTGACGAAGTCGGCCAGGCTGTCGAGCTCGGCACCAAAACGCGAGGATGCCTTGAGAAGCCGGGCAATCCGGCCATCGAGGCCATCGAGGCAGGCCGCAAAAACGATCGCCGCCAACGCCAGATCATAACGGCCCTCGATACCCATCCGGATCGAGGTCAAACCGGCGCAAAGTCCAAGCAGAGTGAAAAAATTCGGCACCAGCATCCGCACCGGTACTCGCGAATGACGAAAAAGCGGGCGGCGCCTGCGGCGGCTGGTTTCGACTTCGAGAGTTGGTACTTCGGGGTCCATGTGGGCCTCCATCTCGTTTCAAATCCCAAAACATAAACTTGGCCGGTTCAAGCGCGCCGCGCCTCGCGCTCCGGCTCATCGGACTTCAAATCGGCAAAAATGGTTTCGCCGCCAACCGCCCGCTGGCCAACGCTGACGAGCGGAACTTTGCCGGGCGGCAAATAAATATCGACCCGCGATCCAAACCGTATCAAGCCGAAACGCTGTCCCGCACCCACGGTGTCTCCGAGGCGAGAGAACGTCACGATGCGGCGCGCCACCAGTCCGGCAATTTGAACCACGCCAACTTCGCCGCCGCCCGGCATTTCTATGACGATGGCCCGGCGCTCGTTGTCTTCGCTGGCCTTGTCGAGCGCGGCGTTCAAAAACGCACCCGGGATATATTCCGACCGTATGATCCGTCCAGCGACGGGAGCGCGGTTGATATGCACGTCGAACACCGACAAAAACGTCGAAATGCGGACCCGTTCGTCTGGGCCTAATCCCAGTTCGGCCGGCGGGCGAACCCTTTCGATTGAGGAGACGCGGCCGTCGCCCGCCGCCACCACCAAACCCTCTCGCAACGGCGTAACGCGCGCGGGGTCCCGGAAAAAGTAGATGATCCAGGCCGTCACCAAGGCGCATACCCAGCCCAGCGGCGGCCACAGCAGAAAGAACAGCAGCGTGACAGCGGCGCCGATCGCAACGAACTTGTGACCGTCGGGATGAACCGGCGCCAAGGTATCGAAAATCGTCTCAAGAATACCGTGGCGTTCGGACACGAGGGCCTCCAGAATTTATTTGTAAATGGCAAAAGGAGTTGTCGAAATGCGATTGCCGTTGCCGCGCTGTCGCTACGGACCTTAGGGAAGCGGCACGGCGACGAACCGCAAGTCACCCTTGCCGTCCTCGACCCGCAACAGTACGGCCTTTCTGCCCGCCTTCTTGATCTTGTCCACGCTTTTCGCAACATCGTCGGGTTTGGAGACAGTGTCCTGACCGGCTTCGACAATCACGTCGCCCGGCTTGATGCCCTTTGAGAACGCCGGACTTTGCGGATCGACCTCTTCAACCACCACGCCGTTGAGCTTGGTGTCGATGCCGTATTTGCCGCGCAACTCCACCGTGAGCGGTGACAGCTTGAGCCCGATGACGCTCGACGTCGAGGGACTTTCGCCGCTCTTCGGCTTGTCCTTGTCGTCGCCTTTTTTCTTGGGCTCGTCGTCGCCATCTTCTTCCTCGAGACGCCCGACGGCCACCTGCACCGTTGTCTTCTGGCCTTTGCGCAGAACGTCGACATCGACGCTCTTACCAATCGGCGTTTGCGCGACGATTTTCGGCAGGCCGCGCATTGTCGTCACGTCTTTACCGTCGAATTTGAGGATGACGTCGCCAGCCTCCAAGCCACCTTTTTCAGCCGGACTGGCAGGCGTCACAGCCGAGACCAGCGCGCCGGTGTTTTCCGGAAGGCCCAAGGTTTCGGCGATATCTTCGGTGACGGTTTGAATCTTGACGCCAAGCCAGCCGCGATGAATTTCGCCAAACTGTTTGAGCTGATCGACCACCGTCGCCACGGTGTCGGACGGCACCGCAAAGCCGATGCCGATCGAGCCGCCGGTCGGCGAAATAATCGCGGTATTCACCCCTACGACGTCGCCGTCCATGTTGAACAAAGGGCCACCGGAATTGCCCTTGTTAATAGCGGCGTCGGTTTGCAAATAATCGTCGTAGGGGCCAGAGTTGATGTCGCGGCTCTTCGCCGAAATAATGCCCATGCTGACCGAGCCGCCGAGACCGAACGGGTTGCCGATCGCCATCACCCAATCGCCGACCTGAATGTTGGCGGAGGAACCGAACTTCACATCCGGCAAAGGCTTTTTTGGGCTGACCTTGAGCAGCGCCAAATCGGCCTTGGTATCGCGGCCGAGCACCTTCTCCACTTTCAGCTTCGAGCCGTCGTGGAAATTTATGATGATTTCTTCGGCACCATCGACAACATGATTGTTGGTGACGATCAAACCCTCTTTGCCGTCGATGACAAACCCGGAGCCCAGTGATGATATCTTACGATCAACGCGGGGGCCGCCGCGCTTGTTGAAGAAGTCATCGAAGAATTCTTCAAATGGCGAACCTTTCGGTACCTTGGGGAGAGGTACGCCCTGCGGGCCTTTGACGGTCTGGGTGGTGGCGATATTGACGACGGCATCAATTAGCTTTTGCGCAAGAGGCGCGACAGATTTCGGCCCGTTCTCGGCATGTGCCGGCGCCGCGATAGCAACTGTCAATGCGACCATGGCGGCCGCAATACGGGAACCCGAATAAGCAGCGCGCATCAAGAACTCCTTGTGAATGACGTGGACGAACTGAGACCGCATAACCACCAAACTAACCCCGGATCAGCCAAACCAGCCCGGCGCCGGCTGCAACGACCGTCCAGCCAACCGGCTTTAGGGTGCTATTTGGCAACTGCGCCATATCCAGCACCATTTTACGGGCGCTGTCGGTGGCGGCCGCCCATAACAGGCCTTCCATCACCATCGCAATTCCAACGCCGGTCAAAATATCATTCATCGCGACTTTCCGGATGGGTCGTTGAAGTAGCGGAAGAATTCGCTGTCGGGCGACAGCAGCATCCGCGTCTCCGAGGGCTTGATGGCTTCCGTGTAGGCCTGCATCGAACGATAGAAACGGAAGAATTCCTGATCGCGCCCGAAGGCTTCCGCGAAAATGCGGTTGCGGGTTGCTTCGCCGTCGCCGCGCGTCTGATCGGATTTCTGCGTCGCCTGGGCCTTGATAATCGTGACCTCGCGATCGGCGTTGGCTTGGATGCGGTTTTTCTCGGCGTCGCCTTGCGCTCGAAGTTCCGTCGCCTCGCGCACACGGTCCTGCTTCATGCGCTCGAAGACCTTAACGAGATTTTCCTGCGGCAAGTCGGCCCGCTTGATGCGCACGTCGACGACTTCCAGACCGTAATCCTTGCCTTCCTTGTTCACCTGATCGGCGATCTGCTTCATCAACGCTTCGCGCTTTTCGCGCACGACTTCTTGAAGCGTCGCGGAACCAAGCACGCGGCGAATTTCGGATTCGATCAGCGGCCCGACGACTTCGCGCACCCGCTCCTCATAGCGAACGTTTTGATAAAACTTCAGCGGGTCGGTGATCCGGTAGCGCGCATACGCGTCGACGATAAGCCGCTGCTGATCGGCCGCCGTCACTTCCTGTTCGCGGGTATCAAGATCGAGGACGCGCTTTTCGAAAATTTCGACGGTGTCGAGAACCGGAATTTTCCAATGCAGGCCAGGCTCCGTCACCGGGTCCTTCGGCTCGCCAAGATGGAGCACCAGGGCCTGCTCGTTTTGATGGACGATATAGGCGGAGGCGTAGAGCAGGACCAGCGCAACGGCTAGCAGCGACGCCAAGAAAGCAATGAACGAGCGCATTATGGCTGGCCTCCGTCGGTTTTCTTTTTCTGCAATTGGTCGAGCGGCAAGTACGGCACGACGCCGTTGCCGCCCTTGCTGTCGAGAATGATTTTATCGGCGCCGGAAAGTACCTTTTCCTGCATTTCGAGGAACAAGCGCTCGCGCGTCACATCCGGGGCTTTTTTGTATTCTTCGTAGACCTTCAAGAAGCGCGCCGCCTGACCCGTGGCCTCGGCGATCTGCTGATCGCGGAACCCTTCGGCAGCGGCGAGGATACGATCGGCATCACCCTTGGCACGCGGCACGATTTGGTCGGCATAGGTCTGCGCTTCCTTGATGAAACGTTCCTTGTCTTGCCCTGCCGCCGCCACGTCGCGGAACGACGCGATGACCTGGGCTGGCGGATCGACTTCTCTCAGTTGAACCTGATCGATTTTGATGCCCGAACGGTAGAAATCGAGAATCGATTGCATCAATTTCTGGACGTCGTCCTGGGCTTTCTGGCGGCCCGCCGTCAGCAACGGCTGTAAAGCCGATTTACCGACAATTTCGCGCATCGCGCTCTCGGCCACTTCTTGGACGGTCGTTTCCGGTTTTGCGATATTGAACAGGAACTGCTCGACGCCACTCTGACCGGATTTTTCATCGCGCTCCGTTTTGAGGCGCCAGAACACCACGAAGCGGACATCGACGACGCTGCCATCGCCCGTCAGCATCAAGCCGCTGTCGGGACCACCGCTCGGACGCGAGCCGCGCGGACTGGTCGGAATTTCAATCGTCCGCTGTTTGGTGACTTCGGGCTTGCGCACTTCTTCGATCGGATACGGCAAGCGAAAATGAAAGCCCGGCGGCTCCTGCCGGTCGAACTTACCCAGACGCAGCACGATGCCGAGCTGATCGGGATTGACGGTGAAGAAAAACCCGTAGTAGGCGACCGCCATCAGCAACAGGGCGCCGAGGCCAAACAGAAACGGTCCGGGCACGCCGCCACCGCCGCCGCCCGATCCACCACCGCCACCGCCGCCGCGCATGACTTGTTTGACCTTGTCCTGACCACGCCGCAGAATTTCGTCGAGGTCGGGCGGTTGGCCGCCGCCACCGCCGCCGCCTTGGCCCCACGGTCCGCCGCCGTTGCCGCCTTTGCGGCCGCCGCCACCTCCGCCTTGATTACTCCAGGGCATTCTTGTTCGCCTCACGGTTGTCTTGATGATTATCTTGATGATTATGTTGCCAGCTCGCCAAAAACTCGAAACCTTCTGCCTTTGGCCATTGTACGGCCGCTGAGCGGCCCGGGGATAACTTTCTGGCCAGGAACTTGCCAGGAAATACAGATGCTCGCAGGCTTATAGGCCAGGGGTCGGGGCGAGGCAAACAGGCTTGGCCGGTTTCAAACTCAGATGGCCCACTGGCGGGTTGTTTCAAGAGGCGTTTGGTTAAGCTTAGAGACCGGGAAGTGCTTTGCCCTGACGAACGACGGCTTCGACAAATGGGGTAAAGCCTTGGCCGGCCCCGTGCAGAATAAGCGCCGGTTTCAGCGTCATCGGCGCCCGGCTGCCTTTGGTGCCCTGAACCAGAACCCGGATAGCGGGTTCACCTTCGCGCGGCTGTATCGGCAGAACCGTCAGCGCCCCAAACCGGCCCTCCAACGCCGACAGGATTCCTGGCAGCGCCTCGGCCTTATGGATTAGCGCCATGCGGCCACTCGCCCGCGTCATGCGGGCCATAAACCGCGCCCAAAGCTCCAGGCCGCCGCCCGGCATTGCATGCGACACGGCCTTCAAGGCATCACCGGCCAGCGTACCATTATCTGTGTCGTGAAACGGCGGATTAGCGACGACCCAATCGAAGCTCTCTTGTTGCAACCCGAGCCTTGTCAGATTTTCGGAGCTGATCGCGACATCGCCTTCAAGCGCCACCGCCCGATCTGAAAAATTGTTGGCGGCGATGTTCGCAGCCGCCATGCCGGCCAGCACCGGCTCGCGTTCGAACAACACGACCCGCGCCAACGGCAATCGGGCAGCGACGCATAATCCGACCGTGCCCGCGCCGGCGCCAACATCCAGGATTTGGAAACCTGAGCCCGCAGGCATCGCCACAGATGACGCCAGCAGCACGGCGTCGATGCCGGCCCGGTAGCCGGATGCGGGCTGCGCCATGGTGAGCCGTTCGCCGAGAAATGTATCGCGCGTGACCCTGACTTCGGTGACCGGGACTTCGGTGGCCGGGACTTCGGTGGCTGGGACTTCGATCGTCGCGCCTTTCGATTTGCCGGTTCGATTACTGACGGTCATTCTCGCAAATCCACGCACTCAATCCGGCTTCGCGCAAGACCCTTGCCGATTGCGCCCATAAGTCTTCAACCACCACCAGCCGGCGCGGAAATGCCCCAATGGAACCCTCGATCATGCTGACATGCTGATCGAACACCACCGCCTCGATACCGGCATCGCTGAGCAGGCTTTGCGCAAAGCTCAGCACAACCGGGTCGTTGGTCAAGAGAAGCGTGCGCATAGGCCGTGTTTCAGGCTCCGTTTTAGCGACCAGAAATTTGGGTTGGCCGGACCATTATCCTGCGGCAAAGTGCCTTTGACCCGGTCAACCCCGGCAACAGCTATAACATCCACAAGCAACGATTGGGGACGGATATTGGGCCGCGTTATTTCCATTGATGAAGCACGCGACGGCGGACAGGGCCTGAAACCCCTGTTGGATCTGGTCAACGAGGATATGGCGGCCATAAACCGTATCATTCTCGACAAGGCCGTCTCCGACGTCGAGATGATCCCGCAGCTTGCCCATCACCTGATCGATTCCGGCGGCAAGCGGCTGCGCCCGATGCTGGCCTTGGCCTCAGCCAAACTTTGCAAGTATCCAGGCAGCGGCCACGTCCGCACGGCTGCCGCCGTCGAGTTCATGCATACCGCCACCCTGCTGCACGACGATGTCGTCGATGAGAGCGGCACGAGGCGGGGCAAAAAGACCGCCCGCATGATTTGGGGCAATCAGGCGAGCGTCTTGGTCGGCGATTTTCTTTTAGGGCAAGCCTTCAAGATGTTCGTCGATGTCGGATCGTTGACCGTGCTGCGCATCATGTCGAATGCGGCCGCGACGATAGCGGAGGGCGAAGTTATGCAGCTCGCCGCCGCCAAGAACACCTCGACCACCGAGGACGAGTATCACGCCATCATCAACGCCAAGACGGCCGCGCTGTTTTCAGCCGCCGCGGAATCCGGCGCGGCCCTGGCCCAGCGCCCGGCCGAAGAGCAAGCGGCGCTCAGATCATACGGCAAAAACCTAGGGCTCGCCTTCCAACTTGTCGATGACGCCCTCGACTATGGCGGCGACAGCCAGCGGCTTGGCAAATCCACGGGCGATGATTTCCGCGAAGGTAAAATTACTCTTCCACTCATCTTATCCTTCCGGCGCGGCAATGCCGAGGAGCGGCAATTCTGGAACCGCACCATCGTCGACGGCGATATCAATGACGGCGATTTCGAGCAGGCAATTGCTCTGATGAAACGTCACAAGGCACTTGAAACAACTTTGGAGCGAGCGCGCTCGTTTGGCGCCATCGCCCGCGACGCCCTGGCGATTTTCCCCGACAGCCACGAAAAAGATGCGCTTCAACAAGTCATCGGCTTTTGCGTCAGCCGCACGCATTAGTGTCCTACGGCTTAGGTGGAAACCGTTCCCCCGCACGTCATGGCCGTGCTCGACACGGCCATCCCGGACTGCTTGGTCGTGTCCTCATTCGTGGCGCTGGATGGCCGGATCAAGTCCGGCCATGGAGTATCGCCTGCTTGAAACGTAAGCTTAGCCCAAGTTCGCCGCGACCACCCACCATTGCGGCCGGGCTTCGGCAAGTATCACCCGCGCTGCCTCCGCCACCGCGGCAGTATCGAAAATCGCGAAACACGTCGGGCCGCCGCCGGACATGCGCGCCAACCGGCTGCCCGGCAACTGCTTCAAGTCTTTCAAGACCTCCGCGATCGCCGGCACGATATCAGAGGCGGCACGCTGGAGCGTGTTACGGCTTGACGCGATAAAATCCACGAGCGCGATGCCGCCAGCTTGCGCATGCGCGAACGGCGGCGCAATGAAATCGGCAGCCAACGGCGGCGCTCGAACGGCACGGAAAACTTGCGCCGTCTTGTCGGGCGGAACGGCAACCAGCGGATTTGCTATAATCGCATGAAGTGCAAACGGCGAATTCAGTTGGATGGGCTCAACCTTTTCACCAATGCCGGTCATCCACGACAACCGGCTTTGCAGGCAGACGGGCACGTCTGCGCCAAGCTGCATCGCGAGCCGATGCCAATCGATGCCGCCGGACAGTTCCGGATTAGCGCGGCGCAGCAATCTCAAAACCGCTGCCGCATCCGCCGAACCCCCGCCGATGCCAGCCGCAACAGGCAAGTTCTTCTCCAGATGCACCGCGCCGAGCCGCAACCGCCCCTCTGCACGCGCGACCAAGTGAAGTGCTGTCTCGACCAGATTTGCGCCAGCTATCGAATGTCCGAACGGCCCCGACGCCGTAACGCGCGCGTCTTCGCCGGGCCGAAGTGTCAGCACATCGCCGGCATCCGCGAACGCCACGAGACTTGCGATCTCATGATAGCCATCGGTTCGCTTGCCCAAAACCTCAAGGGTCAGGTTGAGTTTCGCTGGCGCAAATTCGGTCAGAGGACTGACAAGGTGAACGGCCATACAGATTTTCCGCCGTCACTCGTCATCTTCAAACGCTTGAGCGAACTTGCGAACCGCGTTTGGGATCCAGCGTCAGACTAAATATCGCAAAATACTTTTGAGCCTTCGGCGCGTCTTGCGTTGGATCCCCGGTCTTCTCGCGCGAGTGAAGTGCGCGCGCTCGACCGAGGCAGCAAACCGTCGATGCCAAAACCGGCGTCAACTGATGCCGTAAGGCCCTACTGCACGCGCCGCTGCGGGCCGGTGCGGTTCTCACTCCTGCGGCGCAACGAGTCAACACGTTGCGCCTGGCGGTCCTTTGCGCCGGCCTTGACTTCAGCCTTTGGCGGCAGACCGCGCTCAACCTTGACCTTGATCTTTTCAGCGTCTTCCGGCTCGGGATTTAGCGACAATGCCTGGCTCCATTGGAACTTGGCTTCGCGCTCGCGTCCGACTTGCCAGAAAGCATCGCCCAAATGATCGTTGAGGGTCGGATCTTCCGGCTTGATCTCGACAGCCCGCTCGAGATAGCGAACCGCCTCTTTAAAATTCGATTGCTTGTAATGGGCCCACCCCAAGCTATCGACGATGTAGCCATCATCGGGTTTAAGCTGCACAGCCTTCTCGATCAGCTTCATGCCCTCTTTCATATTCTTGTTCTGATCGATCCACGAATATCCGAGGTAGTTGAGGATCAGAGGCTGTTCCGGCGCCAGCGCCAAGGCTTTCTTCAGATCGGCTTCGGCTGCGGGCCAGTTCTTGAGCCGCTCATAGGCGGTGCCGCGCGCATAGAAATAACTCCAATGGCGCTGGTCCGGCTTACCGATGACGGCGATGGCCCGGGTGAAGTAATCGACCGCCTCGCCGTAGCGCTTGCGCGACCGCATGATATTGCCCAGCGCTTCAAGCGGGCGAACATCGCGCGGCTCTTTTTTGGCGAGAGCTTCGAGGATCGATTTAGCCTCGTCGATCTTCTCAAGCGAATTTAAATTGAAGGCCTTGCGGATATCGATGGCGTTTTGCAACGCCGTGCCTTTTGGTATTTTCTCGTAAGTGGCAATGGCGTCATCGTAGCGCTTGCCGGTTTCTTCGGCATTGGCAAGGGCTGCGAGTGCAAAGGCGTGATCCGGCTTGGCATAGAGCGCCATCTGCAAATAAATCGTCCCGAGACTGACGCCGCCTTCGCCGGTCAGAGCTTCGCCGAGACCATAGAAGACTTCCGACAAGCCTTCCGTGGCGTTGTTGACGAGCAACGGGATCTTTTGATTGGCGGCGACTTTCTCGCGCAAATCCTTGGACAGCGGATGAGGTTCACCCTGCGACTTGTCGAACTGTTCTTTCAGAACGGTCAGCGCTAATTTATTGTCGCCGTGGTGGGCAGCGTGATTGGCATAAGCGAGAGCCGTTCGCAAGGTCCGGCTATCCTGACGGAACATCTTTTCATAAGCCGCGCGCGCGTCGCCCTTGCGGCCCGCAATATCCGCCATCAAAGCCCGGTGATAGCGAAGATAAAACTGCGCCCAGTCCGGCTGTTTTGGCAAATCGACGGCCGCCAGCGCACCATTCACGTCACCTGCGGCCAGTTTGGTCCAGCCGACCGCAATGGCGCTGGTCAACTCACCGATCGGATTTTCAGACGCCGCCTTGAAGTGCTCCTCGGCCTTGGCAAAAGCCCCGGCCTTGAACGAGGTTATACCGAGCAGGAACCGCGACATGCGGTGAGTCGCCTGAGCTTGCGAGAGCTGTTCGGCAAACGGCAACGCCTTCGGCCAATTGCCGGCCATGACTTCCATCTGGAAGGCTTGTTCGAGCAAAACTTCGTTGCCCGGGTCGTGTTGCAAGGCCCGGCCGTAAAAATCGGCGGCGTCCTCGGTGTCCTGCTGGGTGCGCGCGAACCGCCCCGCCAGATAATTGCCAAGAAGCGAATGCGTGGTGGCGGCCGCTTCATCGGGCGAGCGCGCGGGCGCGCTGCCTATGAAGCCGGATGTGAAGAGCGCGATCACGCCCAAACTGAGGAAAACCAGCTTTTGTAGGCGTGCTTGCATCGAGCATAATCCTTATTTCCGGTCGCCAAGGGCCCTCGAAGGCGAGTCCAGACAGTGAGTAGCCTAGCAAACCTGAGGCAGCTTTGGCGACCCGCTTTCCATTAAAAAGGTGCAACAAACCACAAATATGAGGAAAAGCTTTTTGTCCGGCGGCTGGCATGGGTCGCCATATCGCCGCAATTGTTGTCTGCGGGATCACACCCGTCATCCTTTGCGCGCGTGCAGCACAGGATCTCGGGTCCGAGCCGTCGTAGGATCGCCTCACATCCCAGCGTAATTTGGGCCGCCGCCGCCCTCGGGACAAACCCAGGTGATGTTCTGGCTCGGATCTTTGATATCGCAGGTTTTACAATGCACGCAATTCTGGGCGTTGATCTGGAATCGCGGCGTGCCCTTGTCGTCGCGCACGATCTCATACACCCCCGCCGGGCAGTAGCGTTGCGCCGGCTCGGCATACTCGGGCAAGTTCACCGCAATCGGCACATGCGGATCGCTGAGCTTGAGATGAACCGGCTGATCCTCTTCGTGATTTGTTCCTGAGAACGCGACGCTGGTCAGGCGGTCGAACGTCAGCTTGCCGTCGGGTTTGGGATAATCGATGGGCGTAAACCGGCCCGCCTTGCCGGTGCTGGCCGCGTCGGTCTTGCCGTGCTTCAAGGTGTAACCAAGACCGATCCCGGAGATGAGCGTGTTGAACCACATGTCCATCGCCCCAAGACCGATCCCCAAGACGGTTCCAAATCGCGACCAGTATGGCTTGACGTTGCGGACCTTCTTGAGGTCGCGGCCGATGGCACCGTCGCGGACCGCCGTCTCGTATTCCGTCAGCTTGTCGTGGGCGCGGCCGGCTTGAAGCGCGGCAAACGCTGCCTCCGCGGCCGCGATTCCCGACAACATGGCGTTATGGCTGCCTTTGATGCGCGGAACGTTGACCATGCCGGCTGCACACCCCAACAGCGCACCGCCCGCGAATACCAGATCCGGCATCGACTGCCAGCCGCCCTCGGTGATCGCCCGCGAGCCATATCCGATGCGCTTGCCGCCCTCCAGTACGCTTCTAATGGCGGGATGCGTTTTGAAGCGCTGGAATTCTTCGTAGGGCGAGAGATAAGGGTTCTCGTAATTCAAATGCAAAACGAAGCCGACGCTGACGAGATTGTCGCCATAGTGATAGACGAACGACCCGCCGCCGGTACGATTGTTCAAGGGCCAGCCAAACGAGTGCTGGACCAAGCCGCGCTGATGTTTTTCCGGCGCGACCCGCCACAGCTCTTTGAGCCCGATGCCATATTTTTGCGGCTCGTGATCGGTGTCGAGCCGGAAGCGCTTGACGAGCTGCTTGGTCAACGACCCGCGCGCGCCCTCGGCGAAAAAGGTATATTTGCCTCTAAGTTCCATGCCGCGCACGAAGTCGTCTTTCATCTCGCCGTTGCGACCGATCCCCATGTCGCCGGTTGCAACGCCAACAACGGCGTCCTTGTCGTTGTAGAGAACCTCGCTCGCGGCGAAGCCCGGATAAATCTCAACACCCAATTCCGATGCCTGCTCGCCCAGCCACTTCGTCAGGGCGCCAAGACTGACAATGTAGTTGCCGTGATTTTTCATCAACGGCGGCATCGGCCAATTTGGCAGCCGCATTTCGCCAGCCGGGCCCAGGACCAAAAACTTGTCTTCCGTGACCGGGGTGTCGATGGGCGCGCCTTTGGCCTTCCAATCGGGGATCAGTCTATTGAGGCCAACAGGATCCATGACGGCGCCGGACAGAATATGGGCGCCGACTTCCGAGCCTTTTTCCAGCACGACGACAGAAACATCTTTGCCGTTGCTAGCGGCGAGCTGCTTCAACCGAATGGCCGCGGCGAGGCCGGCTGGGCCCGCGCCGACGATCACACAATCGAATTCCATTGCTTCGCGAGGCGGCAATCCCGCGCCGTTTCGTGCCATGTCGGATGGTCCTTGTTGGTGGAAATCGCACGCTTCCCGTGCCACGGCTTGGCACCCGCAAAAGCTTGCGAAAGATCACAACTGCATTAGCCCCCGAATTAGGGGGCCAATGGACGAGGGTCAAGTATCCAACGGCCAAAGCGGCGCCGCGCCGCGTGCAAAGACCGGCGATCGCGACTAAGATTGTCGCCGATGACCGAGCTCTCCTCAAATTCGCAACTGCTGCCCCTGCTCGATTGGTACCGAGCCATGGGCGTCGATGCGGCGGTTGGTGATGATCCCATCGATTGGCTAACCCGCGGTGCTGCCCCACCGGGGCAAGGTTTTGCATGGCCGCAACGCCAAGCACCGTCAGCCCAGACCGAAGTTGCCGGCCGTCCGCTCACCGGTGCTAAAGCTGAAATGCCGCCTCAGCCTTCGTCATTGCCCTCGCGCGTCGAGGCAGCCCCCCGTCCGCAAACCCCGCTGGCCCCCAGCGCCGCCGAGACCGACGCCCGCCGCATCGCCCGCTCCGTCACGACGCTCGACGCGCTACAGGCCGCGTTAATGGGCTTCGACGGTTGCGCGCTCAAAGCCACCGCCAAGAACCTCTGCTTCTATCGCGGCGCACCCAAAGCCCGGCTGATGCTGATCGGCGAAGCCCCGGGCCGCGACGAAGACCTTGAGGGCAAGCCCTTCGTCGGCCGCGCCGGTCAGCTTCTGGACAAGATGCTTGCCGCCATCGGCATGAGCGAAGCCGATGTCCACATCACCAACATCGTCTACTGGAGGCCGCCCGGCAATCGTACGCCAACGCCGCAAGAAGCCTTGGCATGCCGGCCGTTCCTTGAACGCCAGATCGAATTTGTTGAACCCGACGTCATTCTGGCCATGGGCGGAACAGCCGCTAAGGAATTCTTTGCCGTGAACGAAGGCATCATGCGGTTGCGCGGCCGCTGGCGCGAGGTCGCGATCGCAGGGCGTGTCGTTCCAGCCTTGGCAACGCTGCATCCCGCCTACCTTCTGCGCACCCCGGCCGCCAAGCAATTAGCATGGGCCGATCTGCTGGCCTTGAAAGAGCGACTGAAGCAGTCGTGAAAGGCCTGATTAACGCTGGCAGAATGTTTCCTGCCAAGAAGCGATAATAGCGACGATTTAGATAAAATTTTACGGATCTCCTTAAGCCGCTGCGAGGGGCCACGGCTGTAGCGTCGCGCTATCACGGTCGGGTGCCCCCCGAAGGTTCACGGCTACAGTCGCGCATCCGAATGGAAACTCAAGAATGACAAGCGGTTTGGTCTACCTTCGCCCTACCCGGATGGTCTACGTCCGGGCCACCGGCCCGTATGAGAGCTCAATTCCACAAGCTTGGGAAAAAATGCTCGCGTGGCTCGAAAAGACCGGCGTCAGCAGCACCACTGGGCGCGGCCATGGTTTGGCGCGCGACAACCCGGCAACGGTTGGGGCGCAAAATTGCCGCTACGACGCCTGCGTCGAAGTTAAGCCCTATTATGAAGAACGTGCGCTCCGCGAACTCGGCTTGCTGATGTTGCCGGGTGGATCGTACCTTCGCCAGCGGGTGGCCGGCGACTACGCCGAAATGCGCGTGACCATCCCCAAACTATATCAGACGTTCGAGCCTCCCACCGGTCTCCGGTTCGACGACAAACGCCCCTTGGTCGTTATTTATCTCGACGACCCGGGCCGTTTTAAGCCCGAGGATCTGAGATCGGACGTTTGCATTCCAGTATCGGCAAAAGCCGTGAAGGCGCGCGAAGACGAAAGCCAGGCAGCGGCATAACAGCTCTGGACGGCAGGTCATGGGCGCGCGAGACTAATGGATGTCTCCGTGCTCGCACATCCAGGAATGACCATGGCTGGTATCGACGAAAGCCGCACCTTCATGCCGGTCAACATCGCGGTGCTGACGATGTCGGACACGCGAGCGCTGGCAGACGACAAGTCCGGCAATTTGCTTATCGAGCTCGCGAAAACGGCCGGCCACAACATCGCCGATCGCGCGCTGGTCAAAGACAGCGTCGACGACATCCGCGCCAAGGTCAAAGCCTGGATTGCCGATCCCACCATCGATTGCGTCATTACCACCGGCGGCACCGGCTTTACCGGCCGCGACGTTACGCCGGAAGCCGTGCGGCCGCTGTTTGAAAAAGACATCGAAGGCTTCGCGATGCTTTTTCACATGATCTCGTATGAAAAAGTCGCGACCTCGACCATGCAATCGCGGGCCTGCGGCGGCGTTGCGCACGGAACGTATATTTTTTGCCTGCCCGGATCGCCGGGCGCCTGCCGCGACGCTTGGGAGGGGATCTTGAAATTCCAGCTCGATATCCGCCACCGGCCTTGCAATCTCGTCGAGATCATGCCTCGGCTGGAGGAACACCGGCGCGGCAAGTCCCGATCTGGCTCATAGCATCGGCAAGATCCGGCGGCCGATGAGAGCCGCGAGCCGGTGGCAATCAGCGGCAGTGTCGACATCGTCGTGGGACGCGATCTCGGCGACGCGCAAGACTGCGAGATTTTTTTTGGTATCGCTGAGCGCGTGCGGACTAGACCAGCGTACATTATCAAATACACTCTGCAAGGCACTCCGCCGCTTTAACCCGACCAGCCAATAGCCGCCATCGGATGCCGGGCCGAAAACGGCGTCGTGAGATCCGAGGCAACGAAACGCGGCTGCAATATCGCGCGCGTGAAGGCCGGGAATATCAGAGCCGATGATAATGACGGGGCCGGGAGGACATTGATAAACGACGTATTGAAGTCTGGAGCCGAGCCCGCCTGCGCCTTGCGGCACGCGAGCCAATTTGGACGGCAACATCCGGCTCGCTAAAGCCGAATTCGGCGCCACCGCTAACATCGTCTGCCAACGTGCCGGGCAATAGAGACGGGCGGCAACGTGGCTCAACGTGCTCCGATAGATCCCGGTCGCGGTGGCAGCGCCGATGTCACGGCCAAGGCGGGTCTTGACCCGGCCCATCACAGGCTCTTTGCACATAATAATCAAGCGCGGGCCATAGCTGGCGGAGCGGCCGCGCTTGGTCATGCCGTTTCGCGCACTAGGTCTGCACCGGCATTGGGGCGCGGGCTCCGATAAATTTGGGCGATCCTAGCGGGCGAAACGCCAGCGCCGTAGAGCGTCAAACACAACAGATTGCGGGCCGTGCGCGCAAAATAGCCGTCGCATTTGTAGCGTTCGGCCGATGTTGTCGCGTCTACGTCGAGCAGGACGACACGGTGACGGCCAAGACGGCGGATAATGTCGACATCTTCCATCACCGGCATGGCTTTGAAGCCGCCGAGCTTGTCGTAGAGCCGGCGCGAGATCAACAAGCCTTGATCGCCATAAGGCAATCGCAAAACCTTGCAGCGCCATCCGACTGCCGCCTCGAGCAGCCGCGGCATCAAGCCTTTGTCATCGAGCCGAAATCGAAAAGCCGCCGCCGCCGGATCGTGCTCGCCGTCGTTGACTTTATTCATGAAAGCGAGCGCGGCCCGTGTCCAATCCTCGTCGAGGACCGTGTCGGCATGAAGAAACAGCAGCCATGGGCCACGGGCCTTGGCACCCCCGGCTGCTAATTGCTGACCACGTCCCGCCGGACTTTCGAAAATGTCGGCGCCTGAAGCTTCAGCGATTTTTCGGGTCCGGTCCGTCGATCCGCCGTCGACGACGATGACCTCGCGGATCAGCCCGTCGACAGCCGCCGGCACCAACGCCGTCAGCGTTGCGGCCAGATCGCGTTCGGCGTTGAGTGTTGGGATTACGACGGAAATCATAGCAAATCTCTGACATGGCGAAGAAGCGCTCACAAGCCCGCCGATAAGCCCTCCAATAGTTCGACCAGCTCGGCCCTGCCGACTCGATTTTTTGTTCTTTCTTTGTTCTTGGTGATGTGCTACATCGACAACTAGCCGGAAAGGACATTTCGATGCGCGGCGGCCAACAATCGCAAACCGAGGACGAGGTGCCCGACGTCCCTGACGACGACGGCGCGGACAACCTTGGCCGTGACGACAATCGCAAACTTGTCGCCGAGGAGCGCCGGCGCGGGCGCGGCGCCCGCTCAAATCAGACAGGGCGCTTCGAAGCCAACGCAACCGTCGCCAGCGACGACGGCTGGGACAGCCTCAGTCAGCTCGATGCCTTCAAGACCGAGGTCTTTGAGGATACCGCCAAATCGATCATCACCCGCAACGACAGTCCCGACATTTCATTTGACCGCTCGATCAATCCCTATCGCGGTTGCGAGCATGGCTGCATCTACTGCTACGCGCGGCCATCGCACTGCTATCTCGGACACTCGGCCGGCCTCGATTTTGAGACCAAGCTCTACGCCAAGTCCGATGCCGCGCAGTTGCTCGAACAAGAACTCGCCAAGCCTGGCTATCAGCCGCAAACCATTGCGCTCGGCGCCAATACCGACCCTTATCAGCCGATCGAGCGGGAGCGCCGCATCACCCGCGGCGTGCTCGAAGTCTTGGCCCGCACCAACCATCCGGTCGGCATCGTCACCAAATCGGCGCTGGTCGCCCGCGATATCGATATCCTGGCGCCAATGGCGGCCAAGGGCCTGGCCAAGGTCGCCATCTCGATCACCACGCTTGATCGCAAGGTTGCACGCGCCATGGAGCCGCGTGCCGCCACGCCCTCACGCCGGCTCGAGACCGTGAGGCAACTCAGTGACGCCGGAATTCCCGTGACCGTTATGGTGGCACCCATCATTCCGGGCCTCACCGACCACGAGATCGAATCAATCCTAGAGGCCGCGTGCTCAGCCGGCGCCAATGACGCCGGCTATGTGCTGTTGCGCTTGCCGCTTGAAATCAAGGAACTGTTCCGCGAGTGGCTGCAGACCGAATTCCCGGGCCGGGCCAGCCGCGTCATCAACCTTCTGCAATCGATGCATGGCGGCAAGGATTACGTCGCAACGTTTGGTCATCGCCAGCGCGGCAGCGGGCCGTACGCCGATCAAATCGCCCTGCGATTTAAGCTGGCCCGCAAACGCTTGAGCCTCGGCACGGAGCGTATCGGACTTCGAAACGATCTGTTCGAACGGCCAAAGTTAAGGGGACAACAGCTGGCGCTGTTTTGACAGCGGGCATGGATTCGCGATCATTCAGGAATGAAAATCGCTGATTCGCGTATCAAGCCGACGTTCGAGCTGGAAGCCGCCGAACTGCAGATCCACGGCGGTCCCGTTGCCGGCGTCGATGAAGCTGGCCGGGGCCCTTGGGCCGGGCCGGTCGTCGCCGCCGTCGTGGTTTTCGATCCGGCTCACATTCCAGCCAATCTCGATGACAGCAAAATGCTTGATGAAGATACCCGGGCCTTTCTCTACAACCGCATTATGAAAGTCGCCGATGTCGGCGTCGGCATCGCCAGCGTCGAACGCATCGACCGCGATAACATCCTGCAAGCAACCCTCTGGGCGATGAGCGAAGCCGTCGCGGCCTTGAAATCTCGGCCAAGGTTGGTGCTGATCGACGGCAACAGAGCCCCGCGACTCGCCATGGAAACCCGCACCATCATCAAGGGCGACGCCAAATGCGTGTCGATCGCGGCAGCGTCCATCATCGCCAAGGTCACGCGCGATCGCATCATGATGGCGTTGGGGCGCGAGCATCCCGCCTACGGCTTCGAGCGCCACAAAGGCTACGGCACGCCCGAGCATCAGGCCGCGATCGACAAGCACGGCGTCTGCTTATTGCACCGCCGCTCGTTCAAGCCCGTCCAGCTGGCGCTAGGTCTGCTCTAACGAGTCACGGCCGACGACGACGCATGAGTTGCCGATAGAATCCTATCTGCAACCGCGACGGAATAAATCTTCCGCAGCCGAAACCCCCTACCCAAACGCGCTTCAAGTCTTGTAGACTCTTTCTTATCCCTGTGTGTCTCGCGGGGTCGTTGTTGTGTCACGTTCAGTCCGAGGTTGCGTTCCATGGGTTCTCGCCGGTCAGCCGGGCCAGTTGCGGCCAATTCAATCCTGCTTGGCGAATGCCTCAGCGAACTTTCCAAACTCCCGACCGCCAGCGTCGATCTGGTCTTCGCCGATCCGCCCTACAATTTACAGCTCGCCGGCGATTTGATGCGCCCCAACAACACGCGCGTCGATGGCGTCGACGATGCCTGGGATAAATTCGACAATTTCCGCGCTTATGATGAGTTCTGCCGGGCCTGGCTCGCTGAGGTCAAACGGGTCTTGAAACCCGACGGCGCTCTCTGGGTCATCGGCTCGTATCACAATATTTTCAGACTTGGCGTCGCCATCCAAGACCTGGGCTTTTGGATTCAAAACGACGTCATCTGGCGCAAGGTCAACCCAATGCCAAACTTTCGCGGCAAGCGCTTCACCAACGCCCACGAGACCCTGATTTGGGCTGGGCAAAATCGCAAATCGCGCGTCACCTTCAATTACGAAAGTCTTAAAGCCTCGAACGACGATTTGCAGATGCGCTCGGATTGGCTGTTCCCGATCTGCTCGGGGCCGGAGCGCTTGAAAGACGATGGCGGCCGTAAAGCCCATCCGACTCAAAAGCCCGAAGCCTTGCTCCATCGCATTATTCTCGGCTGCACAAATCCGGGCGACGTGGTGCTCGATCCCTTCTTTGGCACGGGCACCACCGGCGCGGTCGCGAAACGATTGGGCCGCCGCTTTATCGGCATCGAGCGTGACAAAGACTACGCACGCGCCGCCAAGGAACGGATTGAGCGCGTGCAGCCTCTGGCGCCGTCGAGCCTCGAAACCGTCAAATCCAAACGTACCGAACCACGCGTGCCGTTTTGCACCATCATCGAACTCGGCATACTGGAGCCGGGTCAAAAATTATTCGACCATGCCCGCAAATTCCGCGCCGAGGTCAAAGCCGACGGCTCTCTCACACACGCCGGCAATCAAGCTTCGATCCATCGCCTCGGTGCGATTGTGCAGGGCAAAGCCGCGTGCAACGGCTGGACCTATTGGCACTTCGAGGCCGAAGGTAAACTCAAACCCATCGACGTTTTGCGCGAGGAAGCCAAACGCCAGCTCGGCCTTTCCAAGCCGCTGTTCGTCGAAGCGGCCGAGTAAAAAAGCAATTTTATCCTACGCGGCCAAAAGAATTATTGTGGCGGGTATTTCCTCTTTAACACCATTGTTTTCAAGGTTTCGCGAGACCTGCGCCACCGCGCTTTTCTGAACCGTGTCCAATAAATTCGAACGCGATTAACCGGCTATTTAGGCTTGTCCCATAGTGTGACGTGTGTGGCCGGTGAGGGCCACAAACGAAGGTGGGCGGCAACGAGTTCTTTGGTCCTGCGTAGGGCTCAAGACGCCTCTTCAGAGTTTGTTCTCTAGTTGAGTCGTGAAAGGATTCTCGTATGTTTAAGAAAGTCGCAATCGCCGCTGCACTTGGTGCAGCCGCCTTCTCAAGCAATGCCGTTGCTTTGACCGCAACGAATACCATCGCCGTTTCGGCCACTATCAGCGCCGCCTGCTCTGTCGCCACATCCGCACTGGCATTTGGTACGTTCCCGACAACCGTTGGCGCACCCCACAATTTGACGTCGTCACTGAACGTGACATGCGCAACCGGTCTGCCTTACACGGTTGGTATTGACGTCGGTAACAACGCTCTTGGTTCGGTGCGCCGCCTTTCGGACGGTGCCAGCCACTTTATCACCTATGAAGTCTACAGCGACAGCCTCGGTGGTACGCCGTGGGACGTTCCGGCCACCAGCACAATTAGCGGCACCGGTAATTCTGCTGCACAACCGTTCAACGTCTTTGCGCAAATTCCTGCGACCGCGACGACCCCGACAGCGGGCGCCTACACCGATACGCTGACCGTTACCGTTACCTACTAATTTTTCAGCCTCAACAACTTTAGCAGCAGCGGAAATCACGATGCGCAAGATCATCAAAGCCATCAGTACCAGTCTTACTCTGATCGCAACTTGCGCACCGGTTTCCGCTGCTTCTCTTCAAGTCACGCCCATCAATATCGAAGTTGCCGCTCCCGGCGCCGCGACAACCGTGACGCTGAATAACCCTGGCACAACGCCCCTCAAAGCCCAGATCCGCGTTTACCGCTGGTCGCTCGTCAACGGCCAGGAACATCTCGAACCTGCGACGGACGTCATCGCCAGCCCGCCGGTCGCCGCCTTGCAACCAAAAACCGACTACACCGTCCGTCTGGTCCGGCTTTCCAAGCAGCCGGTCACGGTCGAAGAAACCTATCGCCTGCTGATCGACGAAATACCCGACAAGAGCAACGCGTCGGGCGTTGTCGTGGCCATGGCTTTCCGTTATTCGATACCCGTTTTCTTCACGCCCGCAAATCCGGGCAATGGCGCACTGACCTGGTCGGCGACACGCCAAAACGGCAAGCTTTTTGTCTCCGCCACCAATAGTGGCACACGCCGCGTTCGCCTTGCCGACCTGTCGGTCGGCGACGGCAATGGAAAATCGACTGTCATTGCCAAAGGCTTGGCAGGTTATGTACTCGCGCGTTCGAGCAAGAGTTGGGTAGCACCAGACGTCTCCAAGAGCGCAAATTCTCCGCTGCTCATTGAGGCCCAAGGTGACAATGGGCCCATAAATGCGAGCGCGCTACCTCAAAACGGCCGCTGAGTTTCTCTTCGTAGTGCTGGCTGCCGTCGTCGCGCTATCGTCCTCATGGGCGATGGCCGGTGAGGCTGCCCTGCCGGCGACGGAATATCAGCTCGAAGCCCACATCAACGGCCAACCGACCGGGTTCATCTCGCGCTTCGTCGATCTCGGCGACGGCCGCTTGGGCGCACCCGCGAGCGAACTGCGCGATCTCGGCATCAAGGTGCCGGATGAGCGCGCGGACGCAGAAATCGTTGCCCTCGATGGTTTTCCGGGCTTGAGCTACGTTTACGACGAAGCCAAGCAATCCATCAACATCGAGACCGGCGATACCAACCGAACGCCCAAGCGCTACGATGCGCGCGGCGAAAGCGATCGCGCAAAGACTTCGCCAACCGGCTACGGCGCTGTGCTCAACTACTCCGCCTATGCGACATCGAGCAACTTGGATGTCCGCACTTCACTTGGCAGCACCGCCTTCGAAGGCATCAACGTGGCTCTTGAAAGCCGTTTCCTCGCACCCGTTGGCGTCTTTAGCAACAGCGCGATCCTCGGCGCGACCCTTGCAGACGAAACCAACGCGCTCCGGCTTGAGACCACCTACACATTCGCCGACGACGACAACATGGTGACGTGGCGCGCCGGCGACAGCATCTCCGGCGGCACGGCTTGGACGCGGCCCTATCGTTTTGGCGGCGCTCAGGCGCAACGCACCTTCTCAATGCGGCCCGACCTCGTCACCACGCCGATGCCATCCTTTTCTGGTTCCGCCGCCGTACCCTCGACGGTTGATGTTTTCGTCAACGGCATAAAATCATACTCGAAGGAAGTTGCAGCCGGGCCCTACCAGATTGAAAACATCCCGTCGATTTCGAGCGGGGGCGTTGCTCAAGTCGTCACCCGCGACGCCGCCGGACGGGAAGTCGTCCAATCGCTGTCGTTTTACGCTTCGCCCCAGCTCCTGCGCTCGGGGCTTTGGGATTTTTCGATGGAAGGCGGATTGCCGAGAAACAGCTACGGCATCGAAAGCTTCGACTATCAGGACAAATTCGCCGGCTCGGCAACAGTGCGCTCGGGCTTCACCGATTGGCTGACAGGCGAAGCTCACGCAGAGGGCAATGGCACGGTCTGGAATGCCGGCGGCGGCGTCGTCGCCCGGGCCTTCGATCTTGCCATCGTCTCGGCAGCCGCCAGCGCCAGCACCTCCGATCGCGGCGAAGGCTTTCAGCTCTACGGCAGATTCGAAACGAAAGTCGGACCACTTTCCATTAACGGCCGAGCCCAGCAAAGCTTTAGCGCCTACGACGACGTGGCGGCGCACAACCTAGCGTCATCGGCCAACGGCTTTGGCTTCATCGGTTTCGCGTCGCCTGGCTTCATCACAGGATTGCGTAATACAGCCCCTCCGCGGGCCATTGACGCCATCACAGTCAGCACGCCGCTCACGTTCGACAAATCCACTATCAGCGCCAGCTACATCAAGTACCAACTTGAATCCGAGAAGGCGACCCAAGTCATCACGACCACCTATTCGAGACCGTTCTTCGGCAACTCCAGCATCAACGCCACCGGCTTCATCGATCTCGCCGATACCACCAGCGCCGGGCTCTATCTTGGCGTCAACATCCCATTTGGGGACAACGTTTCGTTGAACGGAGGCCTTCAATCTAGAGGACATGACGTTGGCGGATATGCCGAAGCGTCCAAACCGGTCGATCAAGACGTCGGAAGCTGGGGCTGGCGCATCCGCGATTATGAGGGCAACGACGCGTATCGCAGCGCGACCGTCGGATACCGGGCCTCTGCCGCACGCCTCGAAGCCGGCATCAATCAGGATAGCTCGGGCGTGCGCGCAACTGCCCAAGCCGACGGCGCCGTTGCCATGCTTGGCGGCAATGTCTTCGCCTCGAACCGGATCGACGGCGCCTTCGCCGTCGTCGATGCTCATGAACCCGGAGTCCGCGTGATGCGCGAAAACGTCGTCATTGGCACCACGGACAGCGATGGAAAAATCCTCATTCCGAGTTTGAACGCGTACTACAAAAACAAGATCGCCATCGACCCGATGGACCTGCCGCTCGATGCCGAGATCGCGTCGACTCTCGAATATGTCGCGCCGAGTTTTAAGAGCGGCGTATACGTGGAATTCGACGTTAAGAAAGCCAAACCCAGCGCCATCGTGATTCTGAAAGACGCCAGCGGCAAGTTCCTCGCTGCTGGTTCCGAAGGCCACCTCGACGGCTCGGACGAACCCTTCATCGTCGGCTACGACGGCCAGGCGTTCGTCAAAGGTCTGCAGGCCGTCAACACCATTCACGTCATCAACAACGGGCGCGAGTGCACTGCCCAGTTTAGTTTCGGTACCGAGACCGCCGTGCAACCGACAATCGGACCGGAGATCTGCCAATGAGCGCCGTCCGCTTCGCAATAGTCGTGCGCATGATTGCTGCTATCTGTGCAGCAATGATTTTCGCCATGCCCGCCTCGGCGCAAACGTGCAGCGGCGTGGTCGACACCTTGAATTTCGGCACTGTCAATCTTGCCGCCGGCACCACGTTCGATACCAGCGGCGCACTGCACGTCACCTGCCGCGGCACGCCCAACACGACGGTCAGAGTTTGCCAGAACATCGCGGCAGGTTCCGGTGGCGCGGCCTCGGGCAACAACCCGCGCTATCTCACCGACGGCACCAACCTGCTGCACTTCAACATCTACAAGGATGTGGGACACACCACGATCTGGGGATCTTACGCGGGACCAAATACGCCGTTGCAGATTGACCTCGCGCTCAACGCCAGCGGCACCGGCAGCGCCACCACTCAAGTCTTCGCTCAGATCGCCGCCAACCAGCAAGGTTTGCCAGCTAACATCTATACTTCGAACTTCGCCGGCGGCCAGGCGTCGATCACGTATGATTACGCCGCCGCCAACACTTGCGCGACGATCGGCGCATCGCACGAAACCGCGACACCGTTCGAGGTCAGCGCCAATGATCCAAAGACCTGCACGTTGACCGCCAGCCCGCTTGATTTCGGAAGTTTTACGTCAACCTCGGCGCCACACTTTGGCTCGACGACCGTGACGGCGACGTGCACGTCTGGCACCGCGTATTCGATCAGCCTCAACAGTGGCTTAAACGGCACCAGCAGCCCGATGACTCGCGCCATGCAATTTGCCGCAAACCTGTTGTCTTATAACCTTTACAAAGATTCCGGCCACTCACAGGTCTGGGGCGATACGGGCGCTGATATCGTGACTGGGTTAACCGGCACGGGCAGCACGCAAACGCTGTCGGTCTACGGCGCGGTCCCCATCCAGACGACGCCAAACCCTGGCACCTATCGCGACTTCGTCATCGTCACTGTCACCTATTGATCGAAAACGTCAGCTTTCTTTCAGGCCGTGGGCGATGACTTTCTTCATCACGCTCGGCAGGGCTTGCGTGGCGAGATCGCGGCGCTTGACCCAGCGGCAACGCTCGGCTTCGGCCCAGAACGTCAGGCTCGCATCTTCCCTGACGATGGCCCGGTAAACCGTCAGCTCCAACTTAAAATGCGTGAAAACGTGCACGACGCTGCCCGGTACCTGCCACCAATCGGCTGACACCGGCGCACCGCGTAGCGCATCTTTCAGTGGCGGCACGTCATCGCCCCACGGCGTCGATGGCACCTCAAGCATACCGCCGAGAAGTCCGGCATCGGCGCGCTGGCGCAGCAGCACCCGGCCGTCTTCGCGCAACACCAGGAATGCAAAGCCAAAGCGGTTCGGCCTGCCAGCCTTTTCTTCCCGCTGCGGCAGAAGTTCTTCGAGGCCTTGCGCGTGCGCCGAGCAATCCTGCTGCAACGGGCACATCAGGCACGAGGGACGGCGCGGCGTGCAAACTTCCGATCCCAGATCCATCATCGCTTGCGCAAAATCACCGGCCCCGCGCGTTGGCGTCAGCGTGGCGGCCAAGCGTTTGATCTCGGGCTTGGAACGCGGCAGCGGCTGGCGCACCGCGAACAAGCGCGACACCACCCGCTCGATATTACCGTCGACCGGAGTCGCCTTCAGTCCGAATGCAATTGCTGCGATGGCCGCCGCCGTGTAAGGCCCGATACCCGGCAGGGTTCGCAATCCGTCTTCGGTTGCCGGGAATATCCCGCAATGATCGCGCATCAAAACATCGGCGCACTTCTTCAGATTGCGGGCGCGCGAATAGTAGCCAAGTCCCGCCCACATCTGCAGCACGTCTTCTTGCGACGCCGACGCCAGCGCCGCCACGTTCGGCCAGCGCTCGGTGAAGCGCTCGAAATACGGAATGACGGCTTTGACGGTTGTCTGCTGCAGCATGATTTCAGACAGCCAGACCCGATAAGGATCGGCTTTCTGGCGCGGTCCATAGCGCCACGGCAATTGCCGCCGCTCAGCCCCATACCAATCGAGCAGCGCGCGCACCGTGCCGGCGCCCGCCGGTCGAAGCGGCAATTGTCTTTGTGCTAGCGCACCCAAGGGTTGGCCCCCAAGATTCTCAGACCACACGGCTTCGAATCACATTTCCGATGGTAAGCTTCGCTGACAACGCTACAATCGTCTTGTCGTCGTGAGAGTGGACATGCTGACAGAAAAAAATAGCAAGCTGGCCGCTACACTGCCCCGCGATCAGCGCAAGGGCAAAGGCAGCTATGTCCGCGCTGTCGGCAGTTTCGTGCCCAAGATCACCACCAAGGTCTTTGAAAAATACGGCTTCCACAGCGCCGAAATCATGACCAACTGGGCCCGTGTCGCCGGCGCAGACGTCGCCGCCTGGACGGAGCCCGAGCGCATTCGCTGGCCGCGCACGCCAAGCGTCGAGACCGAAGACAACGCCGGTGGCCGCCAAGGCGCGACGCTGGTGCTGCGGGTCGATCCGGCCCGCGCGTTGGATATCGAATATCGCGCCCATGAGATTATCGAGCGCATCAATCGCTATTTCGGCTACCGCGCCGTCGAGACCTTGAAAATCGTGCAAGCGCCGCTGACCCGTCACCCTAAAGTTGCCGAAGCCAGCTTCACCCCGCGCCCGGCAACGCCGCCCCCTCTTGGTCTGAAAACCGGCGACGGAGAGCCAAATCCCGCCATTCACGCGGCGCTATCGGCATTGTGGGCCAGCATTTCGGGTCCGAAGTCGCGCAGCTGACTGCGTCAACCAAGCCAGCCTCGACCACATGACAGGCTATTCAGTTGCCATTCAGAGGGATTTTGCCTTAATCGGGCATTCGTTCCATGTTAGGCGGACGACAAATTCAGTGTTTTCCCACTCGATAGGAGTTCACTCGTGCCGGACTTTCCTCATGACCTGCCCCGTCGCACCACGCGCCGCGTGGCACTCAGCCTCATCGCACTTTTGGCGGGCGCGTTTGCTCTGGCATTGAAGCCGGCGGAAAGTATTGCTCAAAAAAAGTCGGCCGTGACAGAAGTGCCGGTCGAAGAGTTGATGAAGCCCGGCGCATTCCCCGACATCGCCATGGGCCCAGCCGACGCCAAGGTGACCGTCGTCGAGTACGCCTCGTTGACCTGCCCGCATTGCGCGGCCTTCGAAACCAAGGTCTTTCCGGAGTTTAAGACCAAGTACATCGACTCCGGTAAAATTCGCTATATTTTCAGAGGCTTCGCGCTTAACCCACTCGATCAGGCGGCGCAAATCCTGGTCCAGTGCCTTGATCTCGATAAGCGTCAGAGCATGATTGAGGCCTTCTATGAAAAGCAGGCCGATTGGGCCTTCAGCAATGGGAATCCGGTTCCCAAGCTGTTCGATATTGCCAAACAAGCGGGTTTCACCCAGGAATCGTTTGATAAGTGCTTGAAAGATCAAGCCCTGCTCGACAAATTGACGGCTGAACAAAAGCGCGCCAGCGAAACCTTCGGGATCAACTCGACACCGACGTTCTTCATCAATAGCAAGCGGCTGCAGGAAGTCGCGACGCTTGCAGCCTTCGACAAGATGATCGAGCCACTGCTGGCGGCGAAATAACGGCGGAAAACCTTTGATAAAGCTCACCATTCGCGCGGCAGCCGTCAGCCTCAGTCTGTGGCTGGCAGGCTGCGGTGCGGATGGCCTGCCGCCGACCGCCAGCCTCAGCAAAGACGGCGCGACGGCGGGTGGGGCTTATCCCTCGACCGCCGCCGCGCCTAAAGACGAGAGCCCGGGGCCCGCGCCCGATGCTAGCGCCGGCCCGTCAAATGGCCGGGAAATTATAGAAAAACCAACGATTGCCGACATCATGGCGCCAAGCCCGCTGCCTGAAATGTCGTTTGGCAAGTCAACGGCGCCCGTCACGATTGTACAATACGCCTCGATGACTTGCCCGCACTGCCGGAAATTCCACATGGAAGTCTTTCCGGAGTTCAAGCGGACCTACATCGACACCGGCAAAGTCCGCTACATTTTGCGCGAATTCCCGATCGGCAAGACCTCAGGCATGGCGACGATTGCGCTGCGCTGCACTCAGCCCGACAAATATCTGACTCTCTACGGCAAGTTCATGGAACAGCAGCCCACTTGGGTCTCGCAGGAAGTCCGGCTAGATCCAATTTTTGCCGTCGCACAACAGGTGGGGATGAAACGCCCGGAGTTTGACGCCTGCGTGCAGAATCAAGGCATGATCGAAAACTTGAAGTGGGTCAAAGAGCGTGGCCGCAAGCTCGGCGTCATCGGGACACCGAACTTTTTTGTTGGCGACAAGCTGATCAAGAGCGAACTGAACATGACCGAGTTGCGCGCACTCATCGAGCCGCAACTCTCTGACAGCAACGCAACGGCCGCAGCAGCGCCTGCGCCGCATTGATCATCAGCTGACAGAAATGCGCCCGTCGCGACCCCCGGCGTCAGGTTTCGAGGACACGACGACATGAGAATTTCACGCCTTAGGCTGCTCGGTTTCAAATCCTTTGTTGAGGCGACCGAACTCGTCATTGAACCCGGCCTGACTGGCGTTGTCGGCCCTAACGGCTGCGGCAAATCCAATTTGCTCGAAGCGCTCCGCTGGGTGATGGGCGAGACCTCGCACAAATCGATGCGCGCCGCCGCCATGGACGACGTGATTTTTTCCGGCACCAACGCGCGGCCAGAACGCAACGTCGCCGAAGTCACGATGTTCCTCGACAATTCGCAGCGCCAGGCCCCGGCCGAATTCAACGGCGACGACACCATCGAAATCACGCGGCGCATCGAACGCGAAGCCGGCTCCGCCTATCGCATCAACGGCAAGGATGTCCGGGCCCGCGACGTCAAAGTCTTGTTCGAGGACGCGGCGACCGGCGCACGTTCGCCGGCACTCGTGCGTCAAGGCCAGATCGGCGAAATCGTCAATGCCAAGCCTGAGCAGCGCCGCCGCATTCTCGAAGATGCGGCCGGCATCGCCGGTCTGCACACGCGCCGTCACGAAGCCGAGCTGCGCCTCAAAGCCGCTGAAGCCAACATGGCCCGCCTCACCGACGTCCTCGGTCAAATGGCAAGCCAAGCCGAGAGCCTAAAACGGCAGGCCCGGCAGGCGCGGCGTTACAAAGACATCTCGACCGAGATCCGCAAAGGCGAAGCGCTACTCCTTCACCTCGCCTGGACCGATGCGCAGTCCGCCGTCAATACGGAAGAATCCAATCTCACCAACGCCATGACCCAATTGGGCGCGGCGGCGGAAGCGGAATCGAAAGCCTTTAATGGCGAACTGCAACTGGCCGAGGCCGTGCCGGCGTTGCGTGACGCCGAAGCCCGCACCGCCGCTGTCGTTGCCCGCTTCAAGATCGAGCAGGACAATCTCGAGCGCGAAGCCGAACGCGCAGCAACGCGAGCCCGCGAACTCGAGGCCCGCACCAAGCAGCTCGAGACTGACATCAAGCGCGAAGACGGCCACATCACCGAGGCCAAGGATACCCTGCACCGTCTTGAGACCGAGATCCAAACGCTCAAGGACGCCGAGACCGGTGCGACCCTGCAGGAAGAAACCGCCCGCGACGATCTCGACACCGCAGAGGACAAACGCCGCGATGCCGATACGGCCTTTGCCGAGATCACGCATACAGCCGCCGAAGCCCGCGCCAAACTGAAAAGTTTGGAATCAGCTCTGCTTGAGCGCAAAGATTTGGTCGCGCAAATCGCTAAGCGCATTCTCGGCCTTGACGGTCACGTCAAGGACATTACCGGCCGCGCACCGGACGCTGAAAAGCTCAACGCCATTTCCGAAAAAGGCCAGCAGCTCGCCAAGCAAATCACCGAGGTCGAGGCGCAAGCCTTGGCCGCCGAAGAAGCCTCCAAGACCGCGCACGGCGTTGCCCGTCAGCGCCGCGACGATGCCGCCAAAGTCCGGCTATCCGCCAACGCCTTCTCGACCGAGCGCGAAACCATCGCCAAATTGCTGGCGCCCGCCAACGACGGCGATTTCCCACCCGTCGTCGATAACATCCGCGTCTCGCCCGGCTACGAGACCGCCCTCGGCGCAGCGCTTGGCGACGATCTCGAAGCGCCAACCTCGACGGATGCCAGCATTCACTGGCGCAATCTCGATGTCGCGCACGAAGATCACGCCCTTCCCGCCGACGCCGAACCGATGGTCATGCACGTCGAAGCGCCATCCGAATTGGCGCGCCGCCTGCGCCAGATCGGCGTCGTCTCGCGCACCGAAGGCAAACGCCTGCAACCCCATTTGAAACCCGGCCAGCGCTTGGTATCGCGCGAGGGCGATCTGTGGCGGTGGGACGGCTTCGTCGCCGCCGCCGATGGCGTCACTCCTGCGGCCCAACGCCTCGCTCACAAAAATCGTCTGCTCGAACTCGACCGCAAGGCCGCTGAAGTTTTGGCGCAAGCAAAGGACGTCATCGACGCCGAGCGAGCTGCCGCGGACGCCGCGACGCGCGCGGAAACCGAAGAGCGCCGCCTCCGTCAGCTGTGGCGCGAAAAACAAACCGAACTGGCGCAAACCCGCGAACAATTGACCGTCATCGAACGGCAAGCCCGCGACTGCGAAACCAAGCTCGCGGCTGTCGGCGCCCAGCGCTCGCGGGCCGACGAAGAATTGACCCACGCCCAATCGCGTCACGTCGAGATCGAAGCTCAGATCGTGACCATGAGCGAGGGCGAAGATCTCGAACCCCAGCTCAAGGCCGCGCAAATCGCAGCCGAGGCCGCGCGCAAGGCCGTCGCCGAAACCCGCTTCAAACTTTCCGGCCTCGAACGCGACCGCAATTTGCGCACCGAGCGCTTGAAACAGATCACGGCTGATGCGGCGCGCTGGCAGAACCGCCATCAAAGCGCCGAGCAACAGCTGGCGGCGCTGAAAATCCGGCACGGCGAGACCAGCACGGAGTTGCAGAAATTTGCAGACCTGCCCGACAGAATCGCCAAACAGCGCGGCACCTTGTTGTCGGAACTTTCGCGCGCCGACGCCGAGCGGCAAAGCGCCGCCGACAAATTGGCCAGCGCCGAAAGCGCCGTTCGCGCCGCCACCCAAACCTTGCGCGCGGCGCAAGGTGAAGTCGCCAACGCGCGCGAGAGCAAAGCCCGCATCGAAGCCCGGCTTGAGAATGCCCGTCAGCGCCGCCAGGACGAAGCGCGGCGGATTCGCGAAACCTTCGAAGTCGCACCGGAAGATTGCTTGTCGCTCGCAAGCGTCGATGCCAAGGCCGAGCTGCCCGCTTTTCCCGATCTCGACAAACAACTGACCCGCCTCAAGGCCGATCGCGAACGCTTGGGCGGCGTCAACCTGCAAGCCGACGACGACCTGACCACGCTCTCAGGCCAACTCGACAGCATGACGGCTGAACGCAATGACGTCGACAGCGCAATCGCCAAATTACGCAGTGCCATCGGGCAATTGAACAAAGAAGGCAAAGTCCGGCTCGACGAAGCTTTCAAGACCGTCAACGGTCATTTCGAACGCCTGTTCACGCATCTGTTCGGCGGCGGTGAAGCGCGCCTCGAAATGATCGAGAGCCCGGAGGACCCGCTCGAGGGCGGCCTCGAGATCATCGCCAAGCCGCCGGGCAAGAAACCCGCGACGCTGTCGCTGCTCTCGGGCGGCGAGCAGACCTTGACGGCGCTATCGCTGATCTTCGCGGTCTTCCTCACCAACCCGTCGCCGATCTGCGTGCTCGACGAAGTCGACGCGCCCTTGGATGACGCCAACGTCGATCGCTTTTGCCGCCTGATGGAACACATGGCCGAGGACACCGACACGCGCTTTCTCGTCATCACCCACCACCCCATGACGATGGCGCGCATGAACCGCCTATTCGGCGTGACGATGGCGGAAAAGGGTGTGTCGCAACTCGTCTCCGTCGACCTCGAAACCGCCCAGAGTTTCAGAGAAGCGGTTTAGTACCAAGCGCGGCGGCACGTTTGGCAATGCATTTTCTCGAAACTGATAATCTTGTCCGCGTATGAACCCATGTGCAGCAATGCGCCTCTATGCATTTCTCGACATCGAATATCCTCCAGTGGCATGGGCCGTTATGCGCGGAACTTTGGTTTCGGCTAATCGCGTACCATGTGCCGGGGCGGGCTTTATCTCGTTCATGATGGCTGGGATGGTTTATTCGCAGCACGGGACCCGCTTTTCTAACGAGCAGGTCATCGAGCTCAGGCGGAGCCTGACGTATCCTCAGAAAGTCTCAAGACTGCGAGGCATGTACTTTTTCGAGAGTCGTGAACTCGCCGCCAGAGCCATCGGTGACACAAACTGGCCGAGTTATTTCACGTCATGCAACCTAGTTGAACTTCGTCTGGATGTCTGTGACTCGATCACACGGGTGGATTCTGATTGGATTACCAATGCGCCGCGCGATCCAGAAACAGGCCTTCTAGATCTACAGAAAATCGATTGGATCGAGTCATATTGGGCTGGTGAGCCCAGATCGAACAAGCCCTTGTGGGAGATCATTGTTAACGGCGTTGCTGTCGTAACAGACACTTCCGTCAGAGAACGCGCGTATGATGTCGTACACGATGCGTTTCCAAAATGCTGGGTTGTTGCTGAGATGGCGAGGCTCGCGGGCGAGGCTGGATCAGATGGTGGGTTAGTCGCTCCATTTCTTCTCAAAGAAGATGGCGATGCATATATGCTTGCATATTGGTTGAGGGACGCTGATTATCACGATCCGATTGCGATCCAAGGAATTCAGGGCCACCCAGATTTTTCTCGTTTGCATCATGGTGCTTCGCAATCAGATTTTATCTGCCTACCGGATTTCGGACCGTTTGGCGGGCGGTTTACAATCGGGCAATGGCAGCCGCTCGCGATTTAATATTTCTCTCAAGCTTTGTTGTGACTTCCGTTAGAGCCTTTTCCCAGTTCGTCTCGAAACCGACCACAGCTTCCGCGAAGCGGTGTGAACCCGGGCCACGCATTCCGGAGCGCGTCATCCTCAAAGCCGGAAGAGACTTTAGCCGCTGGATTCAGCCGCTACCACTCACGCAGACTCAATGAGCCGGAGAAATCTCGATCTGGCCGCGTCGAGATCTAGAGCGATTCCGGTCGACGTTGAATCGCGACAACATTTACTCCATGGCCGGACTTGATCCGGCCATCCAGCGCCACGAGTTGGGATGGTCGTGTCGAGCACGGCCATGACGTGGTGACAACCATTTCCATCTCATTCGGAAGACCGCTGGCCGGCTCCAACTACACCTGCCGTTAAGAAAGTCCGTGTCTTGAGGGTTGGCGCGACCGCAGGCGCCGCGGGTGGCAATTCGTTACCGGCCTATTGACATTTTATGCGGTTTGCAGCCTCGGTGCGCTCGCCAACGTCGGCATCGCGGCCAATCTTTACAAGCAGGATTATTCGTGGCTGCTTTCGGGGGTTGCCGGTATTTTGGTCGGCGTCGTTTGGAACTACGCGATGTCCGCGACATTCACGTGGCGCAAGAAGTAGCGCCGCCTAAGTCGCAACTTGCGGGCGTGAAAAAGTGTTGCCAGGTACTCAAATGTACGAGCAGACAGCCGAAGCTGCAAAACCGCCGCACACAATCGAGCCGGCGGCCATCGTTGCCATCGCCGTCGCGTGGGCCGCAGTCCTCATGCTGATCGTGATGCACGACACACCGCCAATCATCGACTGGCCCAATCACATGGCCCGGCATTATCTGGAGTCGCTTTGGCTTTCGGGCAAGCCTCTTCCGCCTTTCTACGAGATACACTACCGGCTGATGCCGAACTTGGGCAGCGATCTCATCGTGCCAGAACTGCTTCTGGTCTTTGACACCATTACCGCCAGCAAGATTTTCCTTGTTCTGGCGGTGTTTCTTTACTGGTCGGGTCCGACCGCCTTCATCCTGCAATACGGAGAACGGAGTCCTTCCGCCTGGGCCGTGTGCACTTTGATCATGCCTTGGCTTCTGGCCGGCACGTTCTTCTGGGGCTTCATGAACTACTATTCCGGCGTAGGACTAGCCTTCCTCGCCGCTGCCAATCACGTTCGCATTGCCCGTCTCGAACGCGCGCCCGTTTGGCAACTCATCCTGCATTCGGCACTGCTCGTTCTGCTCTATCTGTGGCACCTGACATCGATCGGCATTTATTTGGTACTGGCGGGCTGTTTCATGCTGGAGGGCTTCTTCAAGGCCGGCGTGCTGGCCTGGGCGCGGACGCTACGCGTCAACCTGCCGTTCGTCGTGGCGATGCTGCCGGCGCTGGCGGTGATGATTTTCGTGATGATGCAGCCAAAGCTCAACGCGCTCTC
Source organism: Hyphomicrobium sp. (assembly GCA_031365865.1). GTDB lineage: Bacteria > Pseudomonadota > Alphaproteobacteria > Rhizobiales > Hyphomicrobiaceae > Hyphomicrobium_B. Next base: position 62,780 of record JANLYX010000065.1, on the reverse strand, counting down.
GGGAGGTGTCGTCTGGAGTACGCCCTTGCGCAAGCTGGTGCTCGCCTTCGGCTATTTCGGCGCCTACGATCTTTGGACGGACGTGCCGCTGATCGCCGCCTGGGGCCTTGCTCTTCTGCTTCTGTTCCGTCTCGCCGCGCGGCGTCCTATCGTCATCGACTATGCCGGCCTAGCTGCTGTTGCCTTCGCGGTTCTCTATGTGGCCCTTCCTGTCGAGCTCGGCACGACCTCTGGCGCGGACATCCGAATGCTTCCGCCGCTCTTCTTCACGGCGGCGGCGCTTCTGGCGAACCTGCCGCTTGCCCGTTCCGCGATCATCGGTGTGGGCCTCATGACCGTGCTCGCACTAACGCGCCACGGCGTCATCCACACAACATGGACGGCCATGGAGGGTGATGCGAAAGCCATCCGGGCCCACTTCGCGCAGGCCAAGCCCCGTTCCAAGGTTCTTGTGTTGACGCTCGATCGGGCAAGCAAGAACAACTTCCAGTCACATCTCATCGGCTGGGCTGTTCCGGCGAGCGATGCCTACGTGTCGAGCCTCTTCTCCTATGCGGGCCAGCAGCCGTTGACGCTCCTCCGCGAAACAAGCGAGGCGACCGTATCCGACTCCGATGGCAAGCTCGTTATGGACGCGGCGGCCGTTGCAGCCGGCTTCGACTACGTGTGGCTTTTCAATCCACAAACGCCAGACTTGGTATTGCCTGCCGGATGGACATTCGTGCTGGGCGAAGGTGCAGGCAAGCTCTACCGCGCCGGTGCGGCAGACCGCTAACGCTGCGCCTCGCTGAAGGCGCGTGCGATCGCATCGCAAGCGGCTTTGGGCCGCAAGGCATCGTCAAATGGAAGGGGTCTCGGTAACCGTCCGCCGGGTCCGAGAAAAGGCTCCTCCCGCTGCCAGGTCGCGTTGTCGGAGAGTTCCCAGGTCTGTACGATCTGCACTTCCGGGACTTTCAGGGCCGTTGAGAGGAGCAAGTGATACCGGCGCGCAACCTCGGCGTCGCGCTCGGCATCGCTGCCTTCGATTTTTGCGTCGCTGACATCGAGCTCCGTGAGATAGATCGCGAGCTTGCGTCCTGCGAGTTCCTGCAAGAAGGCCAGGAAGGATTCGGGATCGAACTTGAAATCGGCCATCCAGTGGCACTGCAGGCCAACGGCATCGAGCCGGGCACCGGCATCGCGAACTTCGTCGATCAGGCGCAAAAGCCCCTTGCGTACGGGATCGCTGTCCAGCCCCCAGTAGTTTTCCCACTCGGGCCCGCCCTCGTTGATGACGAGCTTTACAGCGGGGTCGGCCGCCTGGGCGCGTTTGAGCGCGCGGACCACATAGCCCTTGCCGAGCGCGGTGTACCACGGGCCGTCCCGGAAGCCTTCCTTGTTGCCGTGTCCCGGCCAGAACGGCTCGTTCACCACGTCCCAGGAGTGAAGCTTGCCGCGATAGTGCGCGGCGGTTTCCTCGATGTGGCGGTCGAGCCAATAAACAATGCGCTCCGAGGAGGACTTGCTCAGCCAATCCGGCGTCCAGTCGTTCCAGATCAGGTTGTGACCGCGCACCAGAATGCCTCTGGCGCGTGCGAAATCGACGAGGCGGTCGGCGAGCGAAAAATCGGCGCCTGACTCGGTGGGCCGCAACGATCCGAATTTCAGGAAATTGTTGGTGGTGAAGATGCGGGCTTGCCGGACGTAGAGATCTGAAAATGCTGAAGGTGTGAGGATGTCGCTGTCATAGGCCGTGCCAAACAGGATACCCTTGTTGGCGGCAACGGCTCCCAGAGAGGGCGCACCGTCCTGCGCTGCCATGGCCCGTGTCGCCGGCAAGCACGCGGCCGCTGCTGCCGCGCTCGCATGTCTGATGAATTGACGGCGGGTTGAAGTGATCGAGCGCAATCGTTGTAATCCCATGTTTGCAACTGTGGATGACGCTAACACGCTTTGGCGGGATCGCGTTAACGACCGGTCAAGGCACGCTTTTTGCTTTGGTTCTGTCGCGTATTCCAGACGTGCTGGTCCGCCTGCATTGGCGCGCCGGTAACCATACGAGTGTCTCAAGATGGCCTTTGAGAGCATAGCCCCAACCGATTATGGCCGTGGCGCCCCAGCGACGGCGCGGGAGACCGCTTGGCTGCTCGGCCATGCCGCGATCGTCGTGCTTCTGCTGACAATCTCACCTCTGGCCTTGGTTGATTTCGACTGGCACTACTACGATACGGGTGGCAGCTTTCTCGATAAGTTTCATCCCGCGACGCTCCTTGCATTCGCGCTGGTTGGTCTCCCCATCCTCACCGCACGCAATCCCCTGTCGGCGGCCATCGACTTCGCCGATCGCAATATCAATCTAATCCCCTTTGTCCTCGCGATCATGTTCACGATGGTCTACGCAGCGCAGCTGTTTGGCCATTCGATCACAATTTTCATTGAGACGTTCCTCGGCGCCGTAGCGATGTTCGTGCTGTTTTCTGGCATCGAAGAGAGCGGTAGGCGGAGGCTCGCGCTGCTCGTTCACGCGCTTCTGTTTGCCAATGCAATTCTGGCGTTCTACGAAGTCTTCAGCGGCTTTCGCCTTACCCCGCTCGTCATCAATGGCGAACTGTTGCTGGATGAGCCGCGGGCAACCGCCCTGCTTGGGCATCCGCTAGCCAACGCTATGGTGGCCGGGTGCTATGTTACCGTGTTGGCTCTCGGGGGCGCCAAGGATCTACCCCGGCTGTTGCGGACTCCGGTGTTTCTCGTGGCCCTTGCCAGTCTCGTCCCATTTGGAGGTCGCGCGGCGACCGCGACTTGCCTGGTGACGCTGTTCATGATCGGTGCCGGGAATGGCTTCAGTATTCTGCGCGGAAAGCGATTCAACACCGATAATCTGCTCGCGGCCCTGCTCTTCGTTCCCATCTGCGCGCTCGGACTCATCACGGCTCATGAACTGGGCTGGCTTGACACCCTGCTTGACCGCCTCGTGGATGACGAAGGCAGTGCCGGTACGCGCATCGTGATGTTCGAACTCTTCGATCACTTCACCTTTAGCGAGCTGTTTTTTGGCATCAACCCCGACGAGTTGATGACCTGGGTGCGCCTCCATGGATTGGAGTACGGCATCGAAAGCTTCATCGTCGCGTTCATTCTCCACTACGGTATCTTCACCGCGATCGCCTTCATGCCCAACTTGTTCTATTTTCTGTACCTGCTCGTGGGCGCCACGGGCACACGCAAAACATATTTCCCGATTTTCTATTTCATCGTCGTGGCGCTGGCGTCGGTCAGCCTCTCCTCGAAATCGCCGATCCTGTCCATAATCGTGATGATCATACTCACGCTTATGCGCACAGTTGAACCGGCGCGCGCATGAGCCGTGGTGGACAATCGAGCGAAATTCTCATCAATGTTCGGCGAACTTTGCTGGCTTGCGATTGATGTTGCGAGTGGTTCAAGCAAGCGATAGCAGGAAACCGCGTCTTAGCAGCTTCCTGCTTTGAATAGAGATCGTCAGAACCGGTTACGAGACGCGCCGCTTGCGCTCACGGGTGGCATCGACCGATGTATAGTCCGGGGCCTTCGGATCGTACTTCGTCCAGCCTTCACGCTCATAGTCGCCGCGCCGCGCAACCGCATCAATAGGCTCATGGCCATCCATAGTGACAGCCACAGAATCGGCAGAAATTGCGTCTGTCCGCACCGTCACCAGCGTACCGCCACGTCGCACCGCTTCAGAATAAACGTGCGCGTCTTCTTCCGGCACGCCCGAATCGACCATCGCGCCGATCAATCCGCCGGCTGCCGCGCCCGCAAAGGCGCCAAGCGCAGTAGACGCCAGCCAGCCGGCCGCAACTACGGGACCGATGCCTGGGATGGCCATCATGCCGAGACCGGCCAACAGACCGGCACCGCCACCAACGGCTGCTCCTAGACCGGCACCTGGACCGGCTTCCGACATCGTTGAGACGTTATCGTAGTCAGCGGCGATATTTTTGTTAGCAACGATGCTAATGTCGCCGCTCGGAACTCCGGCATTTTCGAGATTCGCGACAACCTTCTGGGCCTGCGCGTAATTATCATAAACGCGTGTTGTAACTGACATGATATTTATACCTTTCAATTGGAAACGACGTTGCCTTTGAAGTCGATGGCGACATTGCCCGACTTGCCGTTTTTCGATGCCGTCCCGCGCCAGATCCCGTCGTCGTCTTTCTTGAGACCGGAGACGTCGGCAAAACCCGCCGCTACTGCGCGATCCTTGGCTTGCGTTTCAGTGAAGCTGTTGGCGCCTTTCAGCGGCGCGCCAACGTCTGTTTTTTGGACTGCGTCCGGTTGCTTGGCGGCCTCGGCCTTTTGCGTCATGAAGACGTCTGCTTTGCAGTTTTCAAGAAATACGGCTTCCGTCATCCGGCCATCTGCGGGCATGGCTTTTCCGGCGATTTGCATAGCCGTGGCATACCGCGAAGTTTCGGTATTTGTCAGCGCGCCATCCTTGTTGGCGTCGGCTTTGGTGAACTCAGCCTTGCAATCGGCTTCAGACATTGCGAGTGCAGGCGCCGCTAACAGTAGAGTCGCTGCAATCGCGGAAGCGAGAAGCGTTTTCATCGGTCTCTCCAAATGGTTTGGCGATCGTCGTGATCGCATGCCGGGATAACGGCGCCGCACCCGCAAAGTTCCTTGCGGCGGTGGCGAGACCGGTCGGGGAAGGGGCATCCACCGCCGCGCGCCGAGACGTCGTGATGCGAGCGGCTTCCGTAGCTGCAAAGCTGAGACGCCGTGTTGCAAGCCCTTTGAGATCACCCGGCAACTTCGGGATGCTCAAGTCCCGAGAATTGGACAGGGTGGACGCGCCTCCGCCCCCCGGACCCTGCGCGGTTTCGCCGTACCTATGGGGGCTTTCCGGGGGGTGCCGTTTCCTTGACACCCCCAGGGGCCCTTACTATGGTGCGGCCCGTCGGCCACTCCGGCGCGTCAGGAATTCCAGCACCAACCGGACGGAAAAGCCATGTCTGCCAACGACGGCGAGGACGATCGCCCAGGGCGTGGTCAGATCTCTCCGGAGGACCGCGAGGCCATCCGGCAGCGTTCAGCCGGCATCGGCACGAAGCTCGACGCGATAAACGCGAAACGGGCTCCAGCCGTTGACGAAAATACCCGCCGCCAGCAATCGGCCTACGGCAAGGCGTTTTCCTTTGCCGCGGAGCTCATTGTGGGCGTTGGCTTGGGTGGATTGCTCGGTTGGGCGCTCGACAGGTACTTCCTGACAGCGCCGTGGCTGATGGTCTTGTTTGTGATGTTGGGCTTCGCCGCCGGTCTGATGAATGTCGTGCGTGGCGCCCAGAAAGCCGAAGCCGAGAACGCCGATCTGCAACGGTCCGCGCACTCGGTTCCCGATGATGACGACGACGATAAGTAGGGGGACGTCTTGGCTGCAGAAGGCGCTGAAGGGGCCGGTCAACATAGCCCCATGCATCAATTCGAGATCACGACGATCAAGCATCTCGAATTGTTTGGCTATGATGTCTCGTTCACAAACTCATCGTTGATGATGATCATCGCTCTTGGGCTGATCATCGGCTTCCTGATGTATGCAATGCGCGCGCGCTCGCTGGTGCCCTCGCGCATTCAGTCGATGGCCGAGATGGTCTACGAATACATCGCCAAGATGGTGCGCGAGAACCTCGGCGAAGACGGCATGAAATACTTTCCGTGGGTCTTCACGATCTTCATTTTCATCCTGACCCTCAACATGCTTGGCATGATTCCCGGCAACTTCACGGTCACCAGCCACATCATTGTCACCTTCGCGCTCGCCGCCATGGTCTGGCTGACCGCGACGCTCATCGGCTTTGCCAAGCATGGCTTTGGCTATTTGAGGCTGTTCGTGCCGGAAGGCGTGCCGCTGTGGCTGATGCCCGTCATCATCCCGATCGAGCTCATCTCCTACTTCATCCGCCCTATCAGCCATTCCGTGCGTCTGTTCGCCAACATGATGGCCGGCCACACAATGCTAAAAGTTTTCGCCGGTTTCGCGGTTGCCTTGCCGATTTGGGGCAAGATCGCGCCGGTCGGCTTCTTGGTCGCCTTCACGGGTCTCGAATTTCTCGTGGCCTTCCTGCAGGCGCTCATTTTCACGGTTTTGACCTGCATCTACTTGAATGACGCGGTCAACATGCACCACTGACCTGGGCTTCCGGGTGAGACGGCTTTCGAACTTAAACGAACCAAAAACGGGAGAAGACTTCTATGGATCCTCAAGCAGCAAAATACATCGGCGCGGGCCTCGCTTGCTCGGCTCTGATCGGCGCCGGCGTCGGCATTGGCAACATCTTCGGCAACTACCTGTCGGGCGCCATGCGCAACCCGTCGGCGGCTCCGGGCCAGTTCACCAACCTGCTGATCGGCTTCGCGCTCGCGGAAGCGACCGGCCTGTTCGGCTTGCTGATCGCGCTCATCATCCTCTTCGGTTGATTTTGAGCCGCGTTGGCTTAAGGATTACGGAGGCGATGATGCTGGCCGGCATGACAATGCTTGCGACAGCCGCGGCGGAAGCAGCTCACGAAGCTGCTAAAGCCGGTTTGCCGCAGCTCAATTCCCACTCGTTCGCGCCCCAGCTGTTCTGGCTGGCGCTAACGTTTGGTGCGCTGTTTTTCATTCTCTCGAAGGTGACATTGCCACGCATCGGCGAAGTCATCACCGAGCGCAGTGATCGCATCGCCCGTGACATCGAAGCGGCGCAACGCTTAAAGGGCGAGACCGACAAGGCGCTCGCCGATTATGAGAAGGCCTTGGCCGACGCGCGCGCCAAAGCCTCCGGCATGGCCAAGGAAACCCGCGCCAAGCTTGCCCAAGAGACCGATGCCGAAAAGGCCCGCGTCGAAGGACAAATCTCGGCCAAGCTCGCTCAGGCTGAAAAGCGCATCGGCGAAACCAAGACGAAAGCCTTGACCGCCGTCAACGACATCGCCGCCGAAACCGCCACGTTGGTGATATCAAAACTCATCGGCCAGGACGTGACCTTGGCCGACGTCAAAAAGGCGCTCGCGCCGCAGGCCGGAGAGTAAGGGCATGTTGACCGATCCACACGATCCGCTGTTCTGGGTGCTCGTCGCATTCCTGATCTTTGTTGGCCTGGTGATTTATTACAAAGTGCCGGTCTACATCGGTGGCGTTCTCGATGCCCGTGCCGATGCCATCCGCAAGGAACTCGACGACGCCCGCAAGCTGCGCGAAGAAGCGCAAGCCCTGCTCGCGGACTATCAGCGCAAGGCTCGCGAAGCCGAGGGCGAGGCCCGCTCGATCATTGACCAGGCCAAGCGCGAAGCCGAAGCTCTGGCCATCGAGACCAAGAAGGCTTTGGCTGAAAGCATCGAACGTCGCGGCAAACTGGCCGAAGAAAAGATTGCCCGCGCCGAAGCCCAAGCCCTGAGCGAAGTCCGCGCCACTGCGGTCGATACGGCCCTGGCGGCGGCCGAGAGACTCCTCAAGACCCGCGTCACGGGTTCCACCAGCGACAACCTGATCGATCAATCCATCAAGGATCTGCGCGGCAAGCTGAACTAGCGCTACTGCACTTCTCACCGCTGGCCTCACCAGAGCCGCACAAACCTTCAATCAAAAGCCGGGCCACCGCCCGGCTTTTGATTTGAGCGGCCACTCCGTTGTCTCGGAGCGATGGAAGCGCTCAGTTTTGACGCCAATATGAGCAAACCGGGCTCGCCATTTCGTGCTACTCTGGCACCATGTTCAAGGTCTACCAAATGAAACTGACAATTGAGACCGAACTAGAAGAAGGCGGGCGCTGGATCGCGGAAGTTCCGGAGCTTTCGGGCGTGCTGGCCTATGGTGCCACACAAGACGAAGCGATGGCGAAAGCCGAAGTCCTAGCTTTAAGAGTTCTGGCCGAGCAACTCGAACACGGCGAAGCTGCTCACAACCGTTAGCGCAAACCCAATGCTGTCATCCCGGCCGGAGGGTGCGCGCGTCAGAGCGAGCCCGCCGAGCCGGGACCCCGAGAGACCCAGGCCCTCACAACCCGCGTTCCCGGACGAAGCTTGGAGCTTAGCGACAAGTGCAGATCCGGGATCTTTACCCGTCGCATCGGAGAACATCATCGGCTGGGAAAGATCCCGGCTCTGCGATGCGCTCGTCGCGCAATCTTCGGCCGGGACAGCGGGTGTGCGTGGTTCGGCGCGCCGCGCGAATCTCAACCCGCGCCGGCGGCCTTGCTGTCGAAACCGACCAGCATCTCGAATTCGCCGGGACGGCTGCCTTCCGGCACCGAGAAGGTGACGGTGCGCACGGCCGAGAAATATCCGATTGGCTTATCGGCGCCGACCGAAACATCGACCTTCATGGTATCGCCCGCGACCTTGGCGCGCTTGGAATCGGTGACCAAGACATTGACCGGTAGCACGATGTTGCCGGGCTTGCCCTTGGGTCCAAGAAGCACGCGGCCGGAGAATCCGTATTTGACGGTGACGCGGCCGTTCTCGACCTGGCATTCGCGCGCTGTCTTGGTGATCTCGCCGCGATGCATGATCGCTAAGCCATCGCCGGCGCGACCCGGCTCATAGAAGGTAATGTTGCTATCGCGCGAGGCGACCACGAACTTCGGACAACCGTGGGCGACTTCGCCAATGGCCGTGCTGCCGGTCGAGCCATCGCCGCTTTTGGCGTCGGCCAAAAGCTGAGCCTCGGAGACCGCCGCGACATCATCGGATTTTTTGGCGCTGCCGCCGAACATGGAGCTGCCGAGCCCCGACGTCAGCGAGGACATGCCGCAACCCGAGACGAGCACAGCCAGCGCTATCGCTGGCGCGGCGCGCGACACGAATCTCGCAAACCCGAAACAACGAGTTGTTGAATTCATAGGCTTCGGAAACCCCCCGGTTTCTGATGTCTTCAATCCGTTCCCCTAAGCCCGAATCGCGGGCCCCTTGTATAAATCTCAAACAAACGTAGCATCCCCAGGCCATCAAATCCAAGCGCTTTGCGCGGGCTGTCGACTGGAACTAAAGGACTTTCCACGTTCATGACTACTTCGCCACCGGCATTTCCCGCCACCCCGAAGCCGCCGCTCACCTTACTTCTGGCGGCCCCGCGCGGATTTTGCGCCGGTGTCGACCGCGCCATTCAGATTGTCGAGCAGGCCCTTCAGAAGTACGGCGCGCCCGTCTACGTCCGCCACGAGATCGTTCATAACCGGTTCGTGGTTGAGTCTCTCAAGGCTAAAGGCGCCATTTTTGTGAAGGAATTGGACGAGATCTCGGAAACCACCCAGCCCGTGATCTTTTCAGCACACGGTGTCGCCAAGTCGGTTCCAGCCGCCGCCGAAGCCCGCAATATGTTCATTCTCGACGCCACTTGCCCGCTGGTGTCCAAAGTCCACATGGAGGCGACGCGCCACCACGAACAGGGCCGGGAAATCGTGCTGGTTGGCCACCGCGGCCACCCGGAGGTCATTGGCACCATGGGGCAATTGCCTGTTGGCGCTGTAACATTGATTGAAACGGCCGCAGATGCCCGCGCCTTTATTCCGCGCGACGCCGATAAATTAGCCTACGCGACCCAGACGACCCTTTCGATCGACGATACCGCCGAGATCGTGCAAATCTTCAAAAGCCGCTTTCCCAGCATTGCCGGTCCCGTCAAAGAAGACATCTGTTACGCCACCACCAATCGCCAGAACGCCGTCAAAGCAGTTGCGCCGCGCGTTGATTGCTTGCTGGTCGTCGGCAGCCCTAAAAGCTCCAATTCGCTGCGCCTGGTTGAAGTGGCCGAGCGCGCCGGTTGCGAGAAGGCTTATCTCATCGAACGCGCTGCCCAGATTCCCTGGGATCAGCTCGAAGGCATCACCTCGCTGGGCGTGACCGCGGGCGCTTCTGCGCCGGAATTCATAGTCGTCGAAGTCATCGAAGCCGTTAAGAGCCGCTTCGACGTGACCATGGAAGCGGTGACGACGGCCGAAGAGCGGGTCGTCTTCAATGTGCCGCGCAACTTGCGTCAGAACGCTGGTAGCTAAGGCGCGTTCCAACTTGGAGGTATTGATTGAGCGGGATCGCCCTCTCCCTTGGGAGAAGGTGGTCCGAAGGACCGGATGAGGGGGCGGGCATCGGTCTTTCAATGCATTGAAGCGCCCCCTCACCCTACCCTCTCCCGAGGGAGAGGGGGACACAATTGAAATCCGCAGCGGGGCGCGAATGGCGGTTTATACGGAAGTGGGCGACGACGAACTCGCGCGATTTGTGGCGCGCTATAATATCGGCGAGCTCTTGTCATACAAGGGCATTGCGGAGGGTGTCGAGAACACCAACTACATGATGCATACGGGCTCAGGCACTTATATCCTGACGCTGTATGAAAAGCGCGTCGATCCCAAGGATCTGCCGTTTTTTTTGGGGCTCATGGAACATCTCTCGGCCGAAGGCGTGACCTGCCCACTGCCTGTTAGAGATCGCGATGGCCAAGTCTTGAACGAGCTTGCCGGCCGTCACGCCGCGCTCGTCACGTTCCTCGAGGGCGTGTGGCCACGCAAGCCGAAGGCTCAGCATTGCGCCGAGCTTGGCCGTGCGCTCGCAAATATGCATCTCGCCGGTCGGAACTTCGAGATCAAGCGTTCCAACGCGCTCGGGCTGTCAGGCTGGCGGCCATTGTTCGCCAAGTTCTCAAACCGCGCCGAAGAAATCCTGCCCGGCATGACTAAGCTCATCGACGGCGAGTTATCCTATCTGGAATCACAATGGCCGAAGCAATTGCCGTTGGGCGTCATCCACGCCGATCTGTTTCCCGACAACGTGTTTTTTGTCGGCGAGAAACTTTCCGGCCTGATCGATTTCTATTTCGCCTGCAACGATGCCTTGGCTTATGACATCGCGGTCTCGCTCAACGCCTGGTGCTTTGAAGCGGATTTTGCCTTCAACGCCACCAAAGGCCGGGCGTTACTGAAAGGCTACGACGAGGTTCGCCCTCTGACAGAGGTTGAGAAGGCCGCCATTCCGACACTCGCGCGCGGTGCTGCCATGCGGTTTTTACTGACCCGCAGTTATGATTGGTTGAACACGCCCAAGACCGCACTTGTCGCCCGCAAAGACCCGTTCGACTACGTCCGCCGCCTGCGCTTCCACCAAGCCGCGAAGGCGATCGAAGATTACGGTTTTGGGGCCGGCGCATGACGTCAACGAAAACCTCCGCGACCAAGACGGCGACGGACCCCATCGTCATCTATACCGACGGCGCGTGCTCCGGAAATCCAGGTCCCGGCGGCTGGGGCGCGATATTGATGCATGGCGAGCATCGCAAGGAAATCTTCGGAGGCGAAGCCAACACCACCAACAACCGCATGGAGCTGCTGGCTGCGATTTCGGCGCTTGAAGCCTTGAAGCGCAAAAGCGCGGTTTCACTGCACACCGACAGCAACTACGTCAAAAACGGCATCACGGGTTGGATCCACGGCTGGAAGAAAAACGGCTGGAAGACCGCTGATAAAAAACCCGTCAAGAACGTCGAGCTTTGGCAACGTTTGGACGCTTTGACCCAGCACCACGATGTCGCCTGGTACTGGGTCAAGGGTCACGCCGGCCACGTCGAAAACGAACGCGCCGACGAACTCGCCCGCCAAGGCTTGGCGCCGTTCAAGGGGTGACAAAAGTTGTCATTCACCTCTCCCCTTGGGGAGAGGTCGGCGCGGCAATGCGGAGCAACGCTTCGCGATTGACGCGCCGGGTGAGGGGGGTGGGTCACGATGCGAAATAAGAACAGCCCCTCACCCCAACCCTCTCCCCATCCAAGCGCAGCTTGGCTTCGCCAAGAGGGGAGAGGGAGAATCACAGCGACCGGTCGATGGCCGAGCACAAGTTTTCAGCGCTCGAGATGACGGCTTGCGGCGGGCTGTCTTCGATGTTCAAGACTTTAACCACGCCGTCGTCCACCATCATCGCGTACCGCTTCGAGCGCACGCCCATGCCATAGCCCGAGAGATCGATGTCGAGGCCCACGGCCTTGGCGAAATCGCCCGAGCCATCGGACAGCATCAAGATGTTGCCAGCGGTACCGGTATCTTTGGCCCAGTTGTTAAGGACGAAGATGTCGTTGACGGCGGTGCAAGCGATGGTATCGACGCCCTTGGCTTTCAAGTCCGACACCCGCGAAACAAAACCCGGCATGTGGTTCAAGTGGCAGGTCGGCGTATAAGCGCCGGGGACCGCGAACAGCGCGACCTTCTTGCCTTTGAAAACCTCGTCCGTGGTCATGGCGGCGGGGCCATCCGCCCCCATGATCGTGAATTTTGCGTTTGGTAGGCGGTCGCCAACTTTAAGTGTCATGTTGTCCTCGTTGCTCGTGTGACTGCACTTGATGGTTAGGCCGTTTTTGCCTCATCACTGACTGGGGATCTCGATCAGGGCATCGCTGTGGCCTTTGGCGCCCGTCAACGTGACGGCAATCGACTTGCCCCGCAAACTCTTGAAATCGTCGCTGAGATCAACCTCATAAACCGCTTCACCGTTGGCCTCCGAGATTTTTTTCGGCAACGGCAAATATATGCCATCGCTTGAAAACACAAACGCATCGCCCCCCGTCAGGCCCGGATCTTCGACGTCGAGAACAAGTTTCGGCATGTTTCCCGGCGTTTCAACGCGAGAACTTTTGAGTTTCGGCGCGCCCGCGCTGGCGCTCATTTGCGCTACGGGCACGCTCGCCAGCACATCACTCAATTCCTGAGAGGCTGCAACCTCAACCGGTACCGTCAATTCCAGTTCCGCTTCGGCTGGCACGCACAATTCTTTACAGGCGCCGTAGGTCGCTTTGAGCTTGATTTTGACCAGCTTAGCCGGTTCGGCCGCCACGAAGCGCACTGGAAAAATCACATGTTCCTTGTACCCAATGGTCAGCCCGGACTTATCCGAGTAGCGATGGGGTGCAGGATAAAGAACGACTGGATCTTTTAAGTTTTCCGAACCTGTCCAATCAAACTCCGGTGGGACGCCGCCAGCTTCGCCGGGATTGCGCCAATAGGTCTTCCAACCCGGCGGCATGACGATCTCGAGGCCAGCGAATACCCTTGCCTGTTTATCCGCCACTGCGTTCGTGGCCGTGCCGGCCACCAAGCGCGCCTTGTTGTTGTAGCCTTGGACCCACGGCGAGGCCAACGTCTCGGCCCGCGCCGCCGCACTCATGGCGAGCGTGAAAACGACCGATGCGAGGGCCCGGAAAATCGGCGATCTGAGACGAGATGGTGTCATACGCCGCACTTCTAGCGACCGTTAGCGCTCCTGCCAATCACGACTTGCTGAACTGCGTCAAATGCCGCGCAACTTGGCCAATCGGCCGTCTTCACGCCGCCGCCAAGCCGGTTTATTCTTGGGCCCATGAAGCTGCCAAGAACCCGCCGCCGCAAAAACCATAAGCCGGGCTTTCTCGAAGGCCAGTTGTTAATCGCCATGCCGCGCATGACCGACAAGCGTTTCGCCCGCTCGGTCATCTATTTGTGTGCTCACTCGGAAGAAGGCGCGATGGGCCTCATCATCAACCAGCGCGCCAGCAATATTTCCGCGCCCGACTTGCTGCAGCGTCTTGGTATCGAAGCCCACAGCGACGGCGACGATGCCGTTTCCAACGAGTTGCTGTCTTTGTCGATTCAAGTCGGCGGTCCCGTTGAAATGGGTCGCGGCTTCGTGCTGCACAGCGCCGACTATTTCGCCAAAGATTCGACTTTACTGGTCGAGAGCGAGATTTGCCTGACCGCCACCATCGACATCTTGAAAGCCATCGCCAACGGCAAGGGCCCTAACCGTGCCCTGCTTGCGCTCAGCTATTCGGGCTGGTCTCCGGGGCAATTGGAAAGCGAAATCCAGGCCAACGGCTGGCTGCATTGCCCGGCCGACATGGACCTCATTTTCGACGACGATCTCGAAGCCAAGTATCACCGCGCCATGGCCAAGATCGGCATCGACCCCACTCACCTCGTCAACGACGCTGGGCATGCGTGATCTTCGCGGAGGTCAGAAGGCCGCCACTGAGCATGGCCAATGGAGAGCAAATGCTTGAAGGTTCTTGTCATTGCGGCGCAGTCCACTGGAGCTTCGACGGCGTTCCAGAATCCGCGACCGCCTGCAACTGCACACTTTGCCGGCGTTACGGGGTGCTGTGGATCTATGACTATGAGGGCGAGCGGATAAAAATTTCGGGCCCAAGCGCGGTCTACACGCGCAACGACAGGACCAACCCTGCTCTCGAGATTCACTTTTGTGGTCGCTGCGGCTGCGTCTCTTGCTGGCGCGGCCTCAAGCTCGATGCCGACGGCCGCCGCCGCATCGCGGTCAACATCAGGCTGACCGAGCCCGGGAAAGTCGTTCACCTGCCGATCGATCATTTCGACGGCTTCGACACATTCGATGACCTGCCGCGCGATGGCCGCTGCGTCGCGGATATGTGGTTTTAGACATCTCGGCATCATGGCTAATTCAGTTTTGGCGCCTTCAGTTTTGGCGCCGCAGGCAGCGAACGGCCAATACATTCTCGTCCGCTTTGGGCCAGGTGCGGACTTGGGGAAGCCGCGCAGGTCTACTGCCCGGTACGACGACTGAATGCGTTCACACGGTCCACGGCATTGCGCCTCACGCTGTCATAGAACAGCGCATAGTCGAGATTATGAAAGCTGCCGAGTTTAGTCAGAACATCGGTAAAGCCCTCCCGCTTTGGGCGTGGAATGGAGATGACCAGACGGCCGCGGGTGCAGCGTGCACCCGTGACTTCGCTGCGCAGAGGAGGGATCGACTGGCCAAGTCCGGCGAAGGGAAGCGCGCCACGGTTTTTCGACGCTGCGGATTTCGTCGTGCGATCCCAGCTCAACGGATTGACACAAAGCCACTTGTTAAGCCCGGCCGCCTGGTACTTGCCCTCGCTCCACGTCACCATCAGGCCGCGACCGAGGGCCAGCAGGGTCAGGCTCGAAGCACTGTTCCAGTCGATGATACAGCCGGTCTGCGTGACCGTTCCGCACACCGGCAATCCCGTGTCGAACGTCTCCGGTAACGAGGCCCCCACCACATAGGCCGCCACGAGCCGACGCCTTATGGCCGGATCGGACGCGATGCGCTCCTGGATTAAGCGCGTTGCATGCAGCGATCCCTGGCTGTGGCTGGCCAGAATGAACGGTCGGCCGTTGTTCTGCTTCTGCAGGTAGTAATCGAAGGCCCGCAATACATCCGAGTAGGCAAGGTCATAGGCTTTGAAGCTGTCCGCGGACGCGCGAAGGAAAGCGCTGATTGTTGCTTGACGATAGCGCGGGGCGAACATGCGGCAGCAGGCGTTGAAAATGCTGATTTGATTGCCGAGCACGGTTTCATTCAGTTGCTGGCCGGTGACGCCGTCCGCATCGAAGCGCGCATTCCAGGTGTCGTTGCCCAAAAAGGTCGTCGGGTGAACGAAGAAGACATCGGCGGAGGGTGCTGACGCCTTGCCAGGTGTTGCGCCCTTTGGCACCGTGTCGGCCGCTGAGGCGACGCCGGGCCACACGGCCCATGCGGACAGCTGTGCATAGTCCGGGGGTGGCGCTTGCTTCATCTGATCAAAGGGCGTTTTCGGCGGCGACAGGTCGGCAAGTTGCGCCCAACTGAGGTCCGCCCAAAAGATGCCTGCGAAGACGGCGACGAACCCAAGCAGACGACACATGCTTCTCTCCAACAGCGGCTTCGGATTAGTCAACGATAGTCGCAGTCTGATCTGCATTCCAGGTCCGCTTTGGGTCACAAGCGCTGCCCTCCGAGGCATTTTTGCCCCACTTCACCAGTGCACGCTGCGAACCTCAGCCACTGCCCGTCTTGCCGGTCACGCTCATCGGCGGCGGCGGCGGTCGATCGGTATTGGCGGGCTCAGTCGGCTTCGCCGGGTTATCGGGCAAGCTGACGCCCGCGAGGCGCGCTAGCGACGCCGCCACGCCTGGCGGCAAATTGGAAAAATCCGGCGCCGGTTGCGCCATCGGCGGTGGAGCCGGCGGGCGCGACAACGGCGGCGGGCTCATGTGTTGCTGAGGTGGCGACGGTGGTTGAGCGGCCGGCGGCGGCATGGCCCGCGCCAAGCGCTCACTGAAGTTGCTGGCGCCATTCATCTGCATGCCATTGGCGCGGGACTGAGGGACGGCAGGCGGAGCCTGCTTAGGAGAAAGTGGCGGAGCCGGTGAAAGATCGGCATGCGGAGCCTGCGAATGTGAAACAGGCGGAGACGAAGCGGGCTGAGTGGTCATCGGCGGGGCGGTCACAGCCGCGATGCGCGCGGGCGGCACTTGCGGCATGGGCACTGGCATCGGTATCGCAGCAGACGGCGGCCGTGCCGCGAACGCGGGCGCAGGCATGGTGACCGGCGTCATCGCGATATCGGCTTTCGAAGGCGCGGCAATCGCAGCCGGTTTCTTGACCTCGGCTTCGAGTGCGGCGGCTGCGCCATTTTTGACGTGGCGGTGCCGCACGGTTCTGCTTGTCAACGCGTGAACGCGAGCCGACGTCTTCTGGGCATTCTCGGACAACGCCGGCGTTGACGCTGCTGCGCCATTGACCGGCAACTCGCCGCGCAGCGCTGCCGCTGCCATGGTCGCGGTCTTTGCAGCGATCTCGGGTTCCGGGGCTTTCTTGATCTTGGCTTTGGGACGAAAGAACCCGCGCGGCTGCAACTTGCGCTCGGATTTGCGCACCATTTTCAGCAGCTGCAAAACATCGCGCTCTGGGATCGGTTCGCCGAAATGGAAGCCTTGCGCAAATTCGCAGCCAATGCCGCGCAGGAATGTCGCTTCATCGCTTTGCTCGACCCCTTCGGCGATGACCCTTTTGCCGAGTTCGTGCGCCAGCGCCACGATCGACCGCATGATGGCCGCGCCGTTGGCGGTAGCGCTGCCGCGAACCAGCTCGCGGTCGACCTTGATGGTGTCGAACGGAAAGCGCTGCAGATACGCCAGAGACGAATATCCGGTGCCGAAATCATCCATCGCCAGATCGGCGCCGGACGCCCGCAAAGTCTCGAGGACTTCCACTGCCTGCTCAGGATTTTCCATGACTAGCGACTCTGTCACTTCCAACCGCAGCACGCCCTTGGGCACGATGTTGCGTCCCAGGATGTGGCGCATCTCCTGCACGGCTTCCGGCCGGAACAGCTGACGGCTCGAAACATTGACGCTGACGAACAACGGCCGCTCGGCGCGCGGCAACTCGATCTGCCAGCGCGCGGCATCGTGGGCGGCCCGCAGCAAGACGTGCGAACCAAGCTTGATGATGAGATCGGATTCTTCCGCGACGGGAATGAAAGCGACCGGGTTTAAAAGCCCGAGTTTGGGATGCTCCCAGCGCACCAGTGCTTCGAAACCGGCGAGTTCCTTGGTCGGCAGATAGACAATCGGCTGGTACAGCACTTTAAGCTGATTGCGATCGAGCGCCTTGCGCAAATCGCTCTCGATCTGAATGCGGTCGTCGCGATCGCGACGCATGCCCGGCTCGAACACTTCGATACGATCGGCACCGCCGCGTTTGGCGCGGTACATCGCCAACTCCGCCTCTTTCAACAGATCGTCGTCGTGGTCCTGCGCCCCGTCCCAGATCGCAATGCCGATCGAGCCGGTGAGAATGATTTCTTGATTTGCGAGCGGTATAGGCGCACGCAAAGACCGCCTGACCCGCTCAGCCAGCGCCGCTAGATTGCGGGCTTCTTGCTCGCCAGTGAACAGCATGGCGAACTGATCGCCGCCAACGCGAGCAACCGTATCGGTCGGTCCGAGGTGACGTTGCAAGCGCCGCGCCACCGTCAACAGCAGACTGTCGCCGCGCACCATGCCGAACGACGAGTTCACGCTCTTGAACTTGTCGAGATCGACGAAGATCACCGATGGCCGAACGTTGTTTTCAGACTTCGCACGCGTCACCACGGTGCGTAGGCGGTCGAGAAACAGTTCGCGGTTAGGCAAGCCGGTCAGGCTGCAATGGACGGCGTCGTGCAACAGCCGTTCGTGCGCGCGCTTGGCGTCGGAGACATCGCGCACGAGGCCGACACAGCGCAGCGTCCGTCCATCGGCGTTCGGAATGCTCGCAGCCTCAAGTTCAAACCAGCGCCAACTGTTGTCGGCGTGGCGCATCCGGAAATCGGTTCTGATGCGAACGCCTGCGCGCTCTTGCGCCGACACCAGCATGACCCGGAACCGCTCCTGGTCCATCGGATGCACGTGTTTGACGAAATCGTCGACCTTGGCGGACAGCTCGCCCGGCATCAGCGCCAAGGCATTTTCAATCTCCGGACCGACCTTGATCTCGTCGCGCCGGATGTTCCATTCCCACACCGTCGAGCCAGAGCCTGCAATCGCCAGCGAGCGCGCCTGCAATTCGGTGGGTGCGCCCGCGTACACCGGATCCATCGAGCGGAAGGCGAATTGCGTGACCGTGAAACCCATCAGGATGACGACCAGCACCAATCCCGCGACCAGGCCCGAGACGACGACATCGCCGGATAACCGCCCGCTTAAGGTCATGCCTGCCGCAAAGATCCAAACCAGAAACAACACCCAGGTTGGGATCAGCGAGAGGGCCCGGTCTTGGCCGCGCGCCGCCAGGAAAACCGTGAAGATTGCGCCAGCGGTCCCGATCAACACGAACGACAGGCGGGCAAAGGTCGCTGCCAGCCTAGGATCGATGACGGCGACAGCGACGAGCGCCAGTTGCGCCACCATCCACACGCCGATCAGCATCCGCACGATGCCGTGCCAAAGCCCAAGCCGCAGGAAGGTCGACAGAAAAATCACAATACTCGCCGCCATCGCGGCCTCGGAGGCGGCGCGATAAACGGCATTATCCTCGGGCCGTAGATTGAACAGCTTATGGAAAAATCCGAAATCGACGCAGAGATACGTCAACACCGTCCACGACACTAAAGCGGCAGTTGGGAAAATGATCTTGTGATTGGCGGCGAAGACGGCGGTCAGAAAAATCGCCAGCAAGCCGGTGAGGCCGAGCATCGCACCGTTGAACAACTGCCGGTCGCGCGTCTTCACTTCGTAATCGATCGGCTTCCAAAGATAGACCCGGGCAAAGCGTTCCGACGATAGCTCGGCGACATAGGTGATGGTTTGCCCAGGCTCGAGGGTAATGCGGAAAACGTCGGCCTTGTCGCTCTTGATACGCTCCGGCACGAACCCGACCGACGGCGTGACAGCGTCGATGCGGCGTGCGTCGAGATCGGGCCAGATCGTCCCTGAGCCGATCACGGTATAGCGATCCGCCGTCAGCCACCGCTCCAAGGGTCTGTCGGTCCTGTTCGAAAGCGCGAATACCATCCAATTGGGATTGGCGCCGGGCGTCGCCGCGCGCACCGTCATGCGGCCCGTCACGCCATCGGAGCCCGCCGCGGTTTCAACCTGCAGACTATCGCCGCGGCTTTCGTAAGCGTCGCCGAGAGTGGTGATTTCGATACGTTCAAGGTCCGGCGCGACCACAATTGGCGTCAAAGCGGCGGCAGGCGACGCACACCATGTCAGCGCCGTCACGGCCCAAAACAGCAGCGCAAACGCGCTGTGCAGCCGCGTTGGATTGCGAACCTTCGACGCGGTTGTGGTCATGGCGCACCCGCCCGCAAACCCGCGAAATCGTCGGCGCCCGCCAGCCGGGCATAGAGATAATGATCCTGCCAAACGCCGTTGATCTTGAGATACTGGCGGGCCAGGCCCTCGCGCGAAAAACCTGATTTTTCGAGAACCCGGAGCGACGCGATGTTGGCTGGCATCGAAGCCGCTTCGATGCGGTGCAATTGCAAAACCCGGAATGCGAACGGCAGGATCGTCGCGACCGCTTCCTGCATCTTGCCGCAACCGGTGTATTGCGCGCCGATCCAATATCCGACTGTCGCAACCTGGGCGGCGCCGCGCCTAACGTTCGAAAGCGTGATGCCACCAAGCAGGGTATCGAAGGTCGAATCGGTGATGAAAAATGCGTAGCCGAGATCGTCGCGGACATCGCGGGCATAAGATTTTAAGCGGCGCCGGTAGCTCGATTTGACCAGCTCATCGCGCGACCACGCCGGCTCCCATGGCATCAAATGTGCGCGGCTGGCAGCGCGCAATTGCGACCATGCCGGATAATCGGAGAGCGTTGGCGCGCGCAACACAATCGAGCGCGCCCGGATCGGGTCCAGGTAGTCCTCAGGCTGCGGTGACCTCAGGAATGCCATCGGCTCGCTTAAACCTCCGCCAGCGTTGCTGAGACGGCCGCCGCCGCAGTCTTCGCTTGTTTCAATGCCCGTTTGCCCGATCCGACCAGCGTCACGGTCGGCTTGGACATCGCCAGCGTTCCGGCATAGGCCTTGATGCGCTCCGGGGTCACTGACGCCACCCGGTCGCACAGTTCGTCAGCCGCGATCAGACGGCCATGACCCAGCAGTTGGCGGGCCATCTGTTCGGCGCGGACGGATGAACTCTCGAGCGCCATCAACAATCCTGCTTTAAGCTGCGCTTTGGAACGCTGCAACTCGTTGGCGTTGGGTCCTTTACGGGCGAGGTCGGTCAGCTCGGCGGCGACCACGTCAGCCAACTTCTCGACCATATCCGGGCCGGTCGCGGCATGCACGGCCAGCATCCCAGCGTCACGCAGTCCCCAGACGGACGAATAAATCGCGTAACACAAACCGCGTTTCTCCCGGATTTCCTGAAACAACCGGGACGACATGCCGCCTCCGAACAGTCCTGAAAAGACCTGCGCGCTATAGAACTCCGGATCGAGATACGACGGCGACGGAAAACCTATGAGCAGATGGCTCTGCTCGAACGGTTTTTCTGATGCTGTAATTCCCCCATCGTAGCGTGCCGGTAAATCGCTTATCCCTGATCGGCGAGTGAGCCCGCCGAATAGGGCCTCAACGTGGCGGACCAGGGTGTCGTGGTCGACGGCGCCGGCGGC
This sequence comes from Hyphomicrobium sp., assembly GCA_031365865.1. GTDB lineage: Bacteria > Pseudomonadota > Alphaproteobacteria > Rhizobiales > Hyphomicrobiaceae > Hyphomicrobium_B. The sequence continues at coordinate 41,892 of JANLYX010000065.1, read as the reverse complement.
CGAAATCACCATGGAACCCGGTTCATAACGGGTGTTCAAAAATGCCTTTAAGTCCACGGCCTGGATTGCCGAGACGCTTTCCGGCGTTCCGAGAATCGCCCGCCCCAGCGCTTGATCGGGAAAGGCCGACGTTTGCATCAGGTCGAAGGCGATATCCTCGGGATTATCCTGAGCGCCCGCGATCTCCTGCAGGATGACCTCGCGCTCTTTTTCAAGCTCGTCGGCAGCGTAAGCAGAATTGAACAGAATATCGGCCAGCAGTTCGAGCGCCAGCCCGTCGTCGCCCTTGAGAACCCGGGCGTAATAAGCCGTCGTATCGAGGCCGGTAGCGGCGTTAAGTTCCCCGCCAACTTCCTCGATTTCTTCCGCGATCTTTTGGGCTGAGCGCGTTTTGGTGCCCTTGAACGCCATATGCTCAAGTAGATGAGAAAGGCCGTTCTCGTGCTCGCCCTCGTGACGCGCCCCTGCCGCCACCCAGACCCCGAGCGAAAGCGTCTCAAGGTGGTCCATCGCGTGCGAGGCAACACGCAGGCCGTTCGGCAATGTCGTGACGCGCGGGCTCATGGCTCTAAGCCTCTCTGACGGCGCCGGCGGCGCCTTCAACATAGGCTTCGATCGCCTTGAGGTTGGCAGGAAGCACGTCAATCCGTTCAGCGTCCGTCATCAGTTTCTCCAACCGCGCCGGCAATGCGGGATGCACGCCTGCAATGGATTTCATCGCTTCAGGGAATTTAGCAGGGTGGGCGGTGGCGAGGATAACTTTCGGCGTGCCGTTAAGGTTAGCGAGCACCCGCTCGGCCGCGACTACCGCGCAGGCGGTGTGGGGATCGAGCAAATAGCCGCTGTCGTGGAGGACGCGGTTGATGGCGGCAGCAACATCGGCCTCGCTGGCGGCGGCAGCCTTGAAGTCGTGTTTCAAGACCACGCCGAGCTTGCCAAGGTCAAAGCCGTTGTTCTGCTTCAGCGACCCCATCAGCCCACGGATCAGCGCCGGGTCGCGACCTGAAGCCTCGAACAGATAGCGCTCGAAGTTGGATGAAATCTGAATGTCCATCGACGGCGACGAGGTGGCGACGACATCGCGCATTTGGTAGGCGCCGGTTTCAACGGTGCGCGGCAGAATATCGTTGGCGTTCGAGGCGAGGACGAGATCGGCGATCGGCAGGCCCATTTTCTTGGCGACGTACCCAGCAAAGATATCGCCGAAATTTCCGGTCGGCACCACGAACGATACCGCACGATGCGGCGCGCCGAGAGCGACTGCAGCAACGAAATAATACGTAATCTGCGCAACAATACGGGCCCAGTTGATCGAGTTGACGCCCGAAAGCTGGACCCGGTCGCGGAAAGCGTGATCGTTGAACATGGCCTTGACCAGGGCCTGGGCGTCGTCGAAGGTGCCGTTGATGGCGACGGCGTGAACGTTTGCTTCCTTCGGCGTCGTCATCATCCGGCGTTGCACGTCGGAAACGCGGCCATCCGGAAATAGAATAATCACGTCCGTGCGTTTTGATGACCTAAACGCTTCAATCGCCGCCCCACCGGTATCGCCCGAGGTTGCACCCGCGATCGTCGCGCGCTGTCCGCGTTTTTCGAGAACATGATCCATCAGCCGGGCCAGCAACTGCATGGCCACGTCTTTGAAGGCGAGCGTTGGGCCGTGGAATAGTTCGAGCACGAAAGTGTTGGGACCGATCTCGACCAGTGGCGTCACCGCAGCATGGCCAAACGTGGCATAGGCGGCATCCGCCATGCTCTTGAGTTCAGCGCGCGAGATACTGCCGCTGGTAAACGGCGCGATGACTTCGACCGCGACGTCCGCAAAGGATTTGCCGGCGAAGCCTTTGATGGTCTCAGGACTGAGCTTAGGCCACGTCTCCGGCACATACAGCCCGCCATCCCTGGCGAGCCCAGCCAGCAGCACATCCTCGAAGCCTAGAACCGGCGCCTCACCTCTGGTCGATACGTATTTCACTGTGCGGTCTCAACAATTTTCAGCAGCTTCACGAAAACCCTAGTTGGCTCCTCGGGCGGCGACAAGCTGGAGCGTGCGAGCCGCACAAACTACGCACAATCGATGGTTCCGGCCACGGCTTAGGTTGTAGAGGGCGGTTTCTGATCGAGCCCGGCCAGACGCTGGCGGGCGAAGACCAGGAAGACGCCAATTAGCGTCAGGGCCGTGCCGTACCAGGTGACCGCGTATTCGAGATGACGATTGGGTTGAACGAATGTCGTGCCGCCCTTCGGCCAGCCGCCCGGATTGGCCGGCTCCGCCTCGGCGTCGATGGAGAAGGGCGAAAGAGCGCGATCTCGGCCGAGACGCAGACCTTGTTGCATCCCGGTGAAGTCGCGCCAGTACCAGCTGTTGCCCTTCGCATCATTTTCAGCCGTGAACGGCCCCTTGATGTGACCGGCGCGTGCGAGGCCGGTAATTTCAACGGGTCCCGAAATTTGTCCCGGCGCCCGCTTGCTGGCGTCCTTGAACGCGTCGGGAACCCAGCCGCGATTGACGAAAACCGCCGGCGCGCCGTCTTCCGGCACAAGGGGTGTGTAGATTTCCCAGCCCAAACCGGCGTCTTCCGGCGCATAGAGATGGCGCTCGTTGCCATGATCGAACGTGCCTGTGACGCGCACCCGCACATATTCCGCTTCGCCGGTCGTTATAAATTGTTCGAGCGCGGTTTGCAGGGTGACAGGCTCCGCCTTCGGACGCGAGGCGAGCTTGGCGATCAGATCTTCTTTCCAGACCTTGCGGTTCATCTGCCAGTTGCCCAGCCCGATCAATACCGGCAGCATGACAAGGGTCATGAGCGACGGAACAATCAGACCGGCGGCGCGCCAGCGGGCAAGCATCACTCGTCCTTCGTCAAGAAGCGGCCTTCCTCGGCCTTGTGCTTGTATTGCAGAGCGATCAGCGTTGCCTTGAGGAAGCGCAACAGAATCAGAGATAACACCGGCATTGCTACACCCCACAGCAGCACATGGCCCCACCACGGGACGCCGAACTTGAACTCGGCAATCAGCGCGCCGCCGAGCGTCAAGAAGCCGAGAATGAAAATCCCGAACACCGCTGGGCCATCGCCGCTGTCGATGAACTTGTAATCCAGCCCGCAAGCCTCGCAGCGCTCGCGAAGCCCAAGGACGTTTTGGAACAACGGCCCCTTGCCACAACGCGGACATCGGCAGGCGAGCCCTGCACCGAGTGGCGAAACGGCTGGCTTGGATAAGCCCAAGATTTCCGAACTCCCAAAAAAGTAAAGCGGCCCCAAGAGCCGCTTTACCGTGTCGCGATGTCGAGTTGAGGTCAATGCCCCGCGGCAGCGCCCGCTGCGGCAGCGGCATGTTCACCGCCCGTGCCCGCACCCCAAACATAGATGCATGCGAACAGGAACAGCCAGACAACGTCGACGAAGTGCCAGTACCAGGCGGCAGCTTCGAAGCCAAAGTGCTGCTGAGGCGTAAAGTGGCCAGCCAAGGCGCGGAACAAGCAGACGGCGAGGAAGATCGTTCCGATGATGACGTGCGCGCCGTGGAAGCCCGTCGCCATGAAGAACGTCGAGCCGTAGCTGTGTCCCGCATAGCTGAAACCGGCGTGGCTGTATTCCATGGCTTGGCAAACCGTGAAGGTGATGCCGAGCAGAACGGTCAACAGCAAGCCGATGATGAGGCCGCGGCGGTCGTTCTTGAGCAGGGCATGATGCGCCCAGGTGACCGTTGCGCCCGACGTCAGCAGGATCAGCGTGTTGACGAAGGGAAGGCCCCACGGATCAAACGTGTGTTTGAAATAGCCCGGGATCGCCGCTGCCGTTGCATCGATGGCAGCCGGGGGCCAATGGCCGCCGTAGAGTTCGTTGCGCGAGGTCAAGCCGACAAGGCGGCCAGCATTGTTCAAAAGGTCATGAACACCGGCCGGAAACAGGGCACTATCGAAATAAGCCCAGAACCAAGCGACAAAGAACATCACTTCGGAGGCGATGAACAGGATCATGCCGTAGCGCAAATGCATTTGCACGACGGGGGTGTGATCGCCGCTGTGCGCTTCCTTGATGATGTCGCGCCACCACATGAAGACGACGCCGAGCAAGGTTGAGATACCGATGGCAAAGAGCCAGGGTCCGTGCACGCCGTATGGGCTGTCGCCCGCGCCCATGGTCCGCATCCAGCCGATGAGACCGACGGCGGTTGTGACCGCGCCCATGGCGCCCAAGAGCGGCCAGATGCTCGGTTCCACCAAGTGATAATCATGCTGCTTTTCGTGCGAATTTGACATCTCAGTCTCCGTCGTCCCCATTCTCCCGAACCCAATGTTCGATTGGGCCATTTTTTGCTAGTCATTTGCTTAATTGCGTACGTCGTCAGCGTTTCCACTCTCGTCGTTCAGACCGGCACGGAGAAGATCCGCATCGGAAAACTCAAGTCTCACCCACCGGCCTTTTTCGCCGCCAGTCCCTTGCCGTCGGCAGCCGACGTCTGGGCCACGGGGAAAAACACGTAAGAGAGCGTGATGTTCGATAAATTCGTCATGTCGCGATCGCGCGCCATCGCCGGATCGACATAGAACGTCACCGGCATCTCGACAGTCTGGCCCGGCTGCAGGGTTTGTTCCTTGAAGCAGAAGCATTCGATCTTGTTGAAGTAAATGCCCGCCACGTCGGGCGTAACGTTGAACGCCGCCTGACCCTTCAAGGGCTTGTCGGACAAGTTGGTAGCGCGGAAGAAGGCCAGCGACGTTTCACCGATCCTGACGTCAATGGTGTTGACGACGGGTTCGAATTTCCACGCCAGTTGCGGCGAGACATTGGCGTCGAAACGCACCGTCACCACGCGGTCGAGAATCTCGGTCGACGCCTTTGTGACGCGTTGGGTGGTGCCGCCGTAGCCGGTGACCTGGCAAAATAGCTTGTAGAGCGTCGGCGACGCCGCCGTCACAGCGCCCATGACGGTGAGGCCAGCCAAGCAGGCGGCAACAACCTTGGCGTTGCCTGCGCTCTGTTTATCGGCCTTGCCATCCGGCGTCCGCACGTTTCTGTCCTTGCCTTCAATCCCGGTTGTCATCACATCGCCTGCTTCGCGACATTGCCGCCGAGCCGTATGATCGTCGCCACGTAAAACAACAGCACCAGCGCGCCGAGCCCAAGCGCAATCGCGATCGAGCGCCGCCTTGCCGCCCGGGCGGTGGCGTCTTCGTCACGCTTGTTGCCGTCGTTCGTCATCAAATCAGTCTCATAACAACGCCAAGCGGCTGACGACATGTTCGCCAAGGAGAACCGCGAAAATCAGGAACAGATACAGGATCGAAAACCCGAACAATTGACGAGCGGCTTTATCGGCCTCGCGGCCTTCCGTGATGCGGCGCACACGGTCGGCGAGATAGAGGAACACCGCACCCAGCGCCAACGACGCCAACAAATACGCCGGACCACCGAGGCCGGTGAACGCCGGCATGATCGTGACCGGTACCAGCAGCCAAGAATACAGCACGATCTGGCGGCGCGTTTCCGCCAAGCCTTTGACGACCGGCAGCATCGGTACGCCGACGCGCTCATAGTCGCGACAGCGATACAAGGCCAGCGCCCAGAAGTGCGGCGGCGTCCACGTGAATATGATCAGGAACAACAGCACGCTGTCGAGGCTGACGTTGCCGGTAACAGCGGCCCAGCCGATCATGGGCGGGAATGCGCCGGCAGCGCCACCAATGACAATGTTCTGCGGTGTCGTCCGCTTCAGCCACATCGTATAGACGAACAGATAGAAGCCGATGGTAAAAGCGAGAAGCGCACCCGCCACCCAATTGACCAGCACGCCAAGCGTCAAAACCGAAAACACCGACAGCACGGCGCCGAACGTCAGAGCTTCATCGGCCGTGACCTTGCCGCGCGGGATCGGACGGGCGGCGGTGCGCGCCATCCGGGCATCGATGTCGGCGTCGTACCACATATTGAGCGCACCCGACGCGCCGGCGCCAATGGTGATGGCCAGCAAGGCGATTACCCCGATGACGGGATGGATAAAGCCAGGCGCGGCGACCATGCCGGTCAACGCCGTGAAGACCACCAGCGACATGACGCGCGGCTTCATCAAGGCGATGAAATCCGACACCGTGCCCTCGTAAGAGCTTGTGGCAACGCCAACGTTCATATCGACATCTAGATTTGCCATCACTACCAAACTCTCGCAGAGCCACTCTGGCTGGAATTGCGGAAGGTTCCGGGTCTTCGAAGTTTAAACGCGATGGACGGACTTAGGGCCCGCCCATCGCTATCGTTTGCCTCAGTGTCCGTCGGCCGTTATGCGGGGCAGTGTCATGTACTGATGGAATGGCGGTGGCGATGACAACGTCCACTCAAGCGTCGTAGCGCCAACGCCCCACGGATTGTCGGCCGCTTTCTGCTTGCGCACGAACGCCTGAATGACGCCGAACAGAAACACCAGCGTTCCAAGAGCGGTCATGTAAGAGCCGTACGACGAGATTTTGTTCCAATAGGCAAAGGCCTCGGGGTAATCGGCGTAGTGGCGCGGCATGCCGGCGAGACCAAGGAAGTGCTGCGGAAAGAACAGAATGTTGGCACCGATGAACGTCAGCCAGAAGTGCAGCTTGCCGACGAATTCGGAGTACATGTAGCCCGACATTTTCGGGAACCAGTAGTACCAGCCCGCAAAGATCGAGAACACGGCGCCAAGCGAGAGCACGTAGTGGAAGTGAGCCACGACGTAATAGGTGTTGTGAAGCGAGCGATCTATGCCCGCATTCGCGCACATAACGCCGGTGACGCCGCCGACCGTAAACAGGAAGATGAAGCCCAAGGCCCAAACCATCGGCGTTCTGAACTGAAGCGACCCGCCCCACATGGTTGCGATCCACGAGAAGATCTTGACGCCCGTCGGAACCGCAATGACCATTGTCGCAAACATGAAGTAGGCTTGCGTGTCGACGCTGAGGCCCGCCGTATACATGTGGTGGGCCCAGACAATGAACCCGACCAGACCGATGGCCGCCATGGCGTAGGCCATGCCGAGATAGCCGAAGATCGGCTTGCGCGAGAACGTCGAGACGATGTGGCTGACCATGCCGAAGCCGGGCAGGATCAGAATGTAAACTTCGGGATGACCAAAGAACCAGAACAAGTGGCCATAAAGCAGCGGATCGCCGCCGCCGGCCGGATCATAGAACGTGGTGCCGAAATTGCGGTCGGTCAGCAGCATCGTGATGGCGCCCGCCAAAACCGGCAGCGACAGAAGCAACAGGAAGGCCGTGATCAGCACGCCCCACACGAACAGCGGCATCTTGTGAATGGTCATGCCCGGCGCGCGCATATTGAAGATGGTGGTGATGAAGTTGATGGCGCCGAGGATCGAAGCCGCGCCCGCAAGATGGAGTGCGAGGATACCGAAATCGACGGCGGGACCGGGATGACCGATCTTACTTGAGAGCGGCGCAACCACGATCCAGCCGGTACCGACGCCGTTGGTGCCCGCCGCACCTTCGACGAACAGCGACAGCATCAGCATGCAGAAGCCGGCGACCGTCAGCCAGAACGAGATGTTGTTCATGCGCGGGAACGCCATGTCGGGCGCACCGATCATCAGCGGCACGAACCAATTGCCGAAGCCGCCCATCGTCGATGGCATGACCATGAAGAACACCATGATCAATCCGTGACCCGTGACGAAGACGTTATAGACGCCGGCGTCGCCGAAATATTGCAGACCCGGCTCTTGCAGCTCGAGACGCATCATGACCGACAAGAAGCCGCCGATCAGACCCGCCATCATCGCGAAGACCAGATACAGCGTGCCGATGTCTTTATGGTTGGTCGAGAGGAACCAACGCCGGAAGAATGTGGGCGTATCACTGTGGTCGTCGTGGCCCGCCGCGTGTGCCGTGCTACCCATTTTATGAAACCCTTGGTTCGTGAGGTCTATCTGGCCTGGCGCTTGAGGTGTCCCAAAGAGCGCTTAGCGTTTCCTTTTTATTGCGCTTGAGCCACGGACTTGGTGGTCTGACCGCTCGTGTCTTCAGTCTTCAGAATCTCATTGGCTTTCTTCTTATCTTTAGCCTGCAAAGCCGCCATCCACGCGTCGTACTTTTCTTGTGGGAGGACGCGGACCGAGATCGGCATGCCCGAGTGTTGCTTGCCGCAAAGCACCGAGCATTGGCCGTGGAACAGGCCGGTTTGCGTGGCCTTGAACCATACCGCCGCGGTGCGGCCTGGTACGGCCTGCATCTTCACGCCGAATGAAGGCACGGTCCAAGAGTGGATGACGTCATTGGAAGTGATGAGAACGTGCACGACCTTGTTGACCGGCACGGCAATTTCCTGATCGACGGTGAGCTGGCGCAAATCCTTGCGTTCCGCCCATACCGGTGCGGCATCATGATAGAGGGCGAGATTGAGAGCCGTGCCCTCGAGCTTGCCATATTTTTCTTTGAACGGTTTGTCGCCGCCGAGCTTGGCCTTGAGGACGTCTTCGTCGGTCACCATATTCGAAGTCAGGGTGATCTTCTGGTCGAGATATTCGTGTTCCCAGAACCAGGCATTGCCGGTGGCTTTGATTGTGAGGTCGGGCTTGGGGAACGAATATTGGAAGTAAAGAAGCTTGAACGAGGGGATCGCCATCGCGACGAGGATGAAGATCGGGATGATCGTCCAGGCGACTTCAAGGAATGTGTTGTGGGTGGTGCGGGTCGGCGTCGGATTGGCGCTCTCGCGGAACCGGTACATCACGTACAGCATCAGGATGAGAACGAAAGCGGCAATCGCGATGATCATCCAGTTGACCAAATCGTACAGCCTGGAGATTTCCTCCATCACGGGGGTCGCGGCAGTTTGAAGTCCCATCTGCGCGTCCGTCGGCTGGCCAAGCCCCGCGAGAGCTGGGGCCGCGCCGGCTAGGCACGCCACAAGACCCGCTACGATCGCAACTACAATCGCGCCATTGATGCGTCTCGACATTCTTTCGCTCCCGTTTCCTCGCCGACCCTGAGGGGCGAGTATCTCGCATATTTTGGCTCGCCTTAACCGGCAGCCGCCCCTAGTCTCACTTCTGCCCTGATCGGACCGGAAGCTCGCGCCCGTGCGTTCTTTATTGTTTTCGATGCGCCGCGCCAATGCGCAAAAGAGCACAAACGTCTTATTTGCTTCAAGTCAAGTTTCATGCGTCACTTGTTCGCGACACCGGTGTGCGAATCGCCGTCTTGGCGGTCGCTATCGCTCTCTACAATCCTGGAACAGAATTCGGCCTAATTGCTCGTCGACCTATCGCCCGCCGCAGGCAATCGTCAGCTTTTGCGCGCCGCGCCGCCGTTTTACAACCACGACGAGTTTTGGAGCCCGCCCTGTGACACGCCCGACCTTCGAAGCTGCCCGTGCGATTATGAAGCAGTTGCCGCGGCTGCAGGTCGTTGCAGGTGTTTGTTTGGCTTCGATCCTCATCGCGGCGACCGCACCGCAGTTGCAGGCTGTGGAAGCGCCGGAAGGCACGGTCAAAGCCCAGCATGGCGATTGGCAGGTGGTGTGCAAGGATGCCCCGCCCGGCTCCAAGGTCGGAGTCTGCGCGTTGGTGCAGAGCGTCACAGCCGAAGACCGCAACAACATAGGCTTGACGGTCTATTTTCAGAAATTCTCAAACGGCACGAGAGTATTGCGGGTCTTTGCACCCCTTGGCGTTCTGTTGCCGCCAGGGCTCGGCCTCAAGATCGACGATAAGGACGTCGGTCATGCGCCCTTTTTGCGCTGCCACAACTTTGCTTGCTACGCCCAGGTCGTCGTCGAAGATACCCTTGTGCAGCAACTCAAAACCGGGAAAACCGCGATCTTCATCATTTTCCAGACCGAGGAAGCCGGTATCGGCATTCCAATCTCGCTCGCCGGCTTCTCTGAAGCTCTGGCCGCCCTCGAATAGCCTAAACCGGACGATCCCATAATCAAAACCGGCCCAAACACGAGCTTGGGCCGGATAAAAAATGTCCAATACGCTCTGTCTCAGGCCGCGACGGGATGGCGAAGCGGAAGCTCGGGTTCCTCGACATCCGGCAGGACAATAGTGTCGCGCGTGCGCTTGACAGGCATCGGCAAGACTTCGAAGGCCATTTGAGGTTGCGCCGCTTTGACGGCAACCGTTGCAACTTGCTTGCTGGCATCGGTGTAATTCGAGAACAACTTCTGCCAGAAATTCATCGTCTCAGAGAAAGCTTCGAGAGGGTTGAAACAGCGCACCATTTTTTGGCTGTATTCAAGTGTCGTGCGGCCCTGTTTGGCATTGAGTTGCGCCAGCTCCATCTGCCAGCGTCCGAAGCCCTTCGCCATTGGCTGCCAAGGCGAAGAAACGGCATCAACCCCTTCAAACATAAGCTGAAAATAATCGTGGGTCGGCGATGTTTTTAGGACATGCTGACGCCCAAACTGATCCAACACATAACTCATGACATTTCCTCCTACTTTGAAGCGCCTTTGAAAGCCGGCACCCCTTTACCCATTCGTGGATTAACTATAACGCTTGCCCTTAATCGGGGCGTCTATATCAGACTTGTGGCAAAATTCTAGTCACAGATGCGTGCCCGGAGCATAAGCCGAGCAGGGGAGCGGGATACTGATCTAGATCAAAATTATCCCCTAAAATAATTATACAATCTAAGATTTCTTTTTTAAATAAATAACAATCTAAGATTACATTCTATTTTTGTCTAACTAGGTCCTTTGCTTATGACCCACCTAGAACATCGTCAATATTGAGCGCCATCTACTCAGATTGAGCTTTGCGTTTTTGTTGCTCGTCTTGAGTATTGCGTATGCGGGTTCGGTGCGGCAGTGGGGCGTCCGCGTCGCGATGCTTTGGCCGTTATTTTTCGGTCATGGCAAGCGCAGGCGGAGCGATGCTCGCGTTTCTTGTCACTTCCACAAACGCGCAGACCAAGCTCTTACCACCAGAGTTCGGGTGGTATGAAGCGTTTGCCGGTGCCGAAGCAACGACGGACGCCTGGCTGATCTATGGCGGTGTCACGGCAGCACCCTTTAGCGCAGACATCTACAGCGACGGCATTCGGCTGCGCGTCGTCAGCGGCTACGGCCAATACAGCTATCAGGGCGAGAGGTTCATCGCGACATTGTCGCGCGATCCCCAGATTGTAAAATTCCATGCCGAAACCGAATTCGTCGACGCGCTCGTTGGCTACCAAATGCGGTTCGACGCACTAACCGCCAAAGTCTTCGTTGGCGTTTCCGCGATCAACCATGCGATCGCACCCACGGACTGCTTCGATCATCGGGTCAGAGACAGTCACCCAACCCGCTATGTCCCGCAATGCAACCCGGCCGGCGGATTTGATTTCGGCTTTAAGGGCGCGATCGAGCTTTGGCTCAATCTCGATGAAAATTCCTGGATGTCGCTCAATCTCAGTTACACAACCGCTCATGACACGAGTGCCGCAAGTTTCCGGCAAGGCTACCGGATCTTGCCGTCGCTCTCCATCGGACCGGAACTTCGTTACAATCGCAACTCCGGCAGTTCAAGACTAGACCACGAACCAGAGGACAGCATTCCGTTCCAATACAACGCCCGCGCGGGCGGCTTTGTGCGTTATGAATGGCTGAATGGCGAAGCGTCGCTGGCGGCGGGTGTGGCGACGAGCATGACGGACTTGAGTCACGACCGGCTTGAACCGTATGTGAGTTTCAGCACGGCGTTGAAATTTTAGATCGAGGATCCACAAGACGTCCTCGCACAGCTTCGCTATTGTTGTCTCAACCAAGTTCTTGCCAGCCCTCCTGCCAGACCTCGTTAAAGGACCAGCACATGCCGAGCCGTCCGAGGATGTCAGCGCACATGATGTTCGTACTCTCGACTGTGCTGTTAGCGGCGCAGGCTACCCGAGTCAGCGCGGCCCCGTGCGCAGGGTCGCCCGTCGAAGCGCGCGGCGAGCAATCGCGCTATGAATGGCTCGCAAAAACCAAGGCTCGCGCCAACTGGCGCCGCAAGGTCCGCCTGACGCCGGGGCTTGGGCCAACTTATGCCAACTGGGCCCACGCCGAGAACACCGAAGAGCGCTGCCTCACCGGCCCGGCCGGAACGCTCTGCATTTTCACCGGCCTGCCGTGTTTGAAGTAAAATCGTCTTGTCGAACGAAATTATTTTTCACCCTGACCCAAGGAAATCCCAACTCGTCGCGTCTTATGGTCGAAACAGGCCGGACTTAAGCCGGTCCCACGGGTAGCCCTTAAGTGACAGACGAGACCGACGAGTCGTTGGCGGCGCGCGCAGGGCAGGGATGCCGGGCGTCGTTCGCGGCGTTAATGGAGCGCCACTACGACCGCATCTACCGGTTGGCGTGGCGCTGGTCGGGCTCTCGCGCGTCTGCCGAGGACATCACGCAAGATGTCTGCATCAAACTGGCGCGCGCGCTTCAAACCTTTCGCGCCGACGCCGCGTTTAAAACGTGGCTACATCGCGTCACCTACACGACGACGCTGGATTTTCTCAGGCAGTCCCAAAGGATGATCGCGGTTGAACCGTCTGAGATCATAACGCTGGTGGATCGCTCGGTTGCGGCCACAGTCGAGGACGCTGTCGACGGCGCCGAATTATGGTCTGCGGTGCGCGCGCTCCCCAATCAACAGCGCGACGCCGTGCTCCTCGTCTACGGCGAAGACATGAACCACGCCGAAGCCGCCAGTATTATGGGTTGCTCGGAAAAAACCGTTTCCTGGCATCTGCACGAGGCCAAGAAACGACTTCGCATTCAGCTCGAGGCGGTGGGCTAACGAAATGACCGAACACAACCTCGAAAATTTGAAAGACCTGCCGGTGCCCTCGCCAAGCGCGGACGCGAAGCGTGCGGCGATGGCGGCGGCGCTCAAGGCTTTTGATACCGCGTCCACCGGCGCTAACTCCGGGCCCAAAGGAAACGTCGTGCCCCTTCGTCAGACGGAAACGTCCCCAACGAAGAGGAGTTTTCTTATGCGATTTTCAACGCCCCAATACCAAGCACTCGCGGCCTCGATTGCCGCCATGATGATCGTCGCGCCGCTCGCGTTTCAGCATTTGCGTTCGGTGCGTGACGCGAAGACATTTGGCGCGATTCCGACAGAACTCTCGAACGCGTTTCCGGGCGGTGGCGGATTGGCTCAGGAGAAAAATAAAAGCGAACAACCGCGCGCTGACCTCGCGCAACACGAGCCGAAATCGCGCGACGCCGAAACACGGCACGAACGCGACGCAATCGCTTCAGCAAATACGCCACAAGGAGCGGGCAAACCTCGCACTGTTGGGCAGCAGTCACTCAGCTCCGACAATGGTTACTCGGGTTCACCCACCCCTGCTCCAGCTGCCCAAGCGCCCGCATCGGGCGCAGCGGTTGCGGTCGCGCCGGCCAAACCCGCCGATGGACTTGGCGCCGTCGGCGGCTACGCGGGTCAGAAACAAGATCGGGACCGCGCCAACAAAATCGCCGTGACACCTGCTCCCGCCGCTGCGCCCTCGCAAGGTGGCGACGCACGAGGGCCCGCGCTCGCCATCGGCGGGGATGCCCCCGCCACCGCTGGAAAAGGCAGCGGCTACGTCGCCGGCAACAACTATGATCTCTCGTCCAGCACTAAGTTCACGGGTCAGCCCCGGATCGCGCGCGATAGCGCGATTGCTGCCAGGTTGGGCGAACAATCTCTTGGCGCGGATATCGCTGTGCGCGGGCCTCAAAGCTGGATGGGTCAACGCGAACAGCACGACGAGCAGAGCCCCGTCCTCACGGAAGAAAATCGCGACAAGTTCAACGCTGCGGAAATCAACTCCGTCAAGCAGGTCACAACCGAGCCCGTCTCAACATTTTCCATCGACGTCGACACCGCCTCGTATTCTTTTGTCCGGCGCGCCCTCAATGCCGGCCACCTGCCGCCGAAGGATGCTGTCCGCGTCGAGGAAATGATCAACTATTTCCCTTACAATTATCCGTCACCTGAGTCCGCCGAGACGCCGTTCAAGCCGACGCTGACCGTCATGCCCTCGCCGTGGAACCTGCGCAACAAGCTCGTGCACGTTGCTATCAAGGGCTATGATTTGAAATCGGCGGAGAGGCCGCGCGCTAACCTCGTCCTGCTGATGGATGTCTCCGGTTCGATGCAGCCGCAAGACCGTCTGCCGCTGGTCAAAAACGCTTTCCGCCTGCTCATCGATCAGTTGAAACCGGATGACACCGTCGGCATCGTCACCTATGCGTCGGGCTCCGGTATCGCGCTCGAGCCGACTAAAGTTGCCGACAAGAGCAAAATCCTTGCAGCGCTCGACAAGCTCGGCGCCGGCGGATCGACGGCGGGCGCGGCCGGCATTCAGGACGCCTATCGCTTGGCGGAAGCGGGCTTCGACAAAACGGCCGTCAATCGCATCATCCTCGCGACCGACGGCGACTTTAACGTTGGCATCACTGATCAGAATGAGCTCAAAGGATTTATCGAGCGCAAACGCCAGTCCGGCATATTTCTGTCGATCCTCGGCGTCGGCCAGGGCAATCATAACGATGCGCTCATGCAGACCTTGGCGCAAAACGGCAACGGCACGGCTGCCTATGCCGACACGCTCAACGAGGCCCGTAAGGTGCTGGTGGAGGAATCCTCCTCGACACTCTTCACTATTGCCAAGGACGTCAAAGTCCAGATCGAGTGGAACCCGGAGCGCGTCGCCGAGTATCGCTTGATCGGATACGAAACACGGGCGCTGAAACGCGAGGACTTCAACAACGATAAGATCGACGCCGGCGATATCGGCTCCGGCCACACCGTCACCGCCATTTACGAAGTGACGCCGGTGGGCGCGCCCGTACTGACGGACGATCTCCGCTACGGCAAAAAAGTTACCGCTACGACGGAAAATGCGCGCCGCGAACCAGCCGCTACGACCTCGCGCGACGCCGAACTCGGCTTTTTGAAACTGCGATACAAACGCCCGAACGAGGATGTTTCTAATCTCGTCTCGCTGCCGATCAACGACAGCACCGTGGAAGACTCGGCCAGTCAGGTGTCCGCGGACGTGCGCTTCTCGATCGCCGTCGCGGCATTCGGACAAATGCTGCGCGGCACGCCGTACACGTCTGGCTACAGCTACGATGACATCCTCGCCCGCGCCCAAACCGCACGCGGTGACGACCCCTTTGGCTACCGCGCCGAATTCCTGAACCTCGTGCGCCTCGCCAAGAGCGCCCGGCCGTAAGTTAAGAAAATGGAGATGGCTGGTAAATGAATCTTGGCAAGAAACTAGTTCTCGCATCAACCACCCTTCTTTATTCCATGTCCGCGCACGCCGTGAATCTTGAGCATTGGCCAGCTGACTTTCAGGATGCCTCCGAGCGACCTGAATGCCAAATTTCGATAGGATACGGAGGTATGTGGGCACTGCCGAGCGCACAAGCAGCGAACAAGCGGGTGCTTGAGTACATGGCAAAATCCACGGAAATAAAGCGCTCCATTGCGCTCAGGGCCGGACGTGAAGGAGAAGTGAACTACTGCATTCAGATCGACAATGATACCGCGAAGGGCAAGCTGTTCGAAGAATTCATTCGCATGTTGCCATCGGCCAAGGAACTTGCCGCAGAGAAAAATGCTACTCCAGGTTTGGAGCCGCTGACCGTCCAAAATGGAACGAGCTTGGTGACGACTCACCCTTAAACATTGTGGTCCGTTCGTCTCTGAAAGTCGGGTATATCGCAACCGCCGTTGCGTAGACTCCGTCAGCCCCTCGCGGCGCATGTGTGCGTGGATCCGTCATGGCGGAGTCATGGGATCCATCCAGGCTTCAGTGAGGCACGAAAATTCGAGCCCGGATCGAATCAAAGATTCATCCCACTTGACACCTGGACAGATCCCCGCCGTTGTTCCCGCGACTTGTCGCGGGCGCGGGGATGACGAAAAATCGAAACTACTTCTCCTCCTTCAGCGTCGGGCGTTTGATGACGAGGCGCGAGGATGCGACCTTGCCCAGACGGCGGCAGCTATCCATCGGCGACGGGCAGCCCTTGCGCTTTTCCATGCGCGCGATGACTTTCGAATTCTCGACCGCGATGGGCGTCGACGGCTCTTCGATCCCGGGATCGCACTTGGTCTCATTGCCGAAGTACGAATAGCTGATCGGCGAGAAGAAGCAGTAGTTCGAGCGATAATACATTTCGTTGCGCGCCACCCACAGCGTCGGGCAATCGAGATTGCGCACCTCCGCCCACGTCAGCTTGCGCGTCAGCGTATCCGTGAACACGGGCTTCGCCTCGTCGTATTCGTAAATGCAGGTCGGCTGGCGGCCGAGCACCAACGCATAAACCGCCACCGCGCTCGCCAAAATCATGATCGAGAAAAATGCGCTGAGCGCCCACTTCGGCACCAGGGATGAGTTCCATAACACCGCCGCCGTGCCGAGCACGACCGCGATCAAGATCTGCAGAGGATCCGTCAGCCCCGTAAAGCCCGCGACATTGAGTGCGAGGTTGACCGCGGTATCGAGAAAATAGACCATAATATCCCCCTAAGTATTCTAAAGCCCCCAGCGCGCAATGCGGTTTGCGCAACTTGCAGAATATCCGCGACGGTACCAAATCTGGCGGACACCGCCACAACCAGGACTGTGCTCGCATGATATCCTCGAAAGCTGCCTCCGGAGCCAACACATTGACACCGCGTCCCATCGATCCCGGCACCCGCATCGGCCACGTCCACTTGAAGGTCGCCAATCTCGAGAGGGCGCTTGGCTTCTATTGCGGCGTCTTGGGGTTTGAGGTGACCCAGCGCTACGGCGATCAGGCCGCGTTCGTCTCGGCCGGCGGCTATCATCACCACATCGGCCTCAACACCTGGGAGAGCAGGAACGGATCGCAGCCGCCGCGCGGCTCGACCGGGCTTTATCACGTCGCGATTTTATATCCGACCCGCGCTTCCCTTGCGGATGCGTTGCGGCGCGTGCAGACGGCCGGAATATCTTTGACCGGCGCCAGCGATCACGGCGTCAGCGAAGCGCTCTACCTCAACGACATCGACGGCAACGGCGTTGAACTCTACTGGGACCGCGATCCCACAGACTGGCCCCGCGACCCCGACGGCAATCTCGCGATGTTCACGCAACGCTTGGATTTGGAAGGGTTGTTGGGGGAGGGGTGAACGGAGCGGATCAGAAGTTCTTGGGCAGCCCGGCTTGTTTGAGAACGGCATTGGCGGTGTGCCGCGATTTTATTTTGCTATCGACGGTAAAGTGGCACCGAGAAATCGGGCTGTACCAAATCTGATGATCGCCCTTTCCATTCCTAACGAAGTTGCAGCCGTTACGGCTCAGGATTTCCATCAATTCTTTTTCAAAAGTCGCCATCGCGGATCAATAGCGAGGATTGGCGACGCTGGCCGTCTGCTCGGCCATGATGTAAACGGGAATTTGCGGCAAGTCCGACTTCGGGCCGTCGAGTTCCAAAAGCTCCCCGATCATCAGCAGGACTTTGTCTTTCAGCATTTCCAGCGTCTCGGCCTCGGTCGCAAGGCCGCGAACGTCGTCAGATTGAGCCACCCAGACCTTCGCCTCGTCATCCCACGTCGCCTTGACGATGATCGAAAACCTTTGCATTTCGAATCCTTGTTGGGTGGCGCTGCTTCCGCTGCGCATCACGTAATGACCAAACATCTCGAAATCAAGTTAACTCCTAATTCATCTGACTGGCAACGTCATGGCCGAGGCGATGCGAAGCTTCGCGAACCCGCCGGCCACCCACGGCAAACCCCGTAATGTGGTGTATGTCCGCGCCGCAGACGTACCCGCCGCACCACGTCATTCCTTGATCGTTGTCGTGGGTGGCCGCCGTCGCGGCCATGACGTTCGTGGGTGGGTCATGGCGGCGCGACAAGTGGGCGTCCAAATGCTCGCCCAAGTGAGATGTTGGCAGCAGCCTTGCCTGAGGCCGTCGGATTACGCGGCGCGATGGTTAGACGCACCACATCTCAAGCCACAACATGATGCGTCGTAACCCGCCGGCCGGAAGCGAGATGTTGCCATTATCTTCGTGAGGCCGTCGGATTACGCGGCGCTTGCGCGGTTGCGGGTGGGCAACCTAAGCGCGGAAAAAAAAGCGCCGCTAATCCGACCTACGTTTCTTCGTTTTGTTATTCCGGGCTACGCGAGCTCGGGGAGATAGCCAAACCATGTCACAGTTCTGGCCAGAAGCCACATCAAGGGCCACACAGCTATTGTTCCCAAAATCCAGAACATGAACCAATCCGCAGTAATCTCATCCGCCATCCCCATGCGCCGGTCAATCTCAGAAAGCGTTGCGCTTCTAACCAACGGAATTACCGTGCCCATGATGAGAGCTACAACCATCATTGCTAGCCAGCCAGCCAGATAAAGCCCAACCGCTGACGGCCATCCGTAGTCAAACCCGTACGCAACCGGCCATGCGAAGCCGTAGACCATCGCAATAAATCCAGTCAGGTCAACAAAGAAGCCGAATAGTTGATTAGAGCCTTGAAATCCTCTCGACCGCGCTCGAACCCATCTTTGGTTCTCGCCTTGCGCGACAAAGAATAGTGCGAACAATACCGCCGCACTCGTAATTTCTGGTACGAATTGAGCGATACTCAACTCTCGAAACCGGCCAGAAACGAGCATCCATGAGACTGCTCCGAGCAGAACGAAGGCAAATATTAGAAGGCTGATCCTTCCCCGGCGACGCTCTTGCATCTGTGGCAGTAGGACGCTTGCCCGATACTCTGCCTCAACAACGGCATCTCGACCGTTCAGGCCCCTCGCGTGCGCTGCCTTAAGTTCACGGTCAACTAGTGCCTGATACTCTCGCGCCTCCTTAGAGAAGTGAGAGTTTGGGTTCATCAAATCCCGAACGTCCGGTTGCCGACGGCTCATTGGAATGCCTCCCCCGGTTGCTTGCGTTGAACTTACCAACCTTTCTTCCTGTGTCCATCAGATGACACATTGAAAGACGACCGGAGCCGCGCTTGTCGTGCGCGTCTTCGCCGATCCAGGCCCACGGTCGTCGTCGCATACCTGTTGCGTCAGAAACATGTCGAGGCAAACGAACAGAGCGGCAGTGATGAAAACGCAGACGGCGAGCGACGTGACGGCAAGCCAAGTGAAATGCACGGCCATCCTGAGGCCCACGGGATACTAGTCTTGGGGAACCTTTTCAGCGATTTAGCGGTCTCCTTGGACCAAGACCAGCACCACCACCCAAACCGAACACCCATTCTCCTTGACATCGCCACAATTGTGATCCAAACAAAACGAGCGTTCGTTTTCATCTTAAGAAGGCGGCGGCATCAAAAAGTTGAGGCTCAACCGATTTTGGTTTGGTCTCGCATTTGATCCACGAGGCAGGACCCACCACCACCCGATGCCCAAACTCAAACCCGATACCCAGCGTGCGCGCCGCGACCACATCCTGGACGCGGCCCACCGCTCATTCGCGCGCGGCGGCTTTCACGCCACCACCATGCAGGACATCTGTAAGGCCGCCGCCGTCAGCCCGGGCGCCCTCTACATCTACTTCGACAGCAAGGAAGCCTTGATCGCCGGCATTTGCGAGCGCGATCGAGCCGAGCTTGCTCAGCGGCTGGAGAAACTCGCCCACGCCCCCAATTTCCTGCAAGCGCTCGAAGCCATCGGCGAAACCTATTTCGTGGAAGATCCGGTCGAGAAGCAGCGCTTTGTCGTCGAGATGGGGCTTGAATCGACCCGCAACCCGCGCGTCGCCGAAATTTTCTTGAGCACCGACACATTCTGCCGCGACAGCTTTCAAGCGCTCTTTCAACGCTTGAAGGACGAAGGCCGCATCGCCCCCAAGCTCGATATTCCAACGCTGGCCGAAGTCTTCCACGTCATCGGCGACGGTATGTTCTGGCGCCGCGCCATCATGCCCGGTTACGACGTCCGTCCGGTTCTGCCGGTACTGATCGACATCATCGGCGGGCTCGTAAACCCGGTGGAACTCGCGGGCGCTCAACCACCCGTTGCTCCGTCATCCAACGTTACCGCGATCGCTTTAAGCGGCCGCAAATCCAAATCCGAGGCCGCGTCATGAAAAAATCGACCCTTGTTGTCATGGCCCTTGTCGCAGCTCTCGCCGCCGGTGGCGGTTGGATGAAATGGAAATCCCTGCAGGCGGAAAAAACCGCCGCTGCGGCCGCGCCAGCACGCAGCGACATCATGGCCGCGCCGGCTGTGACAGTCGTTAAAGTGGTCACCAACGATTTCGTTGAGACGGCGTCGGTCTCCGGCTCTCTCGTTGCGCGCGATGAAATCATGGTCTCGCCGGAAATCGAAGGCTACCGCGTTCTCGAACTGCTCGTCGAAGAAGGCAGCGCCGTCAAAAAAAATCAAGTTCTCGCCCGCCTCGCGTCAGATCCGCTCGACGCCCAAGCGGCGCAAAGCGACGCCGGTCTGGCCCGTGCCACCGCGGCAATCGCGCGCGCGCGCAGCCAAATCACGGAAGCCGAAGCCCGCGTCAAGGAAGCCAGCGCTCAGCTCGAGCGCGCCAAACCGCTGAAAAAAGACGGCTACCTGTCCGGCGCCGCTTACGATACGCGCGAGAGCGCCGCCAGCACCACGGAAGCCCAGCTCGTCGCCAGCCGCGATGCGCTCAAATCCGCGGAAGCCGACAAGGCCCAGGTGGAGGCGCAGCGCAAGGAACTGGAGTGGCGGCGCTCGCGCACCGAAGTCAAAGCCCCCGACGATGGCGTCGTCAGCCGCCGCAACGCCCGCGTCGGCGCCATGGCGACCTCAGTTGGCGAACCGATGTTCCGCATTATTTCCAAGGGCGAGATCGAGCTCGACGCCGAACTTATCGAGACCGAAATCGCCAAGGTCAAAGTTGGTCAGAAGGCCCGGATTTCCATTCCCGGCGCCGGCGAGGTTGACGGCACGGTTCGCCTGGTTTCGCCCGAGATCGACAAGACCACCCGCCTCGGCAAGGTCAAGATTGCACTCGGCGCCAATCCGTCGCTGAAGCTCGGTGCGTTCGCGCGCGGCGTTATTGAGACCGCCAAAAGCCGCGGGCTGGCCGTGCCCTCGGGCGCCGTCATGTTCGAGCCGGCGGGTACGTTCGTGCAGCTCGTCAAAAACGAGAAAATCGAAAAGCGTCAATTGAAGACCGGCCTCGTCGCCGGCGAATTGATCGAGGTCCGCGACGGCTTGGCCGAGAATGACATGATCGTGGCGCGCGCCGGAACATTCCTGCGCGACGGCGATGCGGTGCGCTCTGTCACACAGGCGGACCGCATCAGCGAGACGGCGGCTCCGATCGCGATTGGGGGCAAATAATGCGCATCAATTTTTCGGCTTGGTCGATCCGCAATCCGCTGCCGTCCATCCTGCTGTTCTTCGTGCTGTGCGTGCTTGGCCTGATGAGCTTCAAGCAATTGCCGGTAACAAAGTTTCCCAACATCGACGTGCCGGTCATCGCGGTTACCATTACGCAATCGGGCGCGGCGCCCGCTGAACTTGAGAGCCAGATCACCAAGGAGGTCGAAGACGCCGTCGCCAACATCACCGGCGTCAAGCATGTCGTTTCGACCATGACCGATGGCAGCTCGGTGACGGCTATCGAGTTCCGGCTCGAGATCAACACCGACCGTGCCTTGAACGATGTCAAGGACGCCGTCGCCAAGATTCGGGCCAGCCTGCCGCGTAACATCGACGAACCGATCATCAACCGCATCGACGTCGAAGGCCAATCGATCTTGTCGTACGCGGCATCTAGCCCCGGTATGACGCTGGAACAGTTGTCTTGGCACGTCGACGACGTCATCAAGCGGGCCTTGCAGGGTCTCAAAGGCGTCGGCCGCGTCGAGCGTTATGGTGGCGTCGATCGCGAGATCCGGATTTTCCTCGATCCCGACCGTTTGCTGGCCTTCGGCATCACCGCCGCCGAAGTTAATCGCCAGGTCCGCGCCACCAACATTGATGTTGGAACCGGGCGCGGCGAAGTCGGCGGCCAGGAACAAGCCATTCGCATGCTGGCGGGCGCGCGCACCGTCGAAACGCTCGCTAAAACCCAGATCACGCTATCGGGCGGCCGCCAAGTGCGCTTGAGCGATCTCGGCCGCGTCATCGATGACGCCAGTGAGCAACGCTTTTATTCGCGCGTCGACGGCGTGCCGGTCGTCTCGTTCGGGATTTTCCGCTCCAAAGGCTCGAGCGAAATGTCGGTCGCGGCGGTCGCTGAAAAGCGCATCGCCGAACTGCAAGAGAAGTACCCCGACATCAAACTGACGAAAATCGACGACGCCGTCGCCTACACGGCGGGCAACTACCGCTCGGCCATGGAAACGCTGATCGAGGGATCGGCTCTCGCCGTTCTCGTGGTGCTGCTGTTTCTGCGCAATATTCGCGCCACGGTGATTTCCGCGATTGCGCTGCCGCTTGCGGCGATCCCGACGTTCTGGGCCATCAGCTTAATGGGATTCTCGCTTAATCTCGTGAGCTTGCTCGCGATCACGCTGGTGACCGGTATTCTCGTCGACGACGCCATTGTCGAAATCGAAAACATCGTTCGCCACATCAACATGGGTAAGACACCCTACCGCGCCGCGCTCGAAGCCGCCGACGAAATCGGCCTCGCCGTCATTGCCATCTCTCTCACCATTGTCGCGATCTTCTCACCGGTGTCTTTCATGGGCGGCATTGCCGGCCAGTATTTCAAGCAATTCGGTTTGACGGTTGCGGTCGCCGTGCTGTTTTCGCTGTTGTGTGCCCGATTGATAACGCCGATGATGGCCGCGTATTTGATGAAGCCGACACCGGAAAAGCATCGCGAACCCGGCATCCTGATGCGCAGCTATACGGCCTTGCTAAGAGGTACGCTGCGCTTTCGTTACGTGACGTTGTTCGTTGGCGTCCTGCTATTTGGCGGTTCGATTTACGCGACCACGCTGCTGCCTTCGGGCTTCCTGCCCGCCGAAGACAACTCACGCGTCGTCATCGCCTCCGAGCAGCCGCCGGGCACGACGCTCGAAGAAAACCTGAAGACCACCGACCGCATCGTCGCGATCATGAAAACCATTCCCGAGGTCAAGAATGTTGCTGTCTTGGGTGGCACCAGCCCAACAGGACAGCTCGAGTTGCGCCGGGCTTCCGTCATCGTCCACCTCGTTCCGAAGTCAGAGCGCTCACGCACCCAGAAGCAGCTCAAGACAGTCATCGCTCAAAAGCTCGCCGATATTCCCGATGTCCGCGCCTGGTACGTCAATGACCGCGGCGAGCGCGAGATGTCGTTTACGATCCTGTCGAGCGACGGCGACAAGCTCAAGGACTTCGTCGGCCGCATGGAAGGCGCGCTGCGCAAAGTCTCTGGCTTCCGCAATGTCGCCTCGACCGGCGCGCTCGACCGGCCCGAAATCCGCATCAGCCCGAAATTCGAAGAGGCTGCCAAACTCGGCGTCACGCCCGATCAGATCGGCGAGACGTTGCGCGTCGCCACCATCGGCGACGCCGATTTCAATCTTGCCAAATTCAACGCTGGCGACCGGCTGGTGCCGATCCGCGTTCAGATTGACTTGAGCGCACGGGAAGACATCAATCGCTTGAAGCAATTGCGCGTGCCAAGTGCAGGCGGTAAATCACTGCCGCTGACGGCCGTGGCCGATGTAGGCTTCGGCCAGGGCCCAAGCACCATTACACGCTATGACCGCGAACGCAGTGCTCAGTTAGGCGCTGATCTCGCTCCAAACCTCGTGCTCTCGACGGCGCGCGAAAAATTCCTCGACATCGTCAAAGAGCAAAAGTTGCCGGCCGGTGTTCGCCTGCAAGCCGGTGGTGACGCAGAAATTCAGGACGAAGTGGCCAATGGCTTCATCACCGCCATGGGTACCGGTTTGATGATCGTTCTCGGCGTGCTGATCCTGCTCTTCAACAGCGTGACACAGCCGATCACCATTCTGCTGTCCTTGCCCTTGTCGTTCGGTGGCGTCGTGCTGGCATTGCTGGCGACCAACAATCCGATCTCCATGCCGGTCTACATCGGTCTTCTGATGTTGATGGGCATCGTCACCAAGAACGCAATTATGCTTGTCGACTTCGCTGTCGAGCGGATTGCTGCCGGCATGAACCGCACCGATGCCATCATCGACAGCGGACAAAAGCGCGCCCGGCCCATTGTCATGACCACGCTGGCAATGGTGGCCGGAATGTTGCCCAGCGCCTACGCCTATGGTGACGGTGGCGAATTCCGCGCCCCCATGGCCATCGCGGTGATCGGCGGTTTGCTCGTTTCAACGGTGCTGTCGCTGATCTTCGTGCCGTCGTTCTTCACCGTCATGGATGACGTCGGCCGGGGCTTACGGTGGTTGTTCGGACGGTTCATTGGGCCAACAGATGAACCTGTTGCGGAAGCGCTCAAGCAGCACAGCCCTGCGCCTGCGCAGATTAAGATCAAAGTTGACCGGCCGAAGATTCCCCTCGCTGCCGAGTAAAATATATCCGCATTCGGCCATTGAGATAACGCCTTGGCCAGCCTACCTTCCGGGTCCGATCCAATTTGTTCCCGGAGACCTTGCCATGTTCGACGCCAAATCACTGCTTGAAGCCCTTGTGCGCGGAGCCGCGCCGCAGGGCCCTCAATCTGCCGGAGGTGGCGGGCTCGGCGACATCCTTGGCAAGGTCTTGCAGGGTGGACAGGGCGGCGGCGCCAGCCAAGGTGGTGGTCTAGGTGACATTCTAGCCCAGTTACAGCGCAGTCTTGGCCAACAGGGTGGCGGCGCCCAAACGCAAGCTGGTTCCGGTGGCGGCGGGCTCGGCGACATCCTTGGCCAGTTGCAACAGAAGATGGGTCAGGCTGGACAGAACCCCGGACACAACAACGCTGCGGAGGCCCCAGGGGCCGGTGCAGGCGGATTGGGCGATATCCTGGCACAACTGCAAGCCAGGCTTGGCCAGGGTGCCGGCGCTGCTGGTGCTGGCGCCGGCGGCCTTGCCGACATTCTCGGGCAGGTTCTCGGTCAGGCGACTTCGGGCGTCAAGGAAGGCGCGGGCCGCCTCGATCAAGCGACAGGCGCCAGCGATAAGTTCGGCAAAGCCACCGGCGGCCAATCCCCTGCAGACATCCTCGCCAAGTTGCAGGAGCTCGTGAAGCAGAACCCGCTAGCCGCCGGTACCGCCATGGGCGGCGCAGGCGGCTTGGTGCTTGGCACCCAGACGGGACGCGCGGTTGCCGCCAGCGTTGCCAAGATCGGCGCCTTGGCCCTGATCGGCGGCCTCGCCTACAAGGCCTTCCAAAATTATCAGGCCGGCAAACCCTTCGTGACCGGCACGACGGCGCCAGAAGCCGCGCCAACGGGCTCGGGATTTGAAACCGCGGCCGTCACCAACGAATCCGCCACGCTCTACATCAAGGCTATGATCGCGGCTGCAGCGGCCGATGGACGGATCGATGCGGCCGAGCATGCCAAAATTGTCGGCAGTTTGAAGCAGGCCGGCCTTGACGACGGCGCCGAAGAATTTCTAGCCAACGAGCTGAACAATCCGGCCAGCATCGACGACCTTGCGGCAGCCGTGTCGACGCCGGAAGAAGCGGTGCAGGTTTATACAGCCGCGCGTATCGCCATCGAACCGGATTCGCCAGCCGAGGGCCGCTTCCTCGCAGGACTTGCCGGCGCGCTCGGCATCGACGCCAAACTCGCTCAGCATATCGACGCGACGACGCGCAGCGCTGCGGCTTAGTTTTTCCTTCAGAACGGCCAAATAAATAAGGGCGCTTCCGTTAACCGGGGCGCCCTTTCGTTTTCCAAGACCGAATGTTTTTGCGATCGACTCAGTTGGTCTTTTCAGCCGGGGCTGCAGAGACCGCCGCTTCGAGCTTGAAGAAGGTGTCGACGCGCATGCCTGTGAACAGCTGCGGGTTACCGTCGAGGGTCACCATCACCTCGACCACTTCGACTTCGTTGGGACGGCGCGGTCCACGAGTCGCAATGCGCGGGGCTCCGAGAGATTGCGAGATCGACGACACCTTGCCTTCGAATTCGCGATCCGGGAATGCATCGGCTTTGACAACGACCTTCTGACCGACGCGGACCTTGGCGGCATCGCGCTCTTCGACTTCGGCGCGAACCCGAAGCGAACTTAAGTCTCCAAACACCACCAGCGAACTTTCTGGCGTGGGGACCGCACTTTCTCCCGCGCGTGCCAGCATATTCAGAACCGTGCCATCGCCAGGAGCCCGAATGCGGGTACGCTCCAGGCCAATTTCAGCACCCGAGAGTTCGGCACGGGCGGTGGCGAGTGACGATTCAAGGCGCGTTTCAAGTGGCATCGCGGCCTTAGCTTTGACCTTGGCCAGCGCCGAGCGGTTCTGATCAAGTCCGGCCCGCGCGGCATCGACGCCGTTGCGGGACTTGGACACGTCTTCGGCGGTACCCTTGCCGTTGCGGACCGCGCGATAGGCGCCATCAAAGGCTTCGCGAGCCACAAACAAGGCGCGTTCGGCTTTGGCCGTGGCGTCTTCGGCGTCGCGGCGCTCGAGAGCTGGGCCGGTCACCACTTCGTCTTCCCGTTCACGTTCTCTGACGCCGGCTTCGGCCGCGGCGGCCGCAATCTTCACATAGTAATCCTGATCGTCGAGCCGGACCAGAAGATCTCCACTCGAAACCTTGTCGTTGGTTTTGGCAAGAACCTCGACGATCTTGGCACCAAGCTGGCTGCCGATGCGGATTTCGCCGTCTTTGGGTTCAACGCGGCCGGTCGCCGATGCCGCCCATTGCTGGACCGGGGCACTAGCAGATGAGGTGTCCGCGTGAGCGGTACCGGCAACGGCGGTGCCCGGACCACGCAAGGAAATATGGTTGGCTTCAAAACCAATCGCGATCGCTAAAATGGCGGCGAGGCCTACGGTGGTCACGGCCGGATCTACTTTAAGCATTGAGTTTACGCCTCTTGGTCAAATCGGTGATCTCGGGGGAATCGATGCCCTCTGGCCGGCGCTTTTCGCCGACGATCTTACCGTCCTCAATATGCACGATGCGATCTGCGAAGGGATGCGTGCGCGGGTCGTGCGTCACCGCAAGCACGCTACGTTTCTGTTCCTTGGCGATGCGCGAAAGCAGGCCCATCACGGCCTTGCCGTTCTCATTGTCGAGCGCGGCGGTCGGTTCGTCCGCGAGAACAATCGATGGCGAACTGGCAATGGCCCGCGCGACGGCAACGCGCTGCTGCTCACCGCCCGAGAGATTTCCAGGATAATTCATCAAGCGATGACCAAGCCCGACGTCGCGCAAGACTTCTTCCGCCCGGCTGGTTGCCTGATAGCCGGTGATGCCGCGGACATCGAGGGCAATGCGAACATTCTCGATGGCGTTGAGCGTCGGAAACAGGTTGTAGGACTGAAAGATGAAACCGATGTGGTCGCGGCGGATTTTAGCGAGTTCTTCGGGCCTAAGTCCCGCCGTCGACTGGCCGGCAATCTTAAGTGAGCCGGAGGTCGGCGCCATGATGCACCCCAGGATCGACAACAGCGTGGTCTTGCCCGAGCCCGACGGCCCCATCAACAACGTCAATTCCCCGGGCAAAAGGGTGATACTCACGCCCTTCAGGGCGATGACGAGGCCTGCGCCCTCCCCCAATTCCTTGACGATATTATCGGCTTCTAGAACGGGAGTTACTGTCATCTCGAAAACACCGTAGCCGGATCTATCTTGGTAACTTTAACAATGGCAGAGAGCGCTGAAATTGCGCACATCGCAATCGTCAACGCGAACAGCCAGAACGCAAGACCCGGCGTCATTACGAGGGGCAGCGACGAGCCTTTGGAGAAATATAGGATCACCAGCGCAATCGTCATGCCCAGAACGTAACCAATAACCGCGCTCAATCCTGCCTGCGTGAGGATCACACTATGGATATAACTTGCCGACGAGCCCAATGCCCGCAAAGTCGCGAACTCGTGAATATGATCCTTAGTGCTTGAGTAGAGCGTCTGAGCAACGATGACGGTCCCGACGAGACTTCCGAGCAATGCGCCGCCGATCAGCGCAAAACCGGCGCCGGTTCCAAACAGCCATTGCTTCAGGCTCCGCGTCCGGAACTCGTCCTTGGTCAGCACTTCCGCAGATTCAAGCCGTGAAGCAATGGCAGCCTTTACGCTATCGACATTGGCGCCTGGGCTGACTTTGACCAGAAGGAACGTTGAGCGGCCGGCAGGCGCATCGAACAGTAGCCGCGCTTTATTCAGGGTCGTGTAAACATAGGGCGCCCGGGTAAACGAACGCACGCCTTGCGTGAGCGCCCGAATCTTGACGCGGCCCAATGCCGCCTGCGCGCTATCGCCGATGCCAGTGATACCAAGCTCTTCGAAATAGCTCTTGTCGACCGCAACGGCGTCAGGCGTCTTGATGTCTTCCAACGTGCCCTCGGTAAGCGCCCAGGGCACGAGCCCCTGGTCCTCGAAATTCGATCCCACAACCACGACGCGGGCAAAACCACCGCCGGGCTTGCGCCATTCGGCAAAATTCACAAACAGCGGCACCACAGATTGCACGCCTTCGGTCGCCAGTGCTTGATGCCGCTCACGCTCGGAGAGAAGGAAGTTCCCACCGTCCTCGAAACTTTTGGCGCCGTTGGTCGTAATGAACAGGTCGGCATCAGCATGATCGATATGCGCGGTAATGATGCGGCTGGAGCCCAGATACATGCCGAGCTGCACGGCGACGAGAACGATCGAAAATAAGATCCCGATCAGCGTTACCGCCAGGCGGATGCGATCATGAAAGAGGTTGCGCAGTGCAAGCGTGAAAATCATTGGCTGTTTTTTACCGGTTCAATGTTCGTTGCGTTTGACCAAAGTGCGCTCGCTGCTGCTGCCGGCCTGCTGCCGCAATCGGCATAAGGGGTCATTCCCCGTCATATGGCGCTCTAATGCTGAGATTAGGGTATATACCCCGCGCCATGTTGCCGCCACCGCTCGTAACCTCAATACGAAAAGTGCCGCACGCGGTCGCATGATGGTCATTAAACGTTACAGCTAAAGCTCGAGACGAGCCCGGTAACGTTCAGGTTTTTAAGTAAATTCCAATGTTTCGCCGTTTTCGAAGCATAGGAGCTTTAACGATGCCGCCCACATGCGGTCTTTTGTCATGCGTCGGGAGAGAACGATGTCTTTGAATTTCACCACTCCATTCGTATTGGCGCTTCTCCTCACGCCAGCCCTCGCGCAGCACGCGGCCGCTGCTGCTCCCGGCAAGGAAATCGGAATTTGGTATGATGATACGGCCGAAGGCGCGATCAAGATCGAGCCGTGCGGGGCGAAGCTGTGCGGCAAGCTGGTGTGGCTCAAAGAACCATTGAACGACAAGGGCCAACCACGTTTTGATCGCCACAATCCAGACGAGTCGAAGCGCAGAAGACCGATTTGCGGGCTGCCAATTTTCGGCGATATTCAGCGCCAGTCCGATGGCAGCTGGGATTCCGGTTGGGTCTACGATCCTCATGAAGGTAAATCGTATAGTTTTTCGTTCAATCTTGTCGGTGCCGACAAACTGCAGGTGACCGGCTACCTTGGCATGAAGCTGCTCGGCAAGACCATGAACTGGACGCGTGCTCCGGTCGACTTGCCAGCGTGCGCGTTGCCCGGAGCAACTCAGGCGGCCACAACGCCTTCGGTGAAGCCTGCGACGGCTGCAGCGGCGGCGCCCGCAGCGAAAGCCGCGACCGCTGCGAAAGCCGCGACCGCTGCTCCGTCTGCATCTGTCGCAGCGCCCGGCGCCACTGCCAAAGCCCCACCCGCATCTTCAGCGTCTGTCAAAGTACCCAGCGCTGTAGCCACGGGCGCACCGCCAGCTGCTAACGCGAAAGCAACGGTGGTCAAGCCGGCCGCAGTGACCGCAACCGGAACCGCAAAGTCAGCGAACAAAAAATCGACTGTGTCGAAATCAGCGAACGCCAAGCCTGCCACCCCCAAACCGGCTCCCGCCAGCGCGAGCAGCGAGCCGCTGCCATGGGCCGAAAAGCCGACACCGCCACCTGCTCCAGCCGCCTCGTCGCAGCTCGGCGGACCGTGGACGGGGCGGTAAGGCAAGCATCAATCAAGAAAGTCGCCGTCAGACGACGAGCGCGCCGGAACTACTCGGCGGCGCCCTTGAGATGTTGCGGAGAGGACGGCCGAGCCGCCGCTTGGCTCGCGGCCCGCTGACTTGCGATCCGGCTCGAGACACGCTCTACGAACTCAACCGTGCGTTCGGCAACGACCCCACGCTGGCGATCGAGCGTCACCAAATGATAACTGTCGTCGAGAACGCAAACATCGACCATTCCAGACAGCTTGCGCTGTAAAAGCATGGTATTCTTGATGTCGCTCTGATCGTCCTGACGGGGATGGAATATCAACGTGTGCTGGCTGATACGTCCCAGCAAAGGCTTGACGTTGCGAACCAGGCGGAAGAACTCATAGACGGTGCCACCATCTCGTAAGGTGATGTCGGAAGCCCCTGAGCTTTCACCCTTCATCGCTTCAAGCGCGACTTTGCGGACGCGCTCATCCTTAATACCGTGAGGGCCGCGGGTGCGAAACTTGAACAGCCGCGCCGTCCACTTGTCACTGACAAGCTTGAAAATGTTCAATGTCCACGGAATCGCCCAACCGTTGACTGCCAACGTCGGTGCGAAAAGGACCAAACCGGGCGCAACATCTGTCCGCAAGGCCGCCAGGCGCAGAGCCAAAACCGCGCCTGCTGACGCGCCGCCGACCAACACGTGCTCACAATGTTTTTTGAGATCGTCGAATGCTTGTTCAACGGCATGATACCAGTCGCGCCATGTCGACATGCCGGACACGTCAGTACCAAACGTGATTCCAGGCACGACCGGGCAGTAGACCGTATAACCCTGGCGCGACAGAGAATGGGCTACGAATTTCAGCTCTAAGGGCGACCCTCCAAGCGAATGGATGAGTAATACCGCCGTCGAACCACCAGGAATGAACAGGCTGCCCCGAGGCGCCTGAAATTTCTGAACATTTCTCATATGTTACGTTGAACTCGCTCTTACACCACGCGAACATCAATACGACCGTAGCAACTTCAATGCTAACGCAACTTTGTCGCGCTGCCGCAGAATGGCTAATTCTACGCCCTCGCAGTCTTAACAATAGCCTTCCGCTTTTACTCGGAAGATCCTGAAACTACCAGACCTTTTATGTTTGGAGATCATATACACCTCTATCCCTGGACCAGTTGCCGCACTGCACCATTTCTGCCCAAAAGGAGAAAAATCAGTCGCTTGGCTATGTTGCGATGCGGAATACTGGTCAAATTCCGCAACCCGTCTCTTCTTCAACGCCGCCATCGCGAATTCGTTCGATGTGACACAATGAGTTCGTAGACTTTCCGGTACAGCTGTTGTCCGCCCCCGGCCGTACGGCGTCACTGTCGTGGCAGGATTGACCCGCTATAGTGATCGTCGACAGCACAGTGCGAGGAACCTCGAATTGCCCTGCGTCTCACGTTTTCTTGTTTCGCTGATCGTAAGCGCGTCGCTGGTCTCTGGTCAGATTTTGCCGGCTCTCGCCGTCGAGCAACTGTCCCGCGCCGATTACGAGGATTGCCAAGCCCGCGACGAGGACGGCTTTAGAACCGTCATCACCGCCATTTCAGCCGACGCTTTGAAAGCCGGCACCGGCAAAGTCGATTTCGCCGCCGTCGTTTCCGATCAGTGGCGCAAAAGCGGCTTGGATGAGTTGATCGATAAGCGCGTCGATCTTGCAATTGACGAAGTCAAGAAAGAGACAAGTTGGGCCGAACTTATCAAGTCTCTTGCCAACGCCGAGATTTCACAAAAACTGGCAACCACGGTGGCGGAGCGCGTATATCGATCCGATGCCGTGAAGGCCGCCATGGAATCTCTTGCGACCGGCGTTGCCAAGGATGTCGGAAAATCCTTCGAGCTGGCAAGTCAGGATGCCGCCACGCCGATTTTAAATTGCCTCAAAGCCTTCGTCGGTCCGCGCTACGGCGCCGCGATGGCGCAAGCGGTCGCGGGTGATGCCGGCAAAGATCTGGCCGTGGTCCCGGAAAAAGGCGGGGCGGAAATTTCATCGGCCGACATCCTCAAACAAAGTAGCGGTGGCATTGCCGGCGCCACCATCCTCGTCGTACGGCGGCAACTGGCCAATTTGGCCACGCGGATCGGTCAACGTATTGTCGGCAGTGTTCTCTCGCGCCTCGTTTCCGTGGTTGCCGGCGGCGTGGGACTAGTGCTGATTGCCAAAGATCTGTGGGAATTCCGCAATGGCGTTCTTCC
The DNA here is from genome assembly GCA_031365865.1 of Hyphomicrobium sp. GTDB lineage: Bacteria > Pseudomonadota > Alphaproteobacteria > Rhizobiales > Hyphomicrobiaceae > Hyphomicrobium_B. The sequence goes on along the minus strand of JANLYX010000065.1, from coordinate 9,654 downwards.
AATTATCGCCACGGAGATGAAAGCCAAGGCCACCAAAGACAAAGTGCAAGAAGAGCTGGCGACGACGATCCACGATCAGATCAACGAGCACGTCAAAGACATTGCTTCCGCTTCCGCAGATCGCGTTCTGGAAATCTGGCAAAGCTTCAAGAGAGCCCACGCCGTTGTATTAAAACTGGCCGACAACAATGCCAGCTTCCGGACATTTCTAGATGACGTAAAGCCCGAAAGCCTGCCCCGGCTCGATGAAGTGGTCGGACTTCTGGTGCCTGAAGAAGGCGAGCCCGGCGTAATAAATCGTCTAAACGACGGGTCGCTCAATGAAGCCGTTCACGTCATGCCGGTTAAGGGTCTCGAGATCGCGCGCGAAACGCGCTCTGTCGCCAGCGCATTGGCGTGGACTAAAGTTGCCGGCGACAAACTTGACGCGGTCGTCGAGGCCGAGCTCTACCGCCACGCTAAGCCTGAAGATTTTAGCCACGCCTCGCTCGCCCGTGTTCTGGCGCTGGAAGACCGGACGGCGATCACGCGCGTCGCATCGGTATCGCGGGAGGCGCGCGATGTATTGTTCAGCGTCGAATCCGGAGCGCTCAAAGTGCTAGCCAAGAGCCTATCCGACGGCGAACTCACGGCCCTCGCGGGCTACATCAAAGGCCTCGAAGCCGGGCCCCGCGAACAGGTCTTGAAAGCCGTCGCCGAATCCCCTCGCAAAATGCAAATCCTAGCGTCGCAGCGGGTTCGCGGCGCGATCCTGTCAAGTGCCGACCAGACCGCCGCGGTGACCATGATGCTTGAAAATGGCGGGGCGTTTTCTCCCAAGGCTTTTGCGGCTGATTTAACGCGAGCGTGGCAGGGACACATCGATCCCTGGTTGATTTGGGATAAGTATCCTGGTGCGGTCGCGGGACTTGGCGTTTTTGGTCTGCTTAGCCTTCTGTGGCTACGCCGTCTCTTCAGGCGCCGGCCCACCGCAATGACGCCTGTGGCCTAAGCGTCAGTTACACAAGAAATATGGGCTTGTACTCGCCAAGCCCCAAGCTTTCCACATGCCGTAAATCTAGCACTTGCGCGTTGCCTGCTTGGGCCTGCTATAACGCCCGCAATGCGACTCGAAACGTCAATCGGGGGAACGACACATGCACGTGCGGTCCACAAGCCTTGAGGGAGTAAGACCGGTGGGATTAAAAGCGCCAGGAATTATGACGTTCATGTTCTCTGTCATTCTGACCGTGATCGTTTTGATCTCGAAACAATTCAATGCCACCATTCCACTGCTGACCGGCAACGAATTCGCGGCCCTTTTAATTGCCCAGGTGATTCTAGCTCTAGGGTGCATGCTTCGCGGCCTTTGATCCGATCCACCGTTGTCTTACGATTGTTTGCTGCGATGCAAACGAGACGTCGTGTGCGATGGTGTCGCGCGACATGGAAGGGTCTGGAAAGCAGCCTTCATCATCCCTTAAACGGGTCGCCATGAGGAAAAGCTTATCCGATACGTACGCACGGCGGGTGCGACTGTCCATGTACGCAATTGCGGCAGCGGTCGCCTTGACGCTTGCGGCATTTGTCGCGATGTCGATCTCAGGTGGCGAGCGCGGTTTAGTCGACGCCAAATTTGAAACTAGGCCGAGCCAGCCGACCTCGACCCACTAAAACGATAAGTGCGGCACGTGGGATTTAGCAGCCTTTGCAATTTCCAGCCCTGGCCTATTTTTCAACACGCGTCAGAGGCGCGGCCTTGACCAACCCCCTGACCGAATTTCCGAGATAAACCTCGCTGGCCGCCTCTAAATCCTCAAGACCGAGTTTGGTCTCGATGGCGCGGCCGTCCGCAATTAACTCTTCACGCAGAGTTCCAGGCAACAATCCGGCGCTCAACGGCGGCGTCAGAAATTTGTCGCCACGTTTGATGAAAATCGTGGTTCGGCTGCCTTCGGCCAGTTCACCGCGCTCGTTGAGGTAGACGACCTCGTCTGCGCCCAAGGTTTCCGAGTAGTGCTTCCATTCCGTATCGTAAAGCTCGCGGCGCGACGTCTTGTGATAAAGAAACTGGTCAACGCTGCTCAGCCGTGAGTTTGAAACGACGTATGACATGACGGCATCCCCGGCCATTGCCGGTTGTGGCGTCACCGTTACAGACACATGGCCTTCTTCGTCGAGCAGGAGTCGCACCCGCAGTCTCTCGGAAGCCTTCGGTTGAACCGCCGATTGGATCGCATCGCGGACCTTCCCAGCATCAAAGACAAAACCAAAATATCCCGCGGACGCCGCCAGCCGTTTCAAATGGCGATCAAGAAGCCAGATGCCTTTTGCCGGCTCGTGCAGCATCGTCTCTATCAGCTCGAAGCGCCGGACAGGATCGGTCAAAAACTTCATTTTTAGCTGACATTCGGCGTATTCCTTGGCACCCTGGCTATCGGCCACGACGCCCGAGCCGATACCCATTTCACCCGCTCCGCCGCGACTGATGACGGCGGTTCGAATAGCCACATTGAAGAGCGCATTGCCGCCCGGTTCAAAGCGCCCGATAGCGCCGCAATAGACGCCGCGCGCTTCCGTCTCAAGGCTCCTGATCAATTCCATGGCGCGAATTTTCGGCGCGCCGGTAACCGAGCCTGGCGGAAAAATTGCCTTTAACAGGTCTTCGATTGCGACGCCGTCCTTGAGTTCGGCACGTACGCCCGAGGTCATCTGATGCAACGTCTTGAAGGTCTCGACGGTGAATAGATCCGTCACCGACACAGAGCCCAGATTGGCGATACGCCCGAGGTCATTGCGCATCAAATCGACGATCATCAGGTTTTCGGCGCGGTTCTTAACGTCGTTGGCGAGATAGCGGCGAACCTCGGCATCGCCCTCGTAGGTCCCGGCTCGAGGTGCTGTGCCTTTCATCGGCCTTGTCCAAATGACCCGGCCGCGCCGCTCGATGAAGAGCTCGGGCGATGCCGACAGGATTGTCACGTCACCGGTGTCAACCAAACCGCCGTAAGCGACGCGCTGCTTCAGACGCAAATCGCGGTACAGCGCCAGCGGCGAGCCCTTGAGTTCGAACTTGGCCTTGAAGGTCAGGTTGAGCTGATAAATGTCGCCAGAACGGATGTTTTCCTGGACCTTCTCGAAACGCTCGAGATAGGCGCCGGCATCCCAGCTATGCTCAAGCGCTCCGAGAAACGGATTTCCAATGGCCTCGGCTTTGAGCCAGCTTTGCACCTCGGCGCCCGACATTTCGCGCGGCCGCGTATAAAGCCCGAACCACAGCAGCGGCATGGATCGCTCGGGTGGCATCAGTCCAGCGAGTTTTGGCTCCAGGACATAGCCGAGCTCGTAGGAGAAAAATCCGGCTGCGTGCAGGCCATTGGCAAGGCCGCTTTTGAGACGTGTCAGTGCCGCTGCCACGTCGCCGGGCGTATCGGCCCGAACGATTTCCGTTGGATGCTCAAACAGCACGGAGATGGCATCGGACCGCGTGCTGTTGTCGAGCAGCACGAAGCCCTCGGCGAGCGCGGGCGTTTGATGGGCTGGTTGCGGAGATTGCTTCGAAGTCATGCTTGCTTTTAACTCGCGAACGGCGCAAACGCCATGGATAGGGCCTGGCGCTCGGCTGGTACACGCATGACTTCAGTCGTTGAGCCGCGATGCATACACTATGGCGGCGGCCCGCTGAAAACCTTCTCAATCGCTTGTACGGCGTGGCATGAAGCGGTGTGCGACAATAAACCCTGTTAGAGTCATCGGCCCTTCAAACGCTCGATTAGCTCTAAGGCCAGCGTAGTCCGCACCGGGGGCGCGCGGACTCGGATTGGCGGAACCGGGATAAACTGCAACGCGGGCTTTCCCTTCGGACTTTTTGTGTTATAAGCGGGTGATTGGGAGCCGCCTGGCAACGGGCGGCTTTTGTCATCCCTGCTTATGGGCGGCTTTAAGCGGGCCGCTTGCGGTTCGGCGCCATTTCTAAGTCTCTTGCTTATTGGCGGCGAGCGTTCAGGCGGCGATGACACCACTCATCCTAGGTATCGCGGGGTGGAGCAGCCCGGTAGCTCGTCAGGCTCATAACCTGAAGGTCGTAGGTTCAAATCCTGCCCCCGCAACCAAACCCAACCTACTGAAATTCTTTAATTAAATTGAGGCTGCAGTAGAGCAGTTTTGTCGTGCCCAGCGCCCAAATGGTACGCCAATGGTACGCAAACCAGCGCGGTGCTGCCACGTTGCTGCCCCTCCAACGCCCAGTGCACGTCATTAAACTAAGTTAATCCGCACCGTACGCCGCGGAATTTTAGCGGACGCGTTCGAACAAGTATTGCGGGGACATCTGCCATGGCTTCTCACGCTCCGGAATTGATCGACTTCTTGGACGACCACTGGTGCAACGTGATGACTGCCCATGCGGTGCATCGTCCTTTTGGAGACACGCCAGAGGAAACCCTGCAAATATTGGTGGGACTTCGGCAGACGTTCCTCGAGGACCTATCAAGAATGCGGCCGGAACAAGTGCTCGCTACGGCCCACGAAGTGATGATTGAACAGGACCGAACCAGGCCATTCAATCGGTTTGGGACAGAAGCCGATTTCGGACACTTTGGCCGGTGTGCATTTCTCTCTTCTGCAGAAGCCGTTGCGCTGTCACTTGGGAAAGACCCAAATTTTGTCACCTGGGATTTGGTGCGTCCCTACCTCGGTACGTCCCTATTCGCGCTCGAATATGCCAAACGTTTGGACCTAATAGAACGGGCTGTAATTTGGCAAGAACTGCCGGAATTTTTTTCGCCCTTGGACTTCTTGACTTGGGCGCACAAATACAAACTCTCCGTCCCCGATGCATTTATTGAATGCACGTTTGCCCGAGGTGAACCTATTCAATATTGGCATGATCTGTGCGCCGCTTATGCTGAAGAAATTACTACTATCAAAACTGAATTGCACGCAACGCGCGACGCACTCGTGGCCTTGCAAAAAGTATGCGAAGAGTGCGAAGAGGAAGGGCAAAGGACGTTTGATGAGTGGCTGGAAGCTCAAGTGCAAATCGACGGACTGAATGGCGCGCACGAAGAGGAAATCGCTTCACTCCGGGACGCTCTTGCGCAGGCGAGCAAGAACGCTGCGTTGCTCGAACAGACCAACTCGAAACTTGCAGAAGGTATCCAAGATGATGCCATTGGCACCACTGAGCGCAAGAGCCTTCTCACAATTGTTGTAGCTTCGGCTGTCGGCGGCTACGGTTACGACCCAAAGGGCAAGAAGAGCCCAGTTCCTCAAGATATCGCCAGCGAAGCGCAGCGCCTTGGGCTGAAAATGACGAACGAAACCGTTTCAAAATATCTGAAGGAAGCCGCGACGTTGAAGGGCTTCGTCGCCCCGTATATGGACTGCCCAAAGCCGAATTCGGCATACCAATAGCCGAATTCGTTTTAGCTCACGCCCGTTCGGCCACAACCCATCTCGCACAGCTTACGACTCCTTCATTCGCCATCGAATGGAGGCACATCGTGTTACAACCCAACGCACTACCTGAGACTGGCTTCGTCCGGCTATCGTCCATCCTTGCCCCGCGTGGTCCAATCCCTGTCAGCAAATCGACTTGGTGGGCTGGCGTCAAATCCGGGCGCTTTCCCCAGCCCGTTAAACTCGGCCCCCGCACCACCGCTTGGCGTGTTGAAGATATTCGCCGCCTGATCGAGACGGGGGCGACATGATCCATGGCAAAGCGCAAGATCGACGTGCGGCGGGTCAAAATTCACCGCAACTATACGATCTCCGAAGTTGCACTACTCCTTGGCGTTCACAAAAACACGGTGCAACATTGGCTAAAATCTGACCTGCCCCACATCCGTGAACCCCGACCGGTTCTTATTCTCGGACAAGACCTCAAACACTTCTTGAATGATCGGCGGCAAAAGGCACGAAAGCCTTGCTCCATCGGCCACCTGTTTTGTCTCAAGTGCCGCTCGCCGCGCCGCCCGGCAGCGCAGATGCTGGATTACGTGCCGATCACGCTGACTTCGGGCAACCTCAGAGGCATTTGCGAAGTCTGCGAAACCTTTATCTACCGGCGCGTCGCACTGATCAATGTCGCCACTGTAAGCGGCGGTTGCGACGTCCAGTTTCCCCAAAGCCAGCAACGCTTAATTGAAAACACCTGACCGTGCCTGAACTGTGCTTTCAAATGGAGAGGCCATTCTATGCGAACACACTGCCCTGCGAACGAACGCATTAAGCGCGAATATCTGATCTATTTGAAGGAAGCCCAGCGCTACAGCGAACCCACGATTGACAGCGTAGCAACCGCCATTGCTCGCTTTGAGCGACACAACGGCTACCAGGACTTCAAACGCTTTCATATTCAACAGGCTGTGGCGTTTAAAAAGACGCTGGCGGCGCAAACCAACACCGCGACCGGCAAACCACTCAGCCTTGCGACCCAGCGAGCCACGCTCAACACTTTGCGGTCGCTATTCATATGGCTCGCCGCACAGCCCGGCTACAAATCGCGATTCACATATGCCGACGCTGACTATTTCAACCTGTCAGAAAAAGATAATCGCGCTGCACAATCTCACACCCAGCGCCCGTTTCCATCATTGGAGCAAGCGCAACACGCAATTCGCACAATGCCATCATCAACCGCTCTCGAACAACGCGACCGCGCTTCAGTTGCCTTTACACTAATGACGGGCTGCCGTGACCGAGCAATGGTATCTTTGAAGCTCCAACATGTTGATCTTGCCAACAGCCGCGTAACTCTAGACGCCCGCGAAGTCGCAACCAAATTCAGCAAGAGCTTCGAAACGTATTTTATGCCGGTTGGCGATGATGTGCGATCTATTTTTGCCGATTGGGTTTTGGCACTAACGAGCGAGCATTTGTGGTCAGCGGCCGACCCACTTTTTCCAAAAACTCTGGTTCAATACCAAGGAGACAGCTTTCGCGCAGCCGGACTGGCACGCGAGCATTGGACCACTGCCAACGCTGTTCGCCGCATTTTCCGCGATGCCTTCGAACGCTCGGGCTTGCCGTACTTCCACCCCCACAGCTTCCGTCACACGCTCGCGCAGCTCGGCGAACAGGTTTGCCGTTCACCTGAAGAATTCAAAGCGTGGAGCCAAAACCTTGGCCACGAACACGTCATGACGACGTTCAACAGCTATGGCAAAGTCAGCACACCCCGGCAGGCCGAAATCATCCGCCAGCTTGGTACGCACAACGCGCCAGCCCAGCGCGACCTTGCAGAGTTGTTGCGACAGGCTGCAACCGTTGTCGAGGGTAAGCAAGCGCCCAAACCCTGAAAGCCCGACAGGCCAAAACCAACAGCCAGCACCATTGGCCCGGCATTTGGGAATCGATGCCGTTGCCAATGCCTCCAAAAATCCGGCAAGTTGCTGCTTCCCCACCGCACTCGGTACGGCTATCAATCGACAGCCTTTGCAGCACATTATCAGACACTATTGGATCGCTAGCCACATGGCCAAAATGCCAGAAACTGAACGCATTGCAGATACTTCACCAGATTTTAAATCCGAATTGCTGGCACGCTTGAAGAGCGTGGTTCCGGAAGCGTTTTCGGATGGCCAACTCGACCTTGATCATTTGGCAGAGCTGGCAGGCGACGCGGTGGCCACGGGGCCGGAACGCTATGGTTTGACGTGGCCGGGCAAGCGTGAAGCTATCGCCATGCTGCAAGCCCCGTCGCGGGCAACGTTGGTTCCTGAACGTGGTCAAAGCGACAATTTCGACGATGCGCGGCATGTTTTCATCGAAGGCGAGAACCTTGAGGTTCTGAAGCTACTTTACAATTCTTATTTCGGGCGGGTGAAACTGATCTATATCGATCCGCCCTATAACACTGGCAACGATTTCATTTATCGCGACGATTTTTCAGACCCGCTTGCGGCCTATCTTCGCCAGACTGGGCAAATGACCGAAGACGGCGAGATGACGACAACCGCGCCTGAAAAGGCCGGACGGTTTCATTCGAATTGGCTTTCGATGATGTATCCGCGTCTTTCGATGGCGCGACAAATGCTGAAAGAGGAAGGCGTCATTCTGATCAGCATCAACGATGCTGAAGTTTGCAACCTTCGCCAGCTTTGCGACGACGTGTTCGGCCCTGAAAATTTCATCGCCCAAATGGTGTGGGAAAAGGGCCGAAAGAACGACGCAAAACTTCTGTCGGTCGGTCACGAATACATTCTGGTTTATGCACGGTCATTGGCTGCGCTGAAGGAAGCGAAATCCGTTTGGCGCGAAGAAAAGCCGGGCGCACGCGAAATATGGGATGAATACGTCCGCCTTCGTGGCGTCCACGGCGATGACGACAAGACCGTAGAAGCGCATCTTCAGTTTTGGTATGCGGCCTTGCCCAAGGGGCATCCTTCAAAGAAGTGGAGTAGGTATAAGCGCATTGATGGCAACGGACCTTGGCGCGACCGTGATATTTCATGGCCGGGCGGCGATGGACCGCGATACGACGTGGAGCATCCAAAAACTAAGCTACCTTGCAAAGTGCCTGACGCAGGTTGGCGATATTCAAATCCCGACGATATGGCGAACCAAATCAAATTTGGGCTTGTTGAATTTCGCGAAGACCATACCGAACCGCCGTTTCGGAAAGCTCACTTGCGACCCGTATCAGCCGAACTTCTTGATGATCAAGAAGACGCCGCTACCGATGACGAAGTTGCGGACGATGAATTAGCAACTCAAGTTCGCGGGACATACTTCTACAAACAATCTCAGGTTTCGGTCACTCACCTGAAGTCGCTTATGGGCGCAAAGGTCTTCGACAACCCCAAAGATTTCGAAGAGCTTGCAAGGCTGTTTCGGTATGTCGCATCAAATGACGAACGCCCGATCATCATGGATTTCTTCGCGGGTTCGGGTTCAAGCGCCGAAGCCGTTATTCGTACCGCGACCGTGGACTTCAAATAATTTTGGTATAGTCGAATGGTTGCCGGTAGCATCGATCGATCCAGTGATCTCTGGACTGCTGCCGGTCGGTCCGCGCGCAATGACGCCGAAAGACATTTCGGGATTGCAAAGATGGTTCGGGGCGGACGGAAAATTTCCGGCCGTGCATATTGGAACGGGCGAGGTGCGGGGTGTGTGATCTAGGCCTTGTACGCAGTGTTAGTGGAAATGGCACGACAACGACAGGCCCTAGGCTTGTTGTGTTTGAAATGTCTTGTAACTTTTTGAAATGCCTTGGAACAGTCGAAAAGCAGAGATTTCAGACATCGCCCATCCGCCGATTGACGCCTAGCTTCACTATATCGGCGGAGTCTGTTTGTACCTTGAAAGCGGCCCATCAGGGACGAATACTGTCCGGCAATCCGTTGAGAGCCTAGTATGAATCTGAGACAGATCGCTCAATATGTCTGCCCTGATGCGGCCCAAGGCTAAGCAGCCTAGTGCTCCAATGTTAAGGCCCATCATAGTAAGAAATAAGCGGTGGATGATCCGGATCACCTCGTTGCATGAGTCTGTCTTTAAAGGACAGGGGCGAGCCATCAGCGGGTCGAACTAGAGACTGGTCAATGATGATTATCTGTGTGGAATTTAGATCGCCCTCTGCAAGCTCATAGAGATGCTCGTAGAACGCCGCAACTAGTTCAGGGTTGATGTCCGGCGTAATATTTTTTGTCGGACTATCGATCATGATGA